>JAEWAQ010000003.1 GCA_023391635.1 Bacillota bacterium | reverse complement strand
CGGCTACCGCGTCAAAGCGCACCCCGAATTGTTGAAGGAAATCGACGACCGCGGACAAATCATCGGCAACCATTCCTACGACCATATCGAGCTGGGCAAGGAGAAGGAAGACAAAATCCGCACGCAGATCGAATCGGTCCAGACATTGGTCAAAGAAACGGTAGGCAAGACGCCCGTCTTCTTCCGTCCGCCCTTTGCCTCTTCGAACGATGCCGTTCGTGCCGTGGCCAAAGAGAACGGCTTGCTGTACATGACGTGGTCCAACGGATCCCTGGATTGGAACTTGGGCAAGAACGTGAAGGACAAGCCGCAGGCGGTGATCGGTCATGTCATGGAGCAGCTGCACGCCGGCAGCAACATTCTTATGCACGAGCTGCCGTGGACGGCCGAAGCATTGGACGAGTTGCTGACGCAATTGGAGGATAAAGGATACGGCTTCGTCGATCCGAACGCGATCGAGCTGACTCAGCCGGGCGAGTAAGCGGTGACGGGAACGAATTATCCGTACATTTCGCGGCCCCACCAGATCATTCCGATGACGAGCGCAGCGAACAGGAAGAGCAAGGTCGAATAGAACCATATAGAAACGGCGTGCCGCTTCACCGGATGCACGGTGGACCGCGGCGGCATCCCCGTCTCGGACAAGCCTGAAGACGCGGCCAGCTCTGCGATCGCCCGTTCCAGCTCTTCCAGCGTCAAATCGGGGGCCTCATTGCCGTCGGGGCTCGCCAACGCTTCTTGTTTCGCTTGACGATACCGCGACCAGACCGACGACGATGAGGTATCGTTCTCGTTCATGCAGATTCCCTCCGAAAGCGGATGATGAGGCCCATCATGAAATCGATCAGGAAGTGGGCCACGATCGGCGCCCATAAAGTGCCGGTATGCAGCCCGATCCAGCCCAACCCGTAGCTGATGGAGAATACGAGTCCCGTCGGAATCCAGTGGCGCAAATAACGGACATGAATGGCGGCGAAGACGATGCTCGTCCAGTAAGGGCCGATCGCATGCTGGATCGCGCCGCGGAACAGCAACTCCTCGCAGAAGCTGACGACGATGCAAATGACGGCAATGTGCCACACGGGGCGAGCGCGGAAGATCCGTTCGTTGACGCCGCCGTCGTCGGCCGCTTCTTCCGGTACCCAGCGGGAGATCATATAGTCGACCGCCAGTACGCAAACGGCAAGCCCGGCGCCCCATAAGGCGAACTTTCCGCCTGTCGGCAGCTGCAGGACGCGAATCGGATTGCGCCCCTGAAAAAAAAGCCAGACCAAGCCGATAATGAAGGTAATCAGTTGCGTCGCATACAAATTGATCAGCAGCATCCTGTCATCTAATTCATCGACGGAAACTTGGCGGAATTTGATTTTGCGGAAGTCGAATTTTTTCATGGTCCCTCTATGTTCGCGTGTATTTTCACCTGTTGCCAGCCGTTCAAATCCGACCGTCCAAAGGAGTAATTATGGATAAGCGTTTGAGTCGTACCGATCTGGGTTTCTCGCTCATGTTCCTGCTCATGCTCGTGATCGCCATCGGCGCCTTCTTCTACGGCGTCAAAATCGGCGGAGACCGCGTCCGCGCCAACCTGACCGAAGCGGCGACGACCGAAGCCCAATCTTCGCCTGCCGCTGCGAACGCCTACCAGCAGCAGGACCTCGTTTCTTTTTATCATACCGTATTTTTGCCCTATCGTGAATTTGAAAACGAGTGGTTCTCTTCTCTGGAGAAGTGGAAAGCCGATCCTTCTGTCGATTTGACCGCTTCCCTGAAAGAATTGGCAAAGACGGCGGATGCGAAATACGCCAAAATCAAGGTCGATTTCATCTCCCCTTCTTCGCCATTGCTGACTGAAGCGCAGAATGATTACCTGAAGAGCCTTAAGCTGTTCTCGGAAAGCTTCTCCGCATTGGCCAAAAATGCGGGCGCGATGAGTTCTGACGAATTGATTCGGCAAATGAACGGGCAAGCATTCTTCACGGAAGGACGCAAGTACGCGCTGGACGGTCAGAACGATTATTACACGTCGATGCTGAAGTGGGGCGCGACGGTCAATCCTGACATTCCCGGCGAATATCATACGCCGAATATTTTAAACCTGGACCATTGGAATTCGCTGCCCCTGATCGTCAAGAACAAAGTTTCCGCCGACTTTTTGTCGGGCAGCCAATCGTTCACCGAATTTTTGCCTCATGACTTGACGGCGAGAATCGATCAATTCATTCAATCCGGCCAAGCCGGCAAAATGAAGCAGACGACGATCGGCTCCATCGCGGAGCTGCTCACCGGCACCGATGCGGTGCGCAGCGGCGATTATTTGTCCAACCGGGCATCGCTTTACGCGAACGAACTGCTTCCGCAGCTGCCCTTTTTCATATCGGAACGGTAAATTCGCGGGCGATGTACGAATATTGTCGCAGTTTAGCCATTGCATCGTACGGAATTTTCCTATAAAATAGTAAAATTGAACGAGGGGGATTGAGGGCACATGTTTAAAGTTTTGGTATCGGACCCGATCAGCGATTTGGGCATTTCGCTGCTGACGGAGGCAGCCGATATTGCCGTGGAGAAGAAGACCGGACTCAGCGAAGACGAATTGGTCGCGATCATCGGCGAATACGACGCCCTGCTCGTCCGCAGCCAAACCCGCGTGACCGAGCGCATCATGGCGGCAGGCAAGCGCCTGAAAGTAATCGGAAGAGCCGGCGTAGGCGTCGACAACATCGACCTCGACGCCGCCACGCGCAGCGGCATTATCGTCATCAATGCACCGGACGGCAACACGATTACGACCTGCGAGCATACTTTCGCCATGATGATGGCGCTCGCCCGCCATATTCCGCAAGCTTATCTGAAGACCGTCGGCGGCGTTTGGGATCGTAAATCGTTCGTCGGCGTAGAGCTCCGCAACAAAGTGCTGGGCGTGCTCGGCATGGGCCGGATCGGCAGCGAAGTCGCTTCCCGCGCCAAGGCGTTCGGCATGACCGTGTACGGCTATGACCCGTTCCTGACGGAAGAACGTGCCGAGAAGCTCGGCATAAAACTCGCCAGCGTCGATGAAGTCGTGCATAACGCCGATTTCATTACCGTTCATACCCCGCTCACGCCGGAAACCCGTCACATGATCGGCAAGGAGCAATTCAGCCGCATCAAACCCGGCGTCCGCATTGTCAACTGCGCGCGCGGGGGTATTATCGACGAGAAGGCGCTGATCGAGGCGATTGACGCAGGCGTGGTCGCAGGCGCCGCATTCGACGTCTTCGAGGAAGAACCGCCGGCGCCGGATCATCCGTTCCTGAACCATCCGAAAGTGATCGTAACGCCGCATCTGGGCGCTTCGACGATCGAAGCGCAGGAAAACGTGGCCGTCGACGTATCGGAGCAGCTGCTGCACATCTTGCGCGGCGAACCGTTCAAGAACGCGGTCAATATGCCGCCGGTGCCGGGCGACGTTCTCTCCAAGCTGGAGCCCTACTTTACGCTCGGCAAGAAGCTCGGCAGCTTCGCAGCGCAGGTCACGGACGGTCCCGTGAATGAAATCGCCATTACGTATGCCGGGGACCTCGCGAACGTAGACACCGCTCCGCTGACCCGTTACGTCGTGCAGGGCGTGTTCGCCCACCACCTCGGAGCGGACGTCGTGAACGTCGTCAATGCCATGCATCTGGCCAAGTCCCGCAGCGTCAACATTACCGTCTCGACGACGCAAGCAACCAAAGGCTTCACGAACCTGGTCAGCGTCACGCTGCGGTCGAGCAAGGAAGAACGCGTCGTCGCCGGCGCGCTGCTGAACGGATTCGGCGCGCGCATCACGCAGATCGACAAGTATCCCGTCGACGTGGAGACACAAGGGCATCTCTTGCTCATCTCGCATCACGACAAGCCGGGCATTATCGGACGCGTCGGAACTCTGCTGGGCGACAGCGGCATCAACATCGCCACGATGCAGGTCGGACGCAAGGTTATCGGCGGCGAAGCGATCATGGTGCTCGGCGTCGACAAAGACGTGCCGAAGGCAGTGATCGGCCAACTGGTCGCTCTGCCGGAGTTGAACAGCGCCAAAGAAATCCAGTTGTTCTAGTTCATTAAGTTGAAACAATAGAGACACGGGGAGCGGCTCCAACATCGCTCCCCGTGTCTTCGCATTTTTCGTCAAGCTCGCCCCTATTCGTCGATCCTGAAGTAACATGACTCAAGCTCCGTAACCGGGTTTTGTCCGGTTAGGGCGAACATGCGTAGTGGCTGAGATGCTGTAGCCGGGTTTTGTCCGGTTAGGGCGAACATGCGTAGTGGCTGAGATTCTGTAGCCGGGTTTTGCCCGGTTAGGGCGAACATGCGTAGTGGCTGAGATGCTGTAACCGGGTTTTGTCCGGTTAGGGCCGGCAGTCTTCTCGTTCGCCGCAACCGGGTTGTCAAGATGGCAGGACTGATTACGGTATTTCAGCAGTACTCTACTAGTTCGCCTTCTGCCTTGGAACTCCCGGGGAATGCCCCATCTGCTTCTTAAATTGCTTCGAGAAGGTGTACGGGTCCGGGTACCCTAATGTCATAGCGACTTCTTTGACGCTCTGATTGCTGTCTGTGAGCATGAAGCTGGCATATTCCAGCCTCGCCTTCGTTTGGTACGCCATCGGAGTCATGCCATATTGCCGGATAAATAACTTGCGGCAATATTTCTCGGACAATTGGGCGAGCTCCGCCATTTCCGCAGGCGTGTAGTGCACTTCCGGATGTTCGTCGATAGTTCGCTTCATCTTTTCTATCCTTGCATCCCACTGATAGACGGTAATTGCACTCTTCAGTTCCTCTGCGCACCGGAACAATATTTCACCCAGAATGGCTCCGCACAGTTGGTCTCTATATGCCCACTCATTCGAATATGCGTCATGCAATCGCACGAATAACTGTTGAAACAGGAATCGCTGTTTCGGGACGAAGGAGAAGCTGAATGGCTCGGCAAGCGCAAGCATTTCTTCAACAGGCAACTGTGTCCGGCAATCGTACAAGCCGAAGCGAACCGGTATAATGACCGGAGGGTCTTCTTGGTTCTGCTCAGCGTTATGGAGCATGCCGCGGCTGATGAAAATAAGCTTATGCTTCTCGAATGGAATCCGGACGGCCGTCTCTCCTTGTCCGGCGAGGTAGTCTCCCTGTCCGCTTAAGACTAACACGATATGATAGTCCGCATTGATGCGGTCGCGTATCTCCCAATGCCGAGGAACCTTCACATGATAGCAGGTATGTATCTTTAAACGACAGGAAGAAGAGATGCGGCCAACGAGCTCTTCGAAGCCGCTTTGCCCATTCACGCTTTGTCCATTCGGACCATCGCCCCGAATGTCTGAATTCCGTCTCTTCGCCGCCATACAGCCTCCCCTTCCTCTGGATCTATCTCCCACTGTCGTAATAGATGCACCAAATTTGACATCCGATTGACCAGTCGGAGTATTTTACAAACTTCCCCTCTCCCCTATACTAAATGTAATTACACTTGAATGGAAGGAATCAACATGACCAACAAACCGAATATTGTAATCTTGTTCACCGACGATCAGCGTTTTGACACGATTGCCGCCTTGGGGAATACAGAAATACACACACCGAACATGGACGCCCTCGCCGCTCGCGGTGCCGCATTCACGCAAGCCCATATCCCTGGCGGCACCAGCGCAGCCGTATGCATGCCGAGCAGAGCCATGCTGCACACGGGCAGGACGCTGTTTCATATTGAACGGGAAGGGCAAGGCATATCCAAGCAATATACGACTCTGGGGGAAGCTTTCCAACATGCTGGATATCGCACGTTCGGGACCGGCAAATGGCATAACGGAACCGGTTCTTACGCGCGCAGCTTCACCGACGGAGGCAACATTTTTTTCGGGGGCATGTGGGACCACTGGAACGTACCCATGTGCGACTTCGACCCGACAGGCGCCTATGACAATCAAATCCGCTTTACCCCTAATTTCATGCACAGCAATCAGACGACGAAGGTTCATTGCGACTACTATGCAAGCGGCGGCCATTCGTCCGAGCATCTGAGCAACGCGGCCATCGACTTCATTCAGGCATACGATTCGGCTTCGCCCTTCTTGATGTACGTGTCCTATCTGGCTCCCCATGATCCGCGGAGCATGCCGCAGCGGTTCAAGGATATGTACGATCCCGCAGCGATCCGGCTACCGGCCAACTTCATGGACCAACACCCGTTCGAATATGGAGTCAGCCAGATTCGGGACGAGAAGCTGGCTGCTTACCCGCGTGAAGAATCGGAGATTCGAAGGCATATCGCAGAGTACTACGCGATGATCACCCATCTCGACGAGCAAATTGGCCGTATTCTCGCGGCGCTTGAACAGTCCGGGAAACTGGACAATACGATTATCGTGCTCGCGGGAGACAACGGACTTGCAGTCGGGCAGCATGGGCTAATAGGCAAGCAAAGTCATTACGAACACAGCATCCGGGTACCGCTGCTGCTATCCGGCCCGGGGATCCCTGCAGGGCTTCGGCTCCAACAATATGTTTACTTGCTGGACCTGTTTCCCACCTTATGCGACTTGTCAGGCATTGCCGTTCCCGCTTCCGTCGAAGGCAAGAGCCTGCGCCCCCTGCTGGAAGATCCGACACGCTCGGTGCGGGATTCGTTGTATTTCGCCTATTGCGACCTCATCAGAAGCGTCAAGGACCGCCGTTACAAATTAATCGAATATGCCGGCGCAGTTCGAACGACCCAGCTGTTCGATCTCGTTCATGATCCGGAAGAACGGCACAATTTGCATGGGCTGCCGGCATACGAATCGACGGTGCAGACATTGCGTCAGGATCTGTACCGCTATCGGGATGAATGGGAGGACCTCGGCCATCCGCTAAGCTTGTCATTCTGGGCCGACTACGAACGGTGATCCACCTGAAACGGAACGACGTCCGCTACGTCGCGGATAGCATAGAATTGTATGATTATGGAAAGGTTTATGTTATCTCTTAACGGAGTCCCGCTTCACGAACGCGATCATGACGTATTGCAGCAACGCGGTGCCTATGAGCACATATGGCAGCAAGGCGGAGGAAGGCTCTCCCGCCAGTACGATCAGCAGCAGGATCGAGATGACCCGCCCCGCGTTCAGGAAGAATTCCCGCAGCACGACCGATTCGATGCGGAAATTGCCCTTCAGCGGCAGAAAGTCCATCAGTCCGTAATAGTAGGATGTCAGTGTGTTGACCGTTACCGGGTTGAACAGAGAGAACACGACCATATAGCCGATGACGGTCCATGCCGATACGTCCGCGAGCAGCAAGCAGGAAGCGGCGATCACGCAAGTGGACGACACGAGCAGTTCCCCTCGCACATTGCTGCGATTCGACCGGCGCGACAGCACGAATCCGGTCATGATCATGAGCAACGCGAACAGAACCGCCAGAAGTCCGACCCGGTCCTCCCTGCCGATCGTCTGATAGAGCAATATATTCGGCAGAAACAGCATGATGCCCTGGAACAGTCCGAGGAAGAAGAAGCTGAACAAGGCGCGGACCCATACCCGGTCGCGCTTCATCATAAGCAGCGAATATTTGAAATAGTAGGTGCGGCGCTTCGAACGGATTTGGCGGATCCTCGTACTGAACAAGGAGGCGAGGGCGAACAAGCAGCAAGCGACGGAAAACGTGACAACGTACCCTTTCAGACCCTCGAATTGCCCGATCAGATACCCGGATAAGGCTGGTCCGACAAGGCCGGCGAAGTTGAACACGATGATGTTCGTCGCCAGGAACTTCGCCCGGCTGCGCACGTCCGTGACATCGTACATCAACACGATATAGCCGACCCAATACAAACCGAGCGCCATCCCGTATAACAGCCCGAATAGCGGATAATATGCAGCGACATAACGCCCCGCGACGATCACGCTCATGAAGAACAAGGCGATCATTACGATGCCGAGCCGGTAGGTGACCATGCGATCGCGCTTCTTCGCGATCCATCCGCCGATTGCGAAGGCGAACGGGGTCACCCCGTACATGATCATATTAAATAATCCGTTCACCCTCAAATCTTCCGTCAACCGCCACAAGTATAAATTGAGAAATAAAGCCGACATGGATGCCCCAACCTGGAAGCATCCATGAATGAGCAGCGTAATATACGCTTCCTTCGAAAGCTTGATCTCGTCATTCCTCATACCCGAGAAGTAATGAATCCATCTGCGATGCCAAGGCATTCGGACAGCCCCTTCGAGACCTTATTGTTCGCGTATGACAGACGCGCTCCGGGCGAATGTTATCTGCGCCTGCCGCTCCGCTTGCCGTTGACCGGAATCGTGAACGTGAACGTCGTCCCCTTGCCAAGCTCGCTGGTTGCCCGGATTTTGCCTCCATGCGCCTCCACCAGATTGCGCACGATCGCAAGGCCGAGTCCCGTCCCGCCCGCGCCGCTGGATTCCCGCTTGCGGGCTTTATCCGCCTTATAGAAGCGTTCGAATATATAAGGCAGATCCGCGGACGGAATGCCGATACCTTCATCGGCCACCGTGAATTCCAGCAGACGGCTGCCGCGCGACGATTCTTTGCGCTGCACGTCCATGCGGATGCTTGCTCCTGCCGGCGTATGGCGCAGCGCATTGTCAAGCAAGTTGGTCAGCACCTGTTCGAGCCGGTCCGGGTCGGCCGCTTGCAGCGCCAGGGAGGGATCGTCTTCCGGCCGGACCAGCGCGATGCCCCGTTCTTTCGCCAGGGCGGAAAATTTGCGGTACACCCTCCCAAGCAGCGCATTCACATCCACTTGCTGCAGCGTCAATTCCAGGTGCCCGGCTTCCATGCGCGCCAAGTCGAGCAAATCCTTCACGAGCCGCCCCATGCGTAGCGATTCGTCGTGGATGACCTGTACGAGCTCCTGCCGTTCCTCCGGCGTGGACGCGATATCGTCCAATAGCGCTTCGCTATAGCCTTGCACCATCGACAGCGGCGTGCGAATCTCGTGCGAGACGTTCGCGACGAAGTCTTTGCGCAGCTTATCCAGCCGATATTCTTCCGTCACGTCGCGCAGCACCGCCACGGCGCCGCGCACGGACTCCGCCGCGGCCAGCGGCGCCATGACGACCGACCACACGCCGCTCTGCACCTGAATTTTGGCCGACATCTCCCTGCCGCCGCCGATCACGTTGTGGAACGTCTCCAAGAGCGGGCCCGGCACCTGACCGATCCGATTCGCCGCATCCTCCTCCTCGTCCCATTGCAGCACGCTCCAATCCTCGAGCAAGCTCTTGCCTTGCGGATTGGTCAGAATGATCCCGCCGTCCGCGTCGAAGGAGATGACGGCATCCGTCATGCTGCGCAGCATACTGCTGAGATGGTCCCGCTCGTGCTGCAAGTCGCGGATCAGCTTATCCAGCTCGGAGGCCATCTGGTTGAACGTATTCGCAAGTTCCCCGATCTCGTCCGATGAGCGGATCGTCACGCGCGTCGCATAGTCTCCTTGCGCAACGCGGTCCGCCGCGTCCTTCATCTCGCGCAGCGGCTGCGTGATCTTCGTCAACAGGAAGAACGCGAAGAACGTCGTCAGCAAGAAGCCCACGACGCCCGTATAGATGAACAGATGCTTGATTTTGTTCGGATCCGCGAATTGCAGATCGATATATTGAAGCAGAAACACGCCCACGGTCGTAATGACGACCGCGACGAGCGCGATGATCGTAAGCCACAGCTTGCCGACTACGGTCCGCCAGATGGCCATCGCTTACTTCGCCGCCTCCAGCTTGTAGCCGACGCCCCAGACGGTCGTAATCATGAGCGCCGCTTCCGCCGATACGCGGTTGAGCTTCTCGCGCAGACGCTTCACATGCGTATCCACCGTGCGCAAATCACCGAAGAAATCATAGTTCCAAACATCCTTGAGCAGTTCTTCGCGGGAGAACACCTTGTCCGGCGAGCTGGCCAGGTAATGCAGCAATTCATATTCCTTCGGCGTCAGGTTCACTTCTTGGCCGCCTGCCGTCACCCGGTGCGCATCGTGCTCGATGACCAGATGCGGGAATACAATATTGTTGCTGGCGTTCAGATCCTTGGACAGGAATGCCGTCGCCGAAGAACGGCGCAGAATCGCCTTGATGCGGAAGATGACCTCGCGCGGGCTGAACGGCTTGACGACGTAGTCGTCGGCCCCGACCTCAAAGCCTTGCACGCGGTTGACCTCCTCGCCCTTGGCCGTCAGCATGAGCACCGGCGTCGCCTTCTGCTGGCGCAGGCGGGTGCACACTTCCACGCCGTCGATGCCCGGCAGCATCAGGTCGAGCACGATCAGGTCGTACTCCTCCTGCAGCGCCATCCGCAGCGCGCTCTCCCCTTCCTCGGCTTCCTCGATGAGATAGCCTTCCTTCTCCAAATACATGCGGAGCAGACGACGGATGCGTTCTTCATCGTCGACTACCAGAATACGGTTGCCCTGACTCATTCGCTACACTCCTTGTATGTGCTATTAGGATACCCCTGCGTAAGAATGCAGCCCGGCGATGACGAGATTGACGCCGATCAGCGTGAACAACACGACGAGGAAGCCGATAACCGCCAGCCACGCCGACTTGGCCCCCACCCAGCCCCGCGACAACCGCAGGTGCAAGTAGGCTGTATAGAACAGCCAGGTGATGAGCGCCCACACTTCCTTAGGATCCCATCCCCAGAACCGGGACCAGGCGACCTGCGCCCAGATCATGGCGAAGATCAAGGCGCCTAGCGTGAAGATCGGATAGCCGATCGCGATCGAGCGGTAGCTGATCTCATCCAGATCGTCCGGATCGATGTCCGACAAGTAAGGCGAAATGACGGCGCCGAGCTGCTTGCGCGCGATCAGCCGGAGCAGCCCGTACAAGATCAGACCCGACAGAACGGACCAGATGATCGTGTTCAGCTTGCGGCCCGAGTTGACGCCCTTCATCCATGGCGCGGCCGCAAGCAGCGATTCCTTCGTACCGAGGAACGAATCGACTTGGACGGCTTCGCTGTTGTACGGCTTCACGATCGGCGGCAGGCCATACTTCACCTGGCTGACGATCGTCTGTTCCTGGCCTTGCACGACCCTCGTCGACTCTTGCTTGAACACGGCCTCGTATCCGGCGAGCCGGAAGGAGAACACCGAGACGAGGAAGCCGACGACGATCAGGATGACGAGCAGGAAGCTCTCGACCCATCTGCGGGCTTTCTTGCCCGCCTTGTCCGTGCGCGTGAAGTCGATCACCCGCAGCAGTTGCACGAGCGCCGCGGCGAAGCCGACGGCGAAGAACGCTTCTCCGAGCGCTGCAGTCGTGACGTGCAGACGAAGCCAATTGGAGTTCAGCGATGGGATGAGCGGCTGAATCTCGGACGGAAAGACCGAGGCATATGCAATGACGATCACGGTGAGCGGCAAGGTGAACGCGCCGAGCAATGCGCTGCGATAAATCAGATAGATGACGATGAATGCCGTCATGATCGCCATCGCCAGCATCGTCATAAATTCGTACATGTTGCTGGTCGGAATATGGCCGCCTGCGATCCAGCGCGTGATGAAGAAGGTAACATGCGCGGCCCAGCCGGCTGCAGCGAACCCGAAGCCGATCCAGCCCCATCTGCGCGTGTGTGCCTCGGGATCGCGATTGCTCCATTTTTTCCCTCCGACGGCGATCATGTAGACAATGAATGAAGCGCTATAGATCAGCAGCGCGGCCATCAAGGCATCGCGGCTGATATCGAGCATACTCAATGGGATTTCCTCCTGTTATCGAGCGATTTCTCGGAGACGGGCAAGCCGGATTTGTTCAGCGCCGTCGCCACTTCCGTCCGCAGGCCGTAAAGATTCTTGTTCGTATGGGCCCCGAGCGACAGCACGCCGTCATCGATGCGCAGCCAGATGCGCCGATGGTTCCAGTACAGCCCCATGATGACCCCGATCATGAAGATGACGGCCCCGGACCAGACGAACGGCATGACGAGGTCCTTCCTTACGTTCAGCGTTGTCGTATAGACCGAGAATACGACGTTATTCATGTCGTGCACCCGGATTTCGAGCTTGTCCGCGATCGCTTGATTGAGCACGTCCTGGCTGAAGCGGATCTTGTCGTTCTCTTTCGGAAAATAAATATACGTATCGCCCGTAGCCGGCAAATTCGGACCCTTCACGAGAAAGATGAAAGCAGGCGCGTTCGGATCCCGCGATTTCGTCATTGGTCTGCCTTCATCGTCAAAGCCGCCGAAATCCATAAATTTGTCCTTTAATGTCAGCGTATAAGGACCTACCTCATATGTCAATGCCGGATTGCGCATCGGCAGCTCAAACGGGCCGAAAGTTTCCCCTGTCCGCTTATTCGTAATCGTCGGAGATACCGAGATCAGACGCGGCTGCTGCCGGAAATCGTACTGGTACAGCTTCAACCCGTGATAGGACAGAGGCCGGTTCATCTGGATGTCGTGCGTGACCAGTTGCTTCAATTCGGGCTCCTGCGAAGGGTCGTCGCAGCGCGCCGTGCACGCGTACAGCGTCGCTTTCGTGTTGAACAGCTTCGGTCGCATCGTGCCTTTCAACGTTGGTGGCAATTCTTCGTCCGTGTAATATTCGACGGTGAACTTCTCGCTTTTCACATAATAATTCGTATCCGGTATCTGCTCGGTCTCTCCGTCGTCAAGGCTGATGTACTGATCCATGTTCCAGGCCGGAACGCCTCTTCCAAGCACGGCGAGCAGGAAAATGATGAGCCCGATATGATTGATGTACGGGCCCCAGCGGCTGAAGCGGTTCTTCTCCGCCATCAGCGCATCTTTGTCGCGCAGCACCTTGAAGCGCTTCTTCTTCAGCTCCCGTTCCAGCCGATCCAACCAAGAGCCGGAGTCCGCGGGCTCCGGTCCCTGATAGACGACCTGCTGCCGCGTGATGAACTGCAGATGCTTGCGGATCTGCTGCTTCGACAAGGCGCGATACAGCGGCAGCACCCGGTCCAGGCTGCAGATGACCAGCGAGGTGGCGATCATGACGAGCAGCCCGATGAACCACCAGGAATGATACACCCGAGACAAGCCGAGCGCATGATAAATGAGGCCGGCCGTACCATACTCCGATGAGTAGAAATCGCGAAATTCCTGGTATGTGTGCAGATTCAGGAAAGTATCTTCTTGCGGAAACCTCGTCCCCAATGCCGCGCCGATGAGCGTCAGTACGATCAGCCAGACGGCGACCTTGACGGAGGAGAAGAAGTTCCAGATCCGGTCGACAATATCCGGATTCGCCTTCTGCGAACGGCGCGCCACCCCGTCATACCGCATCTCCAGCGGCTCGTCCGAATTCCCTTCCGACTCGATCAGCGGTTTGCCGCAATATTCGCACAGCACCGTGCCTACATGGTTCTGGTGTCCACATTCGCATTTGGTGTTCGAGAACAACGGATCTTGCCTCCTCTAATAGGGAGTTTGCGGAGCAAACTCTCACCCCGCCTGCTATTTCGCGTTCAAAATCTTGTCGATCTCGCCGGCGATCTGTCTTTCCGTCAGCGGTCCGCCGATCAGAATATTCGAGATCTTGCCGTCAGGGCCGATAAAGAATGTCGTCGGATACTGCTTCAGGCCGAAAGCCCGTTCCGTCTGCCGGTTGCGGTCGAGCAGGATCGGGAACTTGGCGCCGACTTGGTCCGCGAAATTTTGCACGCTCAGCTTGTCTTCGCTCAGATTGATGCCGATGAGCTCGACGCCCTTGTCCTTCCACTCCTCGTACACGGCTTGCAGCGCCGGCATTTCCTTGCGGCAGGGCGGACAGAACGTACCCCAGAAATTGATGATCAGCGGCTTGCCGGCATATTCCTGCGAATCGTGAACGTTGCCGTCCAGATCCACGAGTTTGAACGGCGGAGGCGTACTGCCCGCCTTCAGCACGGGAGACGAGGCGAACAGCGTGTTTCCGATCGCATATCCGCCGATCAGCAGGACGGCCGCGAGCACCATATATTGAACCAGCTTCCGGTGTCGTTTCATGTCCGCGTTCACCCCCTATACGTCATACTTTCCATTATAACGAAAATACCGGGGTCAAGGGCAATGGGGCCCGACCTCCGGTTATGAACATTATGTGTCCGCTGTTCGGACTTCAGACATCTTCTGCTTCTTCGCGCATCCCCGCATCCGCAGCAGCCTGCGCTTCCGGCGCAAGAACGACGATACCGTCGGCAACGTCCCTCAATTTGCGAATTTCTTCGGCTGTCAGCTTGCGATATTTGCCGCGCTGCAAGCCGCCGAGCGCAATACCGCCGAAGGAGATGCGCTTCAGCCGCGTCACCGGATGATGAATCGCCTCGAACATGCGGCGCACTTGTCGGTTGCGCCCTTCGTGAATCGTAATCGAGATCGTCGCGAACTTGCCGTCCGGGTCGACATCGTGATACTCCGCCTCGGCGGGCGCCGTCATGCCGTCGTCCAGCTTGATGCCTTTCTTGAGCCGTTCCAGGTCGTTGCCGTGCGGCACGCGTTCGACCGTCGCATGGTACGTCTTGGGCACGTGATGCTTCGGGTGCGTCAGTTTGTGTGCAAGATCGCCGTCATTCGTCAACAGGAGCAGCCCTTCCGAGTCATAATCGAGCCGGCCGACCGGGTAGACGCGTTCCTTGACGCCCTTCAAATAATCGCGCACGGTTGAACGCCCCTTCGGGTCGGTCATCGTCGTAATGACGCCCTTTGGCTTGTTGAATAATAAATAAAGCTTGTTCTCGCGGCGGATCGGACGTCCCGATACGGTAATGACGTCCGTCGCCGGATCCGCCTTCGCACCGAGCTCGGTAATGACGATATCGTTCACCGCCACTTTGCCTTCCTTGATCAATTCCTCGCATTTGCGTCGCGACGCCACGCCGGCATTCGCGAGTATTTTCTGCAGTCGTTCCACCTGGGACGCTCACCTCTAACGATCATCATACCATAGTGGAAGATGAACAGCGAGTGCCGCCCCTATGCGCAAAGCTTACTGCGGCAGGTAAGCCGGATTGAGCTCTGTCGGCACCTCGACCTCGAGTTCCTCACGCCAGTCGAGCAGCAGCTTGTGCAAGGCCATCGCTTGTTCCGGGCATTGCTCGCTGAGATCGCGGCGTTCGCCGATATCGTCCTTCAGATTGTACAGCTCAAGCCGGTCGTGCTCGAAATACTCAATCAGCTTCCAGTCCCCTTGCCGAACTGCCGCACACGGCGTCGCCCGCATCTTCGGGCTTTCGGGAAGCGCCTGGATGTAGACGGGGAAATGCCAGAACAAGGCGTCTCTGGACAAGCTCCCCCCACCTGTCAACAAGGGCATCAAGCTCGCACCGTCCAATTCTGGCCGTTCAGCCGGCAATACGCCTGCGGCTTCCAGAAAAGTCGGAAACAAATCGGAGCCGATGACCGGCGTCTCGTTCACGGCGCCCGCATCGGCGGCACCCGGCCAGCGGACGATCATCGGCACGCGGATGCCGCCTTCGTAGATCATCCCCTTGCCGCCGCGCAGCGGCGCCTGGTCCGTCACCTCTTGCCCGATGATGCCGTCGCCGGCGTATCCGCCCAGCCCGCCGTTGTCGGAGAACAGCACGACGAGCGTGCGATCGTCGATGCCGAGCTCCGCCAGCTTCGCCATCACCCGTCCCACGCTTTCGTCCGTGCTTTCGAGCATGCCCGCGTACACCGGATGGCGATGACCGCCGCTCACGGGCTTCTCCCGGTACTTCGCGACTTGCTCTTCCTTCGCTTGCAGAGGCGTGTGAACGGAATAATGCGCGAAGTACAGGAAGAACGGCCGGTCGGCATGCCCTTCGATGAACGTCAATGCCTCGTCGGTCAGCCGGTCCGTCAAATATTCGCCTTCCGGGCCGTCCGGCAGCGTCGCGATTTCATAGGGGCTGAAATAACCGGCCGGCGGCTGTCCTTTATGAATCCCTCCGGCGTTGAAGTCGAAGCCCCTGCCGAGCGGTCCCATCTGCGGCCCTTCGCCCAGATGCCACTTGCCGACATGACCGCAGGCATAGCCGGCTTCCTTCAACGCTTCGGCGATCGTCGCATGCTCCAGTCCGAGCACGGTCTTATTGGGCGTCGGGATGAGCTTTCGCTGCCAGGCTTCTCCCTTCTCCGACGCATTGACGGTAAGAATGCCATGCCGCGGCGTATATTTGCCGCACATCAGCGACGCGCGGCTCGGCGCGCAGTTCGGCGCATTCGCGTACGCATTCGTGAACTTCACGCCTTCCGCTGCAAGCCGATCGATATGCGGCGTCTCATAGTACTCGCTGCCGAAGCAGCCCGCGTCCGTCCAGCCCATGTCGTCGACCAATATAAATACGATGTTCGGTTGCTGTTGCGTTCCCATAATGCCCGCCTCCTACTCTATTACGCCTTCCGGCTTCCACCCCTGCTCCGGCATCGGCCACAGTTCGCTGTGCGTCCGCACCTCGTCCATGTAACGCGCCAGCTCCGAAGCCGCTTCGGGATGGACCGAGGCGACATTGTGCGTCTCCGCCCAATCCTGCTCGATGTCATACAGCTCGACAGCGCCCTTGCTGCCGTATCGCACCGCTTTCCAGCCGTTCACGGCATCCAGGCAAGATTGCCTGCCGCCTGCAGACTCTCCATAGTTGGTGAACTCCCAATACAAGCGCTCGTGGCGCCGCTGTTGTTTGCCAGACCGACCCAGCAGCTCCGGGACCATCGAGATGCCGTCCAGCCCTTCCGGCATTGCGGCACCGGCCAACTCCGCCAATGTCGGGAACACGTCCTGAAACGCTGACAGATGCGTGCTGACGGCGCCCGCCGCGACAAAGCCCGGCCACCGCGCGAGCAGCGGCACACGGATGCCGCCATCGTAGACGTCGCGCTTCATCCCCCGATAGTCACCGGCGCTGCGGAAAAATCGCGCCATATCCCGATTCTCGGCATTGTACGTGCTGCCCGGGCCGTTGTCGCTGGCGAACAGGACGATCGTCCGCTCGTCGATTCCCTTCTCCGCCAGTAGCGCGAACAACCACCCGACATCCCGATCCAAGCGCGTAATCATGGCCGCATAGTTGCGGTATTTCTCCGGCCAACGCTCATCGCTGTATGGCTTGTCGTCCGGCGGATCATGCGGGTCGTGCGGGATCGTGTAAGCCAGATACAGGAAGAACGGCTGCTCCCGCTCTGCCGCTTCCCCAACCCACCGCAGCGCTTCCGCAGTCAACGCGTCATGGCTGTAAGTGCCTGCCGGAAGCGGCTCCTTCGATTCTCCCCGCCACAGAAAATCCGGATAATAGTCGTGACAGGCGCGGTGCGAATCGTATCCATAGAAATGATCGAAGCCCTTGCGCGTCGGATAACCGGTCGATCCGGCCTTCCCGAGCCCCCATTTGCCGATGCATGCGGTGGCGTAACCCGCCGTCTGCAGCGATTCTGCGATCGTCCTGTCCTCCGGCCGCAGCGGCACGTCGTTCCCGTTCACCGGGTTGCCTTTTATATAACCCGTTCCCTGGTGCCGCCCAGTCATGAGGCACGCCCGCGACGGACCGCATACCGGCGCCCCCGCGTAATGACGGGTGAATCTCATGCCCTCCGCCGCCATTCGATCGAGACAAGGCGTCTTGATCTTCGTCTGGCCATAACAGCCGAGATCCCCGTATCCCAAATCATCCGTCAGGATGTAAATGATATTCGGCTGCTTCATCGCCGCACCTTCTCCTCGTTCGCGGGAGAACAACACCCGAACCGCCAAATGACGGTCGGGTGTTGATTCTCTTGCTCATTTTCACGTTTTCACTTCAACAAGCCCATTTTTTGCAGCTCCTGCTTGCGAACTTCCATAACTTCATTGTATTGGTACTTCTCCTTCAAGGTCTTCACGTAATCGTCCCATTTGTCGAAGCTGTCGCGGCCGTACATGAAGCGCAGGCCCATCTCTTCCACATACTTGTCGCCGTCGTACACGAACGGCAGAGCGCCGTAGCGTTGGCTGACCATCGTGACGCCGCTGTTGTAGTGGTCGATGATTTGCTGGAATTCCGCACGGTCCTTTTCCGTAAATACAAAGTTCTGATATTCCATATCCGGTTCGATCATGCTCATGCTGTAAGCCTTGAGGAAATTATTGCTCATATCCTTGAATTCCTTCTTGATAACCAGCTTGCCGTCTACCGTCTCCGTATGCAGTTCCTTAATGCCGAAATTCAGCATCTCCGAGCCAAGTTTTCCCGCACCGTTATCCATGTAGTTCAGCAACGACATCGCCCGGAGCGCTCTTTCATCGTCTTTCTTGTTGAAAATGACGAGATGGTGCGGCGCCGACACCGAAATCGTATTATGCCCGGATCCGCCGGGCCCCTTGATCGGGTCCATCAGCACCCATTCCGCTTTCGGATTCGCTTCAAGAATCGGCTTGAGCAGCTTCGGGTTCGATTCAAACATCCAATTATGCGGGTTCGGAATGCTGAAGGCGCCGGCCATACCTTGGATGATCTTCGCCTGCGACGTCTGATTCGTGTTCGTCGGCAAGTCCGGATCGAGCACGCCAGCTTTCTGCAATTCGTTGAGATACATCAAATACTGCTTGTACTCATCGGATATCGGTCCGAAATGGAGCGTTCCGTTCGCATCGATCCAGTCGTCCGGCACGCCGCCGACTTGGATGCCGATCTGCGGCAAGCCGAAGGCGTTGGCGAACATGCCCTGCGTTACGCGATTGATAAGCGGGGCTGTATAACCGATCGTATCATTCTTCCCGTTGTTGTCAGGATCTTTGAACGTGAACGCCTTCATCACTTCCAGGTACTCGTCCGTTGTGGTCGGCACTTGCAGTCCCAGATTGTCCAGCCAATCTTTGCGGATATAGTTGGCCACGATGGACCCGATCGCCTGCGTTCTGGTTACGCTGTAGATTTTGCCGTTCACCTTGGACAACGACCATTCTTCCTCCGTACGCGACGCTTTCAGTTCCGGGAAGTACTTGCCCAGCATCTCGTCAAGCGGTACGAGTACGCCTTGCTCGGCAAACCGCTCCATCTCTTGCGGCCTCACCCATGCAATATCCGGCATATCGCCCGTCGCGACGCGCGTCGTCAACAACTGTGCGAACCCGTCGGAATCGCCGGCCGTCACCGAAACCTTATAGTCGATATTCAGATCTTTCTCGATCTGCTGCTTAACCGGATTTTGCTCAAGCGGCGGTTCTTCGAACGTTTGCTGGTATTGTCTGGCATACTCGATGGCGATCCGCTTGGAGAAATCAAGCTTGTCCTCCTTGTCGGCGCTGCCGTCCGGCGCTGCAGAAGCTGAAGACGTTGGCGTTGCGGCGGGAGAAACAGACGACTCGGCAGCGGGAGACTCTTTGTTGCCGCCCGACGAACAAGCTGCCGTAATAACCAACATTGCCGAAAGAACAAGTGCCAATCCTGTTTTCCTCTTTACCATTTTCCTGACCTCCTGAGATTTAATCATATATGAAGGTTTGCCAAACCGTGAAGCCTTCCCTCAGCCTTTCACTGCGCCGAGATTGGCGCCCTTGACGAAATACTTTTGCAGGAACGGGTACACCATGACGATCGGCAGCGTGCTGACGACAACGGCGGCCATCTTCATCGTCTCGGGCGGCACGGCCACTTCGGCGTCCATGAAGGAAGGATCCGGTGCCGCAAACAGCTGACGCAGCACCACCTGAAGCGGGTACAGATGCGGGTCCGAGATATACAGGATGCCGAGAAAGTAAATGTTCCAGTTCTGCACCGCATAAAACAGACCGATCGTTGCCAGCACTGGCGCCGAAAGCGGCAGCACGACGTGGCGCAGAATGCCGTACTCGCCGCTACCGTCGATCACGGCCGCATCTTCAAGCTCGGGCGGAATTTGTTCGAAGAACGTCTTCATGATCAGCAGGTTGAGCGGTACGATCATATTCGGAATGATAAGCGCCCACAGGCTGTTCAGCAGTCCAACCGACTTCACCACCAGAAACGTCGGAATGATGCCGCCATGGAACAGGATCGTGAAGACGACGAGAAACAAATAAATTTTCCGCCCGGGTACTTCCTTCTTCGCCAGCCCAAAAGCCATAAGCGAGGTGATGACAAGGCTGAGCGCGACGGACACCAGGGTGATGATGACCGTGTTTTTGAAGCCTTGCGGAATCGACGATTGCATAAATACTTGTTTATAGGCCGCGAACGTCACATCCCGGGGAATGACCAGGAAGCCATTGTGCTTCATCACCTCGGTCAGCGGCGTCAGCGAGACTGAAATGACATACAGGAACGGAAACAGGCACACGATGCCGACAATAGCGAGCAACAGGGCATTGATTGTATAGAATATACGTTCGCCTCTTGTATGTTTCATTGCATGACCTCCCTACCAAATGCCGGAATCGTTGTATTTTTTCGCAGCGTAATTCGTCGCCATGACCAGGATCAGACCGACGAACGATTTGAAAAATCCGACCGCCGACGCCAGGCTGTATCGTCCTTCGGTGATCCCCACGCGATACGTCCATGTGTCGATAATGTCTGCTACCGAGTATACGAGCGGATTGTAGAAGACGAGAATTTGCTCCAGCCCCGCATCCAGCACCTTGCCCGTATTCAGAATGAAGAGCAGGAACACAACGGTCGCGATGCCCGGGATCGTGATATGCCATATTTGCCGAAGCTTGTTCGCCCCGTCCATCACCGCAGCCTCGTACAGGCTTGGATTGATGCCCGCGATGGCGGCCAGGTAGATGATCGTGCTCCAACCGGTGTCCTTCCACATGTCCGTGCCGACAAGAATGCTTCTAAACCAGGTGTCGGACATCAGGAACGGTATTTTTTCCAAACCGAATGTCGTCAGCCAGCTGTTCACCAGCCCCCGCCCCTCGGAGAGGAAAGCAAACGCAATGCCGTAAATAATGACCCACGAGAGAAAATGCGGCAAGTACGACAGCGTCTGCACCGTTTTTTTGTACCACTCCGTTCGCAGTTCGTTCAGGAGAATCGCCAGCAGGATCGGCGGGAAGAACGTCCAAACGAGTCGGTATAGGCTGATCAGGACCGTGTTGATGAACACTTGCGTGAAGTTGGGATTATCGAAAAAGGTTTGAAAATGCGCGAACCCCACCCACGGCCCCTCCAGAAAACCGTTGCCTGGCCGATAGTTCTGGAACGCGATGACCAGTCCGTACATCGGCCAATACTTGAACGCGATGAAGAAGGACAACCCGATCCAGATATAAAGCAGCCTTTGCCTGTACCTCATCATTCGTTTCATAAGCGGTGCCATCGTCTACACTCCCGGCTGTAAGAATGGATTCATTATACGGAAGACCCGGACAGGAAGCCTATTCACTATTCCCCGAATAATTTCACAATTCGGCGATTCACCGATTCGCCCTAATTTTCTATGCTATACTAACGCTAAAATCCAGTAGCGGGGGAACGATCGGCGCATGCGCATCGCATCCAAATTATTTCTGCTCACATTCGTGTTGGTAGAAACCCTTATCGTAGCGCTCGGATTCGCCTATCATCGTCAAGCATCGTCCGCGCTCTTGAACGCGCAATCCGAATATGCCCACCAGCTCATTCAGAAATCGGATGAATATTTGAAGCTGAATATGAAGTATATCCAACAATTTTTCGTATCCGCTTCCAAGGATGTTCGCCTGCAAACGAAGTCGTATGAGGAATTCGCCAAGTGGATCAAAAACAATCTCGTCTATTACATCCCGAATACGAAGAACATCCATCTGATACAGAACGGCAACATGCTCGCCAGCACATCGCTGACCAGTTGGACGCTTCTGGAAAACAACTATTTTCAGGATCAGCTTGCGGACATGTCGGAACCGAGCCAAATTTACTGGTTCGGCCCCTACGACTCGTCGGTATCGCAGCGTACCATGACGGCCGCCATCCAAATTCCCGACGGCGCAGGAGAGCCGCTCGTCCTTGCGCTCGACATCGATGTCCCCCAGCTGTATGCAGCGCTCAAACCTGGGAGCCAGCTCCCGATGCAAGGGGAACTCTTGATGCTCGATCGTCGCAACGACCCCATTGAAGGGAACAGCAAATACACGTTCTATGACGTGTTCGAGCGGAAGTTCCGTCTCGTCGGCCTCGATCCGGCCCTGTTCGACTCCGGTTGGACGCGTACAGAGGCGACATTGGACGGCCGCAAGCTGTTTCTGACGCGCAGCGCGAACAATTTGCTGGGCTGGCAGATTATCTGGGTCATGGACAAGACGGAGCTGCTCAAGCCGCTGGACAAACTTATGGCGTTGATTGTGCCGCTCGCCCTGTTGTCCGTCCTGTTGTCCATGGGCATCGCCTGGACGATCTCCGTCTTCATCAGCCGGCCGATCCGGAAAATCACCGCATCGATGGACCAGGTGAGCGCCGGACAGTTCGATGTGTCGATCCGGCTGGCGCGCAAGGATGAGCTCGGCGCGCTGGCGAAGCACTTCAACAAGATGACGTTTCAAATCAAGGTGCTGATCGAAAATTTAAAAGCGACAGAGGAACGGAAGAAAGCGGCGGACTTCGTCGCGCTTCAGGCGCAGATACGGCCTCATTTTCTCTATAACACGCTTGGTACGATCGGCATTTTTGCCCGCAAAGGGCTGCTGGACCAGGTCGACTTGCTTATTTCCTCGCTGACAGAACAATTGCAATACAATCTTGATGCATCGCCTAAGCCGGTCACGCTGCGGGAAGAGCTTGCGGCAATCGAAAGCTACGTGCTGCTGATGAGTGCAAGATACCAGGGGCAATTCGTTCTGGAGAAGGACATCGATCCGGCGACGCTCGAGTTTACGATTCCGAAATTTATTTTACAGCCGCTCGTGGAAAATTCGATTTTCCATGGACTTGTGCCGTTGACGGGTCACGGCACGCTGTTTATCGGTTCGACCATAGAGGCGGGCGGTTGGGAACTGCTGATTGAAGACAATGGAGTCGGCATGGATGAAACGAAATTGGCGAAACTGCGAAGCGCGATGGACAGCGCCGATGCGGATGACGGAAGGGAAGAAAGCAATGGCGACAACGTTGTTGCAGGCGCCAACGGCGACAAAGTTCATGCTGGCGGCAGCGACTGTGAAGTTCAGGCACGCGGCAGATCCATCGCCGGAGTCCATGACGAAGATAAGGACCGCGGCAAGCACAACGGGAGGCCCGGAGGTATCGGGATTGTCAATGTTCACCGGCGTTTGCGCTTCATGTTCGGCGGCGCGTATGCCATGCGCCTGACGAGCAGAGAAGGCGCCGGCACCGCAATCGTCATCCGCCTGCCCGCTCCGACGATTGCCGGCAAGCTCCGGGACGGCGAATAAGACAACAAGGGAGGCGATGCTGGATGATTCGAATCTTGTTGGTGGATGACGAACCTGTCGCGCGGGAGCATATTCGCGAAGCGATCCCCTGGGCTTCCTGGGGCTTCGAAATTGCCGGCGAGGCGGCGAACGGCGCCGAGGCGCTCGCCCAGTGCGAGGCGATCCGGCCGGACTTGGCCTTGATCGACATTACGATGCCGGTGATGGACGGCATGATGCTGCTGGAACGGCTCGGCAAGGAGCATCCGAACGTGCGCAGCATCATCCTGACCGCGCATCGCGATTTTCACTATGCCCAGGAAGCGATCCGCAAAGGCGCTCTCGGGTATATCTTAAAATCGCCGGTCGATCTAACTGAGATGAAAGCCGCGCTCGATCGCGCCTGCAAGGAGATTGAACGGGATTCCACGCTGAAGGAGACGCAGCGAAGTCATACGCTGTTAATTCGCAATTATCATTATCCGCTCCGCAGAAGCTTCTTCGACAACATCGTCACCGGCGGTTTTTCGAGCACGGACGAGATGCATGCCAGAGCCGAGGCGCTCGGCATAAATTTACACGCTGACCTGTATTTGCTGATCTACTGCCTGACAGAGCGGCTGCCGCAATTTCAGTCCCGCTACCCGGAGAAAGATTGGCCGCTCGTCGAATATGCCATGGTCGATATCGCCAATGAAATCTTGCAGCAGTCTCTGCCGGGCATGTGCGAACTGTTCCCGATCGCCTTCGGCCAATTCGTCATCCTGCTGCGGGATCCGGGAGCCTCCTTCCACACGTACCGGCCGCTCGTCCAGCAAGCGGCGGACGCGCTGCAAGCCGCCCTCGAGAAGTACTTGCAGATTCGCTTGGCCTTCTGCGTATGCGAGCCGTTCCGCCGATCGGAACGCATCGCGCACATGTACCTGGCCGCGAAGCGGCTGCTGCAGCACCGCTTCTACCTCGAGCAAGCGCGGCCGGTGTTTGCGGAAGGGCTTGCGCCCGTGCAGCCCGAGCGCGGCGGCAAGCTCGACGCGTTGTTCGAAGAGCTTGCGAACGTAATCGAACCGTATTCGGAAGTGAGATTTCAATCCTGGTGCGATAAGCTGAAGCAGCATACGGTGCATTACAAGCCGGAGCGCACACACGTGCTTGACAAGCTGGCAGCGCTTCGGTCGTATCCGGCGTGGAAGCCGGTGGCCGAGAGCGCTGATCTGCTGCCCTGGCCCGACTTCCTGGAGGCGGTCAACATTCACGAAGCCGTCGACTGGTTCTCCGCGTACGTCCGCAGATGGGATGAAATCCGCGAACGGCTCGTCCCTGTTCGCCCGGAAGTATCCGCAGCGATTCGATACATCAAGTCGCAGCTGACAGAAGATCTGACGATCCAGTCGATCGCGGAGCACATCGAGCTGAGTTCTTCTTATCTCGGCCATCTGTTCAAGAAAGATCTCGGGATCTCCATTGTCGATTACATTCTGATGCAGCGCATTCAACTGGCGAAGCAGTGGATACGCAGCGGCAAGTATCGCAGCTACGACCTGGCGGAGAAGGCCGGGTTCCACAGCTACTCCTACTTTTGCAGAACGTTCAAGAAGCTGGTCGGCATGACGCCGAACGAATACAAGATTGCGGCAAATTCGACGATGATGCTGGAGGACGAGACGGAGTGAGGCGCAGTAGGTGTCGTTGGGCGCTGACGGCTGGCTGCTCCCTGGACTTTCGACTTAACTCCCGCCCGTCCACCGCTCCTTGGGGCCTGTTGAGTCGATTTTCGACTTAACTCCCCCCAACTACCGCTACCCGGACCCTGTTGAGTCGACTATGCTGAACACGACCTCTGACAAACACAATGGCCGCCCCTTGGGAGAGCGGCCAACTTGTCTCAATCTTGCTTCCCTCTATGCGCGTCGAGCAGTTCGAGCTGCCGCGCTTCGAATTCGTGCGCGCGTTCATTCTCCGCCTCCGGCGAACAGATCTTGCGCAGTGCCGCCTCAAGCTTGTCCGCCTCCGGCCGGCATTCCTCATATCGGTTGTGCAACTCATCCGGATCTTCGGCGAGATGAAACAGTTGATGCGGCGCTTCCGCGTACCAGATCAGCTTCCAGTCGCGATTGCGCACGGCGAAAGCGCCGGAACGGGTGCCGTGCCCGTGATATTCGGCAAACACGACCCGCTTCGGATCGTCGGCGGGGATGTCCTGCAGCGGCGTTCCCGTCACCCCTGCGGGAAGAGACACGCCAGCCGAGCGGTACAAGCTCGCCCGCACATCGAACAAATCCACCGGCGTCGCGACGGTCGCGCCTGACCGGAAAGATGGCCCCATCGCGAAGCAAGGCACGCGCACCGCGTCCTCGTACAGCGCCGATTTCCACCAGAGCCCGAACTTGCCGAGCATCTCCCCGTGATCCGATACATAGATCAGATTCGTCATCTCGGCTAACCCCGCCCGGTCCATCGCTTCCATCAGCCGCCCAAGCTGCCGATCGACGAAGCTCACGTTGCCATAATACCCTCTGCGCAAGCCGCGCGTCTGCTCCTCGGTAAACGTCTCCGTGCAAAAATGTTTCCGCAAGTCGCCTGCATACGGATGCTGTGCCGTCTCCGCCGACATGCCCCAGCGCGGCAAATCTCCTTCGGGAACCCTCTCCCAGAACTCCCGCGTGTTCCACTGCGGCGAGTGCGGCTTCACCAGGTTCACCGTCAGCGTCCACGGCTTGCCAAGCTCCGGCGCCGTCTCCGTCAGCCAGCGCAGGGCGCGGTCGACCTTGCCCAGATCGCTGTCGAACGCCTCTTCCTTCACCCCGTACCCGTCCGCCCTCCGAGCCGCGCCATGCCGAACCTGCAGCGGCCTTCTGCGGATCCGCGCGTCTCCGGGCGGATTCCGGTCTTCCGGCAGCAGCATCTCGGAGAAGCCGAGCCGCTCACCACGATCGTACGCATCGACTTTTCCGACATATACCGTATGAACGCCTTCGTCCCCCAGCGTCTTGCCGTAGGACGCGGGATCCACACAGACTCCGAGATTGCAGTTGTTGTAAGTCTGCAGCTCATGCACGCGCCTCCCCGCCATGAATGCGGAGCGGCTCGGCATGCAGAGCGGCGATGGGCACCACGCGTTGCGAAACCACGTGCCGCGCTGCGCCATCCGCTCCATATTCGGCGTCCGGGCGATCGGGTGTCCATACACGGAAGAAACGAATGGATTATGTTGGTCCGACATCAGCACAATCGTATTGAACACGATATCGCCACCTTCGCTGCTTAGCGTATGTTGGGGTATTTTCCGAGGCGACTGTACAAAGCCCCTGACAACCGGTTGTGCACAAAACCCCCGGGGCCTGCATGAAGGCCGGGGGCTTTCCTTCCGAAAAGCTACAATTGGTAACTTGACGCCGTCGGGCAATAAAACTTTTCGATATAGCTCACGACCAGCTTCGTCCCCTCATCATGGCTCACATACGGAGGCCGCTCAGGGTTGTACATCGTATCGGTCAGATCGGCGAACAGCACGCAATCCATGCCCCAGGCGCTCATCCGTTTGATCCCGAACGTCCGGTTCAGGATGCACATTCCGGTATGAACGCCCATATACAGAACCGTGTCGATCCCTCGCCGCTGAAAATAGGCGCACAACCTTCCGCCCTCGTCTCCGGCAATGACATCCTGGCTCGAGTCGATCCGGATCTTGGGCGACTGTCTCGTCCATACGATCGTATCCGGCGCGTGGCGATCCAGCGTATCCGACCCGCCGTCCGCATGGTCGATCGGCAGCGGAACATCGACGATCTCGCGGACAATGTTCGGTTCTGCGCAAGCTTCCGCCAACAAACGCGCCCTGGCCGGATCGTCCCGGTAGAAGTCCATCGTGTCGGTAGGACAATGCGCAATCAATATGCCCCGTTCCCGAAGCAGCTCGACCGCCGCATTCACGTGCTCCGCCAGCAAGCCGGTTCTTGCCGTCGCGCCGGCGCTCCAATGCGCATCCCACATATCGGAGATGACGACAGCCGTCCGTTCCGGCACGATCGTCTTCTCCTGCTGCACGACAACCCAAGTCCTGTAGCCGAACGCATTCACTTCCAGTCGCTGAGATTGCACGCGCAGAACAAAGTTCGCCAAGTGTGCCGCTTCCTTTCCCGAATCGGCGCCTTAGCGAATCCGGCTGTTCTCCCGATTCTCATAATAATCCGGATTGTTGCCCAGCTTGTCCCACACCGGCTGCGTAATGGCGTTCAGTCTCGCCACCGTGTCAGACGTCAGCTTCAGCGCGGCGCTGCGGATATTCGCCTCCAGCTGCTCCGTGTTTCGACAACCGACGATCGTCGTGCTCACGCCGCGACCCGCGATGACCCACGCCAGCGCCAACTCGCTGAGCCGAACCCCCAGCTCCGCCGCCATTTCGTTCAATTGCCGCAACGCGATGCGAATTTCCGCCTCGGCGCCGTCCTCGCCGTGCCGTGCCCCTGCGCCCCGCGAATGGTGAAAATGTCTCGAGCGCGCCTGCATCGGCCGAATCGACTCGATCGTCTTGCCGCCAAGCAGACCTTGCTGCAGCGGCATATACCCGATAAAGCCGATCCCTTGATCGACGCAATGCGGCAGGATGCGATCCTCCACCGCACGCGACAACAAGTTATATGCCATTTCGTTTGCCGCAACCTCTACCCCTGTGTCCGCCACTTCTTGCATCTGCCGGGTACCGTGATTGCTGATGCCGATCGCGCGAATTTTCCCTTCGCGCTGCAGGTCAGCCAACGCGGCGAAGCCCTCCGCGATACTCGGCGGGTGTGTCTTCGCTTCCTCGGACGTCGTAAAGTGCGCGATCGAATGCGCTGAGATCGGCCAATGCAGCATGTATAAGTCCAGATAGTCCGTCTGCAGCCGCCGCAGGGTGTTGTCGCAATGCTCCTGAAGAACGGAAGGATAGAGATGGTGAGGACTGATCTTGCTGCCGATGATCGCCTCGCTTCTTCTCCCGCGCAGCGCCTCGCCGAGCGAACGTTCGCTTTCTCCGTCGTTGTATACTTCCGCGGTATCGAAATAATTCGCGCCCGCATCCAGCGCCTTATGTACGACCCGATCGACGTCCCGTTGGTCCTGCGCTCCCCAATAGGAACCGCCGCCGAACTGCCAGCAACCAACCCCGAGCACGCCGACGTGCAAATCCGATCGCCCCAAGCGCCTCTTCTCCATCGATTCCAAGCTCCTCTCTATGGTCACCGCGGTTTCACACAACGCCTTTGCGCAGCAGCAAATTTCCTCGCGGCGTCCGGTCGCCGGTCACGACAATCGCGAACGCCTGTCTTGCCCGTTCATAATACGAGAATCGTTCCAAATGCGTAAAACCGCCGAACGACGGCTCGGCCGCCAGCAGCAGCTTATGATACAAGCTCCATTGCTCCGGATGAGGCTGTCCGGCTGCCGGTTCCATCAGATATGCCCGGTACTGCTCCGCATAGTCGAGCGGGAAAAACTGCAGGATCGCCTCCAGCAGTACCGGAATCGTAAGCCCGTCGCAGCGAATGACGCGCCGCCCGTTCGCGACGGCGGGGAAGTTGGCGTCCGCGAGCAGCAATTCGTCGCCGTGCCCCATCTCCATCATCGCTTTCATCAACTCCGGAGGGAGGCAAGCCGGGATGTTCTTCAGCATGCCGTCACCTCCCGCCGAGAAGCGACTGAGCCAGGATGGTCTCGGCTACTTCCATCGTCTTCAAAGCGTCCATGAAGTTCGAAGCAGGCTGCACGTTCGCCCGAACACAATCGATGAACTCCCGATGCTTGGCCTGAAAACCGCCGTAGACGTGAAACGCGTCGCTGCCGGCGAACGCCCGGCTGTCATAGGAGACCCCTTCGAGATCCCCGTCTGCGTACAAGTACCCTTTCCCTTCATGCTCCGCCTCCGCATAGACGTTCGGCGCGTGCATTTCGACTGAGAAAATCCGCTTTCCGCTGGACCAGCTGTTGATCAGGAAGCCGGTGGCGCCATTGTCAAATTGAAGCGTCGCCGAAATGAAGTTGATATCCGGCACCGCCACCCGCTTCGTGAAGCTCTCCACGTTCGTCACTTCGCCGCCGCAAATCCATCGCAGCGTGTCGATCGAATGCACCGTATCGTCCATCATATGATCGCGCGCGCCAAGAAAAGGTTCGATATTCGATTTGTAAAACTTGCAAACCGCATGCACGATCGGTCCGCGCCGCAGCACTTCGTCCCGCAGATGGACGACCATCGGCGTGATGCGCCGCTGAAAGCTCACCTGCGTGATGCAGCCGTTCGCCTCTGCCGTATGCGCCAGCGCGCGTGCCTGATGAATCGTGATGCCCAGCGGTTTCTCGATATACAGGTGGCACCCTTGGTTCAGGCACCACATCCAAATATCGTACATCGTATGCGGATTGCCAATCGCATACACGGCATCCGGCTTGATCTCTCGAACCATCGTCTGATAATCCGTGAAAGTGCGCTCGATGCCGTACTTGCTTGTCGTCCGGTTCAGCCGGTCCGCATCGATATCGCAGATGCCGACGATGTCGACATCCTCCAAAGCATGCAGGGACGGATAATGCACCTTGTTGGCCATCTCCCCCGCACCGATGACGGCCGCTCGGAATTTCGCGCCCATTTTAGGCCTCCGCCTCCCCTGCGAGCAAGCGTTTCAAGTACCGAATGTCCTGTTGAATGTACGTGTTCACGTTGCCCTGATCCTCGTACTCGGCAGTCATGCAGACGATGCCTTCGTACTTTCTCCGGTTCAGCTCGGCGGCGACCCGCTTCCAGGACGCAAGCCCTTGATTGCCTGTCGTAAAATAATGCTTCCACTCCGGATGCTCCGCCTCCGGGCCGTTCGCGCGCATCCAGAACGCGTTCTTGAAATTGACCATGCTTAAGCGGGACCACAACATATCGATCGCCATCTCCGGCTCTTCGCCCTGCAATCCGTTATGCGCGCAGTCCCAGATCGCGCCGACATGCGCAGGATCGAACCGTTCGATCAGATGCAGCAACCCTGCCGCATTGCAAACGTATTTGTCGCAATGATTCTGAACGCCGATCGTGACGCGATATTTCTCGGTTAAGGGAAGCAGGTCCGCATACAATTGCTGGTGCCGACGCACGGAAGCCAGATACCCGTCGTCTCCGATGTCCGCCATCGTGCGGACAACCCCGATCCCTGCTGCTGCGCAGCCGGCGAACACCGCTTCATCCAATGGAGCCGCTACGCTGTAAATTTCCAAGCCGTAGTCCTTCAGATGCGCCGCTACTTCCGGAAGACCGCGCTCCGCCCGCTCCGGCTCCAGATGGAACCCGGGCCGAACGCACAGCTCGACGCCATCGAAGCCCGCTCCCTTCACGAATTTGCACAGTTCCGTCAGCGGAACGTCTTTCCACGGCTTTGTAAAAACGGATACTTTCATTGGACTCATGCCCTTCAGCTCCTCGTCGTTGATTTTACATGCACATAATACGCACCCATCTTCAGTCCGCCGTCGCCGACGAACCAGGCTTCCAGCCGAGTAGGTCCGGCTTCGAGCGGCACCGTGAACCTAGCCGCCTTCTGTTCGCCTTGGACAGCTGCGGTGAATTCCCGGCCCCCGATGCGCAATCCGGCTTCCCGAATCGGCAGCGCGCTTCCGCCTGTGTAATAGTACCAATCCGGCTCTCCGATCCACTCCTTCTTCCATGGCACATCGTCGCCCTCAATGCCTGCCCGAATAGCGCGGTCCGCTTCACTCGGCCAACGACGCAGTTCGAAGACGTACTCGCCTGCGCGCGCCGCATCGATCTCCCAATAGCCTGCGCCGACGACTCCTCGTCGGATTTCTCCTTGCTGGTGCGGGACCCATGCCGCCTCGTTGCGCCAATCGTGGCAGGTCAATTCGATGTCCGGGTGAGATACGTCGCCGATCGTGAACGGGATGTCTTCATCGAATTGCGTGGATACGATATCCCACCACGCTTCGTACTCCGCCCGTAGTTTTGTGACGACTTCGGGATGTCGTGAGGCAACATCTCGCGTCTGACCGCGATCCTCGGTCATATCGTACAGGGCTTCCCCGTTGATCAACCGCCACCGCTCCGTCATGACGGCGCTTTGCCGCCACTTGATCGGCGTCGTCACCCGCTGCGAATCCGTTACGACCGCACGCTCCGACCACGACCCCCGGTCCCCATACAATAGAGGCTTCAAGCTGCGTCCGTGAAAGCTTCGCGACGGCGGGACCGAAATCGCGCACAGATCGAGCAGTGTCGGCATGAAGTCGATATGAGAGGTCAACTGGTCCACTTCCATCCCGCGATCCAGCTTGCCGGCCGGCCACCGCAGAAAGAACGGCACCCGATGGCCGCCGTCGTACGGCGTATTCTTGATGCCCCGCAGCCCCGCGTTGTATCCGTTCGTGACGAACCCTTCCTTGTCCATCGTCGCGCCGGCCGCCGTCCCATTGTCGGTCATGAACATCAGAATCGTATTTTCTTCCAGCCCGGTTGTCTTCAATCGATCCTGCAATCTGCCGAAATTCCAGTCGATGTTCGCGATCATGCCGTAGAACCGGGCTCGCTCCTCCGTCACTTGGCCCCTGTATGGGCGGGCGTATTTCTCTTCCACGTTATACGGGCAATGCGGCGCGTTCGTCGTAATCACGCAGAGACAAGGCCGATCGGGCTCGGCTTCGATGAACGCCAACGCCTGCTCGAAGAAGACGTCCGTGCAATATCCCTCGTATGTCCTCGGCTGGCCATCCGCCATGTACGTATCGTCGAAGTAATCGTTGCCCCAGTGGTCGGGCACTTGGCTGATCCCGCCCCCGCCATGCACGACCGTCGTGTCGAAGCCTCTGTCCTGCGGCCGATACGGATAGACGTCGCCGAGATGCCACTTGCCGAACAAGCCGGTGCGGTAACCCTGTTCCCGAAAGGCGGCCGCAATCGTCCATTCGTCTTTCCGCAGCAGCGAACGCCCGCCGACCGTATGCCATACTCCCGTGCTGTTCGCATAGCGGCCTGTCAACAGTCCTGCGCGGGTCGGCGCACAGGTCGGTCCAACATGGTAATCGCCGAATCTTACGCTATTGTCCGCGAACCGATCCAGATTCGGCGTCCGAAGCACCTGATTCCCGGTCCAACCCAGGTCGCCGAAGCCTTGGTCGTCCGTCAGCACAAGAACGACATGGGGCGCCCTGGCGTTATGGTTCATAGTCCTCACCTCTTCCCCGATTATAAGAAACGCGATAACCGCAACCAATGCACGATCCCGCGATTATTTTCACAATCCGCTTGTCAACGCCCGGCACCCACCCGGCATCATCGAATCGTGAAAGAATTCGCGGAATAATGGATAGGCTCCGTGAGCCTGCATTTCTTATAATCGAGTCAATCCATCTCGGATCAGGGGTGAAAACGGATGACGATCGTGTGGAAAAACAATCCGACGGAACGGGAAAAACAGTTCGGGCGATGGATCGGCCATGCAGGTTATGCTCAACTTCCGTCGAAGGGTGCCGAACCTTGGGTTCGCAAGGGAAAGACGTATATGGACGCTCATTTCACCGAAGGGATTACCGTGGATCATGTCGCCGCATTTCTGAACGTGCACCGTTCTTATCTGACTCGCAAATTTACCGAGGTGTACCGGGTACCGCCGAAGCAATACTTGCATCGCTTGCGCATGGAGCACGCGGCCGAACTCCTTCGCAGAACGTCGATGTCGGTCGCGGATATCGCAGACACGCTACATTATTCCGATGCCTTCTCGTTTAGCCGCGCCTACAAAAACTATCATCGCCACGCCCCGTCACTCGCCCGCTGTTCGTCTACCAAATGACATGCACCCGCGACAAAATAACATTCCGTTCGGGCGGAACATTCGTTACCTTTGTAGTGAAGCGCTTCCAAACAATCAAATGAAATGAGGCTTGCCAAGATGTCTGGAAAATGGTCGTCACGTCCCCTGATCAAGTTCGTACTGTACGCCTTAAGTTTTGCCTTGCTGTTACCGATCGGCATCCTGCCCTCCGCGTCTTCAACCGTCAAAGCCGACAGCAACGCCAGAGGCCGGGTTATTGTGGCCAACGCACCGGGCGCCACCTTCAAGCAGGTGCAGACGGACACCGGTCTTCCGCTGCGCGGCGGTCCGCTCACCGTATCCAAGAATGCCTATTGCGCGTCCGGGCAACCGACCGATCCAGACGATACGTGCGCGACAAATTGGGCCATGGATGTGAACAATTGGCTGAAGATGAAACGCATGGGCCTCAATACCGGACGGATCGCGCTGTTCGATTTTGAAAACAAGGCTGAACCCGTTCGGGATGGCAAAACGTTTGTGTCTTGGGACATTGAAGACGACGCCCAATTGAATAAGCTGTTATCCATCATCGACCAGGTCGTCGATGCGGCGGAAGCAGCGGGCATGTATGCCGTAATCGATTATCACGAAGTGGGCAGTCTCCATCCTGCCTGGCTGAAGAAGTTCTGGACGCACGCCGCGCCGCGTTACGCCAATCGCACGCATGTTCTCTACGAAATGGTGAACGAACCGGGCACGTTGGACAACGCCAAGCTCAAAGGCATTGCCGAAGCTTATGAAATCATCCGCAATGCAGCGCCGAACACCCATGTTATCCATCTCAGCGTAAATTCCATGAAAGACAATCTCGTCCCAACCGTGAATACTTACAAGAACATCATCAGCAACAATACGTCCGTCACGCTGAATATTGCCGCGGGCAAAGATTCGATCGGCTTCCACACGTACGGAACAACTTCCAGCAACAATATCGTCACACTGCGCAATGCCTTTCCGGTTATCTGCACCGAATGGGGCTATGCGCCTGATCAGACGGCCGTGAAGGTGCTGGACGGCACCTCCTGGCATGGCCAAGTGCTGGAGCAGAAGCAAATCAGCTGGTTCGACTGGAAAGCCGGACGCAAAGACGACGACTTCGAAAACCAATTCCAGCACCGCTTCATGGCCCATGCCAGAGAGAACAACTATGCCTGGACGTCCGAATTTTTCACCGGCGCCTTCGTCGACCACTTTAACAGCGATCCCCTCGATCAACCGCCGTCGTCCAATTGGACGGTCGTATCGGGGACGCCGGAGGTCCGGCCGAATCCGACCAATGCGAATCGAAGCGTGAGATTGACCGACGGGAATGCGAGCGGAGCCACCGCCATGTCCAAGAGCTTTCCCGCGCAAACGCACAACGTCGCGTTCAGCTTCAAGTTCATGCAGCCGACCTTAACCGACTTCGAAGCGAGCATGCGGAACGGTTCTACCGCCGGACCAGTGTTCCTGACGAAGAACGGCAAGCTGATGTATCGCGACAACCAAGGTACGGAACAAGAAATCATGCCTTATAGCGCGAACCAGTGGTACAAAATCGTGTTGTCCGCGGATGTTGCGACAGACACCTTCGACATCTTTGTGAATGGCAAGCTTCAGTTCGACGACGCCCCCTTCCGGAACGCTGTGGCGCAACTGAATCAGGCATATTTCACAACTGGCGTAGCATCGACCGCGAACACCTTCGTCGACGCTGTGCGCATTAATAACCCGTAAACCATTCGTAATAAGAATTGACGTCCATCCGCCGAAACGGGCGGATGGACGTTTTGCTATGCCGCCGCGAACAGAAGCCAGCAGGCTGCGACGGCGGCGAAGAAGCCGACAAGGTCGGAAAACAACCCCACCTTCAGCGCATAATGGGCTTTGCGGATGCCGATCGCGCCAAAATAGACGGTGAGCACATACAACGTCGTGTCCGTGCTGCCCTGGATCGTCGCCGCGACCCTGGACGCGAATGTATCGGGTCCTTCCGTCTTGATCAGGTCGGTGACGAAGGCGAGCGAACCGGCGCCGGTAAGCGGGCGTAGCAGAGCCAGCGGCATGACCTGGCCCGGCACGCCGATCCGATCCATCAGCGGCTGGATCGCGCCGATGATCATCTCCAGCGCGCCCGAAGCGCGGAACATGCCGATCGCGGTCATCATGCCGACCAGGTGCGGGATGATGTCGACGGCGGTCTGGAAGCCGTCTTTGGCGCCATCGATGAACGTCTCATAGACGGGCACTTTCTTCATGGCGGCATAAAGCGGAATGAAGGCGATAAGAGCGGGAATCATCCAGGTGGAGAGGCGCTCGATCCAGATCAGCATCGGCCGCTAGCCTCCCGCTCCTGCCGACGGCGGCAAGCCTCCGCCCGTGCCGGAAGATTCCGCGCTGCGGGGCAGCGTTTGCGTCGGTCCGCTGCTGCGCCTCCGGTACCATGCATCTGCGAGAATAGCCGCCGCGGTCGCGACGGCGGTCGCCAGCAGCGTTGAAGCGACGATCTCCGCCGGATGCGCGGAGCCGAAGTTCATGCGGATCGCGATCATCGTCGTCGGTACGAGCGTGATGCTGGCCGTGTTCAGCGCAAGCAGCGTGCACATGGCCGGCGTGGCGACGGCGGGCTGCGGATTCAGCTTCTGTAGCTCCTGCATGGCGCGGATGCCCATCGGCGTCGCGGCATTGCCGAGCCCGAGCAGGTTCGCGCTCATATTGGACAAGATATAACCCATCGCGGGATGACCTTCGGGTACGCCGGGAAACAGCTTCCTGACAGCAGGCGCAAGCAGCCGCGACAAGCGGCTGACGAGGCCGGCTCCTTCCGCGATCTTCATGAGCCCCATCCAGAACACGAGGATGCTGATAAGCCCCAGGCTGACCGTCACCCCGGTCTGCGCGCCGCCGAAGGCGGCTTCCGCCACTTCCTCCAGTCTGCCGTTGGCCGCGCCGAAGACGACGCTGAGCACGATCATGCCCAGCCAAATCATGTTGACCATGCGTTTCCCCTCCCCCGGTTCGAAACACGCGGATCAGCGCTTTTCCATGACCGCCACTTCGCCGACAGGCTGCCCATGAAGCGTAATTTGCAGCTGCCCGCGATAACCTAACGTATATTCCAGCGACGCGGTCGACAACGGCACGAGACGGAAGCCGATCGCTTCGCGTTCACCTTGCGCCAGCGGATAGCGGAACGGCCGCGAAGCCGCGAACAGTGTCCCTTCGATGTGCTGGCCTTTGCGCACGATCTCTTGCAGCGGGAAATGGCGAAAGCCGTAGTCGAGCAATGCCTGATGATCATTCCAGTCGTTGCCGTCGTTCAGCGTCACTGCCGCTAACTGCTGTCCGTCTCGCGTTGCCGAGCTGACGAGCGTGCGGAGCGCCTGCTTCGTATAGCCCGTCTTCACCCCGTCGGCGCCTTCGTACATCGTCAGCATTTTGTTTTTGTTCACCCATTTGTAGTCCCATGATTCATGCGGATTGGGCGCTTTCTTTACGCGGGTTTCCACGATTTTGTTGAATTCAGGATTGCTCAGCGAATACGCGGACAGCTTGGCCAAATCGTTGGCAGACATGTAATGATCGGGCTGGTCCAATCCGTGCGGATTGGCGAAATGGCTGTTCGCGAGCCCCAGCTCCTCGGCTTTCTTGTTCATCAAGTACGCGAAGCCTTCCACCGATCCGCCGACATGCTCGGCGATGGCGACAGCGGCATCGTTGCCCGATCGCAGCATCATGCCGTACAGCAAGTTGCGCAGCGTCATCTTCTCTCCCGCCTTGAGGTAGAGCGACGATCCTTCCTTGCCGGCGGCCCGTACGCTAACGCTCACTTTGTCGTCCAGCCGGCCTTGTTCGATTGCCACAATCGCCGTCATGATCTTGGTAAGGCTGGCGATCTTCAGCGGCTCGTCCCCGTGCTGGGAGAATAAAATCCTGCCGCTCGTCACGTCGATCAGCGCCGCCGCTTTGGCATGGTTGGCCGGCGGTGCGGGCAGATTGACCTGATGGCCGCTCCCGTAGGCGCTAGCGGCAGAATAGCCTGCGGGCAACAGCAGGAGCAGCAAGACCCAGATGCCGGTTGCCGTGACGGCGCGGACGTTTACTTTTCTCGCTTTCAAATGCTTTTCCTCCTCGATGTGCCGTTCCTCGCGCATCCCTACTCCATTTTATGTAGGCGTGTCCCAAAGTATGTGAGGGCAGGTGGTGAGGAAATGATCGTCTTCCAGCCTGACCGACCGCCACATCAACATTTAGACGACAGCATCGCCTGTGACCCCGCCGACCGCCGCAACCTTGGTTTAGGGTCCAATCAATCGCCAACGAAAAACCTCCGGTTTATCATGCTGACCCGGAGGTTTCTCTTGTGCGCGAAGGTTACATTAAATTGTTCGACGAATCGGAGCTGGACTGCAGTTGGGTTTGTACGCTCGAACTTGCAGAGCTTGAGTTCTTCTGCAGCATGGACTGGATGCGGTCCACCCACTGCGGTGCCGACTCGATCAGCCGTTCGAGGATGTGCGTATTGTTGTCGAGCGGGACGACCTTCACGCCTTCTTTGCCTACGACGAGGAAAGCGATCGGCGTGATCGAAACCCCACCCCCGCTGCCGCCGCCGAACGGCAGTTGAACGGAAGCATTGTGCCCGCCGGATTCCGCCGTTTTTCCCGCGCCGTTCTGCTCTTCTGCCGAAAATTCCGAACCGCCTGCCGCAAACCCGAACCCGACGCGGCTGATCGGGACAATGACGCTTCCGTCGGGCGTTTGGACAGGTTCTCCAACTATGGTATTTACATCCACCATGTCCTTGATATTCTCCATTGCTGTCTGCATTAGACCGTTAATTGGATGTAGAGACATTTTTCATTCCTCCATTACAATTATTCAATTCACATTGATGTCCTGACTGTCACTTAGCTTGTGCAATTTCATTTTTGATTATGTGCGGAACCGAAAAACCCAATGGAAGGGGTCGGGTTGTTGAAGCTTCAGCTCTAATCGAAATTGGTAACAGGAGGTTAATTACCTTATTTCTGTGTCATCGTTTACAGACACCACATGGTCTTCAATTGTGATTTAAAAGTTCTTACCAAAATTACGATAACCGTTTTGACGATTACCATTCGTCTCTTTGATCAAAAATTCTGAAATATCTACGAAGCGGAGTATATTTAGCAGGAATTTGGCATTATTTGCCGAATACCATTTTATCCAATAATCATTTCAAAAATAAATAAAGGAGAATAAAGTTAATATGATTGAGTCATTTAGTTGTAAAAATTTTAAATGCTTTTATGATTCCGGAAATATTGAAATTGCTCCCATTACATTATTGGTCGGGCCAAATAATTCCGGAAAGTCTTCCCTAATCAAAGCATTAAGTATGCTTTCACAAACAGCCCATTCCGAAGATAAGAATATATATTTAAGACCAATTACAAAAGATTTCGATTTTGGCACATATAGAGACTTAATCTATAAACATCAAGAAGATAATAATATGAGTTTTACAATAACAACTAATAGAAAATACTTTTCACGTTATTTTGATGATGAATCAAATAATATAAACGGCGATCAACTTACACTGTCTTTGACTTATGGTTACCTTAAAAAGAGGCATGAGATATTCCTAGATTCTTTATCTTTAATTGATGAAAAAGGAACCTATTTTACACTAAAAGAAAATAAGTACTCAAAGAGAACCGTAGTTTCTATTCGTGGTCTTAGTGAAGCTAGTAATAAGTTATTATCGAATTGTTTTGTAAAACGTGGAATGATTTATGATTTTAGACCGCATCCTGAAATGTTTGATAAAATCAATGATGGATGGCAAATAGCTCATGCTATTGACATGATACTCTTTAAATTCGCTTTGATATTAAAAAATATTCAGCACCTTGGTCCACTTAGAATGGCTCCCTCTCGATCTTATCTATTTAGTGGAGAAGTAACAGATAAAATTGGTGGCACAGGTGAACGTGCCCTTCTTAATTATGCTGCTATGTCTAAAAGAGGAATAAGAAAAGAAATTGATGATTTAAAAAAAGTTAATGAATCGTTGTATAAGTTAGGATTTATTTCGAAATTTGAATATAAAAAAGTTGGAGAACGGCATTATGAATACTGGGCAGAACATCCAGAAAGTGGTCTTTCAGCAAATTTAGCTGATATCGGTTTTGGCGCCTCCCAAGTTCTTCCTATACTTATGATGTTATATGCGGGGAATTCAGACTCATTAATACTTATCGAGCAACCAGAGATCCATTTACATCCCGCAGGACAAGCAGAGCTAGGTTCTATTTTTGTTGATGCTTTAGATTATAAAAAAAATAAATTAATAATTGAAACGCATAGTGAAAATTTAATTATTAGATTATTAACTGAAATTGCAAAAAAGAAACTTTCTCCTTCTGATATAGCATTTTACTATGTCCAACCTTCACCTGAAATACACGAAATCATTAAAATACCTGTAAATGAAAAAGGAGAGTTTTTGACCGAATGGCCGAAAGGATTTTTTGAAGAAGGTTACAATGAGAGTATTAAATTAACCAAAGCTCGGAGTGGAATTGAATAATGACCGTAGCAGACGATACAATAACAATCGATGCAAACGTCTTTAATTATATTACTGCCTATACCGAAAGTGGTAATCTTCCTAATGGGTTAGTTGTTAGATTTATTGAAGAATTTATAAGTTTATATAATACACAAAAAGTAGCTGTTAATGATTGGATTAGAACTGAGTTCATGAACTGTACTTCTAAACATACAGTAATGCACTGGTTAAAAAATCGTGGCGTTCTATCAAAATTAAAAGAAATCGCCCCTGTGCCACTCCCAAATAATCTAAAAAAATACTTATTCACTGAATTTGGATTTAACAGCACATTAGATATGAAATATTTAGAAACTGCAAATCAAACCTTTTTGAAAGTTCTTATTACATATAATGATGCCGACTTCAAAAAAAAGCACAAATCAAAGAGGAAGCAAACGCTTGACAAATTCATTGAAAGAGAAATAAAACTAAAAGTTCGTAATATGGATGAGTATTACATAGAATTTTCTCCAATTATCACTACACTAAAAGAAACTGCTTCATCCTCTTCAAATTAAATTTATTGTCACTAATTGTTAATTTATTATGTGGTAAACAAATATTGAACAAAGGTACAACTCCTTTTATGGATGTTGTACCTTTTACCTTTAAGGGGTTTAGCACAGCTTTTCTGACATTCGTTCTTGCACTTGTATGTGGGTAAGTATTGGGGAATACTGTTAGTTTGCCATCATTGATGGACTCCCCACCCGTCGGGCGTGTTGACCGGCTCGCCGACAATGGTGTTAACGTCGACCATGTCTTTGATATTTTCCATTGCCGTCTGCATAAGACCATTAATCGGATGCAAGGACATTGCGAACATTCCTCCTTGAGGGTGATGTGATTTTCAAGCCATTGGATTCTTGAGCATCGTTAGCATGCGCCTGCGACCCGTTTTTTATGAATCCCCGCACCGGCCCCGGTGCTTAAGAATGCTGCGGTTTGTTCAGCCAATGCCGCCATTGGTTCCAGGATTTCAGCAACGAAGTCGCCTTCATGCCGCCGCCGAACAGCAACATCGCCGCGAATGTGCTGACGCGAAGGCTCAGATCGGCTTCCCATACGATACTGAATTCCGCGTTGCCGTACACCGGTTGTACGGCTCCGTGCGGCTTCGTCTTCATCGATACGCACTCCGCAGCAAGGGCGACCGCACAACCGTAGACCGACCACAAGACACCGCTCGCGATCGCCGTCGATACAGCGTCCCCGGTGCCGACGCGCAAATCCAGACGGAACCGCGTACACTCGACTTTACGCAACACCTGCCGCATCCAGGGCAGCATCTGCCGGCCGTACTTGAAGACGGCATTGCCGGTTCGACGCGTCAAATGCGACAATTTCGGCTTTACCGCAATTTGCGCCGACGATTTCTTGTCAAACAGAATCTCCTTCCCGCGGATCATGACGGAAGGGACGGTTATTCTGTAGCGATAGGCTCCGTATAACGCGTGCACGATGACGACCAGATGATCCTGCACGCCGCTATGGGCATAACGGACGCGGACGCGTATTTTGGACAAAGCCGCCGCGAGCAGCAGCAATGCCGCGACAACCGCGACGCCGGTCCACACAACAAAGGCCATACCTTCCCCGCCTTTCCTCGGGATAGTATGACCCATCGGCACCGCTTCATTCCATTATCAGGGGGATTCCAATTCGCGATCCATATCTTCCAGAGACAATTGCCGACCTTCGATCCGCTCGAACAGCATTTTCGTCTGCTCTTCCAGCTCATCGTCCTCGTCCGCGGCGATCGGGTCGGGCAACTGCTCCAGGCTGGCCAAGCCGAAATAATCCAGAAACGACTTGGTCGTCCCGTACAGGATCGGCCGACCAAGCGCGTCCGCGCGGCCCACCTCTTCGATCAGGTCTTTGGCGACAAGCGTGTGCAAGGCGCGATCGGCTTTCACTCCGCGGATCTCCTCGATCTCAATGCGCGTAATCGGCTGCCGGTAGGCAACGATGGACAGCGTCTCGAGCGCGGCTTGAGAAAGCGAGGAACGGCTCGGCGAGTAAGCTAGCTTCTCGAAGAACGGGGCGTGCTCCGTCACCGTCGTGAACCGGTAGCCGCCCGCCGTCTCCGCGATTCGCAAACCGCGTCCGCTCGTGACAAAATCCCGCCGCAAGTCTTCCAGCACGTCTTGTACGACCTCAGGGTCCATTTCCACAACTTCAGCCATCGTCTTGACCTGGATGCCTTCTTCGCCGGAGACGAAGATCAGTCCTTCAAGTACCGATTTCAACGTCGAATAATCCATCGTCGTCCTCCTCTAACAGGGAGTTTGCAGAGTAATCTCTCTCCGCTCCGGTCCAGGTGACCACGATCTCGTCGAACAGACGATTCTGGTGGCAAGACACCCAACCCTTCTTCATAAGCTCGAGCAGCGCCAGGAATGTGACGACGATCTCTTGGCGGTCCATATTTTCGCCGATCAATTGGGAGAACAGCATCCGACCTTCGGCGGACCGGGTTTTTAGCGTCAGGATAATATCGTTGATCCGATCCTTCACCGATATCTCGTCCCGCCGGATCGCCGTGATCCGATTGCGGCCCGCCAATCTGCGCATGGCCTTGCGGAACGCACGGATCAGATCGTCCACGTGCAGCCCTTCCACCGGGTTTGCCTGCACATCCGTCTGGTAAGGCGTCAAGTCGGCGGGCTCGCGAGTGAATACTTGGCTGCGCTCCCATTCCTTGTCCCGCAGCTGGCCTGCAATCGATTTGAACTTGCGGTACTCGATCAGCTTGCGGATCAGTTCCTCGCGCGGATCGAGGCCGTCGTCGTCGTCGACCGTCAGCCACGGCTCTTCCGTCACGGGCGGCTTCGGCAGCAGCAGACGGCTCTTCATCGCGAGCAGCGTCGCGGCCATGACGAGAAATTCGCTCGTGACGTCCAGCTCCAATTCCTGCATGGCGTCGAGGTAAGCGATGTATTGATCCGTTATCTCGTTAATCGATATATCCTGGATATCGATCTCCGCTTTGTCGATCAGGTGAAGCAGCAGATCCAGCGGTCCTTCGAACGTTTCCAGCTTGTACAACACGCTCACGCTGGCTTCTCATCCTCTCACAGCTTCTGCGGGCTGGCGCTGGCGAAGCCGCCGGTTCTGCAGAAGAATTCAACCTTGCAAACTCTCACCGCTCAGGGAGCGGGTCAAATTGGCCATCTCGATGGCGGACATCGCCGCGTCCCAACCTTTATTTCCGGCTTTCGTTCCGGCCCGCTCGACCGCCTGCTCGATGCTGTCGGTCGTCAGCACGCCGAAGATCGTAGGCACGCCTGTCTTCATGCCGACCGCAGCGATGCCCTTGGCCGCTTCATTGCAGACGTAATCGAAATGCGGCGTCGAGCCGCGGATGACCGCACCGAGCGTAATGACCGCTTCGTATTTGCCGCTCTCCGCCATCTTCTGCGCGATGAACGGGATTTCAAACGCACCCGGTACATAGGCGATATCGACTTCGTCATCCTGGGCACCGTGGCGTTTGAGCGCATCGAGCGCGCCGCCCAGCAACTTGGACGTAATGAATTCATTGAATCTCCCTACTACGATACCATATCTAAGCCCGTTTGAAACCAATTGTCCTTCATAAATCGTGTTCATCTTCTTCATCCCCTCTTCGGCTCTAATGCCGGTTGTTCGTTCTGTTCGATGTCATCCATCTTGCTGCCCAGCTCGCCATCGTTTTCGAAGGTGAGCATGTGGCCCAATTTGGCTTTCTTCGTGTGCAAATAACGGGTATTGTCCTCGTTCTCCGGCAATTGCAGCGGCACCCGTTCGACAACTTCCAGGCCATACCCGTCCAAGCCTTTGATTTTGCGCGGGTTATTGGTAAGCAGCCGCATGCGGCGGACGCCGAGGTCTTTCAGAATTTGCGCGCCGATACCGTAGTCGCGGAGGTCGGGCCCAAACCCTAATTTTGCATTCGCCTCCACCGTGTCCAATCCCTGCTCCTGCAGCTGATAAGCCCGCAATTTGTTCATCAGCCCGATGCCTCGGCCCTCTTGACGCATATAGAGCAGCACGCCGTTGCCCGCTTCTTCGATCTGCCGCAGCGCCGCGTCCAGCTGTGGACCGCAATCGCAGCGGTGGGAGTGGAATACGTCGCCGGTCAGGCACTCCGAATGCACGCGTACGAGCACGGGCTGACTGCTGTCGATCGTGCCTTTGACGAAGGCGACATGCTCCTTGGAATCGACATCGTTCGTATAGGCGACCGCCCGGAACACGCCGTAATCCGTCGGCATGCGAACTTCTACTTCGCGCTTGACGAGCTTTTCCTTCTCGTTGCGGTAGTGGATCAGGTCGCGGATCGTGATGAGCTTCAGCTCGTGTTTGAGCTTGAACTGGACCAGGTCCGGCAGCCGGGCCATTGTGCCGTCTTCCTTAATGATCTCGCAAATGACGGCCGCAGGCGTCGAACCGCACATCCGGGCCAGATCGACGGCCGCTTCCGTATGGCCGGTCCGGCGCAGGACGCCGCCTTTCTTGGCGATGAGCGGGAAGATGTGACCGGGTCTGCGGAATTCGGCGGCTTTGGCCTTCGGATCGATCAGCGCCTTCACCGTCATGGCGCGTTCGCCTGCGGAGATGCCGGTTGTCGTGGACATATGATCGACCGAGATCGTGAACGCCGTTCCGTGATAGTCCGTATTGTGAGATACCATCGGCGGCAGGTCGAGCGCTTCCGCCCGGTCCTGCTGAATCGGCACGCAGACCAGGCCCCTGGCTTCCTTGATCATGAAATTGATGACTTCCGGCGTCGCCTTCTCGGCTAATGCAACAAGATCCCCTTCGTTCTCGCGGTCTTCGTCGTCCACGACGATCACGACTTTGCCGCGCATCAGGTCGTATATCGCTTCTTCGATAGGATCGAACAGTTGTTCTGTCATCTTCATGCAGCTCCCTTCTATCCTTTGATCGGGCTGTCTCTCATGCCATGAATCCGTTCTCCCGCAGCATCGCTTCCGTCAAACCGGCGCCGCGCCTGTCTGCCGCAGACGTCACCGACCGCACTCCCGTTTCCGACTGCGCATCCGCTGACAGTCCTGCTCCCGATTCGCCAAGTCGCACTGCTAGCAACTGATCCACGTATTTGCCCAGGATGTCGTTCTCGATATTGACGGTATCTCCTCGCCGTTTGTGCTGCAATGCGGTCATCCGAAGCGTGTGCGGGATAATGGATACGGTAAATTGATTCGCCTCCCGGTCCATACTCGCGACCGTCAGGCTGATACCGTCCAGTGTAACCGAACCTTGCGGCACAATCGTCCGAAGCAGGCGCGGCTCATTCGGCACTATCGCGAAGACGACCGCATTCGCGTCGGGCGTTACGGCGCGGATTCGGCCGGTCCCGTCTATATGACCTTGCACCAGATGACCGCCGAATCTCCCGCCAGCCATCATGGCGCGTTCCAGATTGACCGGACTGCCAGGTGCAAGCTCGCTCAGATTGGAATATCGATACGTCTGAGGCATCACATCTACGGTGAATGAAGAGGCATCCCAGGAAACGACGGTGAGGCAGACGCCGTTCACGGCAATGCTGTCTCCCAACTTGACGCCCGACGTAACTCCAGATGCGGCGATCGTCAGTATCATGGCTTCTCCTTGCCGCTTGACCGACCGCAGCGTTCCGATTTCTTCGATGAGTCCTGTGAACACTGGTGCATCACTTCCCTTCGCAAAGCCTGGCGTTCATTGCGCGCCCCTGCCATTTACGCTTCCGTGCCTTGTACCGACACTTGCGGATACCCGGTTACGCACCAATCGTGACCGTACCGTTCGATGGATACCTGCCGCAACCGCAGCGCATCCTGCATGTTGTCGGGCCCGGAGAAGTCGAATGCCGGCACAGAGCCGCTTGATCCGATAATCTTGGGCGCATAGAACAGCATCAGCTTGTCGACCAGGCCGGCCTGCAGCATCGCCCCGCTTAAGGCGCCACCGCCTTCGAGCAGGATCGAACCGATCTCCCGCTTGCCTAACTCCCTCAAGGCGGCTGCCAGATCGACGCGCTCGCAGTCGGCATCGCCGCAGCGGATCACTTCCGCGCCAGCCGCGCGCAGCCTCGCCTCCGACGCCTCGCTCGCTTGCTGTGTAGTAATCATCCAGGTCGGCGCTTCGTCATCGAACAACCGCAGCGTCTCGGGAAGACGAAGCCGGGAATCGACGACGAGACGGATCGGGTTGCGGCCTGGAACATCCAGTCTCGTTGTCAACTGCGGATCGTCCTGCTGCGCCGTTTCCCTGCCGATCATGATCGCCTGGTGACGATGGCGAAGCGTATGCACCGCCTCCCGTGATTCCGGTCCGGTCACCCATCGGCTGTGTCCGGTCTTCGTTGCGATCCGCCCATCGAGCGACATCGCGGTCTTCAACGTGACGAACGGCAAGCCTTCCGAAATGTATTTGAGGAACGATTCGTTGATCTGCCTTGCCCGCTCTTCGAGTAGACCCGCCGAAGTCGCGATGCCGTACTCTTGCAGCTTGCGTAAGCCTTGACCCGCCACGAGCGGATTCGGATCCGTCATCGCCGCGACGACCCGGGCGACACGATCCGCGATCAGCCGATCGCAGCAAGGCGGCGTTCTCCCATGATGGCTGCACGGCTCCAGCGTCACATAGACAGTGGCTCCTTCCGCCTCGTTTCCCGCCATGTTTAGCGCATGAATTTCCGCATGGGCTTCTCCTCTTCGCAAATGCGCGCCCATGCCGACGATTCGCCCATCCTTCACGATGACGCAGCCGACAGCCGGGTTGATCCCGGTCTGGCCGGCAGCCCCTTCCGCGAGATCAAGGGCAAGCCGCATATAGAACGCGTCGTTCACCAATTCCAAGTTGTCCACCGCCCCCTACCCATGCCGCCATACGTTGCCGGCATTCTCGCCTATACAGCAATAAACCCCCGGCAGCCATCTCCGGGGGCGAAACACAGCAATAAACAGACCGATCCTCCGCATGAGATGAACGGACTTGAACGACGCGAACCAACATCCGTCCATGGTAAGACAAATGCGGAAACGCGCGATCAAACGGTGTCGGATTGAGCCGATTGTGAAAAAAGGAACAAATAATAGCATCCTTCCACTTTCAGCATAAAGAGCGAACACCATTAAGTCCATTATCCCAACGCGGGTGGCCGCGCTGCGCTTCCTTCTCCCATCCAGACTATTACTGTCGGTCCCGGAGTTGCACCAGGTCCACCGTCAAGCAAGCGAATGCTTGCGAGCCGGGTCACGGACTGACGACGCGAGGCATGCCTGCGAGCTTCAAGGTAAACCTTGCGCCCGAAGCACCTCTAACGCCGATCACCGCCGGTGGGGAATTGCGCCCCGCCCCGAAGGAAAGCTGATTGAGAGAAAGTTTACCACCGCGACTGGAAAAATGCAAGGTCGGATGTCACACCGGACAGGGTAAACGCTTACGAATCGGGACAAGATCAGCATCCTATTTAATCGAGCATACGGAATTCCTGCTAAAGAGGGAGGATTATTACCTATCGCCACAACTCTACCTGGGACGCGGCGGGTTGCTGGAATTATGGCGATTTTCGCCACAACTCCGCCTGGGGCTATCTCGTAAGCGATTGACCTGTCACACCGGACTTCGCACCTTCGCTTAATGGCGGATGTGGCGGGACAGCGAGCGCAGATGGTACGGACAGTGTCATAGTGGCGGGATTGGCTATGCACCAGGGCCGATCGCCACACACCCTCGCGGGTAATGGAGACGATCGGCCCTGGTGCATTGCTAGTCATATGCTTGCCGGGCACGCGCTCAGCTTACGCGAATGCTCGCCATCTTGTCGCGGCCACGGAAGGCGTCGACATGCTCCATGCCGGATACGACTTTGCCGAATACGGTATGCACGCCGTCCAGGTGCGGCTGCGGCGCATAGACGATGTAGAACTGGCTGCCGCCGGTATTCGGTCCGCGATGCGCCATTGCCAGCGCGCCCCGCTCGTGCTTGTTCGGGTTGATCTCGCAATCGATCTCGTAGCCGGGACCGCCGGTACCGTTGCCGTTCGGGCAGCCGCCTTGGGCGACGAACCCCGGGATGATCCGGTGGAATACGATGCCGTCGTAAAATCCGGAGTTGGCCAGCTTCTCGAAGTTGGCTACCGTATTCGGCGCATCCTGGTCGAACAGCTCCAACTTGATCTCCTCGCCGTTTTCCATCGTAATGACTGCTTGTTTGCTCATGTTATGGGCACTCCCCTTTCGATAATCGGCAAGAAACAAGCGGGCGCAAGGCCCGCTTCGCTTGTCTGCTGTTATTCATTCTAACGTGAAACGGTCACTTTGCGCAAACGCTCGGGAATCAAGTCGTTGCGAGCGATATCTTCATGCGATTCCCTGGCCACGACGAGGTCGGCCTGCCCCTCGCAGACGAACACTACGGCAGGTCGGCGGATTCGGTTGTAATTGCTCGCCATCGCATAGTTGTAGGCCCCCGTGCTGAACACGGCGAGCAGATCGCCCGGCTTCGCGGGAGGCAGCTTAAGGTCCCAAATCAGCATGTCTCCGCTCTCGCAGGCTTTGCCTGCCACAGAAACGACTTCCGCCTGAGTCTCATTCGCCCGGTTGGCCAGCACCGCCTCGTACTTGGAATCGTACAGCGCCGGACGCGGATTGTCGGTCATCCCGCCGTCGACCGCGATATATTTGCGGACGCCGGGAATTTCCTTGTTCGTTCCGACCGTGTATAGCGTCGTCCCTGCATCGCCAACCATGCTGCGGCCGGGCTCGATCCAAATTTCCGGCAGCGGATAATCGGCCGCCTCGCAGGCGGTCTTGATCGTGCCAGCGATCGTCTCCACGTATTCGCCCACTGGCAAAGGCTTGTCGGCCTCGACGTAGCGAATGCCGAAGCCGCCGCCGAGGTTGACGACCGCGAACGTCGCTTCAAGCTTGGCACGCACGTCGATCGCAAACGCCGCGACTTTCTCCACAGCCATGCGAAACCCTTCAACTTCGAAAATTTGCGACCCAATATGGGAGTGCACGCCGAGCAGCCTCAGATTCGGCTGGGCCAAAGCCTGTTCGACCGCGCGGAAAGCCGTACCGTTACCCAGATCGAAGCCGAATTTGGAATCCTGCTGTCCGGTGGAAATATATTCGTGCGTGTGCGCCTCGACGCCGGGCGTGATGCGAAGCAGAACGTTCACCCGCTTGCCCCGCTCTCCCGCCATTGCGTTCAGCAGCGTCATCTCGACGAAATTGTCGACAACGTAGCAGCCGATATTCGCATCCAGCGCCATGGCGATTTCATCCGGCGTCTTATTATTGCCGTGGAAGTGAATGCGCTCTGCCGGGAATCCGGCCTGCAGCGCCGTGTACAACTCTCCGTCGGACACGACATCCAGGCTCAGCCCTTCTTCTTCCGCGAGCCGGCACATGGCCATGACGCAAAACGCCTTGGACGCATAGGCGACCTGATAACGCAACCCCGTACGACGGAACGCTTCGGTGAATTCCCGCGCCCGCTGCCTGACCAGCGCTTCGTCTACGATATACAGCGGCGTCCCGAATCGGCGCGCCAGATCGACGGTGTCGCAGCCTCCGATTTCCAGATGTCCTTGATCGTTAATGCGGCTCGTTCCGTGCAGAAACATCGAATTGTCCCCTTTACCTGGATTCGGCATCTTAGCATAATGCGATCCCTAATACTCCGAGTATAGCGGAAATCCACGTTCAGGAAAATGGACGATTTGCCGCATCATTTGCACTTGTCCGCATCACGGCGAATCATGTCGGTTGCTTGCGGCTCTTCAGCGGACGATTCAAAGACGGGCGCATCTTGTTGGACGGCATGGGCCGCCGCAGCAGCACCGACAGCAGCGCAGGACCGTTGAACGGAATGAGTGGCCACAAATACGGCGTGTTGAAGGAGCGCTCCAGCGCGAGCATGACGACAAGCAGCGTCATGCCGACAATAAGTCCCGGCGCCTTGAACAGGAACACCGCCACGAGCAGGCCGAGCCTGACGATCCGGTTGGCCAGTCCGAGCTCATAGCTGGGCGTCGCGAACATGCCGATCGCGGAGACGGACATGTACAGGATGACCTCGTTGATGAACAGGCCCGTCTTGACCGCGATGTCGCCGATGAGAATCGCGGACAGCAGCGTCATCGCCGTCACGAGCGGAGCCGGTGTATGAATCGCCGCCAACCGGATCATGTCGACGCCGATCTCCGCAATGACGAATTGCAGGATAAGCGGCAACTCGCCCGTCTGGTGCGCGCCGACAAACCAGAGCCAACCCGGCCGCAAAGCCGGATTTTGCGCGTACATATACCAGATGGGCAGCAGGAACATCGACGCGAGAATGCCGATAAACCGGACCCAGCGCAAATAAGTGCCCATGAACGGATTTTCCCGGCTTTCCTCCGCATGCTGCACGAGATCGAACACTGTAGTAGGCAGCAGCATCGCGCTGGGGGACGTATCCGTCAAAATCGCGACCGACCCGTCAAGCAATTGTGCCGACACGACATCGGGGCGTTCCGTATAGCGAACGAGCGGAAACGGGCTCCAGTTTTTGTTCAGCATCATTTCTTCCAATTGCTTGTCCGCGAGGGGGATGCCATCGATCTTTACCTTCTTGATCTTGTCCCGCACCGATTCGACGAGCTTGGGGTTCGCAATGTCTGCAAGATAGCCGATGCACACATCGGTCTGGGTGCGCTCGCCTACTTTCATCATCTCGAACCTGGCTTGCCCGTCGCGCAGCCTTCTGCGCACGAGTCCGACGTTCATGAGCAGCGTCTCGGTGAAGCCGTCCTTGCTGCCGCGGACGACCTTCTCCAGCGCAGGCTGTTCGGGATTGCGGGCGGGAAATTGCTTGGCGTCGATCATCAAGACAGCCGACTGACCGTCGATATAGAACGCCGTATCGCCCATCAGTACTTGGCCGAGCATCTCGTTGAACGATTCCGTTTTTTTTACCTGCATGGCAGGCACGTATTGCGTCAAATACGATTCCATCGCTTCATGGCTGAGCGTCGCGGGATCCAGCCAGGAGATCTGTTTGAGTACATCGACCATCGTCGCGTCCTTCATGAACACGCTGAGGAATAGAAAGGCAATGCGATGCTCTCCGAACGGCATTTCCCTAACCTGCACATCGAAGCTTTTGTCGAGGCTGAGTTCGCGTTCGAGCTTCGCTTTCCACTGATCCAGCCTTGCCGGTATGCGATCCTGTCCGTCTGAATTTTGCTGTTCGAACCGGTGGCCGGAATGCCGCGTCTGATCCTGGCGATCGTCGTTTGACCGATTATCGTCCTTCGGTCGGCCATCCGGCAAGTGATCCCAATCGACGCCAACGGGCAAGTCCATGCTACCATGTACGGTTGTATCAGTCTCCAATCTCGTTGCCTCCTGTCTTTTTAATCAAGCCATAGCCATTCCACCAGGGAGCCGGCGACTTTGCCCAGCATCATGGCGATAAGGAGCGGGAACAAATAAGGCTTCAGCCGCAGCCGCTTGGCGATGATCGGCAGCACGTTCAGCACTTCCGTCAGCGCGGCGGCGAACATGCCGACAAAGACGCCTTGGAATATTGAAGGAACGAGCAATGCTGCAGGCGGCCAACCGAGTATCCAGCGGAATTGGTCCGCACAGATCCAGTACAAGGCGCCGGTCAAGAGGGCCGATTCGAACAGCCAGGAACGCCGGTGCGCCCTGGTCAACTGGACTAGTCTGGGGATCAGGTCCAGAACGATGAGGAGCGCGACGAACGCGCTGCCGACGGAGAATCCCCCGGCCAGACCGATAATGGCGAGCAGCAAATCCGACAGCCTATCCATCGCCCAGCTTCTTGCGGGGATTGTCGCGACAATACCGCCGATAGAGTCGACGACAAGCGCAAGTCCCTCAGTCACCCCGCATCTTCCCTCCTTCCTCCTGATCATGTTTTTTGCGGTATTCTTCCGTTATGACGTAATGGTTGACGTTCTCCTGGTACATGAACATTTCGACTTCGAGCGGATTCGGCTCATCGCTCCTGCGCTTGCGCAGCAGCCGGTTGAAGAACAGCAGCATGCCGAGTCCGACGCCGAGCGAGTAAGGAATCTGGAAAAGCCAAGGATGGCTTGTCTGGCGCCCCGTGACGAGTTCCGTAATGCGGCGCTGCACCTGCGGCATGTTGACGTCCGCGTGGAAATTCATCATCGCCATGCCGGATCCGAAAAAAAGCAGCAGCCAAGCAAGAATGAGCGCGATTGGACGGGGTTTGTTCGCCGTATGCGGACTGATTTCGATCAGCACGTGCGGCTCGCCGAACGTCTCCACCGTCAACTCGGGCTGAACGGCATGTACGGATTGCACGATCTGCAGCATGTCGATGACGATCATGCTCCCGTCCTCCGGGCCAATCCGGTGCAGCGGAAGGTTCTTGAGCGTCCGCTCTGTGCTCAGGTCCGTCACAAGCCTGGCCACCTGGCCCAACGTAATGACGGACAAGGGCGGGACGACGACCCTCCGGCGCAATCTGACGTATAAAACAATCGAATGTTGTGCCATGTGCATCCTCCCCTTCGCGGGGTTTCAGGTTAGTATGGTTTGATTTGGGCGGAGATAGTCGCGGATGATTGGGAAAACGGCGAAAAACGGTGCTTGCTGGGGTTTGTTCAGTTTTATGTACGCCAACGGCAACTTTGGTTTCTCTAACCTGGTTTTTCCAGGTTGTGGCGTCATGATCCTCTCACCGCGGAGCTGTAACCCGGCTTTGTCCGGTTGTGGCGTAATGTTCCTCTTACCGCGGAGCTCTAACCCGGTTCTGCCCGGTTTCATGCACTCTGACACTCTGCTCTTTGTTCTCTAACCAGGTCTTGTCCAGTTGAAAGCTCACTTTCGGTTCTCATTGGTCTGACCCAATTACTAGGACTCAATTAGCCGAAATACTTAATCGTGTCAGGTTCAACAACATAATAATGATAGCGATGTTTCCCTTTCCCGATTGGCATTATCAACTGCTTTCTCATTAGATTTCTCAGTAATTTCCTGCATGCATCTTCTTTTAACTCGGTACAGTCGGATACATCCTTCAAGTTAAATGGTTTGTTCAAATATAGCGCGTATCGGATTATTTCTCTTTCATATATTGATATTTTCCAAGTTGCACTACTTTTATTAGAAGTGAATCTACCGAGAAGCTCAAACATGACTCTTCGGCACTGATCCGGCCTTTTATCCAACTGATCCCAACTGAATGGAATATATTTAATGCCATTAACAGCCATCGTTTGTATTCTAACTTGTTCGAAGTCAAAACGTTCTCGTGAAATATTCTGTGCATGAGGAACGAACCCTAAGCATTCCGGCGCCCACTGAAACCGAGGAACAAACATATCCAGATAAATCCTCACCCCCATGATACTCATCATCTCGTACTCTAGAATGAGATCATCCAAATTGGAGAGAACAGGTCGCAACACTTCGCAAAACAGCCTCCGTTCACCCGTTTTATCTTTTTTGAGCCTTTCAAGTCTTTGACCAGAAGCAGAACGAATTTGCTTTTCCAATAATCGATTGAACTCTTCTTCATGCATAATTTTCATATCCACCTCTCCAAATTCCATCAAAACGAAAATACGCCGTCTCCCAGAAGGGTGACGACGTGTGCTTCACATCGAATCCATTTAATTATTATTTACCATTACTCCATTTGAATGTAAATGCTTTTCATTTAAATGTTGAAAATAAATACTCCAAACAATGGTTTTATCGGGTTACGGCACAAACATCCGCGAGATACGGTGCTGCAACCGGGTTTGGCCCGGCTACGGCTCGCTCATCCACGAGTTGCGGTGCTGCAACCGGGTTTTGTCCGGTTACGGCACAAACACCCACGAGTGTTATGCTGCAACCGGGTTTTGTCCGGTTACGTCACAAACATCCACGAGTGGTGGTGCTGCAACCGGGTTTTGTCCGGTTACGGCACAAACACCCACGAGATGCGATGCTGCAACCGGGTTTTGCCCGGTTACGTCACAAACATCAACGAGTGGTGGTGCTGCAACCGGGTTTTGTCCGGTTACGGCACAAACATCCGCGAGATGCGGCACTGTAACCGGGTTTTATCGGGTTACGGCACAAACACCCACGAGATGCGATGCTGCAACCGGGTTTGGCCCGGCTACGGCTCACACATCCGCGAGATACGTTGCTGCAACCGGGTTTCGCCCTGTTAAACATATCGCCAACCAGCCGCCATACAAGCCATTTTACTGAGCGATCTGCTCCTTGATGCTCTGCAGAATCTTCTTCTCCAGTCGGCTGACCTGCACTTGCGAGATGCCGAGGCGACTGGCGACCTCGGATTGCGTCTGGTCGCGAAAGTAGCGCAGGAAGACGATCAGCCGCTCCCGCTCGCTCAATGCCTGGATCGCTTCGGTCAGCGCCAGCTTGTCGAACCAGCGCTCCTGCGTATCGTCGGCGATCTGGTCCATCAGCGTAATGGGATCGCCGTCGTTCTCGAACACCGTCTCGTGGATCGAAGCCGGCGGCTTGTTCGCTTCCTGGGCAAACACGATCTCTTCCGGCGTCACGCCGAGCTCCTCGGCGATCTCGCCGATTGTCGCCGCGCGGTCCAGCCGTTTCGCGAGCTCATCCTTTACCTTGCGAACCTTGTTCGCCATCTCTTTCAGCGATCGGCTAACCTTCAAAGTGCCATCGTCCCGCAGAAAGCGCTGGATCTCCCCGATAATCATCGGGACAGCGTACGTCGAAAATTTAACGTCATAAGATAAATCAAACTTGTCGACCGATTTGAGCAGGCCGATACAACCGATCTGGAACAGATCGTCGCTGTCGTAGCCACGATTCGAGAACCGCTGCACGACGGACCATACGAGCCTGATATTGCTGCTGACGAGCGTATCGCGTGCCGTCGTATCGCCGGATTGGCTAAGCGCGATCAGACGCTTGACCTCATTGTCATCCAGATATGCCGGCGGCGACGACGAACGTTTGGATTCCCATTCCATGCCTCCAACCCCTGCCGCACGGTTAATTGTACAAAGCCTTCTTCGATTCGATCCGCTTCTTCATCGTCAATCTCGTACCGCCGGCGGGCTCGCTCTGGGCTTCGAATTCGTCCATGAAATTTTCCATGATCGTGAAGCCCATGCCGGACCGCTCCAGCTCCGGCCGCGAAGTATAGAGCGGCTGACGCGCCAGCTCCAGGTCCTCGATGCCGCGCCCTTCGTCCCTGACCGACAGTGCGAACAGATCGCCGTCGATCGAAGCTTCCAGCGTGACCACACCTTCCGGATGGCTGTCATAACCATGGATGATCGCATTCGTGACCGCCTCCGATACGACGGTCTTGATTTCATCCAACTGCTCCAACGTCGGGTCGAGCTGCGAGACGAACGCAGCCACCGCTACTCTCGCGAATCCTTCATTCTCTGACCGCGCGGCAAACGACAGTTTCATAAAGTTGTGTCCCGTCATCGTCATGATACAACCTCCAGACCGGCAAGCGCCGAACGCTCGGATTCGTACAGCGACAAGATTTTGAACAGTCCCGAAAGCTCAAACAAACGTTTCACGCTTGCCTGCGCATCGCAGACGACCATTTTGCCGCCTCGGCTTTTCACCAATTTGTAACGACCCAGTATGACGCCCAGTCCGGAGCTGTCCATGAAGTGCAGCTCTTTCAAGCTGAGCACGACATGATCGCAGCGGCCTCTCAATATGGCATCTTCCATCTTGAAACGGACGACATCCGCCGTATGATGGTCCAGTTCCCCTCTCAGACGAACGATCAGCACGTTGCGGTGCTGTTCCAGTTCGACCTGCAAGCTCATGCGTTCCTACCTCCCCCAATGGTGTTCGAGCCCCACCAAAGTACTCGGAATCTGCTCCTAATGTTTTCGGCCCCGCCAAAGTACTCGGAATCTGCTACGAAGCTCCCCGTCACTTTGGTGAGTTTTCATCCCGTCACTTTGGTGGGTTTTTAATGCTTAATCTTCCAATTCTACGAGCCCCCATGGCATTCCTGCCCTCCGACAAAACTAGAAGCAGCACCTCAATAACCGACAAGTTACGCCGAATAGGCGGCGAGCGCGATAATTTCGCCCGACCGCCTTATTCGCATCCCGGATTATTTGGACAGGAACAGCTTGCCCGCCGAACGCTTCAGCAGCGCCCACCATCCTGCGCGTTCCACGGAGAGCGGCGATTCGATCGGAAACTCCTTCAGCACTTGTTCCCCGCGGTATACGACGAGTTTGCCGACTGAATGCCCCTTGCGGATCGGAGCTTTCACATTCGGATCGAGCAGGAGCTCATGCCTAATCCCTTGACCCGCGTCGCCCTTCTTCAAGAGCACGCTGTAGGATTGTCCCGCGACAAGCGGCACTTCGGCTTTCAACCCTTTCTCGACCTTCAAGGTCCCCATCGCTTCACCCTTCTTGAAAATGGGAACGTTCGTGAATTGCGCGAAGGCATAGTCGAACATGTGAGTGATTTCCGCATTGCGCGTCTTTGTATTCGGCTCGCCCATGACGACAGCGATCAAACGCATGTTATCCCGGCGCGCCGTAGCGGACAAGCAAAATTTGGCTTCGCTCGTGAATCCGGTCTTCAGACCGTCCGCGCCATGGTAAAACCGGACCAGCTTGTTCGTGTTGACGAGCCAGAACGGCTTCTCGCTGTCTTTACGCAGGTAGTCCTGGTATTTGCCCGTGTACTTCGTGATCTGCTCGTACTTGAGCAGTTCCCGCGACATGACCGCAATGTCGTGAGCCGACGACAAGTGACCGGATGCAGGAAGCCCGTTGCAATTGACGAACTTCGTGTCGGTCATGCCGAGCTCCTTCGCCCGGTCGTTCATCATGCGCACGAATTCGGCTTCACTGCCCGCCAGCTTCTCGGCCAGCGCCACCGATGCGTCATTGCCCGATGCTAGCGCGATGCCCTTGAGCATATCGTCTACCGTCATCTCTTCGCCGGTCTCCAGGAAAATTTGCGAACCGCCCATCGATGCGGCATATTCGCTCGTCTGGACCTTGTCGGTCAGCTTTAAGCGGCCTTGGTCGATCGCTTCCATGATCAGCAGCATCGTCATGATCTTCGTGATGCTCGCGGGCGGCAACGCGTCGTGGATGTTCTTCTCGAAGACTATGGTACCGCTATCCGCATCCATCAAGACGGCGGAACGTGCGCCAGGCGCCAAATCCGTGGCAGGCTTCGCAGGCGCCTCCTCCTTGGCCCATGCGACAGGCGCAGCAGGCATAGCGAAGGCGGCAGCAATCAGCGTACAACAGGTTGCAAGCAGCAGCAACCGGCAACGAAATAGCTTCATATCGAGTTTCCCCTCCTACAGGCCAATGATACGGCTATGGTTTCTTCTTCCATTCAGTGTGCCCGAAGCAGGCTGCGATTATTCCAACTTTAGATGAGACTGAACGCTTCTTCTAGCAGGCCGATCGCCGCATCCCCTTGTTCAAAAATTGTTCAACAGCCTCATATAAGATGTACTACGTGCCAATGTGACGAAATTTGTTAGATCGTGTTAGAAAGGAGTGTGTAACAAAGCCGAATATGACATTCGTCAAGAAGCTGAAAAGCCGCTGGGCAGGCCTGATCTTATGGCTGCTGCTGGCAGTTGGCGTAAGCATGATCGTCTACCCGTGGATGGAAGCCAGACATCAAGAGAATGAACAGCTGCGATTGTTAGCCGAATGGAGTGCCGAACTGCAAGCTGCAGCCGCTGTATCCCCGCAATCGCCGCCCGCCGCAGCCGAGCCGGTGAAGTTGGCGCTGACCGCGGACAATCGCGCGCAGGAGCCGGAGCCCGCTCCCGTTCCGCAGTGGAAGAAGGTCGATGATTTGGAGTTGCTGGGCTCGCTGCGAATCGGAAACATCGACTTGACCGAACCGATCGTAAAAGGGGTTGACGAGACAGCGTTGAAGCATGGCGCGGGCACCGTGCTGGAAGGCGTTTTGCCTGGGCAAATCGGCAATTTCGTGCTTGCGGGGCACCGGGGCTGGGCAGGCGGCCGTTATTTCAACCGGCTGAATGAGCTGGAGCCCGGCGACGACGTCGACATCGAGACGACAGCCGGCACGTATCGCTACATAGTAACGGAGAAGCTGGTCGTCGAGCCGGACGACCTCTCGGTATTGCAATCGGAGCCGGGCGAATCAATGCTGACGCTCATCACCTGCCATCCGCTGCGTACGCATACCCACCGACTTATCGTCAAAGCCAAGCTAGTATCGTTAGATAAGGAGCCGAATCAATGAAAATGAAAAAGGTGTTCCATTCCGTCCTGATGATCATGCTTTCGATAGCGATCATGTGGAACTTCTCGTGGCTGCCCAAGCCGGTCGTGAAAGCTGACGATAACGCTACGAACGGCATCAGACTGAGCATGTCATCCAATGTTGCGACTGTGGAATCAGGTAAGATTTTCACGTATGAAGTTAAGTTTAGTTTTTCCGACCTCGGTGTCCATAACTTCGATTTTAGCAACATGAAGCTGATCTTGCCGATTCCGGAGGACATCGTGTATGTCGGATATGAACCGATATCCATCATTTCAAACGGCGCACTCGTCGGTAATGACGCGATATTCAGCTTCAGTCCGTCAGGGCCAAATCCGGGCGAATCCTACACGATGCAAGTGAATGTAAAATTCAAGCCGTATATCACGTTAAACGGTACATCGGCAACGACTTCTCCGTATATCGTCGATGGCAATAACGACATCATCGAGACCGCCAATGATGTAACTGTTATCGCAACGGCATCTTCATTGTGGCATCTGGAGAAACAGAGAACGTCTCCAATTCCGACCCCTATGGTCGACGGCAACGTGCAGTACGAAATTTTATTCGACAACGACAAGTCCGTAGATGAGATCGGCGTCCTTGATATCGAGAACGTCGTGCTGACGGATACGCTTCCTGCAGGCTCGGTATTCGTGTCGGCCAGCAATGGCGGCACGCTGGAACCAGGCAATACGGTCGTGTGGACGATTCCCGGTACGCTGCGCGAGGATACGAGATTTTATGTAACGGTGAATTATCCGTCGCCGACATTTGACATCTCTTCCCTAGTAGTCAACTATGCCCATGTGGAATACAGCGATATCGGTAATGCTACGAGAAAGACCGATGATGCTCAAACCGGTCATGGATTCATAGACTACCCGGATGACGCCGGATTGAACGGAATATTCCACAAGGATACTTTCGAACGCCATCAAGAAATTTCGCCAGGCCAAGATGTTCGGTTCGACATCGGCGGTTTTCGAAACCGTTCCAATGGCTACTTGGAAAACGCCAGCATCGTCGATCTGACGCCAACCGTAGATTCGAGTGGCAACCTTGTCAATCTGAATCTCAAGTCTATCCAGACCGCCACTTTCTTTGACAGTCCGAGCGTCACGTACAGCGTATATTACGCAACAAGCCCGGCTGCGGACGACTGGACCTTGTGGCAGGATGTCAGCAGCACGACACCTGTTACGTTGGAAGCAGCCGATCTATCGCTCGGAGCGAAAATTACCGGCATCAAGTTCAACTTCCCAGGCTTATTGCCGATTTCCTTCAGCCAATTAACGGAATTTCAGTTGACCTATACGCTGGATGGCGGTGCCGTTACGAATGGCAATTGGATTGAAAACATTGCTGATTTGTACTATACGTTCGACGGCGGTCTGAAAGCATTTCATGACCCTGCACGCGTGTATCTGTGGGGCAATCGACCGCTTGTTCGCCTGCATAAAGACCTTATCGGTCCCGACAGCTACTCGCCAGGCCAAGAGATCGAATTTGAAATTACAGTAGAAAATACGGATCTGTCGAGCGATGAGCTGAACAATCCCGTCGTAATGGATGTTCTGCCTTCGTCACTAACGTACGATCGCCCGATTGATGTCGGCACCAGCTACATGCCTGTTTATTCCAGCAGCGGATTTGCGAATGTCGGCACGCTCCAATTGGTGGACAAGGAAACGCTGGGCAATGGCGATACGCTGCTGCGTTGGGAATTTGAAAATTCTGTCTCGATGGATCCCAATGAACATTTCACGATCCGATATAAAGCCAAAGTGAATGATTTCGCGCCTCCAGGCACCTACGACAACTGGGCCGAATTTACAACAAGCGCGGACCCGTACTTTAACGATTATTATTTCGATACGCAGCCCGACACGGACAATCACGATAAAAATGCGGCCACGAATAAACTGATCCGCAGCAGAGCGCAATTCGCGGTCAATACGGTCGCTGCACTTGGTTCCTACAAGCGCGTGCGGGGCGAATTGGATGGTGACGGCTGGAAGACGGGGCTATTGCCGCCGAGTTGGAAAGATGGCGATCCGATCCCGCCTGTGAACGATTTGGGTAAAACCGTTGCCGGCGGTCGGGTTGACTATAAGCTGACGGTGTACAACAAAGGCAATGTCTCCCTCGATAACATTGTGTTGGTGGACGTACTGCCTCGCGTCGGAGATGAAGGGGCTTTGCTCGGCTCTCGTGGGTCTACATGGGGCACCGTCTTAACGGAGTCATTGAGCAATACTGCCGAATACACCGTGTTGTACAGCACGGACGAACATCCGAAGATGGATGCAGGCACCACATGGCTGCCGACAGCACCTGCCGATCTCACGACGGTTACGGCGCTGAAATTCGTATTCGACCCTTCTCTCGAGCTTGCACCTGACGAGGAACGGAATATCGTCTGGTCGATGAAAGCGCCTGTGGGAACGCTGGAGGATAAGGTCGCCTGGAACTCATTCGGTCAGCAAGCTTCCAAAGTAGGCGGCTCCGCGCTCGAACCTGCAGAACCGCCGAAGGTCGGCGTGCATATCGCACCCGATTCGGGATTGTCCATCGGCGACTATGTATGGGTTGATTTGGATAAGAACGGGATTCAGGATGAGGATTTACAATTGTGGGGCGTGAATGGCGTCCTAGTCGAGTTGCTGAAGGACGATGGCACGGCATTCACGAAAGACTACGATGACGACGGCACAATCGTACACATACCCGTAACGACGGTAACGGGCGATGACGATCAGGGACGGCCAGGCTTCTATTTGTTCCCTAACCTCCCGGCCGGCGACTATAAAGTCCGTTTTACGATGCCTAGCAATTTGCCAGTGGATTATGAATATGACTACGGCATCAATACAGCCAACAAATTTTCGACTTGGACGCAGATGAACGCTTTAGGCTCAAATGAAGAAAATGATACCAATGTCGGCGGCGCAGCACCCGTGGTCGTGACGGATACGATTACTTTACCCAGCTCGTATCCCGATGGTTACGATCTCACGATCGACGCCGGCCTTCTCCCTCCGCTTGGCGCCATCGGCGACTATGTGTGGCGGGATGTGGATAAAAGCGGCACTCAGACTGCTGGAGATTCTCCAGTTGCGGGTGTAGTAGTCAAATTGCTGTACGAGAATGGCGATCCGGTTCTCGATGGCGTGGGTGACCCAAGGGAAGAGACGACTGACGCAGCTGGCAAATATGAATTCACGGGGCTGCTGCCAGGCAAATATCGGGTGGAATTCCCGCAGGAAATCGCCACAGGCGAGATCGTCACCTTCGTGCGCCAGGGCTCGGACCGGAAGATCGATTCCAATCCGAATGCGTTGGGCATGTCCGATGTGATCACGCTGCAGCTAGGCGAAGTCAATCACACCGTAGATGCTGGCTACGTGATGCCGGTTGAAATCGGCAATTATGTCTGGGAAGATTCGAACTATGACGGCGTACAGGATAGCGGTGAACCTGGCATGCCGAACATCGTTGTGAACTTGCTGGATACATCGAACACTCCGGTCAAAGAAGCGAATGGCACGACCAACCGTACGAAGACGACGGATATCGACGGCGAATACAAGTTCGACAAATTGCTGCCTGGCACTTACCGCGTCGAATTCGTCTTGCCGGATACCGATCACGGCTTTACGCGCAAAGGTCAAGGCGGAGATGCGACTCTGGATTCCAATGTGAATCGCTCGGATGATATTGCAGCAACTCCGCAAACGAGCGGACGCACGGACAACATCGCAGTAACGACGCCCGGCGCATCTGACATGACGATCGACGCCGGCATCGTCAAGCTCGTCTCACTTGGCGACAAAGTGTGGCGGGACAATGACCGGAATGGTGTTCAAGATGCCGGAGAACCTGGTGTTGAAGACGTAACTGTGACGCTGTACTATGATGACGTGTCTACTTCTGTCGTGTATCGGACGGCAACAACGTCGGCAAACGGCTCCTATACGTTCACAAAGCTGTACCCGGGCCGCTATACCGTGCAATTCGAACGACCGGACGGCTATGTTTACACAAATAAAGGAGACGGCACGCAATCAGCAATTGATTCAAACGTCAACAAGCCCATCCTTGATTCGGACCCGATCGCCAAGACGGACCAGATCGACCTGGGCTCTGACAACGACTCGGTCGATGCCGGTCTCGTCCCTCTCGCCTCGCTGGGCGACATCGTATGGCTGGACACGAACGCCAACGGCATAAAAGACGGCGTCGAGGCGGGGCTGGACGGGGCGAAGGTCGAATTGTTCAATCATGACGGCAGCGCGAAAATCACTGTCAACGCTTATGGAGATGCAATCGCAGATATCACGACAGATGCCACTGGCGCCTATCTGTTCGACAAATTGAATGCCGGCACGTATGTCGTGAAGTTCACGCTGCCAAACGGCTATACGTTTACCGCCCCGAATGTAGGCGATGACGCGGATGACTCGGATGCGATTGTGGATACCGGGGCTCCGAGCAACGGTGCCACCGGACCGATCGTACTTGATGCCGGCGAGCATGATCCGACAATCGATGCAGGCGCGCTTGCATACGCATCGCTTGGCGATCTTATCTGGCATGACACGAACGGTAACGGCATTCAGGATGGCGCTGAATCCGGCGTGCCGAATGTCACGGTGAGGTTGTACGAAAGCGACGGCACAACCGAAGTTGCCAATGATGCTTACAACAATCCGATCTCCCCGGCAACGACCGATGCAGACGGCAAATATTCGTTCACCAATCTGCCTCCGGGCAACTATAAGGTGAAGTTCGATCTTCCGGCTCCGTATACGGATTTCACTTCGGCGAATGCTGCAGGCAGCACGGAAATGAACGATTCGGACGTTGATGATAACGGCTGGACGGATACGATCACGCTCACATGGAACATGAATAATCCTAATGTCGATGCCGGCGTCGTGGAAATCACCTCGTTGGGCGACTTGCTCTGGTACGACGTGAACGGAAACGGCGTTCAAGATCCAGATGAGCTTGGCGTGCCGAACGTGAAAGTCGAACTGTACGACGCGGCCGATTTGGATACCGTCCTGAAGAGCATGCCGACGGACAACGACGGCAAGTACCTGTTCGACGGCTTGTGGCCCGGCAGCTATGTGATCAAGTTCTATCTGCCGAGCGATTACTACTTCTTCTCGCCTCGGTTCAACAGTGCAGATAGCAGCGAAGATTCAAATGCCGATCCGGCGATCGGCGCCAATTTCGGCATGACCGAGCAAATATCGATCGTCTCCACCGGCTCTAATTTAACGCTGGACGCGGGCATCGTCGAACTCGCTTCGCTCGGCGACACGCTGTGGAACGATACGGCCTATGACGGCATTCTGAATAGCGAGAACGGCTATCCGGGCGTTACTGTCCATCTGCTCAACAATGCCGGCCTCCCTGTCCTGAAAAGCGGAGTTCCGGTCACAACAACGACAGATGCCAACGGCAACTATTTATTCGAGAAGCTTGTCCCCGGTGATTACAGGGTGAAATTCGATCTGCCGGCCGGCTTCATCTTTACACACAAGCAAGCGGCAGGCAGTACGAATGCGAATGACTCCGATGTCGACACGGTTACGGGCATCACGGATACAATCACCCTGCTGCCAGGTACGCATAACATGAATGTCGACGCGGGCATCGTGAAGCTCGCATCGCTCGGTGACCGCGTCTGGATGGACAAGACACCGGGCGGCACGCAGAACGTAGAAGAACTTGGCGTCAGCGGTGTCAACGTTCAGGTGCTGGATGAGTTGGGCAATGCCGCAACAGATGCGATCGGCAACCCATTAATCATGCAGACGGATATGGACGGCAAATATCGCTTTGACAATCTGATTCCTGGCAAGTATATCGTGGAATTCGATTTGCCAACCGGATACGTATTCGTAGAGAAAAATCAGGGTGCGGACACCGCGGCGGATTCGAACGTAATACCTTCAGGAGCGAACGAACGCAAAACGGATGTCATAACGCTGCAGCCGGGAGAAGTGAATCTCACGATCGATGCCGGATTGATCCAGCTCGTCCGTCTCGGTGACCTGCTGTGGGTAGATACCGACATTATCGGCGGACAAGATGGTGAAGCGGCCGATCCTGCTGCCTCTGGCGTTACGGTTCATCTGCTTGACAACAGCGGTGCGCCTGTCTTGAATGGTGGTACGCCTGTCACGACGACGACGGACGCGAATGGCAATTACCTGTTCACGAATTTGCTGCCCGGTCAATATCAGGTACAATTCGATCTGCCGACCGGCTACCTGTTCACGCGCCAGAAGATCACGACGAACGGCGTAACGGTTGCCACCGATTCTGACGTCGATGCTTCCGGCAAGACGGGCACGATCATGCTCGTTGCCGGAGAAGATAATCTGACGATCGACGCAGGCATCGCCCTGCCCGCTTCCCTGGGCGATTATGTATGGGTCGACGGCAACGGCAACGGAGTCCAGGATGCCAGCGAGCAAGGGTTCAACAACGTAAAAGTCGACTTGTATGACGACGAAAACGTTCTCTTGCTAAGCACGACGACCGCCGACAATGCAGGCAATGCCGGATACTATGAGTTCACCAATTTGGTGCCGGGCGCTTACAAAGTCAAGTTCACCCTCCCTTCCGGCTACATGGCAACCGTGAAGCGCGCAGGCGGGAACACGGCGCTCGACTCTGACATCGACAACGCCGGATGGACCGAAGCGGTAACGTTGCTTCCAGGGACGCACAATCCGGACCTGGATGCGGGCATCCGCCTCATTCCTCCGACGCCGACATCGGAGCTTGGCAATTATGTATGGATCGATTTGAATGAGAATGGTATTCAAGATGCGGACGAGCAAGGGTTGAATGGCGTCATTGTCGAACTGTATAACCGCTATGATGCGCTGATTGGCACCCAGACGACCGCGAACGGCCCGGACGGTAAAGCCGGCTATTACAAGTTCCAATCGCTCCAGCCGGATGATTACAAGATAAAGGTGATCTTGCCGAACGGTTATGCCTTCACGTTGAAAAACGAAGGAACCGACCGCGCTAAAGATTCGAAGACAGATAGTGACGGCTTGATGGACAAGATCACGCTGTTCGGCGGCGACTACCGCCAGGATCAGGACGCAGGTCTCGTACCGCTCTCTTCTCTCGGCGATTATGTGTGGATCGACAGCAACAAGAACGGCATTCAAGATGCCGGCGAGAAAGGACAGAACGGCATCGTCGTCACCTTGCTGAATGAATCCGGCACAGCCATTGCCACGGCGCTGACGGATACAAATGCGGGCGGCAACCCGGGATATTATTTGTTCGAAGGTTTGAAATCCGGCAAGTATTCCGTTCGATTCGATCTGCCCGTCGGATTCGCCTTTACGACACAAGGCAGTTCGGGCAGCGCCGCGAACGATTCCAATGCCGATGCTGCTGGCAAGACCGGCTTGGTCACGCTGAAGGCAGGCGCATCCGATCTGACGATTGACGTAGGTCTTGTCCTGCTGGAGAAGAAACCGGAGAAACCTGAAAAACCGGAGAATCCCGAGAATCCTGAAGGCCCTAAGGAAAGCACCCCGCCAACCACGGGAACCGGCAATGAGCCGGGCAACGGCGGCAATGCGGGCGCTGGCGCCAATCCCGGCAACTCTGCTACTCCGCCTGCGAATGGCGGCGGCAAGAATGGCAACAACAACGCAGCAGCGCCTGCTGGACAAGGACGCGATGGCAAGTCCAACACCGGAGCATTGCCAAAGACCGGCGAGAACATGCCTGTCCTGCCGTTCATCGGCTTCGGCCTCGCTGCGATCGCAGCAGTCCTGTTGATCGCGCGGCGCATGTCAGCGAAGAAGTAATACGACGCTCAATCATAAACGGCACCGTCCTCCAATGGACGGTGCCGTTTATTTGATATTGTGGGCTCAACGATAGATCGAGTAACTTGACGCTCGTATCCACGATTATGCGGTATTACCCGATTTGATTGGGTAATTCGGCGCTTGGAGCCTATGCAAGCAGCTTTTACCCGAATTATTCGGGCAACACCCCACAAAACCACAGATCAAATCATCAACAGCTCGCGGATATCGTCTTCGCCGAGCGCGGAGAGCGCTTCTTCGCCCGGATGCACGACCGCGTCGATCAGATCGCGCTTGCGCTGCTGAAGCTCGAACATCTTCTCCTCGATCGTCCCTTGCGTCACCAGGCGGATGACCTGCACTACGTTCTTCTGGCCGATCCGGTGCGCCCGGTCCGCCGCCTGCTGCTCGACGGCCGGATTCCACCACAGATCGAACAGCAGCACTGTATCCGCCCCTGTCAGATTGAGCCCGGTCCCACCTGCCCTGAGCGAGATGAGGAACAGCTCCCCTTCCCCGCCGTTGAACCGCGCGCACATCTCGACCCGGTCCCTCCCTGGCGTCTGCCCGTCGAGATAGAAGAAGCGGACGTCCCGCTGCGTCAGCTCGCTGCGAATGATGCCAAGCATCTCGGTGAATTGCGAGAAGATCAGCATCCGCTTGCCGGCATCGCGGCATTCCTCGACGATCTCCATCAGCTGGTCCAGCTTGGCGGACGCCCCGTCGTAACCTTCCACGAACATCGCGGGATGGCAGCACAGCTGCCGCAGCCGCGTCATACCCGCCAGAATGTGCATCCGGCTCTTCTGGAAGCCGTCCTCGCGGATGCGCTGGAGGGCGTCCGCCTGCAGGCGCGCCAAATAAGCGACATACAGCTTCTTCTGTTCCGGCAGCAGCTCGGACGCCTGGACCGTCTCGATCTTGTCCGGCAGCTCCTTGAGCACGTCTGACTTCAGCCGCCTGAGCAGGAAAGGGCGGATCTTCTTCGCGACCTGCTCCTGGCTCAGCTGGGCGAAGCGGCTGCGATTCCAGAACAGCTCCGGGAATACGGCGTCAAAGATCGACCACAGCTCCTCCAGCCGATTCTCCACCGGCGTGCCGGTCAAGGCGAAGCGGTGCTTCGCCCGAATGTCCTTGACGGAATGGGCGGTCAGCGTCGCGTGGTTCTTGATCGCCTGCGCTTCGTCGAGGATGAGCACCGAGAACGTCTGCCCCGCGATCTCCTCGGCATCCCGACGCAGCAGCGGATACGAAGTAATAAGCACGTCCACTTCCGACAATTCTTCCAGCACCGAGACGCGCGACTCTTTGTCGCCTTCCATGACTACCGCCCGGATCTCAGGCGCGAACTTGCGTAGTTCGTTCCACCAGTTGAACGTCAGCGACGCCGGGCAAACGATGAGCGCGGGCTGCCCGCTTGCGCGGATATCCGGCAGCTCGGACACGAGAAACGCAATGCTCTGCAGCGTCTTGCCGAGCCCCATGTCGTCGGCGAGAATGCCGCCGAAGCGGTAATGCGCCAGCGTCTTCATCCATTGATAGCCGTATTTCTGATAGTCGCGCAAGATGGGTGCAAGCTCCTCGGGGATCGGATAATCGGACCTGTCGGGACTGCGCATATTATCCAGCATTTCGCGAAACCGGTGTCCGAACTTGACGCTGTGCGACGGATCGTCCGCGTCCAGGAAGCGCAAACCGCGGGCGACCGACAGCTGCATCCGTCCCGTATTCAGCTCTCCGTGCTTCACGCCCATCTCGTCCAGGATCCGGCCGATCGAAGCATAGCCTTCCTCTTCCAGCGAGACGTAGGCGCCCGTGGGCATCCGGTAATATTTCTTCTTCTCCACCAAATGCCGCAGCAGCTCGCGAATTTCGTCCTCGTCGATGCCTTCCATATCGAAGCGGACCTCGAGCCAATCCGTGCCGGGATCCAGTTCCACCGACAGCTTCGGTGGCCGCGGCGGCGCCTCGAGCATGCTTTCGATCTCCGGCGTCGCGTAAACTTCCGTCCACTTGTGCAGCTGAGGCAGCGTATGGAACAGAAAATGGTAGATTTCCTCTTCATCGTCCAGGTGCATCGTCTTGCCGTCATAACGGAACGGGATTTGTTCGATCAATCCCATGACGCGGCTCTCCTTCTCCCCGTCGCGCATCAGAATGCGGTCCGTTCGTTCCGGGCCGCCGCCCCGCGCCGCGGCAAGCGGGTCGAGCTGCACGTCGTCATAGACGAATGTCAGCCGTGCCAGCAGCCGCTGGCCGTCGCGGTCCAGATACAGCTTCGCGTCAAGCGGCGCCGTTACGATCCGGCGCTGCACGTCTTCGTCGAACGTCACCGGACCAATCCGCTTCAGTCCCGGCACGACGCGAGCCAGGAACATCTCCAGGTATGCCGGCGAGATGAGCACCTCGTGCTCCGAATTGCGCGAGAACAAGTTTCTCAGCTCTGCGACTTGCTTGCATGCAACAGCATCAAGCCGGTATACCCGGTTGCCTTCCAGGCAGATCTGGTACGAATCAAGCACGGTCAATTGCTGCATCCCGTCCAGCCTGATGCGGTATACGTCCTGTGACGGCTGGCTGAAGCGGAAGGCGAGCGGAAGGCCGCCTTCCGCCTCCTTCAGGTCGCCGTATGATTGGCCGCCGTGCACAAATTGCACGTCCGCCAAGAGCAGCAGCGGAAGCAGCCTCTCCCAGGCATAGGGCGGAATGAACAGCGAGCGCTCGTTGCTGGAATAGCCGGAGAAGGCGTACATCAGATGAGACTCCCGGTAGGCCGTTTCATTGCGGGCGATCTCGATCAACTGGTCCATAATGGCCCTGTCCGTCTTGCCGAACGCGTGGCTGGCCGGATCGAGTGTGAACAGCTTCGCGATCTCGAACGGTGTGCCGCTCTCCAGATGACCGAGCAGTTGCTTGATTTTCTGAATGATGTACAGCCGCTTTGTCCCCAGCTTCACTTCGATCGTAAGCGATGGCTTGCGCTGGGACGTGGAAGCCGTAATCGTATACTCCACGTTCACGACCTCCGGCTGCCCAAGCATGTAAGGACCGTGTTCCTCGTCTGCAGCCGGCGTCCGGTCGAATAACGAAATCATGTTGCGCGCCAAATACACGTGTTCGTTCGTAATGACCGGCACATTCTCCTCCGACGCTGCGCCTCCCTGCATCTCATGCAGCCGCAGCAGGACAGCAGCGATATGTTTGCACGGCGTCTCCGTCGATTCGTAATAGGGACAGTCGCACTCGGCCTCCGGAAATTCACCGTCTTCGTACAGTTCTACATGAACCTTGTAGCGCTTCGTTCCCGATACGATCGCGTCGAACAAACGGCTGTCCGGGTCGCGCTCGACGCGCAGCACGCGGTTTTGTTTGAAATACGCTTGACCTTTGCGATAAATGTCTTCCCCGCACCACTTGCGAATATCGGCGAGCAGGATGGGTTGCACCTCATCAATCGCCCCTTCTTGCAGATTCGTTAAGCTCGATTACGGTATCCTTCCATTATACCACAAGTGCAATCGGCTTCGCCGACAAACGCACAAACGGAACCGCCTTGGGCAAGGCGGTTCCGTACGGAATGGGATGGAGCGGGACGCCTGAATCGTAAACGGACGATCCTGACACGTCTGCGGCCGATACCGCCAAGACGTGTCAATGAACGGGTTCCGTCACATCTGCGGCAATACCGCCATGACGAGCGAGATGAAGCGATCCTTCACCTTCTCCGACGTCTCCATGACTTCTTCGTGCGACAGCGGTTGATCGAGAATGCCCGCCGCCATGTTACTGATGCAAGAAATGCCCAGCACCTCGATGCCTGCGTGACGCGCGACGATCACTTCGGCGACCGTGGACATCCCGACCGCGTCCGCACCGAGCGTGCGCAGCATCCGGATTTCCGCGGGCGTCTCATAGTTCGGGCCGAGCAGTCCGACGTATACGCCCTCGCGCGCCTCGAATCCGAGCTGCGAAGCGGCTTCCCGCGCGATTCCGCGCAGCCTGCGGCTGTAGGCTTCCGACATATCCGGGAACCGCACGCCCAGCGCGTTATCGTTCGGTCCGACGAGCGGGTTGCGGCCCGTCAAATTGAGATGGTCGGAAATGATCATCAGATCGCCTGGCTTGTAGTTCAGGTTGATGCCGCCGGACGCGTTCGTGACGAGCAGCGTTTGCACCCCGAGCTTTTTCATCACCCGTACGGGCAACGTCGTCCGCTCTGCCTCATAACCTTCATATTGATGGAAGCGGCCGCGCATGAGCGCGACGTCCCTTCCTTGCATGCTCCCCAAGACCAATTCCCCGGCGTGTCCCTCCACGGTCGAGATCGGAAAATGCGGGATGTCCGCGTAAGGAATCGTCACCGCATTCTCCAGATCGTCGCCCAGCACGCCCAGTCCGGATCCGAGAATGAGGCCGATCTCCGGCTTGATTCGGGTTCTCGCCGCGATGTAGGCAGCGGCCTCGTCGATCATGGCCTTGTTCACGTTAGGCATTGGTTATCATCCTTTTATCCAGTATTCGTTCACTGCAAATCTCCCAGAAAACTTACTCCATGCGTCGCGTACGACACGCCGAAGTTATCCGCGATCGTAGCGGCCAAATCCGCATACGTCGTCCGCGTCCCCAAACTGCCGGTTCCCGTGAACGATGGGCTATAGGCAAGCAACGGTACATATTCGCGCGTGTGGTCGGTTCCCGCATGCGTCGGATCGTTGCCGTGATCGGCCGTAATGATCAGCAAGTCATGTTTATTTAATGTCGTTAATAATTTCGGCACTTCCTGGTCGAACGCTTCGAGCGCTTGCGCATACCCGGCCGGATCGCGCCGATGCCCGTACAACGAATCAAATTCGACCAGATTCGTAAACAGCAATCCGGCAAACGATCCTTGCAGCTGCTGCAGCGTCGTCTCCACGCCGTGCGCGTTGCTCTTGGTCGGCAGAGCCCGGGTAATCCCTTCCCCGTCGAAAATATCGTTGATCTTTCCAACGGCAATGACGTCCATTCCCACGCCCTTGAGCGCATTCAAGACGGTCGGCATCGGCGGCTTCACGGCATAGTCGTGGCGATTGGGCGTTCGCACGAAAGCGCCTGCTTTGCCGATATAAGGTCTGGCGATTACGCGCCCGACGGCATATTCGTCCTTCATCGTCAACCGCCGCGCAACACGGCATGCATCGTATAATTCCTCCAGCGGTATGACCTCTTCATGCGCTGCGAGCTGGAACACGCTGTCCGCGGACGTATAGACGATCCAGGCGCCGGTCTTCATCTGTTCTTCGCCAAGCTCATCCAGAATGGCTGTTCCGGATGCGGGCTTATTGCCGATGACATGGCGCCCCGTCTCCTGCTCGAACGCTTCGATCAGCGCCGGAGGGAAGCCGTTCGGGAACGTGCGGAACGGCTTCTCGATCCGCAACCCCATAAGCTCCCAATGGCCTGTCATCGTGTCCTTGCCTGCGGATACTTCCGCCATCCGTCCATAATAGCCGGTTGTCTGCGATTCGCCCTGCCAGTCCGCGACGGGAGCGATGTTCGCCAAACCCAGCTTGCGCATATTCGGCAGCGCCAAGCCAGGAACGGCCTGGGCGACATGGCCCAGCGTATGCGCCCCGAGGTCGCCGTAAGCGGCGGCATCCGGCAGTTCGCCGATCCCCACGCTGTCCAGCACGATTACTGCGATACGTTCGAACTTCATGTGACGTCCCCTCTTCTCTCTATCCCTGATCCTATTGTCGATTCTCGCGTCCCTGCCACGCCGGCCCGCGGATGTGCGCGGTCGTACTCTTCCTTGACCCTGGATCGCGCGGCATCCCGGTAAAGAATCGTCGATTGCAGGCTGGCGTGGCCGAGCATCTCTTGCACGGCCCGCACATCCGCGCCATTCTCCAGCAAATGGACGGCGAACGATCTCCTGAGCATGTGCGGAGTCAGATCGCCTTGTATGCCAACTTCCCATGCCAGCCCCCGAATGATCTTCCAGCAGCCTTGCCGCGTCAGCCGCGCACCGAGGCGATTGACGAACAGCGCCCCCTCCTGCTTGTCCGGTCTCAGGAGTGCAGGCCGCCCTTCCGCGGCGTATCGCTGCAGCTTGTCGATCGCGAGGCCGCCGATCGGCACGATCCGCTCCTTCCCATCTCTGCCGACGCAATGGAGCAGGCCGAGATCCGTGCGAACATGGGCGATATCCAGCGCGATCAATTCGGACACGCGAATGCCGGACGCATACAGCAGCTCCAGCATCGCGGCATCGCGCAGCCGCTGCGGCGACGGTTCCCCGGCGCAAGGGGCATCGAGCAGCTTCCCTACCTCGTCCGGCTGCAAGGCACGCGCAAGCTTCTTCTCGGTTCTGGGCGCGTCGATGCCGAGCGTCGGGTCCTGCGCGATCAGACGCTCCATAACGCCGAATCGGCACAATCCCCGTACGGTCACGAACCGGCGTGCCATCGTCGCCGCGGATTTCCCTTGCCGCCTGAGCTCCTGCATATACAGCTGAATATGCCGCGGCTGCAGCCGGCTCGCAGCGTCGACGCCTTGACTGCGCATCGCGGCCGCGAAGTCCGCCAGATCCCTGTAGTAACCTTGGCGGGTATTGTCGGACAAGGCGCGGTCATCCGCCAGTCGATTCCGATACGCCGCGATCCATGCCTCCATCCGTACGGACGACCTCCTATTCTCCGAGCCAATAGAACAGCCTGAGCCGGTCGCCGGGAGAAGCGTCCGCTTCTCCGCCAATGCCGGAGCGGAACACTTTGACCGCGCGTCCTTCCGGCTCGGCGTAGGGATCCTCGGGCTTCAGCCATCCTTGAAACCAGCTCAGCAAGCTGTGCAGCACCACCGTCAACACGAGAAAAAACAGCGTAAACCGCAGCCTGACCCACCATTTTTCATCGTGTCGTTCCGTGTTCGCCATCATCCGTCACATCCTTGTACATGCCGTTAATTACACCGTATGTAGATGGCGGACGTTTCATGCGATCAGGAGCGCTGCAATTGCTCCCGAATCGCAGGCGCGATGTCGGCCGGCACGACGCCGGGCTCGAACCGCCGGGCAACCCGGCCTGCGCGATCGACCAGGAATTTGGTGAAATTCCACTTGATCGAATCGTCTTCGATCTCTGCCGACTCGCTGGCTGCGGGTGCATGCGTCTTCAAATATTCATACAACGGGTGCGTCTCCGGTCCGTTGACCTGGATCTTCTCAAACAAATCGAACGTAACCCCGTAGTTCAACTGGCAAAATGACGCGATTTCCCCGCTCGTGCCCGGCTCCTGCTCGCCGAACTGGTTGCACGGGAATCCGAGGATGGCAAGCCCGTCGCCCTGGAACTCCTCGAACAGCTTCTGCAAGCCTTCGTATTGCGGCGTCAATCCGCACTGGCTCGCCGTATTCACAATCAGCAGCACTTTGCCTCGATAGGCGGACAGATCGGCCATTTGACCGTTCAATCGGCGTGCCTGGAACTGATAAATATCCATTTGCGATGCCTCCAATCTTGTTCAACTTTGCGTATATGCAATGAGTGCCATTATTTTGTACAATACACTTATCATCCGATCGTTACAAGGGGGCTGCGGCCGTCATGCGTTATGATACCGAAATTCGCTCGATTCACGGGGAAACGATGACGCTTGAACTTTATCGCGGGGATGTGCTGTTAATCGTCAATACGGCGACCCGATGCGGCTTCGCGCCTCAGTTCCGGGAGCTGCAGCGGCTTCACGAAACTTACAGCGGCAAGGGATTGCGCGTACTCGGCTTCCCCTGCAATCAATTCGCCGGTCAGGAGCCGGGAGACGAGCAAACGATCGAGCGCGAATGTCGGCTGGACCATGGCGTTACTTTCCCGCTGCATGCCAAGATCGATGTGCGCGGGCCGAATGCCCATCCGCTCTACCGCCAACTGACGCGGGAGGCGCGCGGATTCCTCGGAACGAAGACGATCAAGTGGAATTTCACGAAATTTCTCGTCGACCGCCGAGGCCGCGTCGCGAAGCGTTTTGCACCGAATGTAACGCCGGACAAAATGGAATCGCTCATCGTCAGACTGTTGAATGAATGAGCGCAACGCAACAGAAGCGCCTGACCCTCGCGGACCGGCGCTTCTTCATGCCGCTGCGGCGCGGCGGTCTATTCGGCTTTGCGGGATTGATTGGCCTCGTTGCACTTGGCGCAAATCCCTTGGAAATCCAGACGGTGATCGAGCACCGTGAATCCGAATTCCTTCTCCAGCTTGTCCTCGAGCGGAATCAGCCAATCCTCCATGATCTCGGATACGCTGCCGCATTGCACGCAGATCAGGTGATGGTGATGGTGCTTGCTGCTCTCGGTACGCAGGTCGTATCTGGCGACTCCATCTCCGAAGTTCAGCTTCTCGACGACGTGCATCTCGCTCAGCAATTCCAACGTCCGATAGACGGTCGCAAGACCGATTTCCGGCGCTTTCTCCTTCACGAGCATGAATACGTCCTCGGCGCTCAGATGGTCTTCCTCGTTCTCCAGCAGTACGCGAACCGTCGCTTCCCGTTGGGGCGTCAGCTTGTAACCCTGGGATTGAAGCTGTTGTTTAACCTTATCGATACGGGCTTCCAATGCACGCTCCCCCTTGGTCGGTACGCTTGTTTCCATTATAGGGGGACCATGTCTTGGAAGTCAAACCGGAATTGCTAGAATCGTGGCGCGAAATCGATGAACGACTGCAGCTCAGCTGCGGCTTGCGGCGCCGACTTCTCCAGCAGCATCGGCGAAAGATAGGCTTCAAGCAGCGCGGCCAGGCACAGCATCGCCAGCATGAACGCCGCCGCGGCCGTGTGTGCAAGGAATGGCGGCAGGAGCCGCCCTTTGCGCCGGAAGAGACGTTCGCGAACGACAAAATGGGCGAACCGGGCCGCCGATACGCTTGCGATGATCAGTGCCGGTACGACGAGCGCGTTTTGCGGTAAGACGGCGGCACAGAACACAAGCACGCCGCGCCACGCCCATTCCTGCGTCAATAAGCCGAGCGTGAAGCCGATCAGCACCCCTTTCAGAAAATCCAGCACAAGCACGAAAGGCAGGCCGATGACCGAAACGCCGAGCAGCCAGATCAACGCAAGCCATTTGAAGTAGAAAAAAAAGCTTTCGCGGAACGCTTCCGCCTCATTCAATGCCGCCGCGTCAGCCTCGTGCGCCGACTTCAAATAGGTGCCCAGCCGCTGCGCCAATTCCTGCTGCTGCTCGAACGTCAGCGCATGCACGAGCAATACGCCGAATACCGCGCCCACAATGAACAGCACGCCGATGAATACGTACAGATTCGCATTCTCGCGCGCGGATAAATTCCACAGCCTCAGATTCATCCCTCGTCATCCCCTCCGTCCGACCGGGCCTTGCCGGACCCGTGTATCTTGTGCCCTAGTTTATGTCGGACAAGGGGGGAATAGAATCAGTCGCTAGGTGAGGGAGAGCTTCCCGTACGTGCCGCCGCTTCCTGGCGTGAACGTCACGCGGCCAACTCTGGCGGCAACGATCGCCGCCGCGATCTTCTCTCCGGCCGTCTGGGCAATCCGCGCTTCGGAGGCGCGATGCAGCACCTCCATCTCCGTGCCTACTTCCTGCAGCAGACGATCGCGCATGACGCGTCCGACGCCGGGGAAGAACGACAGCGGCACTTGCTGACGATACGGCGCACGGCCCGGTGGATGCACGGGATACGCGCGGTCGGCGAGCTGATCGATGCGGCCCGCCACGCCGCGGATCAGCTTGCGGCTGCCGCAATTCGGGCATGTCTGAACCGCCGTAGATTGTCCATCCTCGTGATGCGGCCCCTTCCGTGCAGGGTTTATCGCTTGATGGCAAGCCGAGCAAAAGGTCGTATGATATTTTCCCAACTGCGGATGCAAGCCGATATTGGCGACGATCTTGCGTCCGTCTTCGCCGCGCAGCGCCTTCACCCATTCGGCGAACGACGGCTCCGCCAGCAGCAGCTCGTTGCATTCCCGCCCGATCATGCCGGTGGAGTGGGCGTCCGAGTTGGTCAGAAACGGATAGCGCGCCAGCTCCGAGATCCGATCGGCCATGTCGCGATCCGCGCTAAGACCGAGTTCCACGGCGGCGATGCCGTCCGAATCGAGTCGGTCCGCAAGCCGGTCCGCCGAGCAGCCGAGCAGTCCCCTGTGCGGTGTGAATACATGCGCAGGCACGAGCACGCCGCCTCTTGCCAGCAACTCGGCCTGCAGCTCGCAGGCCGTCACGCGAAGCCGTTGCGAGCTGAGCATAACGTTCTTCATGCGGGGCGCCATCCATTCCGTCCACGCCTTCATCGACTTCAGGTCCGGCAGAAAGCCTAGCAGATGGAACGGGCCTCCGCTTTCCTCCCGCACTTCCATTTCCGTTCCGAGCAGAATGACCGTATCCCGGTATCGGATGCCGCCGCCCGCCGCTTCTTCCATTTCCCCGGATGCCAAACAACGGTCGATGTCGGCCTGCACGGCAGGAGAATGGCAATCGATGACGCCGATCAGCCGGATGCCCTTGCGCTGCGACGCCTCATGCGCGATGGCGCGGAACGTCAAGTCCTTGCTGGCGCTGATCTTGACGGGCGCCCCGCTGTCCGACCGGCCGATATGCACGTGCAAATCCGCGAAATACGGTGTAAGCTCCTTCATCGCGGCAGCGATCCCGTCGCCAGGCGAAGCTCCCAGGCATAGACGGCCAGCAGCGTCTTGGCGTCGCAAATGCGCCCGTCACGGATATACTGGCGCGCTTGTTCGACCGTAATCGCCTCGCACGTGAGAAATTCTTCTTCGTCTAGATCGAGCCCGGCCTGGTCTCCCACGAATTGCTCCGCGACGTAGAGATGGATAACTTCATCGGCGAACCCGGGGGATGTCGAGAACGATTGCAGATGCGTCAGCTGCCTCGCGCGATAACCTGTCTCTTCTTCCAGTTCCCGGCCTGCCGCCGCGAGCGGGTCTTCTCCGGGTTCCAGCTTGCCGGCGGGGATTTCGACTTGCGCCTTCTCCAGCGGCTTGCGATACTGCTCGACCACAAGCATCTTGCTGCCGTCTTCCACGAGCGCCAGGACGGCCACGGCTCCGGGATGCTTGACGATCTCGCGCGTTGCGGTGTTGCCGTCGGGCAGACGCACGGTATCGACTTGCATGGAGATGAAACTTCCCTTGTAGACCGGTTTCGTTTCCAATGTCACTTCTTCAAAAGGATGCGGGGATCGTTGATCATTGCTTTGCGACATGCTGCGCATTGCCTCCATTCGTCACAAGTAAAAACGACTTCGGCATCCTCTGGAATAGAGAATGTCGTTGTTATCGATTGGGCCTTCAGAATGGATAATGAACGATAATTATTCATTCTGGGGACTCAATAAGCCTTAACCTGCATATCTTCAAGTTAACGGCTTGTCCGTACGAATGCAAGTCGAAGAGAAGGAGGAATGGACGAAATGCTGAAACGGTACACAGCAGATGATCGCGTGCAGTGGGTCGGCCGGGCCTGGGAAATCAGACGCGCCTTGCAGCAGGAGATGAAAAAGTCCGGCGGCAAGGCGCGTCTGACAGAACTGCTTGACGGTTCGAAAAAGTCAATTGCCCCCCGCTTGGCTGCGCCTTCCGACCGCAATTAATCGAAAAAATCGACTAACCCGTTCTCAATCGCACCAATCACACGAAGTTACTCAAAAATCGATTTGTTCACTCGTCAGGCGCCAGCTTTACGCGTGCGGTCTCCGGCGCAGTCGGGCGCAGGCTTCCACCCTTGGGCTCTATCGTGAACGCGAGCTCCTCTACGTCGGCAAGACTGCGGCCATGCGAATACAGATGCCCCTGGGCTTGATGGAACTCCAGCAGCCCCAGATTGGTCTGCACCTGCCTGATCTTCGCCCATGCCTGAACATCGCGGCTTCCGGCCGGCAGCACGCCTTCGAACAGGACGAACATCTCCTTCGTGCGCCCGTTCATCCAGACCATGACCGTGCGTTTGCCGACGGATTCGGGCGCGTCCGGCAGCCATGCGGGTGCGACCGCGATCATCTTCGTATCGGGCTGCGCCATCATGGCCGCGCCTTCCGGTACGTGCAATTGCGCGTAGGTCATCGGCGGCAGTGCGGATGCCTCATGCGTGGCGCCCGCGTCCGGCAGCAGCCCGCGCAAGGCGAAAACGGCCAGCAGCACCATGGCCGCCGCGCCTCCGATCCACCAGAGCGACCGACGCTTCGCGCGGTTGCGCAAACCGCGCTTGATCACTTCCAGTCTCAGCGCGCGATAGACGCGCTCCGACGGATACAAGCCGCCCGTCTCCGAATGCCCGCCGCCGTGAACTTGTTCGCTCCGCACTACTGTAAACTGCTCCCCGATCCGCTCAAAGCCGGCAACCTCCTCGCCATCCGCCAGCCACTGAGCCCATTGCCTGCATATACGCCGGCAGTCGGCGCATTGCGTCAGATGCCTTTCCATCGCTTCGGCGGTATCCGCCTGTAAACGTTTCAGATGCCAGTCGATCCATCGTTCCTCCGGGACGCCGCAGCGGCTCTCATTCATGCCGGCCGCCCCCTTCCCCATCAGCCTGTGCCCAGCCCAGCCGGGTCATGGCTTTGCGCAAATGCGTCAATCCGTACCGCATCCGCGACTTCACCGTGCCGATCGGCACCTGCCAGGCCGCAGCCAGCTCGCTCTGGCTGCGGTAGTCGAAGAATGCTTCGGCGATCGCCTGCCGCTGCGCCCCCGGCAGTTCGCCAAGCGCGCTGCGCAGCGCTTCACCCTGCAGCTTCGTGATGACGCGCCGTTCCGTGTCGCTGACGGCCGGCATCCGCGCCGCGTGCTCGCCGGATTCGGCATCCAGCACGATGCGTTTGCGCTTGCGCAGCCGGTCCATGCAGCGGCTCTTGGCGAGCACCGCCAGCCACGCTTCCACCGTACCCCTGGACGGATCGTACCGCTCCGGCTGGGCGATGACCGCCATCAGCACGTCGTGGCACACATCCTCCGCTTCCATTCGATCGCCCAGCAGCCTGCAGGACAGCCCCATGACGAACGGAGCAGCCGATGCATAGAACCGGTCGAATGCATGCAGCGATCCGTTCTGTATTTGGTCCAGCAGGTCGGCCAGCTGCGTCTCCGTCCGCTCGATCGATGCCGATTTCACGCCCCTGACACCTCCGCGTTCGATTCATGCCTTCTCTTCATCTATACCAGACTCCGTGCGGCTCGTGAATCGGTTTCGGCCGATTTTTATGTTCCTTTAAGCTTCCATTAAGCAAACTTTTATGTTTCTCACGAAATCCGTTCGCCCCTCCCGTTCGTAGTGGGAATGAAATCAAAAATCCGTTTGGGGAGGGGCTCACAAACCATGAAACGCAAAGCAAGGTTCGTTCGATCGGTCATCGCGGCCACGCTCAGCATGGCACTTCTGCTGATGGCAGTACCCGTGTTCGCCGCAGGCGGCACCCAGTTGTACACGCCGTACACGAATTTGTCTGCGCCGCCGGGCGAGACGATCAATTATTCGGTGGAACTGCTCAACGATATGGACAGCATCCAGACGGCCGATCTGTCGTTCGATGCGGGCTCGACCGGGTGGACGTACGAGATGACCGCCGGCGGGCATACGATCCGGCAGCTCTCGGTGAAGCCAGGTGAATCGCAGTCCGTCAGCATATCGCTCACTGTGCCACTTGAGGTAGAGAAAGGCAATTACAACTTCAAGCTGAATGCCGGCAGCTTCGGTTCGTTGCCATTCGTGGTGAACGTGTCGGAAAAAGGCTCGTACAAATCAGAGCTGTCGGCGGACCGCGCGAATATGCAGGGACATTCCGATTCGACCTTCACCTACAGTCTCTCGCTCAATAATCGCACGGCTTCCAAGCAGACGTACGCGCTGACGGCTGACGTGCCGGCCGGCTGGGACGCGAAATTCACGGCGGACGGAAGCAGCGTCACAAGCGTCGATATCGAGCCGAGCGCATCCAAGACGGTCACGCTGAGCTTGACGCCGGCCGAACGAGCCGCAGCCGAGACGTATAAAGTGGCCGTGCATGCCGCCAGCGGCAGCACTTCCGCCGACACGGAGGTCGAAGCGGTCATCACCGGCACGTACGGAATGGATCTGACAACCTCGGACGACCGGTTAAGCGCGAACGTAACGGCAGGACATGAACGCAAGCTGGAACTCGTCGTCCGCAACACCGGTTCCGCCGAATTGACGGACGTGAATTTGACCGGCACGGCGCCTTCGGAATGGGAAGTCAGCTTCGAGCCGAAAACGATCAAATCGATCAAGGCGGGCGAATCGCAGCACGTGACCGCCACGATCAAGTCGTCGGGCAAGGCGCTCGCCGGCGATTACGTCGTCGGCTTGACGGCCAATGCCGCCGAGAAATCGGCTAATGCGACGATCCGCATGACGGTTAAATCTTCCGTGCTGTGGGGCTGGATCGGAGTGCTCATCATTCTGGCCGTCGTCGCGGGAGTATACGGCTTATTCCGCAAGTACGGGAGGCGGTAAAGATGTCGATCCAAGCGGCAGAACCCGTCATCGAACTGAAAAATCTGGTCAAAAAGTACGGCGATTTCACGGCGGTCGATTTTCTGACGCTCGGCATCTATCCGGGGGAAATCTTCGGCCTGCTCGGCCCGAACGGCGCAGGCAAGACGACGACTATTCTCATGATGCTCGGCTTGACCGAACCGACCTCGGGCAGCGTGAAAGTATGCGGCATCGACTCCACGCGCAATCCGATGCAGGTCAAGCGCAAGGTCGGCTACATGCCGGACGACGTCGGCTTCTACGAGGACCGGACGGCCTTGGACAACTTGATCTATACGGCCAGGCTGAATCGTATTCCCGAAGCCGAAGCGCTGGGGCGGGCCCGGCTCATGCTGGAGCGCGTCGGGCTTACGGAAGCGTCCGTCAAGAAGGTCGGCGCGTTCTCCCGCGGGATGAGGCAGCGTCTCGGGCTGGCGGATGTGCTGATCAAGAAGCCGGATGTCATCATCCTTGACGAGCCGACGCTCGGCATCGACCCGGAAGGCGTGCGCGAGCTGCTTGCCTTGATCCGCGACCTCAGCCGTACGGAAGGACTCACTGTGCTGTTGTCTTCCCATCACCTGCACCAGGTGCAGCAGATCTGCGACCGCGTCGGCTTGTTCGTGCGCGGCAAGCTGATCGCTTCCGGCGACATCGAATCGCTGTCCCGTCAGCTCGACGGCGCGCCGACGCATCAGGTTGAGCTTGACGTCGTCCCGGCATCGGAGGCGCTTGAAACGGCGCTGAGCGAGCTGGAAGGCGTAACGTCGGTCAGCCGCAAGGAAACGGACCAGCTCGCCGCGGTCGATGCGGGAGCGCAGACGCCGGTTACGCTGGTCGTAACCTCCGAGACGGAGCTGACGGCAGAGCTCGCGAGCGCGGTGATTCGGCAGGATGCGCGATTGCTCGGGCTTCGCCCGCACCGCTATGGTCTGGACGACATCTATCATCGTTATTTCGAAGGGGGTGAAGCGCGTGAGCGCGTGGGCTGATAAGCTGCGTACGGCGATCGGCGGCAAGCGGACCGCAGCGACGGTTGAAAGGCAGCGCCCGACGCCGCCGTTCTGGGTCATGGTGCAGAAGGAATTCGGCGACCATATTCGCAGCTGGCGCTTCGTCATCCTGCTGGCCATCGTCACGCTCGCTTGCATCGGATCGATCTACACGGCGGTCACGGCGATCAAGGCAGGAGCCACGCAAGCGGACGCCGACAACCGGTTCCTGTTCCTGAGCATGTTCACGATCTCGGATGGCAACCTGCCGAATTTCCTCACATTCTTATCGTTTTTGGCGCCGCTGATCGGTATCGCCATCGGGTTCGATTCGGTCAATTCGGAACGGAACAAGGGCACGCTCAGCCGCGTCATGTCGCAGCCGGTGCACCGGGACGATTTTCTGAACGCCAAATTCGTCGCCGGTCTGCTGCTGATCGCGGTCGTCGTCTTCTCTCTCGGATTGCTCGTGATGGGGATGGGCTTGTACACGATCGGATACCCGCCGACGCCGGAAGAATTCGGCCGGGTCGTGGTGACGCTGCTGATCACGACCGTCTACGTGGGGCTATGGCTGAACCTGTCGCTGCTGTTCTCGGTGAAATTCAAGCAGGCCGCCACTTCGGCGCTGGCTGGCATCGCGATATGGATCTTCTTCCTCGTGTTCTACAGCATGATCGTGAATCTGATCGGTAATGCGACCGCTCCAAGTAACTTGAATGACGCTGCGGCGGTGATCAGCCATTCGAACTGGATGCAGCTGCTGTCGCGGCTATCGCCCGCGCAGTTGTTCCAGGAAGCTGCCTCCACGCTGCTGCTGCCGGACGTGCGGACGCTCAATCCGTTCATCACGCAGGAGCAGGCATACCTAGCCGTCTCGGCGCCGCTGTCGTTCGGACAGAGCACACTGCTCGTATGGCCGCATATCGTCGCGCTCATTGCGGAAACGGCCGTCATCTTCGCCGCCTCCTATGTCTCGTTCATGCGGCAGGAGATCCGTTCGCGGTCTTAGGCGTCAGCGGCAAAAAACCTTCTTCCCGATCAGGGGAGAAGGTTTTTTTGGGCACTGCTTCACTCTTATAGCCTAAGTCTCACCATACGCCGAAGTTAAGCCGCTCTCCGGACCGAGTTAGGGCGATTTTCGACGCATCTCCACCCAATCGCCGCTCTCCGGACCGAGTTAGGGAGATTTTCGCCTTAACTTCGCCCCGCCGTCTCCGAGACGAGCGCGAGGACGAGCTCGGTCACCTTGACGAGGTCGTCAACCTTGATGCGTTCGCTCGTCGTGTGGATGTCTTCGTAGCCGACAGCCAGGTTGACGGTCGGCACGCCGTTGCCGTTGAACATATTGGCATCGCTGCCGCCGCCTGATTCGAACTGGTACGGTTCTAGCCCGATCGACCGGATCGCCGTCTTGGCGATCTCGACCACCTCGTCGCCGTCTCCGAACTTAAACGCCGGATAGATGACCTCGTTCACGAATTCCGCTTCCGCACCATGCTCGCTCGCCGCGCTCTCCACCGCTTCCCGCATCGTTTCGACCTGCCGCTCCATCTTGGCATGGTCGCGGCTGCGGGCTTCAGCGTAAATCTTCACCCGATCCACGACGACGTTAACTTCGCCGCCGCCTTCGAACCGGCCGATGTTCGCCGTCGTCTCGTGGTCGATGCGCCCGAGCTTCATGCGCGACACCGCCTTTGACGCAACCTGGATCGCGCTGATGCCATCCTCCGGGTTCACGCCGGCATGCGCCGCTTTGCCCTTAATCGTAATATATTGCCGCGAATTGGTCGGAGCCGCCACCGCGATGCCGCCGATCGCACCGTTGGAATCCAACGCATAGCCGTATTTCGCCCGCAGCAACGCTCCGTCCATCGCCCGCGATCCGATCAGGCCGGACTCTTCGCCTGCCGTAATCACGAACTGAATGGAACCATGCGGCAGTCCCTTCTCCTGGATCACGCGGATCGCTTCGAAGATCGCGGCGAGTCCCGCCTTGTCGTCGCTGCCCAGGATCGTCGTGCCGTCCGAGCGAATGTAACCATCGTCGTCGAGCCGGGGCTTGACGCCTTTGCCTGGACTGACGGTGTCCATGTGCGAGGTGAACAGCAAGCCAGGCGCGTTCTCCAAGCCAGGCGTTGCCGCGAACCACACGAACAAGTTGCCGGAACCGTGGCCGGTCTTGGCCGCGGTGTCGTCCTCGGTCACCTCAAGGCTGAGCTGCGCAAACTTATCCTTCAGCACTTTGCCGATGGCCTGCTCCTGCTTCGTCTCGCTGTCGATCTGCACCAGTTCCATGAACGATGCGATCAGTCGATCCCGCTCAATCATCGTCTTTCCTCCAGTCCCTGAATTCGATACAATAGGAATTATACAAGCTTACAGAAAGGATGAGTTGCCCGTGAATCAAAAATGGTTCAAAATCGTCGTCTGGATTACGCTCGGAGCGATGGTGTTCACGACTATCATCATGAGCGTTGGGTCGCTGCTGTAATCTCACGGCTGTCGTTCGCGAAACCGAACACTTCCCGAAAATGAGGAACGATCATGCCGCCGACCGCTTCGACATCCAGCACTTCACCGGTCAGCTTCTCCAGCGAGGTGACCCCGTATTCGGCAATGCCGCAAGGGACGATGCCGCCGAATCCGTCTGCCTCCACACCGCGCTTGACATTGAAAGCAAACCCATGACTGGTGACGAACCCGCGGCGGGTGCGGGCTTTGTTGAATTTGACGCCGATCGCCGCGACTTTCTCGTCCCCGACCCACACGCCGGTATAAGCGGACTTGCGACCTCCGGAGATGCCGAATTCGGCCAGCAGGAGAATGATCGCTTCTTCCAGGCTGCGCAAGTACCGGTGCAGATCAAGGCCGTCCGCATCCAGGTATAGCAGCGGATATCCGACCAATTGGCCCGGCCCGTGATAGGTGATATCGCCGCCTCTGTCGATCTGGAAGACGGAGATGCCTCTGCGCGCGAGTTCCTCCGGCCCGAGCAGCAGATGCTCGGGATGGCGGTCGGACCCGATCGTATAGGTCGGCGGATGTTCCAGCAATAGCAGCGAATCCCCCCGTTCCCCGCGATCGATCTCGCGAACGAGTCGCTTCTGCAAATCCCATGTCTGTTCATATTCGGCACGCCCCAGCCATTCGACCGTCAATGGCGCCATCCGCGCTCGCCTCCGTTCGCAGCATTCCAAATTATTGTAACGCAACGAAGCAAGCCCATGCAAAGTTATGCATGGGCCGTGCCGCCAGCCTGACTATTGCCTCGCCATCTCGGCAAGCCTGACGGTCGTGTTCCAGTTCCGCATGGTAACGGGAACGCCGATCTTCGGCAGATTGTTGCCGAGCTTGGAGTCGCGCATTCCGTTGCGGAATACAACATAAATCTCCTCGCCAACGATGCGAAATTCATCGTGTTCATTCACGAATGCGGCAATTTTGTCGATCCCGGGCTGCGCAGGAACACCCCGCATAAATCCGACGTGCAGATGCAAGCCGGCCGGTTCGCCTTCCGCAGCGAACGGATTGGCCGCCAAGATCCGCTCCAGATCGCCCGCGCTGCGAACGACCACATCGACCGTGAAGCCGAACGTCTTCTCGATCTCACGCTCGATGTTGCCCGTGAGCGATTCGATCGACGACCCGCCGTCCCCCGCATCGAATACGACGTTGCCGCTGTTAATATACGTTCGAACACGCTCGAAGTCCATCGATTCGAACATCGATTTCAGCACAGGCATGCTGACCTTCTTGTTGCCGCCGACGTTGATTCCCCGCAGCAGCGCGACGAAAACCGCCATCCTCCCGCCTCCTCAACGCCCAAACTCGCCATAACGACAATTTACGAATGCTTTACAGCTTGTAAGCCCGTATGTTTCCTCCATCGCTTTCCAGCTCAGGATCCCCTCAATACCTGCCCGAGCAAGCATATAGCCATATCCCGTTCGCTCAGTACAGCCTCGTATCCGGTCCGAAGCTTTCGAGAATCTCCTTCACCTTCTGATGGAAGCGGCCACAGATGATGCCGTCCAAAATGCGGTGGTCGAACGACAAACACAAGTTGACCATGGAGCGAATGCCGATCATATCGCCAATGACGACCGGACGCTTCACGATCGCCTCCAGCGTCAGGATGGCGGCTTGCGGATAATTGATGATCGGATACGACAGGATCGAGCCGAACGTGCCGGTATTGTTGACGGTGAACGTGCCGCCTTGCATGTCCGCCAGCTTCAGCTTGCCTTCGCGCGTCTTGCGCGCCAGGTTGTTGATCTCGTGCGCGAGCCCGGTGATCGTCTTCTGGTCGGCGTTGCGGATGACCGGCGTCACGACCGAGTCTTCGGTGCCTACGGCGAGCGACAGATTGATATCGCGCTTGACGATAATTTTATCCTCGGTCCAGAGCGAGTTCATAAGCGGATATTCCTTGATCGCGCCGACGACCGCCTTGAGCAGGAACGGCATATACGTCAGGTTGATGCCTTCGTTCTTCTTGAAATCGTCCTTGAGACGGTTGCGCAGCTGCACGAGGTTCGTCAGATCGACCTCCACCATCGTCCAGGCGTGAGGAATCTCGTTCATGCTTTGGCGCATATTCTTGGCAATCGTCTTGCGAATCGGCGTCACGTCGATGGCGTATTCGCGACCCGGCGCCGCGTTCCCTTCGTCGACTTCGACCACGGGGATGCGAGGCGGCTCCGGCGGCTGGACTGGTGCGACAGTGGACGCCTGCGCCGACTTCCCGGACATCGTCCCCGGCGCTGCAGCAGAGGTCGCAGGCGCCAGCACGGCATATCCCCCGCCCGACTGCTTGGCTTGCGCTGCCAGTTCCACGTCCTTCCGTGTAATGCGGCCGCCAAGTCCGGTGCCGGCAAGCTGCGTCAGATCGATCTGTTGTTCGGCGGCGATCCGCTGAACGGCAGGCGAATAACGGGCGCGCATCGGTGCGTTCGGATCAAAAACCGCTGCCGGATAGGGCTGTGCGGACGCGGCCGGCTTGCTGGCGGCTCCTGCGCCGACGGATGATGCGGCCGATACCGATGCCGCCGCCGGGCTGCTTGCCTTCTCCGGAGCACCCTGCGGAGCGCCGTCTTCCGCTTCCTGATCGATCTCCACCAGGCAGATTGGCGCCCCTACGTCCACGACTTCGCCCGCTCCTGCCAATATTTTGACCAGCTTGCCTTCCACCGTCGCGGGCAAGTCGGCATTCACCTTATCGGTAATGAGCTCGCAGATCGGCTCATACATCTCGAGCTGATCGCCCGGCTCCTTCAGCCAGCGGTCGATCGTAGCGTTCACAAGCGATTCGGCGAGCTGCGGCATGACGATTTCCACGATTTGTTTGGCCATTGTTCCTCTCCTTTCCGCTATCCGCCTAGTAGCGTGCCATCTCCAGCATCGCCGCCTTGAGCTTTTCTTTATTCAGCAGAAAATGCTTCTCCCCCGGAGGGTTGATCGGCATCGCCGGCACATCGGGACCGCATACGCGGCGAATCGGCGCATCCAGGTCGTACAGCAGTTCTTCCGCGATCATGGCGGCCACTTCCGCGCCGATACCGCCGGTCTTATTGTCTTCGTGAACGATCATCACTTTGCCCGTCTTCGCCGCGGCGGCGAGTATACCGTCACGGTCCAGCGGCTGCAGCGTCCGCAAGTCGATAATGTGCGCTTCGACGCCTTCCTCCCGCGCCAATTCCTCTGCCGCTTGCATCGCGAAGTGAAGCGGCATGCTGTATCCGATGATCGTCAAGTCGCTGCCTTCGCGTATCACCTTCGACTGGCCGATCGGCACGATGTAGTCCTCATCGGGCACCTCATCCGAGACAAGGCGATAGCATTTTTTGTTTTCGAAAAAGAGGACCGGGTCCGGATCGCGGATGGCCGCCTTGAGAAGTCCTTTGGCATCATACGCCGTCGCGGGTGCGACGATCTTGAGGCCGGGCGTGCCGAAGAACACCGATTCCGGGCATTGGGAATGGTACAAGCCCCCGAACACACCGCCGCCGATCGGAGCGCGAATCACGATGGGGCAGCTCCAATCGTTGTTGGAACGGTAGCGGATTTTGGCGGCTTCGCTGATGATCTGGTTCGTCGCGGGAAACATGAAGTCCGAATATTGCATCTCGGCGATCGGCTTCATGCCGGCCATGGCCGCTCCGATCGCGACGCCGGCTATCGCCGATTCCGCCAGCGGCGTGTCGAGCGCGCGCGCCTCGCCGAACTGCTGTTGCAACCCTTTTGTCGTGCCGAATACGCCGCCTTTCAGCCCGACGTCTTCTCCCAAGACAAATACCTCGGGGTCCCGCTCCATCTCCTCTTTCATCGCCAGCCGAATGGCGTCGATATACTCGATGATCGGCATATCAGCGTCCCCCTTCCTCTTCCGCGTATACATACCGAACGGAGTCTTCCGGCGATTGGAACGGCGCCTTCTCCGCATAAGTTTGCGCCTCGTCGATGATCGCCCGCTGCCGCTGTTTCAGGTCGCCCTCCTGATCGTCCGACCACAATCCGAGTCCGGTCAAATAATCGCGGAACACCGGGATCGCATCCTTGGCCCGATGATGGTCGACTTCTTCCTTCGTGCGGTATGCCAAGTCGTTGTCCGAAGTCGAATGCGCAGTCACGCGGTACGTCATGATCTCGATCAAGGTCGGACCTTCGCCGGCGGCGGCCCGTTCCCGCGCTTCCTTCACGACCCGGTATACTTCCAGCGGATCGTTGCCATCCACCCGGTAGCCGGGAAATCCATACCCGATCGCCCGGTCGGCGATGCGTCCGGCCGATTGCTTGGAGAACGGCACGGAGATCGCGTATTGGTTGTTCTGACAAATGAAAATAACAGGCAGCTTCTGCACGCCCGCGAAATTGCAGCCCTCGTGAAAATCCCCCTGGTTGCTGGAGCCATCGCCGAATGACACGATGGACACCGATGGCTCGCCCCGCATCTTGGCTGCCAGCGCCAATCCAACGGCATGCGGAACTTGCGTCGTAACGGGACTCGAGCCGGTCACGATGCGCAAGCGTCGGCAGCCGAAGTGCCCGGGCATCTGACGCCCCGCGCTGTTCGGATCTTCCTCCTTGGCGAATACGGACAGCATCAATTCCTTGACCGTCATACCGACCGACAAGACGAACCCATAGTCCCGGTAATAGGGCAGAAACCAATCCGTTTCCGTATTCATCGCGAATGCCATGGCAACTTGAGAAGGCTCCTGGTTAATACCGGAAATATGGAAATTGATCTTGCCTGCACGTTGAAGCAATTGGCCTCGTTCATCGTATCGTCTGGCAAGCTGCATCATCTCGTACATCGCAACGACTTGCGTATCGGTCAATCCGAGTGCTTCGTGACGGCTATCCCGATTGCTCATGAACGTTCCCCCTTGCCGGCGGATTGCATTGCCGGAATTATAACCTGGTCCTAATACTTGACCCTAGCACCTATTATACTCTCTTGTCGTACGAAAAGAAACGTCCAACCGGAGCTTCCCGTTCCCGGGACGTTCCGATTGGCCGCATAGATGCGAAAATTCAAGCATGTCCCCCGTTGCCTGCCAGCGCGAGCATCGTCTCCTGCATAATCTCCGACAAAGCAGGATGCGGATGGATCGTCCTGCCGATCTCCCAAGGCACTGCATCGAGCAGCTTCGCCAAAGAGGATTCCGCGATTAATTCCGTGGCATGAACGCCGACCAGATGCACGCCGAGCAAATCCCCGGTCCGCGCGTCCGCAACTCCTTTGGCGAAGCCTTCTGATTCACCATGGACGAGCGCCTTTCCCAATATTCGGAGCGGTATTTTGGCGGTTCGAACTTGATAGCCTGCCGCTTTCGCCGCTTCTTCCGTCCAACCGATCGAAGCCGCCTCCGGGCGGGAATAGATGCAGCGCGGAATGTCGCGATCCGGACACCGCTCAGGAGAAGCGCCTAAGACATGTCTTACGGCGACTTCCCCTTCGTGCATCGCCGCATGAGCAAGCTGTACACCTCCGATGACGTCGCCGATCGCATAGATGTGAGGCTCGCCCGTCTGCAAGGTCGCAGGATTAACTGTAATGAAGCCGTTCGCCGATTTCACGTCGGTATTCTCCAGACCGATGCCTTCCACGTTGCCTTGGCGCCCGACGGATACCATCATGCGGGCTGCCGCGATCGTCTCCTGCTTGCCCTTCGCTGTCACTTCTACAGTCACACCGTCTTGACCGCCCGCTTGACAGGATGCCGCATTCAACTGCGCGGTTGTCAGGATGCGTACGCCTCGGGCAGAGAGCGCTTTGGCGATAGCGGCAGATGTATCCTTGTCTTCTGCGGGCAGCAGTCGGTCCGCCGTCTCCACGAGTGTCACCGCCGTGCCGAAGTCGGACAGCAGCGATGCCCATTCCACGCCGATCACGCCGCCTCCGACGATGATGACGGAAGCCGGACGCTCCGTCCAGGCAAGTGCTTCGTCGCTGGTGACGACCTTCTCCCCATCATAGGGAAGATCCGCCAGACGACGCGGCCTGGAGCCGGTCGCGAGAATGACATGCTTCGCCACGACCGTCTCCGAATCCCCATCCGGCAGCTCGACCGCGATCGCGCCGCTGCGCGGCGAGAAGATCGAAGGCCCGGTGATGCGGCCTTCCCCGTGAATAATTTGAATCTTATGCTGTTTCATCAGTGCCTGAACGCCGCTGTACAGTTGCGAGACGATCGCGTCTTTGCGCGCATGCACCGCTGTCCAGTCAACAATTGGCTCGCCCGCCGGCACCTCGATCCCGTATACGTGCGCCTGCTTGACCGTCGCATAGATTTCCGCGCTTCTCAGCAGCGATTTGCTCGGAATGCACCCCCGATGCAGGCAGGTGCCGCCCAATTTATCCCGCTCGACGATCACGACGCTGCGGCCCGCCTGCGCCGCCCGCGCCGCAGCCGTATATCCCCCTGGGCCGCCTCCCAATATGGCAACATCCGCTTCGATCGGCATTCAAAGTCCCTCCGCTTGATAGCATGACCACATAAATCGATCTGATGATCTATTTTACTATTGTACTTGTTTTCCGCCCGCAGAACAAAGCGAATGCCGGCCGATTCGACAAAAATCGATATCATAGACAGAAAGATAGGAAAAAGGTATGATAGGAGAAGAATAGGAGGACAATTCCGTGAAACTCATCCTTTCCAGACTCCTTGCCATTCTGCTGCTTGTCGTGCCTGGTATTGGAGCCGCTTACGGCTTTTTGTTAATGAAAGACTCCTTGTTCAATTACTTCGCGGATATGGGCGATATGGCGCTGCAAACTCCCAGCTTTGCGTGGGGTTCTTTTATAATCGGCTTTCTTCTGTTTTTTGCCGGCATCTGCTTCATCGGCGGCTGGATCTTCTTCCGGGACCGCAAGCGCAATTACTTGTCATCCCGATTTCGTCCCAAGCGTCCTCGTCCTCCGCGCCGCGAACAGACCGACGGAGAACCCGGTCGGACGAAGTAGCAGCACGGGCTATTGTTGGTGAACAGGGTTACATGAAAACGTCGCGTATGCGGCGTTCTTTTTGAAATATCAGACTTTATAAGTTTCACCTATTATCGTTAAGCTGATATTTCTCGAATAAACGGCACCGTCCTTGAAGGACGGCAAAGCCGTTTTTTCTTGTTAGGCATGGTGTTGTTCGGTTGGTACGGGCGTGAAATGTGGCCGAATAGCGATTTTCTTGTGATGACAGAGATGTTATTTATGCGATATAATTTATATATGAAACGTCGTTCTGCATGGTGAAACTTAGAGGGAGGCGATGAACATGGATTTCACGTTCGAAGGGCTCGACCACATCCATTTGGCAGCTCCCAATCGTTGTGAGGAGTTGGCCAGGCAATTTTATGGCGACATTCTGGGATTGGCTGAAATCGTCAAACCGGAGGCGCTGCGGCATCGCGGCGGCGTATGGTTCGAGTGTGGTCGTCAACAGCTCCACATTGGCGTTCAAGAAGCTTTCGTTCCGGCACGCAAGGCGCATCCAGGCATCGAAGTGAACCGTATTGAAGCACTGCGCGAGCGACTCATCCAGCACGGATATACTATTCAAGATGACGCAAATCGGGAAGGAATCGAACGTTTCTACGTGCACGATCCGTTCGGCAACCGGCTCGAGTTCATGGAGAAAGCATGACGAAGGCCGTCTGTTCACTGAACTTGACGGCCCTTGCTGCTATACGATCTTCGGATCGATTAGCCACTATTGCGAATCGCTATCCTCGGACGACGGAGTCAACAAATTCTCGTAGTTGTACGCCTTCTTCTTGTCCGTGATCCAGTCGCCGATCATGTTGTCGATATCCTGATCGAGGTACGCGTTCTTGACTTGACGCTTCACTTCTTCGTACGATGCGACAACGGCGTCCTTCCTGTCCGTTACTTGAATGATGTGAAATCCGTACGACGATTCGACGACATCGCTCAACTGTCCATTGTCAAGCTCGAAGGCCGCCGTTTCGAAGGCTTCATCCATCTCGCCTCTAGCGAAGAAATCGAGATCTCCTCCATTTTCTTTGGAAGCATCATCTATTGACTTGGCTTTGGCCGTGGCAGCAAAATCCGCTCCCTGCTTCAGTTCCGTCAATACCGACTCGGCCTCTTCCTTCGTTGACACCAAAATATGCGACGCTCTGACTTGTTCCGGCGACGATTCATAATTCGCAATGTTTTCCTCATATGAATTTTTCAAATCATCTTCCGACGGATTGATTTGCGGCTCGAATATTTTGCGAAGCTTGACTGAAATTTCGACCTCTTCCTTCAAACCGTCCAGCGTCATGTTGTATTGCTGCAGCATGCTTTCGAAATCGTCATCCGAACCGAAATGCTTCTTGTAATCGTTGATCTCGGCATCCACTTCTTCGGCCGACGCTGTAATGCCTTGGCTCGCAGCCTCCAGATTCAACAGTTTCAGCAGCATCAAGTTGTCAAGCCGGGCCGCCACTTGTTCCTTACCCAGTTGTTTCGTCAATTCATCGTACAAATCCGCCTTCGTGATGGCAGCGCCGTCCATCCGGCCAACCACTTCGTTCTTGCTGCCGCTGACGGCTTCCATGTTGTCCCTCACGAGCACGAACACGAACGCAGCAACGGCAAGAAGCGCAACGGCGATCCACGGCCACGGAGCTCCCGGTCTTCTACTTCGTTCCAGACCGGGCTGAGTTATGACCTTGCTTGATGCCGCCGCTTCCGTCCCGGGCTCTTCGGCTTCATGCGTATTGGCGACAACTTCAACTTGCTCGTTCGCGTCCTCAACCGCCTCGTCCCGCGGCTGCGACTGGTTTTTATTCTCATCCATTCTTTCTTGAACTCCCTTCGAAATCACTGGCTCCTACTATATCAGCGTTTTCTGAGAGGAACATTAAAGGGAGATAAAAACAAAATAAACCGTTCATTCTTCTTAAATACGAGAAAATACAAAAGGCACCTGCGAGGTGCCTTTTGTACGGCCTGCAAACCTGAAATATCGTGAACTATGATATTTGCAATCTGCGTTTGAAATCGTGCAAGTAGGCGTCCGTCTCAATCGATTTCAACGACAAGATTTCTAGAATGCGGTCCTGCCGCTCCTGGGTGCTAATGAATTCTTTTCTGAAATCCGCGATTTCTTGCTTGATTTCCGCTCTGAAATCCGCATTCTCTTGCTTGACTTCCACTCTGAAATCCGCGATTTCTTGCTTGATTTCCGCTCTGAAATCCGCATTTTCTTGCTTGACTTCCACTCTGAAATCCGCAAATTCTTTCTTGATTTCCGCTCTGAAATCAGTGATTTCCTTCTTGAACTCCGTTCTCAGACTTGCATTCTCTTTCCTGAATTCTGCTTGCGCTTCTTCCAGACGTGCATTGGTCGCACCCACGATTTGAATCAAGGTAGACAACATATCTTCAAACCGATCCAGCCGCTTGTCCATTTTCCGAAATTGTTCTCTCGTTTCCTGATCCAACTATCCTTCCTCCTCTCCCGTTTTTTTGCCGAAAGCCTCCAAAGATTATACGTTCATTGTACCATATTTTTTTCGTAATCAAATAAAAAAGCCATCCGATTAGGATGACCGTCTGACACGATTTCGAAACTCAACTCACCTTATGCTCATTCCGCAGTTTATCCGCCGCTACCGCTATATATCGGACATTTCAGTTTCATACCTTTCTTCTGGTAACTCCGCTCTCATAGGCAGCCGCCGCAACTGCATCCCTGACTTTCTCCACCACGCTCTGGTTGAATACGCTGGGGATCACATAATACTCGCTCAGTTCTTCCTCTCGAACAACGGAAGCGATCGCTTGGGCCGCAGCCAGCTTCATTCCTTCGGTAATTCGGGATGCGCGGCAATCCAGAACGCCGCGAAACATGCCCGGGAAGCAAAGTACGTTGTTAATCTGGTTGGGGTAGTCGGAACGGCCTGTAGCCATCACTCTGACATATGGCTCCGCATCTTCCGGAAGGATCTCCGGACTCGGATTCGCCATTGCGAAAACGATCGCATCCTTTGCCATTCTTTGCACATCGCTCGTTTTCAACACATTTGGGCCGGATAATCCGATGAAGATATCGGCGCCAGCAATCACGTCGGACAGGGCGCCGCACTCCGCATTGGGATTTGTGCAATTGGCGTAGTCCTCCCATGTGCTATGGTATCGATTCCCGCGAAAGATTGCGCCCTCCCGATCCACACCGATGATGTTCTTGACGCCGGCGGTAAGCAGCATCTTGGTACAGGCGACTCCTGCTGCACCGATTCCGCAAACTACGACTTTACAGTCTGAAAGACGTTTGCCCACAAGCTTTACAGCATTTATCAAACCTGCCAGGATGACAACGGCTGTACCGTGCTGGTCATCATGGAAGACAGGGATATCAAGTTCCTCAATGAGACGTCTTTCGATCTCGAAGCAGCGTGGAGAAGAGATGTCCTCCAAATTGATACCGCCGAAAGTTGGAGCAAGCGCCCTCACTATCCTAACAATTTCATCAGAATCTTGCGTATTCAGGCAAACCGGGAAAGCGTCGACTCCCGCAAGCTGCTTAAAGAGCATGGCCTTCCCCTCCATCACCGGCATAGCGGCTTCCGGACCGATGTTCCCAAGTCCGAGCACCGCCGAGCCGTCGGTGACAACCGCGATAGTGTTGCGCTTGATGGTCAACGAGTATGCCTTCGCCGGATCGTCATGGATGGCCATGCATACTCTGGCGACGCCAGGTGTGTAAACCCTGGATAGATCGTCCCTGTTCTTGATCGGTACCTTCGACTGAACCTCCAGCTTGCCTCCCAAATGAAGCAAGAAGGTCTGGTCCGAAACGTTAACCAACTGTAAGCCCTTGATCATGGACAGTTCTTCAATGACCGCCTTCTCATTCTCCATACGGGATACGGATACCGTTATATCACGGACGGTGGTGCCGTTTCCCCGGTTTACAATGTCCAGAGCGGCAATTTCCCCACCCGTTTTGTGAATGGCGTTTGCAATATGGATAAACGGAACACCATCCTCCATCTCAATTCTCGCAATGATCGTATAACTGCCGCCAGTTTGAAACGCCATATTATTTTCCCTCCGAATGACTTCAAGACCGTATTTTGAATGCTGTATGGCTCATTTTGCTGACTGCACATCCAATACTACCATTGCTAGATTCGCGACTATATACACAAGACTCGATAAATTGTTAAAGATATCGGTTTATCCATCTTCTCGTATTCCTGATGGTCACGCGGATGCAAAGAGGAGAGACTGGTCTGCCAGCCTCTCCTCCAAAAACATAAACTTACACGGGTTAATTTATCTCCGTAACAACCACATTATCTACACTATACGACTGCTGATAAGACGATATTCCCATCAAGCCGTTGGTCAAGCTGCTGTCCATCACCGCCAATTTCAGCGAACCATTCACATATCCCTTCAGTGCAGTGCCCTTCACTTCCAATTTGAGCGTATACCACGTGTTCGCATTAACCGGGTAAATAACCTCCTGCAACAAGATAGCACTGCCGCCATTAATCTTCTTATACAATTGAACATGGCCCGACTCATGCAATCTCAGCCAATAGTAGTTATTTCCGTCAGAGGTTGCTCTTGCGACTACCCCTGAAGCAGATGAGGCCGGCAGTTCATTCGGCTTGATTCTCGCCTCCACCGAATAATCTGTCCACGCTGCATTGCCGGCATAGGTTCGACCTGATGTACCTGTACTCGTTTGTTTGTATACCCTAGATCCATCCGTAACTACGGACCAATTCCCTGCTGATTCAGTCCAACCGCTCGCATTCCCATCCTCAAAATCATCGCTGAACAAGATCGAATCCACTTCATAGACCTCAACATCATCGATACTAAATGATTGCAAGTAGGATATGGCACCAATTTTCCCGGTGCTGAAGCTTGAATCCTTCACATTTGCGATCTTCTGAACACCGTTGACATAACCATTAATGGTGTTCCCGTTTGCAACAATCTTAAGCGTATACCAGGTATGGGGGCTTACCGCTTGAGCAGACTCTTGCAGCAACTCCGCCGGTGCGCCTCCTACCTTCCTGTACAACTGGGCTTTTCCTGACTCATGCAACCTGAACATGTAATAGTTGTTCGCATCCTGATAGCGGAACATAATGCCGGAAGCCGAGGCCGCATTGAAATCATTGGCTTTGATTCTGGCTTGTACCGCGTAGTCTGACCATGCGAGGTCTCCGGAAGCAACTTTGCCCGAGACAGCAGTACCTGTTTGTTTGAACACCTCAGTACCCTCGCTAACCACTGACCATGTGCCAGCTTCAGTTGTCCACCCAGTCGAATTCCCATCTTCAAAATCATCCGTAAACAAGTAAGTGGATGGCTCCGGCTCAGGTGACGAAGCTGGAGCAGCATAGAACCTGACCCAGTCAATTTGATAATGACCCGGAAGATTGGTATCTACCATGGCTTCATATTTAACGGCGTTCAAAAATATATTCAGTTTATTCTTGACCGTTGCGCTGACAAAGGTTGTATCAATTTCGTTCTGATAAACGCCATCCAAGTAAAATTGAATGGCATTGTCCGTATACAACGCACCAAAAGTATGCCAATTACTGGACAAAGATGTGGTTGCAACGTGGCCGCCAAATGAAGAGGAATGACTGTTGTTCAGCCAGTACCAGTTATGATAATTCGTAGCATAGGTGTTAACATTGCTGGAATTGGTTTCTATGATGTCAACTTCGTCATAGGAATCGAATCTCGACGGATCCGGTGTCGATTTGCGTATGCCTAAATTCGTGAACAACCAGAACGATTGATGCCATCCCGAGCCTGTTCCGCTGAATTTCAATTTTGCTTCATAATACCCGAATCCAAAAGACCGCTTGGACATAACGCCGCCAGAGGTATAATCAAAACCGTTAAAGCTTTCTTTCTTCATGGCAATGTCCAAAACTCCATTGGACACTGTGACATTCTCAGGATTATAGGCTACTCCGGAAGCTAAAGTGGTATGATCGTGAGTCATCCAATTGGTCTCATCCAGCTCTGTACCGTTAAAATCCTCGACGAATGCCAATGTGTATCCTTCCGGCAAAAAGCCGGGAGGCGTCGGGTTAGAGCTAAACGGCGGTGCTGGCGGAGGTGAATATGTTGGCGCAGGCACAAACTTTACAGCGTCTGCAGTTACATATCCGGTGCCGCTGCTTCCCTTTCCTCTGATTAATGTGATCACACTGTCAGCATTACCCGGATTGAAATGAAATGTACCGAGTGTCACCCATCCGGATGCTCCCGACGTCCAGTCTTGCGAATAACTCTCGGAGCCCTCTGTATGTCTAACGCCTACGACCGCTTCCGGATCCCCATCGACTGCGACCACTTTGTAAATTTGGACGGTATAGTAACCCTCGCTAGCCCCCTCAGGCAGCCAATACATCGCCGTAGCATTCTGTACGTTCGATCTGCGGACATCAGTACCGCCGTTGCCAATCGAACCTGCCGTCGTCCACGTTCCATATCGTTCTGTATACGACGCCGATCCGTTATCTACGATAATTTCAGAAGCAAATGCGACATCTACCTTACCGCCAAAGTAAGGAACAATCAGCAGGATGAGCGTGAATACCGTGATGAAGGATATTCTTCTCGTGTGCCTTTTTAGCATAATAAGAAAGCCTCCTTTTTTAACTTCATATTCATGTTATCAACCTATAAATTCGAAATATAGATGACTTTATTCAATTCATACCCTATTATTTTATTGAATGTAATCGCCGCACCTCCAAAAATATGAGTAGGGATTTGTGATTTCTATGAGAAACAACAAATGGATCTCGAGTATACCAGCACTCGTTCTATGCTTCGTTCTAATTGTCGTCGCAGGTTGCAGCAATGACAACGTCAAGCCGCAAATACCTGAAGCGATCGATAAGAAGATAGAATTGGTATGGTCAGGCTGGTCGGGCGAAGAAGAAGCTTCCAAAGCATCCATCCAAGGAATGATCGATTCATGGAACGAGAATAACCCGGATGCTACCGTTAAGTGGCTCGGTTGGCCTTATAACAATGCCCTTGAGCAGCTGATGGTTCGATCCGTAGGCAAAGAGCATTTGGATGTCAGTCAAGTGGAGTACTCATGGCTGCAACAGTTGGAAAGTGCAGGCGTCGTTGAGGATCTAAATACGCTCTTCGATCCCCAATGGCTGGATGATAACTTCGAACAATCCACATTGGATGTAGGGAAAATCAATGGTAAACAGGTTGGCTTGCCATGGACGCTTGCCTCGATCGGCATGGTTTACAATCCCTCCTTGCTGGCCAAAGCCGGAATATTCGAGCCGCCGACAACGATTGCCCAGTTTGAAGAAGTGCTGCAAAAGCTGAAGGATTCCGATCCGAATATCATTCCGTATGCTTTGGATACGAACAGCTTGAATGCTGACTTCTCCTCCTGGTTATGGACGTTTGGCGGCTCCATCATCGACGAGAACAAAAATATTGCCATTCATAACGAGCAAGCCGTTCAAGCGGTAACCTGGTTAAAGAGTCTCAAAGATCGAGGCTTCATCAAAATGAATATCGGCCGGATGGATGCAAGACTGCTATTCGCTAATCATTTGGTTGGCTTCTATGATGACGCTATTTTGGCAAAAGGCTTTCTGGTAGGCAATGGGGTTGCCATTGACGAGCTGGACAATCAAATCAAGCCTATGCTAAGGCCGGTTCTCCATGAAGGAGACGTTCCGCAATCCGCCCTATGGGGCCATACACTGGTTATCTTTAATCATTCCGAGCACAAGCAGGAAGCAGCAGAATTTTTAAAACATTTGGTCAGCGATTCACAATCCATTCCCTACTTCGAACAGATGGGCTTGATGCCTGTCACAAAGTCAGGATTAGCGAACGACAAAGTGATACATGATGAATGGGCGAAAGATTGGTCTGCGATTACCAAAACCGGCCGGATCAAAGAAACAAGAGATTACAAACAAACCGCGGAATTGAACGACATCATTAAAAATGCGGTACAGGCCGCCCTCTTGGGAGAAAAGTCGCCGCAGCAAGCAATGGAAGAGGCGGCAGAAAAAATCAGAATCGCACTCAAATGAGTCGCTAATGATGCACAAATTGTTCAGTTTGCTGCGGACAGCATACTCGTAAGCTCGGTAATGCTGGACATTCGATCAAGATGATAGGTGGCATCTCGCAATTGCAGCACTCTATCTTCCGAAAATTCATTCTTCGTGCACAGAATGAATTTATCCAGCAGTTCACGTTCCGTCATGGGGTTGGCCGGATGTCCTTTCGGATATTCGACCAACTTCGTATAGACGTTCCCGTCTTTTGTTCTTACGTTGACGATGGATGAACTTTTTTCAGGGTAGTGTACTTCCAACATTTCGTCGGAAACGGCTTTGATTTTTCTGCTAAATTCATGCACCAGGGGGTCGGCAATTCGTTCTCTGGTAAATTGCTTTAGACTTACCTCTCCGTCGATCAGGGCGCAAGCAACAGGATAGTAGATGTTGAATTGACAACTTTTGTAGTAGCTGTCCGTATTCATTCTTTTATTCGCCACATACATATCCTGTGTCAACAAGCGGATTTCCACCTGTTCCACATCGGCGGCCTCAATTCCCTTCTCCTTTCGGAGCTCGAGTACAGCATCTATGGGTCCATGCGTCACTCTGCAGGTTGGATAGGGCTTCAAATACACTTCCATGATCTCGAAGTCCTTCCATAGGCCTTTCTCATTGAAACGCGTAGAGAAAGCGCTGTCATCGTACAACTTGGGACCTTTGAACCCTTCGGCTGCCAGTATCGCCGCTTCGATTCCGTTTTTGGCAAAATATCCGTGCACCAAGAAATCCGAATCATATGACGGACCCTTGCCAATCTTGCCTGGGGACATATACCCGGCGATGCCCAGCGCATTCAATATTTGTGTCTCGTTATGCCCCATCATCTTGGCGGCAACCGCGGAAGTAGCATAAACCTCGGAAGGCGGTTTATGCTTCACCCCGCGAATCTTGTACGCAACATCTATACCGGTAACGATCGCCGCCAGTACTTCTTTCCCTGACAAGGCGTATTTCTCCCCCAATGCAAGAGCAACAGGAACGACAATTCTTGCAGCATGGTAACAACCGCCCCAGATTGGAGATGCCGACAGAAGCGAGATCGCCGCACCTTTATGTCCGTCGTTAAAATCGTGCACCTGGGAGAAGGAAGCATTGGCAAAGGCCGCCCACAGGCAGTTAGCTTTCTGCTTTCTTCCAATGACGGTGCACTCCGACTTATTGTCCATTGAGCTTATGAATGCCGGAATCCTCTGTGTGAATTCCTCTCTTGCACCCGCATGGATCGTTGCGATCGTATCGAGAAGCAACCGTTTGGTTTGATAAACAACTTCGTCAGGAAGATCTTGATAGGAAAGCTCTTTGATGTAGGTTGCGAGTTCTTGTCCAATCATATGAATATCTCTCCTTTGTCGAGACTGCTCTTCTTTCATTTCGTCGCGATCACTTGTACATGAGCGGTTCCGCGCAGACCGCTTATACGCAAACTTACTTTATAGGCATGGTCCCGGACCGATGCATGGAACTCCTCCGGAAGCTGCCAGACGATGCTACCATTCGCAGCATGCAGGTAATAGCTAATGATCTCGCCCAAAGCCACTTCATCATTGAAACGGTACAAGATGACCTCTGTCTGAAAAGGAGCCCCCTCATCCGTGTCAATCTGAATACCAGGCGCAGCAACGGATGCATGAAAGGGCGTGCTGCAAGTCATCCACATCTCGCCATCATCCCGTTCCGATACGAAAGAAAACGTTTCTTTATGAATCGCAATCAGCTTTGCATGCTTCGGTTCCTTTACCATATCCCAGTATTCCAACAACAGATCGCGTGAAGGATGACTCCGCTTCAGCTCACTCCAGCCAATATCGGCAGGCTGCGAATAATACGCCTGCGCCACTCGCAGCCATATCTGTCCTATGCTTCGCCAATGATCCGGGGTCAATAAGGTCCCTTGACGATCCACGTGATAGGAAGTTTCCAGCGTCATCGTCGTCGCTTTATACTTGCTGCTATAGTAGTGTTTGCTGGTTTGATGGTAGTAAATACCGGACCAATTGATCGAATCGGCATCGAAATCGTCAAACCCGCAAGTGCAGACCCGACTGACCGCATCGCCGAAAGCTTCATAGAAGGACCAGAATTTTCCCCACTGCTGTTGACCCATTGCGAATCTTCTGTCCGGTATCAGGTAACAGTTTCCTCCTGGTTGGGGAGCATGCAAATCCATGAATAACGTAAAGTCATACTGTCGGGCAAGCCGCTCGACTTCTTGCTGCATCATTCTGATCTCGGGATGGTTGGGTTCCAGGCTCCAATCCCGCCCCATATCGATCGGAGGGCGGTTTTTACCATATCTTCCTTGCTGGACTCCATCCAAGTCGACAAAGGGAAACACCACGAGCACCATGTGCTTGCGCAGTTGTCTTCCTTGCTCGGTATCTGCCAAAGCTTCCTTGATGATGCCTTCAAGAACGTAGGAACCGCTGACCTCCCCTGCATGTTGACGGGCTTGACATACGATGAGCTTCTTTCTGATCCTGTTGCTCTCATCCTCTTCGCCAATCGTCACTGCAGGAAAGGGTCTTCCTTCCTTCGTTCGTCCCAACACGGTTTGCTGTAAATATGGGCTTGGGTTGCTTGTTATAAAATGTTGAAAATGCTCCGTCGTGTAGGGATAGCTGAATGCAATGTATACCGTGTCCCGAGAAGGCGTGATGGTAAATCGAAATTCCAATGGATCGATCGAGAACTTCGTCTGATGCTTGGGAACGCGCGTCCATTCCCCCTCCTCGCCTTCGCGAATAACGGGCTGAACTCGCTTGTACGTCTCGCTTTCGAATACGCCCAGAACTTGCTCCATCTGATCCTGACACAAAGTCAGCTGCTTTCCCTGAACGCCTCTTACTCGAAAATAAAACCATAAACTTTGCGGACTGCCGTCAAGCGGCGCCGCAAAGCGTATCCTATTCCCTTCATCGAATCGAACTTGCGTAACAGCACCGCCCGGAAAATTCGCATCGACTTCAATCATCTCTCTCACTATCCCTTCATCGACCCGGAAGTAAGGCCGCTAATAAAAAATCTTTGCAGGAAAATGAACATAATCGTTACGGGAATCGATACAATAACGGAAGCAGACATCATGCTGCTCCAATTATCTTGAAATTCTCCCATATAAGTCAGGATCAAGCCCGGCGCCAGCGTACGCTTCTCCGGCGAAGTAACCAGCGTAAGCGAGAAGAGCAAATCGTTCCAGGCATAAACAAAACCATAGATAGCTACTGAGACGGTCCCCGGAACAGCGAGAGGAAAGATGATGCGATGGATAATGAGCATGGTGCTGCCGCCGTCCATCTTGGCCGACTCGATCAAGGCATTGGGGATTTTGTCGAAATAAGCTTTCAATGTCCACGTCCCCAGCGGCAATATGAATACAATATAAGCCATGATTAACGAAACATAATGATCCAGCAGATTCATCTGCTTCATCATGACATATATACTGAGCAGCAGGACGGCATGGGGAGCCATCTTCGAAGCCAGTATGAGTATCATGAAGGATTTGCGTCCCCAATATCTGAACTTCGAAAAACTGTATCCTGCGTACATGGAGACCAAGGTAGCCAGAAAGCTGCTGGCGATCGCTACGATAATGCTGTTCTTAAGGTAAGTCAGAATGCGAATATCCGTCATAACTCCCCAATAATGCTCCAATGTTCCACGAGCAGGGAATACAGCTAATGAAAACATCTCTTCTTTAGGTTTAAATCCGGTGATAACCATCCAGTACAAAGGAAAGAAAATAAAAAATCCAAGAACGATAAGGGTAATCCAAAAAAATAATCGGAAACCGACTGTTTTTTCAAACAATGGCTTCACCTCCTTTGTCTAAGGAAAATTTAATTGAGGTCGTCTTTTTGGCTCCGAATATAGAAGTAGCCCAGAACAGATAAAAGCAGGATCCAGATTGTACCGATGGACGCCGAAACTCCCATTCTCCACGATTTGAACGCATAATTATACACTTCGACTGACAATGTCGTTGTAGCACGGGCAGGGCCTCCGCCTGTCATGACATATAACAAATCGAAATGCTGAAGGCTTCCAATAAAACCGAGAATCAAGACCAGAGAGGTAACAAACTTCATTTCCGGCACTACCACATGACGAAAAACTTGCCAGTTTCCTGCCCCGTCAATTCTTGACGCTTCAATCTGATCCTTGGACACACCTTGCAGTCCGCCGAGCAGGAAAGCCATAAACCAGGGCAAGGTAGACCAAGTCTTGGCGATAATGACGATGAGCATGGCTGTTTTCATTTGTCCTAGCCACGTAATATTCTCATTAATCAACCCTATATTTTTCAAGAAACCATTGAACAGGCCGAAGTGTGCATTGAAGATCCACATCCATAAGAAGCTGATCGCAGTGCTCGGCAAAATCCAGTTTACTAGAGTCAAGCCTCTTAGAAATTCCGACCCCCTAAATCCCTGATTCAAAATGATGGCCCAGATTAACCCCAATACGAAAGGAACAAGCGTTCCGAACAGTACGAAAACAAAAGTGTTCTTCAAGGTGCCTAAAAACTCGGGATTGGAAAATAATCGAACATAATTATCTAACCCGACAAAGCTGCGATCCGGCTTCAATAAGCTCTGATCCGTAAAACTCATCATGACGGAATTGATAAAGGGATACAGAATAATGAAGCTAAACACGAGAAGTGCCGGTAAAACTAACAGAAAGCCGGTTTGGCTTTCTGTTAGCTTCGCCCCCCATTTATTTGCCTTATTCATCGCTGTCACACCTTTAGTTAGAGATTGCCGTTTTTAATTTCGCTGCAGCATCATCCAAAGCCTTTTGGGCCGTTTTTCCACCTAAGAGCGCCGCCTGGACTTCATCTCTAATAATTCCGTTCAGTTCAGAGCCGTTGTCATAGTTTGCCGTTTCATTTTTCTGCCCAAATTTCGTAATCTCCGCCCATTTGTTTGACCAGGCATCATTCTTCACTTGATCCGTATTCAGCGCAGATTTGCTTACCGGCAGCATTCCGTTCGATTCGAAGTAGTTCAAAGCTTGCTCATCGCTAACGATATGTTTAATAAATTCGGCTGCCTTCTCGGGATTCGACGATTTTTTGTTAATAATCAGGGTATGTCCCCAGAGCGTCGATCTTGGCGTATCCCCCGCTTTCAATACCGGCCTTAACATCGGTTGGATTTTGTTGTCCAATTCCGCTTCAGCTACGCCCGCTGCAGCCAATGTTCCCTTCGTGAAAATAGCATCATCATAGAAGCCTACCAAATCTTTGGCATACAATTCTCTCGCGTCAAATCGGCTTAAGTCCATGCGAATATAACCGTGATCAAGCAGGCTCTTCATCCACTCCAAGGTCGCAACTCCTTCAGGGCTGTTGATCGTGACATTCTCATTCTCATCAAACACTTTACCGCCGAACGTCCACAGCCAAGCGACAAAATCCACATTCTTCGTCTCGAGCGCATACGGAATTAATTCCGGGTTGCTTGCCTTGAGCTTGGACAGGGCATCTTCGAATTCCGCGATCGTCGCAGGAACTTCCGTGACGCCTGCTTTTTCCAACAGGCTCGGATTGAATACCATGCCGACAGAAGCCAATGTCCAAGGAAGAGCTACCTGCTTTCCGTCTACTTTGGCAACTTCCAGCGCAGACTGCTCGAAGTTTTCATTTAGCCAGGCTTCATCGAACACAGTGGATAAATCCAGAAGCGCATTCGCCGAATTCAGTGCACCCAACCAAGAAAATTCAGACTGCGCCACATCCATTTGATCGTTTGCTTGGCTGCGGATAATTAACTGTTCTCGTGTATTCGCCCAAGGCCAGCCAACCCACTTCACGGTCGCATTCGGATTTTCGGCATTCCAGGAATTGATCATACTTTCGATAGCAGGCTTTGTCGCCTCTTCTTCTGCAGACCATCCGGACCAGGTGAGTGTAATTGGTTTCTCGTCAACTACCGCTTTTGTTGCTTCAGACGTGTTTGCCGGCGTATTCGTGCTTTGGCTTCCTTCGTTATTGCCGGTAGAGTTGCTGGAGCATGCGGATAGAATGAGCAGCAACATGACGAGCATCAAAACCATTGATTGTTTAGACCATTTCATTCGTTGAATCCCCCTATAGCGAAGTGTGATATCGCTATCATAGTAACACCGCGAACCTCTAAGAAATATGCATATAATTCGTCAGAATGTTTCAAAATTCGGGTTTGCAAAAACTCGATAAAAAAACAATGTGCAGCACTAAAAAAGTCTTGGTTGACGGCTTTACGCTCTGCCCTTTTTGAACTCCAGCGGCGTATTGCCCGCCCATTTGCGGAACAAGATCGAGAAATAACGGTAGTTGGATATTCCAATTCGTTCTGCTATCTCATACACTTTCAGGCTGGAATGCTTCAATAAATAAGCTGCTTTCTCCATCCTGAGCCGATTCACATACTCATTGAACGGCGTGCCGACTTCAGCTTTGAATTGACGGCCCAAGTAATCCGCGCTTAAGCCTACCTCATCGGCCAGTTCTCCCAAAGTAATCGATTGATTCAGCCTCTCCTTGATCAATTTGAGCATCCAGTCAATTTCCGGTCTCACCTCTTTGCTTCGACTTGTTTCAAGTCCATACACCAACGCTGCAATCAACTTATCTAGCGTAGAAGATTGGATAATCATCTGCAGCCAATCGCCATGTACGTTCTTTGTCCCCCAAGCGCTCTCCCAGTCCAATCGCCATTGAATCGCTGCATACTTCAATTCATCCGGTAAAATCTTCTTCTCTTTTGCCCAGGTGTAAAATCGGTGTTCGATCGTATCGATCAACCGTCCTTTATCCCAAACCATGCTTTGAAACGTATGGCCCCAATGAAGAATCTCATGCTCATCTCGAAGCGTCAATCATGCCACCTCCCCCCCGGGATCCAACTAAGTGGTTCCCACTATAGCACCCTCCTTTACTTGGATGAACATGACTTTTTTAAACATATACCGTATTTTTTTATCGAGTTTTATATGGAACGTGGAGAAGTCGCAGAAAGGATTGTCATTCTGCATGCGTACTGCTTATACTTGACTTATTAGCAACTTGGGAACCAAGGTGATGATGAAATGAAATTGCTCATTGTGGAAGACGAGTTGGAAACCAGAAGAGGCATACAAGAAATCCTGAATGGGCTAAATGATCGAATAGACGTCATTCATGCTGTCTCCAGTGCGGAGACAGCCCTGGATTGGATTCAATCCGAATTCCCCGACATCATTATCACGGACATTGTGCTCCCCGAAATGACAGGCCTTGATTTGCTTGAACGGGCAAGAACGATCGACGGATACTCTTATAAAACGATTATTGTAAGCGGCTATGACAATTTTACATATGCACAAAGAAGCATCCACTTAGGTGCTGCCCATTACATTCTTAAACCTTTTAACAGCAGTGAATTTTTGGGCATCATCTTGAATCTTGTTGCGATCATTGAAGAAGAAAGACTGTTGGATGTGCGCCTCTCCAGGCAAATGGAACAAGCTCATTATGGAACAAAGATGATGAAAGAGAGCATCCTTGCCAGTCTTTGCATGTCGAAGACGCCACTCCATGACCCTATGATCCATAGGCTGCGTATTTGCGGACTCGAATGGCTTGTCCAATCTGCCTATTCAGTGATCGCCTTATCTCTCTCAGAGGATAAGATTACCCGAGTGCCTGAGCGAGAATTGGAGTTGCAATGCTTTTCAATAGGCAATATTATGGAGGACGTTCTTAAGCTCTATCCTCCCTCTGCGGCATTTCGCAACATACACAACGTATGGATTGTGATCTCGGGAAGCACCAGAATCGAAGAAATGATTGACGAATTGTTTACCCAAACGCTCAAGCTAGCGAAAATTCAATTGCATACTGGGGTAAGCGAACGAATGGACTCGTTTTCTTCCATACCGCTTGCTTACGATCAGTCCATCCAAGCCTACAAAATGTCCAGCATGGATGGGAATGACAGACAAATATGGTTTCGAGATATTCATCCGCCCGAAGATCAATATTCAAAAGAGCATTTATTGGAGGCGATTTCTAGCGGCGATCATGACAAAATCGCTGTCCAGGTGGACGCCGCGCTGCGAACGTTCATGTTCAATGGGATATTGGGCACCAAAGAGTTTTCCCGAGAATGCTTTAAATGGGTAGTCGAAATTCATTCCGACTTGATCCAATATTTCGGGTTCCCATCCGAGCAGGTGCCATTCTCCTTGTGGGAGTCCATCGATCTATGTACAACCGTAGAGAAATGGAAGGAAACGATCCTTTCGTACTTATTGAACAAAGTTGAAGTACTTATGGTGCCTAACAACTATTCCATCGTTGACAAAGCAAAACGCCTCTTGGTAAACATCCCGGTCAAAGACATTAACCTTAAATTTATGGCCAAAGAGCTCAGTGTGCATCCCGTCTGGTTAAGTCAAATATTCAAAAAAGAAACCGGTGTAAACTTTGTTGACTATATGACGGATTTACGTATCGAAAATGCCAAACAATTGTTGAAGACGACGGATGTAAAAATATATGAGGTGTGCCAGGAAGTAGGGTACCAAGACGTACAGTACTTCGGGAAAATATTCAAGAAAAAAGTCGGGATAACGCCTAAAGAGTATAGGCTGGGGCAGGGCATATGAAAATATTCCATCAATTCGCCCACGCCAGCTCGATTTTGTGGGTGAAGCTTGCCTTCATCCTTTTTGTTTCCATATTTGTGCCGCTAGCCCTGCTGGGCTACTTTTCTTATGAAAGTTCCAAGTCACAATTGGAGGATGTCACCTCGGTTTTTATTAAGGATAATTTGAAAAATAACGCAGTCAGACTGAATGACTTTTTCAATGAAGTAAACTCACGCACTTACGATATTATGACGTCAGATAAGCTTCAGAAAATTCTCAGACAATCTGCGCCCGAAGATTTCTTCGCGGAGGTCAGTTTTGTTACGGAGCTGAAGGGTATTATTGAAGAGCTGCGCGGGCCGTATAATGTTTATATTTTCCCTATTGAGTTGAGTAAATATCCAAACTATAAGTCTTTGTATGTTTTGAGTTCCGATCATAATGGATATAACTTCCATTTAATGGAGCCGAATTCCACTCTGTTCGAGCAAGTGATTCGCTCCGGTGGAAGAGCCGCTTGGATTACCGAACTGAACACTGCGACAGGCAAACGGGAATTTGTTTATTTGCGTTATATACCCAACTTATTCGACTACACGCCCATCGCCGTTTTAGCTGTGCATATTCCCGATTCCGTCATGCAAAAGCAATTCATTACGCCAAAGCAGTATTCCAGCTATCGGTTGTCTCTATATGATGATAATAATCAGATGCTTTACTCCACCTTGAACTCGGCAAATCAGGACGAGAGCCTGGCGCAATGGGCTTCATCTGAAAAAATAGGCGGATTCTTCCGTTTGTCTGCATCGAAAACACGATATTACGTTGACTCGGAACCTCTTGATTTGATGGACTGGAGATTGGTCGCAACCATACCCGAAGCGGAACTAACCGATCGGATTGAGGCAATCAGACAATACACGTTCGTCATCGTTGCTGTTGTGATGGCAGTAATGGGTTTGCTCATATTTTTCATCGCCCGAAAATTTTCGTCACCTATTCATTCTATTGTCAAGCATATGATAAAGGTAAAGCGGGGCAAACTTGCACCTTTTCCTGATTATTTGCAACGCCCGGATGAGATCGGACAACTGGTTCGCGGCTACAATTCGATGGTATCGGGTATGCTTGAGTTACTACATAACACAAAGAAGGTGGAGACCGAAAAAAGACAGCTTGAGATGCAAATGCTCATCAATCAAATAAATCCTCACTTTCTTTATAATACTCTCGATGCTATCAAATGGAGAGCTGAAGCGATTCGCGAGCAACGTTTGGCGGAGATGGTCACCACACTTGCCAGCCTGCTCCGTTTCAGCTTGAATGAAGACGAGTTTACAACCGTTGAACAAGAGATCGAACATGCCAGAAGCTACCTGCACATCGAACAAATGCGTAAAGAGCAGAGCTTTGAGACTTTATTCTATATTCAGCCCGGTGCGGCACAATTGAAAATCGTTCGTTTAATTCTGCAGCCGATCGTAGAGAATGCGGTCCGTCATGGGATGAACAAACGGGCTGACAACCAAGGTAAAATAATGGTTTCCGTGTACGTTGAGGCAGGTACTTTGCTATGCATGGTTCAAGACAATGGTCAAGGCGACCAGGGAAATGGGGGCAGGCGCGGGATCGGCCTTCAGAATGTCCATCGAAGGCTGCAGCTTCACTTCGGAGTAAACTATGGCATTGAAATATGCAATGAACCGTTCAGCGGATTCAAAGCGATGATTAAACATCCTGTCATTACTGAAAATAATGCAAAGCCATAACCGCCATTAGGGATATACACTGGCAAAGCCCCTGAACATTTGGGACTTTGCCAGTGTATCTCACTGATTGGAGCTACGATACCTTATGCTCGATCCGCAGCTTGTCCGCGACCATCGCGATGAACTCGCTATTGGTCGGCTTCGACTTCGCGATATTGATCGTGTAGCCGAACAGGTGGCTAATGCTGTCGATGTTGCCACGCGTCCAAGCCACCTCGATCGCATGGCGGATTGCGCGTTCGACGCGGGACGGCGTCGTCTTGAACTTCTCGGCGATCGCCGGGTACAGCGTCTTTGTGATAGCGCCGAGAATCTCGATGTTGTTGTACACCATCGTGATCGCTTCGCGCAAGTATTGATATCCTTTAATATGCGCAGGCACGCCGATCTCATGAATAATGCTCGTGATGTTGGCGTCCAGATTTTTCGGCTTGCCGCTGATTGGCACGATATTCGAGCGATGCGAGCTGCCGCTGCTTGACTGGCTGCCGGTCGAGATGGAAGCCTGAGCCGACGACCCGGCAAGCTGCCGAATCCGGTTGGCCAATACGTCCATATCGAACGGCTTCAAGATGTAATAAGAAGCTCCCAATTGAACCGCGCGCTGGGTAATGTTCTCTTGGCCGAATGCCGTCAGCATGATGATCTTGGGCATCGGCGACAAGTTCATGTCCCGCAGCTTCTCCAATACACCGAGTCCGTCCAGATGCGGCATGATGATATCGAGGATCATGACATCCGGCACAAGCCGGGTTTCTTCCAACTGACGAATGACTTCTTCTCCGTTGTAGGCTACCCCGATGACCGTCATATCATCCTGTTCTTGAATGTACTCGGACAATAAGTTCGTGAATTCTCGGTTGTCGTCCGCAAGGAAAACTTCAATTCGCTGCAATGTCAGGTCCTCCCTTTCGCTCTGCAAAAATTAGTCGAGAAAAACGTTCGCCGTTTCTCTGTTTATTCGATTTCGACAATTCTGAATGAATTCCTTCTGCCTCGAAAAAATATTTCTTTATTTTTTATGTACAATCGAATATAATTAATAATTTACGCCAACAACCGATTCGATTCGTATATTTTCGACAAATTCCCTCTTTTCTCCTTAAACCAAAAATCTAAGGCGTCAAACCGCCTTAGACATGGTTTTCTCCGGGCTCAGCATAATTCCGGCATCCTGGAGCATCCATTCGATATAACAGCCGTAACCCGAAGTCGGATCGTTGACGAATACGTGGGTAACGGCCCCAACCAACTTGCCATGCTGTAAGATCGGACTGCCCGACATGCCCTGCACGATGCCTCCGGTACGCTCCAGCAGCTTCGGGTCGGTAATTTTGATAACCATGCCCTTGGTTGCCGGAGAGGATTGCTTCGTTACGTGCACGATGCGAATATCGAACTTCTCCACCTTCTGGCCTCCCACGACCGTCCACATTTCCGCAGGTCCTTCCTCGACCTCTTCCGCGAATGCGACGGGTACCGCTTCGGATCGATACGAATGGCTCGGCAGTTCCTTCATACGGCCGAAAATACCGAACGGCGTATTGCTCTCTACATTGCCGAGCTTGCGGCCTTCCTTGAAGATCGCCCGTTTCTCGCCCGGTTCGCCGTGATGGCTCTTCGCGATCGAGGTTACGCTGGAATGCAGGATTTCACCGCTGCCGACGACGATCGGCGTCTGGGTGCCCATGTCGGTGATCACATGGCCTAGCGCGCCATATACACCATGGTCCGGGGCATAAAATGTCAAGGTGCCGACGCCGGCTGCCGAATCGCGAATGTAGAGACCGAGCCGCCACGCCTTGTCTTCTTCGTCGTAGGCGGGGGTAAGCTTGGTGCGGAATCGGGTTTTATCCCGCTCCACAAGCAAGGACAGCGAATCGCCGCGTTCTCCCGCCGTTTGCGCGATCGGACCGATCTTGGTCACGTCGTTAACCGGCGCGCCGTCGATCTGGACGATCAAGTCCCCTAGCTTCAGCTTGGCTTCCTCTCCTGGCGACATTTTTGATCCGCCCGCTGTTTTGACCAAATGATGCCCAACAACCATGATGCCCGCCGATTTCACTTTGACGCCGATCGTTTGACCGCCCGGAACGACCTTCAAATCGGGAATGACTTGCAGCTTCACCGTCTTGAATGGAATGCGGCCGAACAATCTTAGCTTCAGCTCGGTAGTCCCGCTCTGCTTCGGGTGAATGGACAGCGGCTGGTTCAGATTCACCCTGAACTGTCCGTTCGGATTGCCGTTAATGTCGGCGACTTGCGGATTGACGCTGCCCATCGCGTGAACGGGCATGGCAAAATGCAATTGCCTGACCTGACCTTGAAACAGACGCAGATTGCTGGGAAACGAAACATAATGCCGGATCGGCGAAGAGCAGACGATCGCGCCGAGAATGATCATGAGGCAAAGTCCGATCAGTCGGCTTCTGTGGGGATGGGGATTCAAGTTCTCACGCTCCCTTACAGGTCTCGACCGGCGATGGTGATCTGCCGATAACGTACCTATAAGGTAACCTTGCCCCCCTGCTTTTATGTTCCCGAAAAGCTTCCTTGACCTTCAATATTTCGCGTCATTACGCGTTTTTTTGGCGTTCTGCCAGGGCAAGCATCTCCTGAGCATGGTGCCGGGTCCGCTCGGTTACCTCTACGCCGCCAAGCAAACGGGCCAGCTCCTCCACCCGCTCGTCGCCTTGCAGCTCATGTACCGATGTGACCGTCCGGCCAGCTTCTTCGCTGACGTCCTTGCGGATTTCATATTGATGGTCGGCCATGCATGCTACCTGCGGTAGATGGGTAATCGCGAACACTTGGCAGTTGCCCGACAGTCTTGCCAGCTTCTCACCGACCGCTTGGGCCGCCCGCCCGCTGACACCGGTATCGACTTCGTCGAATACGAGCACGGGAATGCGGTCGATCCGGGCGAATATCGCCTTGAGCGCCAGCATTACGCGCGACATCTCACCCCCGGAAGCGATCTTGGCCAGCGGCTTGGGCGGCTCCCCCGGATTCGTGGACAGCAGGAATTCCGCTGAATCCGCGCCTTGTGCAGACAGCGTCCCTTGCTCCAGCTTCACCTCGAAGACCGAGCGGCTCATATGCAGCTCGTTCAGTTCCTTGACGATCGCTTCCGCAAGCACTCGTCCGGATCGCTGCCGAATGCTTGTCAACCTGGTTGCTCTGGCGTTCAGGTCCTCCAGCAGCTCCGCTTCCAACGCGGTCAACTCGCGCAATCGCTCCTCCCGGTTGTCCAGCCGATCGGTCTCACCCATGATGCGTTCCCGGTACGCCAATATTTCTTCCACGGATTCGCCGTATTTGCGCTTCAGTCCATGCAGCAAATCCAAACGCCGTTCGATCTGCTCCAGGCGCTGCGGATTGAATTCGATGTTTTCCCGATAATCGCGAAGCTGGAACGCCGCGTCCTCCGCAGCATAGTAAGCCGATTGCAGCTGTTCCACGAGCGGATCCAGCTTGATCGGATCGACCTTCTGCATGTCCTGCAAGCGCGACAGCGCCTTGGACAGCGATGCCAGTCCTTTGGACCCGTATATTAAATCGTAAGCTTCCGTTACCGCGTCCGACAGCTTCTCCGCATGCGATAGTCTGCTCCGCTCTTCGGCAAGCGATTCGTCTTCTCCTGGCTTCAGCCGTGCGCTGCCGATCTCTTCGATCTGAAATCGATACAGGTCGAGCATCTGCATCCCTTGACGCGACTTCTCCTCGAGTTCGCGGCGTTCCTTCACTGATTCTTGATAACGCTGGAATAACGCCGCGTATTCGGCCTTCTCGCCGCTAATCGCTTCTCCGGCAAATTGATCAAGCCATTCCAGATGCCGCTCGGTGCGCAGCAGAGATTGATGCTCGTGCTGACCGTGAAGGTTGATCAGATGCTCGCCGACCTCGCGAAGCATGGACAGCGTTACCTGCTGGCCGTTAATGCGCGCCGACGATTTGCCTTGCGACTGGATCTCCCGGCGAATGAGCAGCGGCTCTGCCGAATCGGCCCCGATGCCGATCTTCTCCAGCGTGTCCCATACCGGATGCTTCCGCGGCAAGTCGAAGAGCGCTTCCACCTCGGCCCGATCGCTGCCATAGCGGATCATGTCCGCGGCGCCCCTGCCCCCGGCAGCGAGCGCCAGCGCATCGATGACGATCGACTTGCCTGCCCCGGTTTCCCCTGTCAATACATGAAAACCTTCATGAAATACGACAGACACCTGTTCGATGACCGCCAAGTTGCGAATCGTAAGTTCCCGCAGCATCGAATGCCCCCTCCGATCACAAGTCAATACGATTTAAAGAGATTTCTTTAATGAAGCATGCTCAAAATGCGGCTAACGATGACGGCGGCCAATTCCTTCGTGCGGCATATGAGCAAAGTCGTGTCATCTCCGCTGATCGACCCGACGATTTCCGGCCATTCCATGCCGTCTATCAAAGCGGCGATCGTATTGGCCGTGCCCGGCATGCACTTGACGACGACGAGATTTTCCGCCGCCTCGGTGCTTTCGAAGTGATCGGCCAGCGCTCTTCGCAGCTTGCTTGCCGGATTGTATCGTTGATCCTGCGGCAGCGAATATTTGTACCGACCGTTCTCGAGCGGTACTTTCACGAGCTGCAATTCCTTGATATCGCGCGATACGGTTGCTTGCGTCACTTGCATATTCGCCCGGCTTAACGCTTCAACCAGATCTTCCTGCGTTTCGATCTCGCCGGAGGAGATCAATTCCCTGATTTTCCGTTGTCGCAAACTTTTCATTCCTCGTCATCCCCCACTTGGAACCGTACCGTTCGTACGAGCTTGTCCTTCGGATCGGCAACGATAATGCCTTCGCAATCCGGAAATAATAGCGCATACACGAGCAGCCGCTCGCGCAGCCCGCTAGGCGTCCAGTCGATTGGCTGTCTGGAACGCTCCAGCTTGACCAAATAGTATTTGTCCTCCTTCGTCGCCAAGTAATCGAAGAACAGCCTGGTCTGCTGCGCGGGAGCGCCGTCGATAACCACGCCAAGCGGAATTCTGTGCTTGCCGGACAACACGTCAAAGCCGTTGTCCCGCAGCAGGATGACCGCCTCATCCTCCGCGACGCCGCCCTTCTGGGCGATCCGGCGCAGCCTCACTCCCGGGGGCTCATGCAGCCAGTGGTCGAAACGCCTGGCCAACCACCAGATCGCAACGGCAGCGCCTGCGAGCAGCAACAACCAATCCCCGAGTCGTCCCACCTGTCATCACCTCACATGCAGGATCATCCGTTGCCGAATGAATAAAAAAAGGAACTGCCGCACGAACCGATATCCGGCCGTTCTTCGGCAGTTCCGGTTCATCCGGACAATCGCATATTATGCAGAACGGAATGCCGCATGCGCTTCATGAACGACCGCTTCGATCCGTTCGGCATGGTCCTGCTCGGTGTAGGTTTTGACTGACTGCGAGGGCTCCGGCAGCGACCAGCAAGCAAGAAATTCGATATTTCCTTCTCCGCCGGTTATCGGAGAAAACGTCAGGTTGCGCAGCGCAAGCCCGAGGCTGTCCGCAAAAGACAGCACTTCCCGCAGGACGGATGCATGTACCTGGCGGTCGCGTACGACGCCGGACTTGCCGACCTGCTCGCGTCCCGCTTCGAACTGCGGCTTGATCAACGCGACGGTTAGTCCCCCCGGCTCCAGAATGCCGGTCAAGGGAGGCAAGATCAGCTTGAGCGAAATGAAACTCACGTCGATCGTCGCGAACCCAGGGCGTGGACCGGCCGCCAATGCATCCGGCGTCATATGGCGGAAGTTTGTGCGTTCCATCACCCGTACGCGCTCGTCTTGGCGCAACGACCAATCGAGCTGATTGTACCCGACATCGATCGCGTACACGAACGCTGCCCCGTGCTGCAACGCGCAGTCGGTAAATCCGCCGGTCGAGGCACCGATGTCGAGCATGACCACGTCCTGCAGGTCAAGGCCGAAGACGCGAATCGCTTTCTCAAGCTTCAGGCCGCCTCGACTGACATAAGGATGGGGCGCGCCTTTGACCGTCAATTCCACGGATCTGGCGATCTTCGTCCCGGCTTTGTCCAGCCGTTCCGAGCCCTGCCAGACAAGCCCGGCCATGATGGCGGCCTTCGCCTTCTCCCGGCTGTCGTAATAGCCGCGTTCGACGAGCAACACATCCAGCCGCTCTTTAACGGCAGGCTTCTCCGTCATGTGGCTCTCTGCCTGGGACGCGCGGCGGACGCGCGAAGCTTCGCCGCGACCTGCTCCGCGGTGAGGCCATACTCCTGGCGCTGCTCCTTGATCGTGGCATGCTCCACGAACACATCCGGCACGCCGGCGATTTGCACCGGTCCATGCGTCAGACCGCTGCGCGCGTAATATTCAAGTACCGCGCCGCCCAGTCCGCCCGACTCGCTGCCTTCTTCCAGCACAAGCACCGGCATTCGCTCGTGCGCCAACTGGGCCAGCATCTTCTCGTCCAGCGGTTTGACAAAGCGGGCATTGACGACTCGTACTTGCATGCCGTCGCGCTTGAGCAGCTCGGCGGCTTCCTCCGCGACCTTCACCATCGGGCCGATCGCCAAGATGGCAGCCGAGTCGCCGGGCTGGAGCGTCTCCCAAGAGCCGATCGGAATTGGGCTCATCTCTTCGTCGTAGGCGACGCCGACGCCGGCTTCCCGCGGATACCTCACGGCGATCGGGCCGTCGTCGTACCGAACGGCCGTGCAGAGCATGTTGCGCAATTCGTTCTCGTCCTTGGGCATCATCAGCACCATATTCGGAATATGCCGCAGGAAAGCGATATCGTATACCCCTTGGTGCGTCTCCCCGTCGGCGCCGACGAAGCCGGCGCGGTCGATCGCGAATACGACGTTCAGATTCTGCCGGCAAATATCGTGTACGACCTGGTCGTAAGCCCGCTGGAGGAACGTCGAATAGACGGCGAATACCGGCTTGACTCCCTCTATCGCGAGCGCCGCGCACATCGTCGCGGCATGCTGCTCGGCGATGCCGACATCGAACATCCGGCCGGGGAATTTCTCGGCGAAGCCGAGCAAGCCCGAACCGCCGGGCATGGCAGGCGTCACCGCGACGATCCGGTCATCTTGCCGTGCCAGCTCGATCAGCGTATTGCCGAACACTTCCGTATACATCGGCGGGCCGACCGGCTTGATCACCTGGCCGGATTCGATCTTGTAAGAACCCGTTATGCCGTGCCACTTGTGCGAATCCTGCTCCGCATGGGCATACCCTTTGCCCTTCGTCGTCAACACGTGTATGAGGACGGGACCCTCGACGTTATCCGCCTGGCGGAACGTCTCGAGCAGCTTGCCGATATCGTGGCCGTCGACCGGTCCGAAATACGTCAGCCCGAATTCCTCGAATAGCACGCCGTTGGGCGCGAGCACATATTTCAGGCTGTCCTTCACCCGCAATGCCGTCTTGGCGAGCTTGCCGCCGATCGCCGGCACTTTGCGCAGCAGCAGGTCCAGCTCATCCTTCGCCTTGCGATACGTCCGATCCGAGCGTACTTTGCCTAAATAGTTATGGATCGCTCCGACATTGGGAGCAATCGACATCTCGTTATCGTTGAGCACCACGGTCAGATTGCGCCTCTCATGGCCGATGTGGTTCAGCGCTTCGAGCGCCATGCCACCGGTCAGGGCGCCGTCTCCGATGACGGCGATCACCTTGCTGTCAGCACCACGCAAGTCCCGGGCGATCGCCATGCCTGCAGCGGCAGACAGCGAGGTGCTGCTGTGGCCGGCTTCCCACACGTCATGCTCGCTCTCGCTGCGTTTGACGAAGCCGCACAGGCCATCCTTTTGCCGCAGCGAATCGAACCGGTCCTTGCGGCCGGTCAACATTTTATGCACGTAAGCTTGATGCCCGACATCGAAAATAAACTTGTCCTGCGGGCTGTTATATAGATAATGCAGCGCCAGCGTCAATTCCACCACGCCCAGATTCGGAGCAAGGTGACCGCCGGTGAGCGACAATTTCTCAATGAGAAATTTCCGGATTTCCTCCGCAAGCGGCGGCAGATCGGCCACTGCCAATTTCTTCAGATCCGCCGGGCTGTCGATCTCCTCTAGCAGCAAGTTTTTCCCCGCTTTCTCCCGCATGGGGCGTTCATAATGCCAACATTATATCATAATCCGCGGGCAGATGCCCAAAACTTCCTTCGTGTCCGAGGGAAAACCCGTTAATGATCCCGCGTCATGATATCGTCGGCAATGGCCAGCAACATGCGGGGAGCGGCCAATTGTGCCGCCAGAAGCGCGTGTTTCGCTTCGTGAGTCAACTCGGCCACGCGCTTGCGGCTTTCGTCCAATCCGATCAAATAGGGATACGTGACTTTCTCCTGCTTCTCGTCGCTTCTGACCGGTTTCCCCAATTTCCGCGCATCGCCCGTTACGTCCAGAATATCGTCCCGGATTTGAAACGCAAGTCCGACGTTGCGGCCGAACAAGCCGAGCGCTTCGAGCTGCCGCTCGCTTGCTTCCGCGGCATGCCCGCCAGCTCTTAAGGAAAATGCGATCAGGTCGGCTGTCTTGTGCAAATGGATCGACTCCAACTGCTCCAGCGACGTGACGCCTTGCGACCCCAGCATGTCCGCCGCCTGCCCGCCGACCATGCCGGGCAATCCGGCATAGCGGGCGAGCTCGGAGACAACGTTCAGCGCACGCTCGGCGGGAACCCCGCGATGGACCGCCTGGGAAGCCGCGTAGAAAGCATGCGTAAGCAAGCCGTCGCCGGCCAGTATCGCCATCGCTTCGCCGTAGACGACATGATTGGTCGGGCGGCCGCGCCGAAAGTCGTCGTCGTCCATTGCCGGCAGATCGTCATGGATGAGCGAATACGTGTGGATCATCTCGACCGCGACCGCGAAAGCCATCGCACGCGTCGCAGCCGATTCGTCGCCCGCGACGCTCTCGGCTGCCGCGAGTACGAATACCGGCCGCAGCCGTTTGCCTCCGGCATATAGCGAATACGCCGCCGCTTCCCGCAGCTTGTCCGGCATCGGCCAGGAAGCAGGAATCGCCGCATGCAGCGCTTCCTCGATCCGCTGCCTTCGATCAGCTAAATATTGTGTTAGTATCTCCGAAGTAACGGTCACCATCAAGTCCCCTTATCTGCGCTTATGCCTTAACTTTCCGGCACGAACGGCTTGCGGGTCAGCCCCGATTCCCCTTCTACCAGCATCTCGATCCGGCGCTCGACCTGTTCGAGCTTCTGGCCGCACAAGCGGGACAACGACATGCCTTCCTGGAACAATTCGATGGCGGCTTCGAGCGGCACGTCGCCGCTTTCCAGCTTCTCCACGATCGCCTCCAGACGCTCCATCGCCTGCTCGAACGTCGCCTCGCCGGATGTCGATGCGGTACCGGCAGCAGTCTCCGCCGCGCCTCTCGTTTCCTCAGCCATTGTCCTTCTCCTCCCCATGTATGCCCCATACTTGGCAATCCAAACGCCCGTCCGTCAGTCGGACGCGCACCAGATCGCCCGGCTGCACGTCGCCGATGCCGCGGATCAGACGCTTGTCCTGCTCATCATAAAGCAAGCTGTAGCCGCGTCCCATCACCTTCAGCGGACTAAGCGCGTCCAATCCGCGGACAAGCGAGCCATAACGACTCTGCGCATCCCGCAGCGTGCCGTTCATCGCCAGTTCCAGCGCACGCCTGGCGCCCGACAACCGCTTCCGGGCGAAGCCCGCCTGCTCAGTCGGACTCGCTCCGGCAAGCCGTCCGGCAAGCCGCGCCAACCGCTCCTGGGCGCGTCCGCTCTGCCCCTGCGCGCGGAATACGAGCCGGTCGCGCAGCCGGTCGAGCCGCTCGGTCTGAGCGAGCAGCGTGCGGCGCGGCTGCGTGAAATACGGCGATCTGGCCGCGTGCTGCCAGCGCTCCCGAGCTTTGCCGGCCATCAGTCGCAGCGACTTGCCCATTCGCTGCTCCAGATAGTGCAGCTGTTGGCGCAGTTCTCCCGTATGGGGAACGGCCAACTCCGCCGCAGCTGTCGGCGTCGCGGCCCGTAGGTCGCTGACGAAATCGGCGATCGTGAAGTCCGTCTCGTGGCCGACCGCGGAGATGATCGGAATGCGGGACTCGCGAATGGCGCGGGCGACCGCTTCTTCGTTGAACGCCCACAATTCCTCCAGAGAGCCGCCGCCTCTGCCGACGATCAGCACGTCGACTTCGCCCAGCCTGTTCATCTCCTCGATCGCCTTTACGATGGAAGGCGCCGCCATCGTGCCCTGTACGGATACCGGATAGAGCAGCACGGGCACGGACGGATGGCGCCGCTGCAGCGTGATCAGAATGTCGCGCACTGCCGCGCCCGTCGGCGACGTCACGACGCCGATCGCGCCGGGATACCGGGGGATCGGCCGCTTGCTCGTCTCCGCGAACAAGCCTTCCGATTCGAGCTTGCGCTTGAGCTGCTCGAACGCCAGATACAGGCTGCCAACCCCGTCCGGCTGCATCGCCGTCGCGTAAAATTGATAGGCGCCGTCCCGTTCATATACGGAAACGCCTCCCCGAGCCAGCACTTTCATGCCGTCCTTCGGAACGAACGGCAGGCGCTGGTTATAGGAGGCGAACATGATGCATTTGAGCCGGCCGCTCTCATCCTTCAGCGTGAAGTACATGTGTCCGCTGGAGTGGCGGGTGAAATTCGAAATTTCGCCCCGCAGCCAAATGTCCTGAAGGCCGGAGTCGCCCTCCAACTTCAGCTTGATATACCGGTTGACATCCCGAATGCTGAGCACCTTCACAGACGTGTTCATGCCGCTGCGCCTCCCAACGTCAATCGATTCCGTGAGCCCGCTTGCAAGCTTTCAGCGTGTTGGACATCAGCATCGTGATCGTCATCGGTCCGACGCCGCCGGGCACCGGAGTGATCCATCCGGCTGCTTCCGCCGCTTCTTCATAATCGACGTCGCCCGCCAGCTTGCCGTTATCCAGCCGGTTCATCCCGACGTCGATCACGACGGCGCCCGGCTTCACCCAGTCCCGCTTGACCAGCTTGGCGACGCCGACCGCCACGACGAGAATATCCGCTTGCCGCGCCACCTGCGGCAAGTCCGGCGTGCGGGAATGGCACATCGTTACTGTGGCGTTCTCCCGCAACAGCAGCATCGATACCGGCTTGCCGACGATGTTGCTGCGGCCGATGACGACGGCATGCTTGCCGGCCGGCGAGATGCCGGAACGCCGGAGCATCTCGATGACGCCGGCAGGCGTGCAGGGCAGCAGTGCGTCGTCCCCGATCATCAGGTTGCCGACACTCACCGGATGGAAGCCATCCACGTCTTTGGCTACCGCGATCCGGTCTATCACGGCCTTTTCTTCAATATGCTTCGGCAGCGGAAGCTGGACCAGAATGCCGTGAATCGCCGCGTCCGCATTATAACGGTCGATCAGCGCGAGCAGCGCCTCCTGGGTCGTATCGGCCGGAACCCGGATCACTTCGGAATGATAGCCGAGCTCCTCGCACGCTTTAGCCTTGTTCCGCACGTACACCTGAGATGCCGGATCTTCGCCGACGAGAATGACGACCAGCCCGGGACGGATGCCCCGTTCCTGCAGTCTCTGCACCTCCGCGCGAATCTCCTGCCGGATCGATTCGGATATCGCTTTGCCGCTGATGATTTGCGCGCTCATTCGGATTTATCTCCTTCCTTGTTTCGGACTGCCGCCGGTTCAGCCGTCATGGATTCCTCCGCCGCGACCCGGTCCCGTATCATGCGCCCGAGTACTCCGTTGACGAATTTGCCGGACTCGTCCAATCCGAAATGCTTGGCCAACTCGATCGCTTCACTCACGACGACTTTCGGCGGGATGTTCCGATGCGCCATTTCGTACGCGGCCAGCCGCAGGATTTGCCGGTCCACCCGGGACAGCCTGTCCACTTGCCATCCGGTCAAATACGCGGCGAGCTCACGGTCCAGCTCTTCCCTGCGGGTATGCACGGCCTCCACGAGCTCGCGCGAATAGGCGTCGACCGCGGCGAGTTCTCCGACTTCCAGCCCGATCTCGTTGTCGGCTTTCGCTTCTTCCATGACCATATCCACGGCTTCGCTTGCGGAGACCTCGTTCATCTCCATCTGATATAAGCTTGATACCGCGATTTCCCTTGCCAATCTGGGTTTCATGCGTCCTCCGTTCGGCGCTGTGCGACATACATTTCGTTACTACCTATTATAGGTCTGCAGAAAAACAAAAAAACCCGGGAGCCAGGGAGCTGCGCAAGGTTTACCGGCTCCAAGGCCAACGGTCCGTCATCCAATCCGTCAAGCGATCCCAAGGCAGCAGCGGTCCCCGTTGTTCGTCTCTCGCCTTGCCGAACCAGAAGCCGATTCCGACGAGCAACGCGACGAACAGCATATCCCAGAATCCGCTGATCAGGTAGATGATGCCGAAGAACAGTCCAGCCGCGATACCGCACGCACGTCCGCCATAAGCATCCCATAACGACTTCCACATGGGCCGCTCCCCCTATTCCACCCGGCTCTTGAACGAAGCCGCAGCTTGGGTTACGTTGGCGATATAGACAGATACTTCCGCTACGGGAATGCCTGTCGCATCTTCGATCTGCTGCGAGACGGTCCGCTGAATTTCTTCCGACAGAGCGGGAATCGAGCCTTCTCCGTCGACGAATGCGCGAATCAGAATTTCCAGGCCCGCTTCCGCAACGCGCACGCGTGCCTTCAGATCTTTCACGCCGCGAGTGCGGGCAGCCGCCTTCAAAGCCAGGTTCTCCACCGTCTCCACGGAGATGCGAATATCCCCATGCTCAGTCCGCTGATTGATCGAAGGGGCCTGAGGCCCGCTGCGGCGAACCGATACGACGAAGAATCGCAGACTGATCAGCAAGACGACGATCGATACGCCGATGGCAACGCCTTGCACGGTCCGTTCATCGGTCAGACGGGTCACTGCATCTTGCAGAAAGGATGAGGCAAATCCGCCGCTCGCAGCGACGATGATCAGGATCGCAGCCGCTCCGATCGCGATACTATATAGAAATAGCAGCAGCCTGTCCAACATTCTGATCAACTCGGCGTCCCCCTGTTGCAGTCGGCGCGGCTTATCCTGCAGCCGCGCCGACCGGCATCGTCATCGAACTCTCGCGGCAGCGTCTTCCTCTTCGGGCTTCTCCGCCGTCTTGAAGTGCACATCATGAATATGTACGTTCACTTCCACGACGCTCAGCCCCGTCATCGTCTCGATCGAACGTTTGACATTGCGTTGAATCTCCGCCGAAATTTCCGGAATTCTGCGCCCGTATTGAACGATTATCGATACATCCACCGCAGCTTCGCGCTGCCCGACTTCCACCTTCACGCCCTTGGACAGGTTCTTGCGGCCCAGCAGTTCCCCGATCCCCGAGGAGATGCCGCCGCTCATGCCTGCGACGCCGTCCACTTCCACTGTCGCGAGACCGGCAATGACTTCAATGACTTCCGGAGCGATTTCGATCGTCCCCATCAATGTGCGGCCAAATTCCGCGGTTGCCGTTTCCAAGCGCTATCCCACCTCCGTCCAACCGAATTTCGCCTTGACGGGCCACCGGCCCTCGTAATTATTACTATAGCATTGACGGATAATTATGACAAACAGTTGACCCGTCCATGCTCGCTTATTCCAGCTCCTGAGGCGCGTTCACGTCGTGCTCTTCCAAAAACTTGATGTCGAACGTTCCTTTGGCAAAAATCGGGTGGGCTAGCAGCTTCTGATGGAACGGAATCGTCGTCTTGACCCCTTCCACCATGAACTCGCCAAGCGCCCTGCGGGCCCTGGATATAGCTTCCTCGCGCGTCGGAGCCCAGACGATCAGCTTGGCGATCATCGAATCGTAGTGCGGCGAGATGACGTAATTCGGATAAGCGGCGCTGTCTACCCGCACGCCCGGCCCTCCTGGCGACAGATAGAAATCGATGCGGCCGGGAGACGGCATGAAGCCGCGATCGGGATCTTCCGCGTTGATGCGGCATTCGATCGCCCAACCGTCGAATCGCACGTCCTTCTGTTCGAAAGAGAGCGGCGCGCCTTCCGCGACCGCGATCATCTCCTTGATCAGATCGATGCCCGTAATCATCTCCGTCACCGGGTGCTCGACCTGAATCCGGGTGTTCATTTCCATGAAATAAAATTGTTCGTCCGGTCCGAGAAGGAACTCGATCGTGCCAGCCCCCGAGTATTCGACCGCATGGGCCGCCCGTACCGCCGCCTGCCCCATCCGCTCGCGCAGTGCGGGCGTCATGACGGGGCAAGGCGCTTCCTCGACGAGCTTCTGACGGCGTCGCTGCACCGAGCAATCGCGTTCGCCGAGGTGGCAAACGTTGCCGTGCTTGTCGGCGATGATCTGGATTTCCACGTGCTTCATGCCGGTCAAGTATTTCTCCAGGTAGACGCCGGGGTTGCCGAACGCCTTCTGCGCTTCCTGCTGGGCGGTCGTAATTTCCCGGATGAGCATTTCTTCGTCTTCGGCCAGCCGAATTCCGCGTCCGCCGCCGCCGGCCGTCGCCTTGATAATGACGGGATAGCCGATCCGGCGCGCCACGGCAACGGCTTCCTCGACGTCCGCCACGAGCCCGTCGGAACCGGGAATGACCGGCACATCCGCGTTCTTCATCGTCATCTTGGCGACGGACTTGTCGCCCATCCGGCTGATCGCGCTGGCGGATGGCCCGATGAACGTAATATTGCAAGTCTCGCAGATCTCTGCGAAATCGGCGTTTTCAGACAGGAACCCGTATCCCGGGTGGATCGCGTCGCACTCGGTCAATGCCGCGACGCTCATCATGTTCGTCAGATTCAAATAGCTGTCCTTGGCGGCGCTGGGACCGATGCAGTAAGCTTCGTCCGCCAGCCGCACATGCAAAGACTCGCGGTCGGCTTCCGAGTACACAGCAACCGTAGCAATGCCCAGCTCGCGGCAGGCGCGGATGATGCGTACGGCGATCTCGCCGCGGTTGGCCACCAATATTTTGTGGAATTTCAATGCGGGCTACCTCCTCCGGCGATTATTGCGGCTTTACGAGAAACAGCGGCGTGCCGTATTCGACAAGCTGGCCGTTCTCGACCAGGATGTCGACGATTTCGCCATTCACTTCCGCTTCCAGAGGGTTCATCAGCTTCATCGCTTCCAAGATGCAGACGACGGTCTTCTCGGTGACGCGGTCCCCGACATTGATGAATGCCGCCGCGTCCGGGGATGGCGCGCGATAGAACGTGCCGACCATCGGGGACGTAATGCGGTGCAGGTGCGACGTGTCGGCGGCTTCCGCCTTCGCCTGGGCTTCGGGTGCCGCGGCGGCGGCGGGAACGGCAGTCAGCGCCGGCGCGGCAGGGATGTATGTATGGGTGGCCGGCGCAGTCTGTACGTTCACGACTTCCGTGCGGCCCGGCTTGCGGATCGCAAGGCGAGCGCCTTCGTTTTCGATTTCCAATTCATGAACGGAAGTTTGGTCTACCAATTTGATCAATTCTTTGATTTCGCTAAGCTTGAACATTAAGTCCACTCCTTGGCTTCATGGGTCGAATCTCGGGAAACGCAAGCAACCTGTACGATCCCATAACGGAACTATTATACCATAACCGATCGAAATGGAAAGGACGATGTTCGCCCGGTCAGGCACCGATGGCCAAACCTCCCTTTGCCGTCATGGGCAAAGGGAGGTCGGAAGGGACTTATGCGTCATCGCTCGCATGGCGATTATTCGACGTATTGCACGGACAAGCGGTCGGGCGTGACCTTCAATTCCTTGGTTGCGAGGTCGATGATCTGCACCGCTTGCTTCTTATCCAGCTTGGGCGTCTGGACGATTACCTTGTAGCCCAGATCCTCCTCGGTCACGACGGCATTCTCGTATTGCTGCTGCAATTTCACTTCGAGGCTCGTAATGCGGTTGTCCGCATCGTCGAGGCGCGCCTGCTCTTCCGTCGCCGCAGCGGCGTCTTCCTGGGAATGGTTCTTTGTATCGGCGATAATGGAGCTCAGCCGCTCGTTCTCACTGTCGAACTTCTCTTCGCGAAGCCGCTGCAGCTGATCGAAGTATTGCCGGCCTTTGAGATTCGCATATTCGTTCAACACGGCTTCGTCGCCTTCCGAAAGCGCTCCGTCTGCGCCATCTTTTGCGCTGCCGACGGACACGTCTTCCGCCGACGCGTCGATCGGATCGACGACATTGACCTTGATGTCGCTCGCCGAGCCGGACGAATCGGTTGCGGACGCGTTCGCCTTATCGGCGCCGTCCGACAGCTGCTGGCTTTCGCTGGCGCTTTGGGAAGGCGGGGTGACGTCCTCCGTGAACAGGTAGTAGGCCGACAGGATCACCATCAGACTGAGCATCGAGACGAGCCAAATCGTTTGACGTTTGTTGTTCATGTTTTCATCCTCCCTAATAAATGCTCTCCATTCAAGTTTTGCGCGGTACGACCGAGATGCGCTGCATCGGCACGTCCAGGCCGCGGGATACCGCTTCCTGGACCAGCTTGTGCACGGTGGCGTTCTCCGCCCCCTTGGCGACGATGACGACGCCGCGCACTTTCGGCTTGAGTCTCTTCACGACGATAGGCGACTGTCCGCCCGACAACTCGTACAACACGACCTGGCCGTCCCGGGTCACCTGCGTGATATGTCGGGTCGTGCCGTTGCGATCCGACTCGTTCGTCAGTTCCTGCGTCGTCTTCTCGTTCAGCTGCACGACTGTCTCTTCCGTCGATTCCACCGTCACCAGCACGTTGACGCTGCCGACGCCGACGATCGTTTCCAACAGATCCTTGAGCCGGCTTTCCAGCTCCGACTCGATGTCGGCGATCGGATCGTTCTTCGCGCTGCCGCCCGCCGGGAGAACGGTATCCTGGTGCGGCGGAGCATCGACGCTGCCTGGCGGCGTATATTCCGTCTGCTGCCGCTGATCGACGGGCTTCATGTTCAACAAGGAGGAGACAAGCAGCAAGGCGGCACCGATGAGCCCGAGCAGCACCAGCCACCGGAATGCCTTGATTCTGCGTCCGCCGCCCGTTCCTCCTCCGATGAACGCTTCCAGCCGCTCCAACCATTTGGCCATCGCATCACCTCCCTTGACCGCCGCCTTCCACCGCGACGCGGACCCGACCGGCGGCGATGCCATAGCGCGCCGCGATCAGCGCCGCAACCCTGCCGCGAATGGCGGGGTCCACCTCAGCCTCCGCCTCAGCCGCCATCTCCGCCGTTCCGTCTTCGTCTACGCGGATCGGCTCCGGGTCCGTCACCGTGACCGGCTTGACCGCCTCTATCGGCCGCATGCCGCTACTCGACTGCTTCTCCTCTGATTCGTCAACGGGGGTCTCGGCAGCGAGCGTCACGGTCACTTGCCGCACATCCAGCGATCCGCCCGAAGCCTGCTGCAGCTCGACCGACACGCCGGCGACTGCCCGGCCTTCCGCGCGCTCTATGTCTTCGCGAATCGCCTCCTGCAGACGCTGAGCCGTCAGCGATGCCGCTTCAAGGCTGCCGCGCTCCCGCCACCTGCGCCCTTCTTCCTCGATGCGCGCCAGTTCGTCCGGCGCCGACTGCGGATTCAGTTCCACCGCTTGCATCCCGGCCGCCAGCTGGCTGTCAAAGTCGCCGCGGATCCATTGCAGCACGGGCGTCGCGATCGTCAGCAGAATGATCAGGCCGGCAACCAATCGCACGTACCGCTGCATCGTACGGTTGGGGAGCACGAGATCCACGAGCGCGGCGAGCAGCACGACGGCGATAATTTGCTTCAGCCAGCCGGACATCGCCTCCATCAGCCCCATCGACGGCTCCCTCCTTGCTAACGAATCATCAGCGCGGCGTTGCCGGCCGTCAGGATGATGGTGATCGCCAGGAAGAACATCAGACCTACCGCCGCGAGCGCTGCGAACACGTAGATCAGCACTTTGCCGATCGTCTGCAGGCACACGACGACGGGCGAATTCCCGAGCGGCTGCAGCACCGCGCCCGCCAAGTTGTAGATGAGCGCCAGGACGGCGACTTTGACGGCGGGAAACGCGCACAGGAACAGCAGGATGACGATGCCGGCGAGACCGATCGCGTTTTTCACGAGCAGGCTGGCCGACAGCACGGTATCGGCCGCATCGGAGAACATCTTGCCGACGACCGGCACGAAATTGCCGGTAACGAACTTCGCCGTTCGCATCGCCACGCCGTCCGTCACGGCTCCGGTCGCGCCCTGGATCGACAGGACGCCGAGGAACATCGTCGCCATCAACCCCAGAATGGTGACACCGGCGCTGCGCAGCAGATTCGCCAGCTGCGTCACCTTATAGCGGTCGCTGATCGAGCTGACGATATGAAGCACGGCCGAGAAGAACAGCAGCGGAAACACGAACAGGTGGATGAACGTGCCGACGGTGTGGATCATGAACACGATGAGCGGATGGAGCACCGCCACCGACGTCACATTGCCGGTGCTGGCCAGCAAGGTGAGCAGGAGCGGAATCATGGCGAGCATGAACTGCACCATGTTCTGGATCGCTTCCTCCGCATACGAGGTCGCGATGCGGAAGCTGTTCACCGCCAGAATAAGCAGCACCAGGTATGCGATGGCATAGGCGACTTTGCTGACCGTGTTGCGTTCGAACGCTGTCTGCATCGTTTCCAGCACCATGGTAAATACCGTCAGCAGGACGATCGTGACGAGCAGCTTGCCGTTGTACAGCACTTCGTGCAGGAAGTAACGCGCCAGGCCCGTCATGGCCTGTCCCAGGCTCCACGGCTTGCCGTCGGGAAACATCAGTTGCCGGATTTCCGGAAGCTTGCCTTCGGGAAAATAGCCGCCATATTGCGTCTTCAGCTCGTTCCAGTAACGCTCGATCTCCCTGGTCTGCATTTCCTGGGACTGCTTCCGGGCGAGTTCGGAGACGAAGCTGCCCGGGTCCGGATCGTCGGTACCTGCCGCTGCAAGCGGGGCCGCTAGCACGACGACGGACGGGGCGGCCAGCAGCATGAAGAGAACGAGAACGAATAGACGGCGCATGATCCCCCTCCTGCCTGCGGCCCCGTGCCCGGTGCTCCGGTCAGGCCGGCAGCAAATTCAGCACGGTTTCCACGATGACGCTGATGATCGGCACGGCCATGACGAGAATAAGCATTTTGCCCGCGAATTCGATCTTCGAGGCGATGCTCTCGAGCCCTGCGTCGCGTACGATTTGCGCCCCGAACTCGGCGACGTAAGCGATGCCGATGATCTTGAGCATCGTCTTCAAGTACACGGATGGAATGCCGGAGCGGTCTGCCAGCTCTTCCAATACCGACACGACCGTGCCGATCTTGCCGATGAGCGCCAGGAAGATGCCTACACCGGTGAATGCCGCCAGCAGGAAGGCGAACATCGGCTTCTGCTCCCGGATGACCAGGATCAGCACGGTGGCGAGAAACGCGATGCCGACGATCTGAACCATATCCACCGCGCTCACCTACTGAAACAGAAATATCGTTTTGATTTCCTGAAATAGATCGTTCAGCAGCCGCACCACCATGAACAGTACCACGACGAATCCGATCACGGTCACCCAATGCGCCATGTCTTCCTTGCCCATCTGCTTGAGTACCGTGTGGATCATGGCTACGATGATGCCGATGCCGGCAATTTGGAAGATCGTGCTGACGTCTATATTCATCCTTCAAGCCTCCAGACTCATCCCCCAAAAGCGACCTTGGCCTTCGCGGCTTATTCCCATTGCTTTTTGGAAGGACCCCCTGGGGTTACAGCATCAAAATGACGACAAGTGCGGCACCCAGCACCCCCAGACTCCGGCTCATCTTCTCATAGCGCTGCTGTTCCTCTCTTGCCGAGGCTTCCTCGGCCTGCAGCTGATGCATGGCCAGCCGAACATGCTTGATCTGATCCTCCCTGCCGCTGCCGCCGAGCGTTGCTCCCAAGCGGATCATCGCATCCCTCTCGGGCGCCCGCATCGCCGTGCGTCCCCAGCCGTCCGTCATCGAGCGTTCCCAGTTGTCGCGCAACGTGCCTGACGCCCAGGCCGGGTCCGCGAAGCTCGCGGCAATGGCTGAAAACAAGCCCGAGACGGGAGCCGGCACGATGGCGGCGAGCCGGGACAGCGCCTCCGGCAGCGGCGTCTGACCATACCCGATCTCGGTCTCCAGCCGCTGCAGCGCATGCATGAGTTGGCGAATCTGGCGCGGCCTGGCCGCGAAGCGGGATGCTTGCAAATAACCGATCATCGTTCCGGCGAACAGCACGAGCAGCGCTCCCGCGAACTGCATCATACGCTGCCGGCCTCCTGCTGCCGGACGTCCGGGGAGCGGATCGCCGGCTGCGGCCTGGACTTGATCTCGCGCAAGGCGTGCTCGGGCGTGATGATACGATGCTCCACCCTGCCGCCGGATCGCGACAACAGCACGTAGGCCCCGAATACGCCAGACTCCGCAAGACCGGCCAATACGGGGCGCGCTGCGATGTCGTCGAGTCCCGACGCGTGCGCGGTCGCCAGCACGCGCACGCCGGCATGCAGCGCTTCGTGCAGGGCCGCGGCGTCTTCCGGGCGGCCGATCTCGTCCACCGCGACAACTTCGGGCGACATGGAGCGTACGAGCATCATGATGCCTTCCGCTTTCGGGCAGGCGTCCAGCACATCGGTTCGCGGGCCGAGATCGAACGTCGGCACGCCCGCTTCGCAGGCGGCGATCTCCGAGCGTTCGTCCACGACGCCGACTTTGCGCCCGCTCCAATCCGGGGCGGCCGGATGGTGCCATTCGCCCGAGCTGATGCTGCGAACCAGGTCGCGCAGCAAAGTCGTCTTCCCTTGCTGCGGCGGCGAGACGATCAGCGTATGCCGGATCGTCCGGGCTCGCGGATCGAGTATGCCCGGCAGCACGGCCGATGCGCAGCCCGTTCGGGCGCGGGCAATCCGCACATTGAACCCCGCGATGTCCCGCAGATGGGCGACGGCTCCCCGGTCGAGAATGACGCGCCCGGCAAGCCCCACCCGGTGCCCTCCGCTCACGGTGATGTATCCCCGCCTGAGCTCTTCTTCCACTGCGTACAAAGAATGATTGGTCGCGCGTTCCAGCAGCGCCCGGCATTCTTCCCTACCCGGCGCATAAGCGCTGCGGTAGTCCCCCGTTAACGTACCGTCAGGCCGCACGAATGCCGATCGCCCCGCATAACCGATTTCCAGCGGCCGTCTTTCGCGGATGCGAATTTCCTCCAGCGTCACATTAACGTGTTCCGGCAACCGCTCCAGGACGCCGCGCAACGGATATACGAACAAATCCGGCATCGTCTGTGCCAAACGACTGACCCCCTCCCCGGCAGAAGATTGATAGAAAGATAGAAGGATGGAAAAGCCTTTCTTCTTGATTTGTATGCTTGTACCTGCCGTTTATGCCTGTCCGGCTTGTCTTTCGCCGATCATCCTTTGCGCAAAATGCCGATCAATAGACACGCCACACCCGCCATGATCCACAGCAGCTTGGACGGCGACAGCTTGTCCGCCAAGCCCACGAGTCCGATCGCCGTCGTCGTGATCAGTACCATCGGGCCGATGAGCGCCAGCATGGAATTGACGACGAGCGCCTTCTCGACATTGTTCAGACGGATCATGACGATGGCCGCCGTCAGCTCCAGACAGCCCGATAATATGCGAAGCACCGCCATGCTCATCGCAGCCTTGTCCATGATTGTGGTTTCCCTCCCGGCATCGCCGCATTTTCTACTACCGTATGCGAACAAGCCGGTCAACTTGTCTAATTTGTTGGAGATGGGGGAACCGGCAGGTAGGCAAATGCATATATTGCTCTTGACATTCCACCTTGCAGACCAGACGAGGAGCGTAGAACATGGAAATTACGGTGAATCACACCTGGCCCGGGGCGCTCTCGGATCCTAGCGGCTGCCGGTCCGGCAAGCCACGGAGCAAAGGCATGACGATGGTGATCGACAAGGGGCTGGGCTTGCAATCGTTTGAAGACTTGCTTGCCGCGGCCGGCGATTATATCGATATCGTCAAATTCGGCTTCGGGACGTCGCCGCTCTATCCGCCCGAGCTGCTGATCCGCAAGATCGAAGCGGCCAAGCGCAGACGGATCGCCGTCGTGCCGGGCGGAACGCTGCTCGAGTCGGCCGTGGCCAGCGACATTGTGCCTGCCTTTTTTCGCCAGGCCGTCGCGTTCGGTTTTGACGGAATCGAAGTGTCCGACGGTACGATCGAGCTGTCGCGCGCCAGACGGGACGAATTGATCGGCGAAGCCCGGGAACTGGGTTTTCGCGTGTTTACTGAATACGGGAAGAAGCTGTCAGGGTCCCGGATCGATGCGCTTGCCTTCGCGGAAACGGCGGAAAAAGATTGGAAAGCTGGAGCGGAGCTCGTCATCGTGGAAGCAAGGGAATCCGGCGTGGGCGTCGGGCTGTTCGACGAACGAGGAGCATGCCGGGAACAGGAGCTGCAGGAATTGCTGCGGATCCTTCCGAATCGCGAGCGCATCCTCTGGGAGGCGCCGCTCAAGGAGCAGCAAGTCGCCTTGATCAAGGCGGTCGGCTCCGATGTCAACCTCGGAAATATTCCGGTTCAGGACGTCATGGCGCTGGAAACGATGCGGCGCGGGCTGCGCTCGGACACGTTTGAATTGAACCGCGTGTTCTCCGATTACATGATCTGACGTCGGGTGTGCCTGCGCTTCCCCGGAAGACCGTCAGGGCAACGCTTTGTTGTTGCCCCGGCGGTCTTTTTCATGTGCGTCTTCTATTTCCGTCGCAGTCCCGACCGACCACCGCACGCCACCCATTAGACGACTCCATCGCCTATTTCCCTGACCGACCGCCGCACGCCACCCATTAGGCGACTTCATCGCCTATTTGCCCGACCGACCACCGTCCGCCACCATTTAGGCACTCACTTAAATTGACATTAATTAGAGTTTGTATAAACACTTCACCTATCGCGTCTTGGGTTTATCGTTCTAAAACGGGGGCTTGTTCCATAATGTGGTACCAAGTGTCTGGTCGACACGGAGACTTGCTATCCTGATTGGGGAGCGTGACAGCTGCATGAACGGTGAAATCGTCCTTGTCGCGCTTATCATTATCGGTTTGTTGGGGCGATCACCGATTATTACGACAGCAGCTTGCTTGCTATTGATCGTCAAACTGATCCATCTGCAGCGGTTTCTGCCGATCATAGAGAAGCGCGGATTGGAGTTCGGAGTGCTGTTCCTGACGCTTGCCGTGCTCGTGCCCTTTGCCTCCGGCAAGGTACAGGGCAAAGACATAGCGGCAGCCTTCACCAGTTGGACCGGGTGGGTGGCCCTGCTTGGCGGAGCTGCCGCTACGTATTTGAACAGCAAAGGTCTGGATTTGCTTAAATTCGATCCACAGCTCATCATCGGACTGGTCGTCGGATCGATCGTCGGGATCGTGGCGCTGCGCGGTATTCCCGTCGGGCCGTTGATGGCCGCCGGGCTTACAGCTCTGATGCTGAAAATTCTAAGCTTCATCATAAACAAGTTCTAGCTGATGATTAACGGCGGTCCTGCGGGCCTCCGACGAATACGGTGTCGGCCGTGTCCAGACCGTAAGCGGTATGAAGAGCGCGGATGACATCCTGTACCGGCCCGGCGTCGATGACGCACGACACTTTGATTTCGGACGTGCTGACCATCTTGATGCTCACGCCGAGCTTCGAGATGGCCTCGAACATGCGGGCCGCCACTCCGGGATGCGATACCATGCCGGCGCCGACGATCGACACTTTGACCAGATTCTCTTCATAGGCCGAATCATCATAAGGAACGGTTGACCGGATGCCGCCGATCACGTCCATCGCGCGAGCGCGGTCCGACTGCGAAACGGTGAAAGAGAAGTCCGCTTTACCGTCCTTTACTCCGCTCTGCACGATTATATCCACATCGATCCCCGCCGCGGCCAGTGCGCCGAACATCGAGGCAAGTACGCCGGGCACGTCGGCTACGCCCAATATGCTGATGCGGGCCACATTCTTGTCATAGGCGATCCCGCGAACGACGATTCCTTGTTCCATCTCTGCTTCCTCCCTCACGAGCGTCCCTTCGTTCTGCGTAAAGCTCGAACGCACCACCAAGTTCACGTTGTTATGTTTGGCATATTCTACCGCACGCGGGTGCAACACAGCCGCTCCCAGATTCGCGAGCTCGAGCATCTCGTCATAGGTGATGGCGTTCAGCTTGCGAGCGTTCTTCACGATGCGGGGATCCGTCGAATAGATGCCGTCCACGTCCGTATAGATTTCGCATACGTCCGCCCTAATCGCCGCAGCCAGCGCAACAGCCGTCGTATCCGATCCGCCGCGTCCCAATGTCGTAATTTCACCATCGTCCGTCATTCCTTGGAAGCCCGCGACAATGACGATATGGCCCGCTTCGAGCTCGCGATGCAGCCGCTCGGGTGCGATATCGGTAATGCGCGCTTTGCCGTGAACCGCCTCGGTGCGAATGCCCGCTTGCCAACCGGTCAAAGATCTGGCTTCATGTCCAAGGCTGTGGATCGTCATGGACAGCAGCGCCGTCGAGATCTGCTCGCCTGTCGTCAGCAGCATATCCATTTCCCTGGCGGGCGGATTATCGTGCAAATCCTTCGATTTATCGATTAAATCATCCGTCGTATCTCCCATCGCGGACACGACGACGACGACGCTGTCGCCTTGCAGTTTCTTGTCGACGATGCGCTGCGCGACCCGCTTCATCCGCTCCGTCGAACCGACCGAACTGCCGCCGAATTTCATCACGATCAAAGCCAACTCTCGTTCACTCCTCGGCATATTGCCTTCGCATAATGAAGCCTATTATATCATATGTGCGAATCGCCAAAAAGCACGAAAATTTGAACGAAAACTGCCTGCTCGCGATGGTTATGAAATTCTGTCGAGACGGGGCGGCACTCACTAAGCGGGTTTGGTCGAGGTGCGGCGAACAGTTGGCGGACGAGCCACACTCTAAGCGGGTTTCGTCGGGTTACAGCCCCACCGTGAAAAAACGCCCCGCATCTCCGGCAAGTGAACCGGAACATACGGGGCGTTCAACAGCCGCATTAAGCGCGGGAGACGTATTTGCCTTCACGCGTATCGATGATGAGCACATCGCCTTCATTAATGAACAGCGGCACCTGCACGTTCAAGCCGGTCTCGAGCTTCGCGTTCTTCGTGGCGCCCGTCGCCGTGTTGCCCTTGATGCCCGGCTCGGTCTCGGTTACTGCCAATTCGACGCTGTTCGGGATCGTGATGCCGATAATTTCGCCATGATAACTGGCGATGTTTACGTTCATATTTTCCTTGAGGAAGTTCAATTCCCATTCCAGTTGCTTCTTGTTCAGTTCGAACTGGTCGTACGTCTCGTTATCCATGAACGTATATTCGTTGCCGGAATTGTACAAATATTGCACCTGGCGGTTCTCGATCATGGCGCGCGCCACGGTCTCGCCGGCACGGAACGTCTTCTCGACGACGTTGCCGTTGCGCAAGTTTTTGAGCTTGGAGCGCACGAAAGCCGCGCCCTTGCCAGGTTTGACATGCTGAAAATCCGTGACGGTGAAAATATCGCCGTCAACCTCGATCGAAAGCCCTGTTTTGAAATCGTTAACTGAAATCACCCGTTTGTTCCCTCCTGTGGAAACGTCGCCCCTCTACGACAATAGAATAAGTTCTTTGGAGGAGCGTGTAAGAATTTGAATGCCGGTATCGGTCATGACGACGTCGTCTTCGATCCTTACCCCTCCGAAGCCGGGAAGGTAAATGCCGGGTTCGACGGTCACGACCATGCCCGGTTGAAGCACGGTGTCGCAGGTCGCGGACAGCCGCGGCGACTCATGGATGTCCATCCCGAGTCCGTGGCCTGTCCCGTGGCCAAAATTGTCTCCATAACCATACCTTGCGATGATATCTCTCGTCAAGGCGTCTCCCTCGCGCCCCGTCATGCCGGGCTTCAGATGCTCAAGCGCATAGGCTTGCGCTTCCTTGACGATCCCGTAAATTTCCCGATGCTTGTCCGTCGGCTCGCCGACGAACACGGTGCGGGTCAAATCCGAGCAATATCCCTTGTAGTAGGCGCCGAAATCGAGCGTCACGAACTCGCCCGACCCGATCAATCGGGTGCTGGCCACGCCATGCGGCATCGCCGAACGTTCGCCCGATGCGACGATCGTATCGAACGACGGACCGGACGCTCCGGCTTTGCGCATGAACATCTCGAGCTCCGCTGCAACGTCCATTTCGGAGACGCCGGGCTTGATAATTTCCAGAACATGCTCAAACGCCCGATCCGCCACATCCGCTGCTTCCTGCATGATATCAAGCTCGCCTGGATCCTTAATCTGCCGGAGCTCTTCGATGATGCCGCCCGCAGGCGCAAGCTCGATCGGCGCCAGCGCCTTGACCCATGCCGCATGCTCGGCATGCGTGACATGGCCGTCTTCGAACAGCAGCCGCGAAATACCCCACGAGCCCAGCACTTCGCCGATCTTCGCCTTCATATCGGGGCCATGGATGACGACTTCGAACCCAATCGCCTGCTGCGGCGCTTGTTCCTGGTAGCGGAAATCAGTCAATAACGCCGCCCGTTCCCCCGACAACAGCAATACGCCGCTCGTTCCGCTAAACCCGGATAAATACCGGCGATTCACGCCGCTGGCGACGATCATCGCCGTGTCCTTCGACTCGGGCAGCCGCTCGCGAAGCCGGTTTACTCTGGCGTTCGGCAACTCATCCACCTTCTTCCTGCGCCTTGAGATGCGCGAGCAATGCCGTTAATCCAAGCTCATACCCGAGCCCGCCGAATCCGGCGATCTGTCCGACGGCTACGGCTGCCGTCACGGATATGTGCCGGAAAGCCTCCCGTTTGTGAATGTTCGACAGATGCACTTCCACGAACGGCAGCCCGACCGCGGCGAGGCCGTCGCGCAGCGCGTAGCTGGTGTGCGTCCAGGCGCCCGGATTGATCAAGATCCCGTCGTGACGGCCATGGGCCGCATGGATCCGGTCCAGCATGGCTCCCTCGTGATTCGTCTGGAAGAACGACAGCTCCGCGCCCAATCGATCCCCGTGCTCCCGCAGCCGGTTCTCGATATCCTGCAGCGTTTCTCTTCCGTATACACCCGGTTCCCGAATGCCAAGAGTGTTCAAGTTCGGACCGTTCAGCACTAGAATACTGGGCATACCGCCAACTTCCCCTCCGATGCCGGCCGGCGCGGCGGGCCGTGACGGCCGCTGCCCGAGCCGATCTGAAATCGTTCAGGAAAATTGTAACACAGCGACGATCGCGAAAAAAAGATACAAGCCCGTTATTTTGCGAATTTGCGCACCGCCCCTTTATGCCGGGGAAGCTTCCGGCTCGCGCTTGGCTTCCTGGTGGAACTCGAATGCGATGCTGTACCCGATGAACAACCCCCATATGACGAATAGGCACAGATCCGTCAACAGGCTGTTCCAACCGATTGTACCGAGCGGAGGAATCGCGCCGACCAGCGGACCCGCCGCTGCATAGAAAGCCGCCCACCAGGCAACGCCGAATATCAAGCCCGGCACCGGGCCGCGAAAAGCCCGAAGCATGCCGTAATACACATAAGCGGCAGCGATGGACATCAGGATGAACGCGGTGAAGCCGGCAATCTGCCAATACCCGTAGGTAAGCGCGCTGCGCTTCACCCAAGGATCGATCAGGAACGCCTGAGGCACCTTCGTCAAATTCATGGCAACCGCCAGCCAGCGAATCAGTCCCCAGATCACGCCAGCGGCGCTCCCGATTTTCAAGCAATACACAGCCGGATTCGTATTTTCCGTTCCGAAGCCTGTCTGTTTTTCCGCAGATCGTTTGCCTTCTCCGTTCGGCATGCGGCTCCCCCTTTCTCCCCAGCCATTTCCTTTCCCCCGTTAGACTTTCCCGCTAGCGCCGCCCTTACTCGTTCTCCGCCGCTTGTACGGGCTGCGGTTCCAGTAGCAATCTCCTTCTCAATCTTGTAAAATAATGATACACAATGCAAAGCAGGTGAGCGATATGTCACAGACAACCGCCGTATACGGCGGACAGGCTGTCATCGAAGGCGTCATGTTCGCCGGGCGGAACGTGAACGTAACGGCCGTCAGGCGCAAAAATCAAGAGATCACGTTCTATGAAGTCCCGAAGAAAGCTTCTTCCGCCTTCGTCCGGACATTGAAGAAAATACCGTTCGTCCGCGGCATCGTCGGCATCATCGAATCGGCCGCCAAAGGCTCCCAGCACTTGACCTATTCCGCCGAAGCGTACGCGGAGGACGAAGACGAGTCCGGGGAGAAGCCCGCGGAGCCGAAGAAGGAAACGTGGAACCTTGGCATGATTCTGGGCGTAGCAGTCGTCGGCGTCATCTCGTTCCTGTTCGGCAAATTCGTGCTGACGCTGGTACCGGCGGCGATCGAGGAATTGCTTTTCAAAAATGCATTCGATAACAACGTTCTGCATAACCTGCTGGAGGGCGTTATAAAAATCATTCTGCTGCTCGCCTACCTGTGGGGGATTTCCCAAACCCCTATGATCAAACGTTTGTTCCAATATCACGGCGCCGAGCATAAAGTGATCAGCGCGTTCGAGGCCGGCGACGAGCTGACTGTGCAGAACGTGCAGAAACAGAGCCGCTTGCACTATCGTTGCGGCAGCAGCTTCATCATTTTCACCGTCATCGTAGGCGTCATCATCTATTCGTTCTTCACTTGGGACTCGATGGCGGAAAGATTGATCCTGCGGATTCTTCTCCTGCCTGTCGTACTCGGCGTATCCTATGAAGTGCTGAGGGCGACCAATGCGGTGCGCGATATTCCGGTGCTGCGCTGGCTCGGTTATCCCGGCTTGTGGCTGCAATTGCTGACAACGAAAGAACCGAATGACGACCAAGTTGCCGTATCGATCGCTTCATTCAACCGCATGAGGGAATTGGATCAACAGGTGAAGCCGATTTAACATCCGATCCGCGAAGGAGGAACAGCCCGTGCAAAGCCGTTTCCATCCGATGTTTTACGTCCTGTTGCCGCTTGCCGTGCTCGGTTTCGCGACGCAATTCGAATCGATACTCTATTCCTTGGCGATCCCGATCGCGATTATCGCCGTCTTGTTCGTCGCATATTACGTCATGCAGAAACGCAAGATCGGCGGCCGCAGGTCGAGCCACCGTCAAGCGCCTCCCCGTCAGATGCGCCGACCACCGGAGAAGGCGAAGCGTCAGACGATGCCGTTCCGGGTCATCGAGGGCAGCAAGAACAAGGATGACGACGATACGCCGCGGTACCACTAGAAACACGAGAAAACCGCCTCCCATCGCAGCAACCGGCTGTGAAGAGGCGGTTTTCTCATTCCCGTGCCTATTCGAATTCGACATGCCATACAAGCTTTCCACACAGTTTCCGGCTTGTCGGGATTATATTTTCGGCTGGATGCTCGTTCTTCGTTTGCCCGTATGGCAATCCCATTGCTTGAAAAACTTCTGGCCGGCCGCCAGTCCCGCTTCATAGAGGCTCGCACTCTGCTCCGGTTTCAAGTCGAACTGGGTCGTGCCGACGCCCATCGTCGGAATGCGGATCGTCCGCACCCACTTCTGCTCCTCGATGTATCGTTCGTCATGAGCGCCGAGCATCGTTTCGAACATCGCCTGGAACATCGTGAACGGTCCGGATATCCGGTGCCGCTTCGTTTCCGTCTTCCCGACCATCTGAAAGCCGATGACGGGAATCGGATTCGCCTCCGCCGCTTCGCTCTCGAATAGCCACAACGGAAAATTGCTGAGCAGCCCGCCGTCCACCACGTAGGAAAATTTAACCCCTTGTTTGGTCTCATCCGAAGCTTTGCGCGCGCGCAGCGGTTGACGCAACACGACCGGATCGAAAAAATACGGGATGCTCGTGCTCATGCGAATCGCCCGCGCAACCGGGAACCGGGCCGGATCGATGCCGTATTCGGCGATATCGTCCGGCAGCACGAGCAATTTGCCGTTCGTGATGTCGGAAGCGATAATGCGGACTTTGTCCTTCGGCAAATCGCCGAACACGCGCACGCCCTTGGCGGCCAGAAGTCCCGAAATCCACTGTTCCAACGCATTGCCCGCGTAAAGCCCTTTTTTCAACAACAATCGCAGCGCGGGCCCGACAATTTGCATATTGAAGATCGGCGCCCTCTGCATGAAGGAGCGGAATGGCGTCGTTTCGATGATCTCTTTCATCTCCGCTGCGTTGTAACCGGTTGCCAGCAGCGCGGCCACGATGCTGCCCGACGAGGTGCCGGCCACCCGATGGAAGCGGACGCCATTCAGCTCGGCCGCCCGCACTGCCCCCGCCAGCGAAATGCCCTTCACGCCGCCGCCTTCGAACACCGCATTCACCAGCGTCTTCTCCATCGCTTCGCCTCCCGCCGTGTCGATCCGGTTTCCCTTCTCCATCCTATGCGGGGCTGACGTCCTTTCAGACCAGGTGCTGTATGGCGGTGGATGCGGCTTTACGCGCAGAGCGGCGAGAGTTTGCTTGGGCAAACTCCCGATTACAGGAAGAAGGCCCCCGTCTGCTTGCGCCGCGGGAGCCTTCCGATTATTCATTATCCAATTCGGAGCGAATGCGCTGCAATTCGATGCCTCGCGATTCGTCCCTGCTGAAATACTCGACGAGCGTCTCGATGCAGGTGATCGAATCCCAGCTCAGATGATGCTCGATCCCTTCCACGTCGCGGTAGATGTTCTCTTCCTGTACGCCGATCGTCGCCAGGAACGTCTCCAGCAAATGGTGGCGATCGACGAGTCGCTTGCCCATCCGCTTGCCCTTATTCGTCAGAATCAGGCCGCGATACTTCTCATAGACGAGATAATTATCCTTGTCCAGCTTCTGAATCATCTTCGTCACCGAGGAAGGATGCACCTCCAGGCCTTCGGCGATATCCGAGACGCGGGCATAGCCCTTCTCGTCTATCAGCCGGTAAATCCGCTCCAAATAATCTTCCATACTCGGAGTCGGCACGCCGAATCCCCCTTCCGCTCGGTCCCTTGCTTATGTATCATACACCGCGGCGGCCAAGGCGGGCAAGTCTTCCCTGCGAACAGGCCCGCGTTTGCCAGGCCTTCCGCCTCAGAACTTCAGCCATTCCGGTGTAATCCCTTGCAGCCAGATTGTGATCACGATCATCCTGTCCGTGAACAGCAGTACGCCCATGAGGATCATCAGGGCGCCTCCGATCTTCATCATGAGGTTCGAATATTTGAGAATCCAACGCGTGGAGCCGATGAAGAACGCCAGGATGAAGAACGGCACGGCAAAGCCCAGTGAGTAGGCGGTCGTCAGGCCTGCCCAAGCGCCCGGCTCGCTGGCCGCCAATAGTAAAATCGACGACAGGATCGGTCCGATGCAGGGCGACCATCCGGCCGAGAAGCCGATTCCGAAAATGAAAGATCCGAGGTAACCGGCTGGCCTGGTGGAAACGTCGAATTTGCGCTCCTTCATGAGCATTTGCGGCTGGAAGATGCCCATCAGGAACAGCCCCATGAGCACGATCAGAATGGCTGAGATCTGACGGATCAGATCCTGGTATTCCCTGAATAAATCCGCGAACGCGTTCGCGCCGTAGCCGAGTGCGAAGAACACCGCGGAGAAGCCCAGAATGAAGAAAAACGTATGGGACATCGTGCGCAAGCGGACTTCCCGGCTCGTATCCGTCTTGATCTGGGTGACGGAAATGCCGGTTATATAGGACAGGTAAGACGGATACAAAGGCAGACAGCAAGGCGAGATGAAAGATGCGATTCCTGCGGCGAAAGCAATGCCCACGTTCAGGTCGGCCATCGGGCGTTTCCTCCTCTCATGCGCGAGCGATGCGCGAACGGACTGTCAGCGACAAGACCAGCATGGCGATCAGCAGCAGCACGACCGTGCCGCCCGGGGCCAAGTTCCAGATGCCCGCGATCCATAACCCGGCGACGACAGCGATTTCTCCTACCGTCACGACGATGAAGATCGATTTGCGGAAGCTTCGCGCGAGCACGAGACTGCAAGCAGCCGGAACGGTCAGCAATGCGGAGACGAGCAGCGCGCCGACGATCTTGATCGCGGCGCTGATGACGAGCGCGGTCAGGATGCTGATCAGAATATTGAAATAGCGGACCGGCAAGCCGCTCACCGCTGCCGCGTCCTCGTCGAAGGCGAGCAGGAACAGCTCTTTGCGATGAAGCAGCATGACGGCCAGCACGACGACGGTTACCGCGGCGATGACGATCAGATCGGTCCCATTCAGCGTATAGATACTGCCGAACAGGTAGGCGTTCACATTCACATTGAATCCCATGCCGGAAGTGAAGAAGATCGAAGCGAGCGCGATGCCGCCCGACATGATGATGGCAATGGACAATTCGGCATAGGTCCGATAAGTGCGCCTCAACTTCTCGATCCCGAACGACGCGACAATGGCGAACAGCAAGCCGACCGCCACCGGATAGACGCCGAGCAGGAACCCTAGCGCGACGCCCGCGATGCTCACGTGGGACAGTGTGTCCCCGATCATCGCCAGGCGCCGCAGAACGAGGAACAGTCCCATGAGCGGAGCCGTGATCGCGATCAGGACGCCGCCGGCCAGCGCGCGGAGAAAAAATTCAGCCGTGATCAAATCCAACGGGAGCTAACCTTCTTTCCGCAACGTATGAATCAAGTCCGTCTCGGCGCAATCTTCCGCGTCATGGGAATGGCGGACGTAGAAATTCAGCTTGCCGCTCGACTCCTTCGGCTCCTGACCCAGATAGGATCGAACCATCTCCATGTCGTGCGATACCATCAGGAACGTCATATCGTGCTTCTGGTGCATGTGCTTGATCAATTGAAAAAAATTCGACTGCGTTTCGGCGTCAATGCCGGAGAGCGGTTCGTCGAGGATGAGCAGCTTGGGACTGCTGATCAATGCCCGCGCGAGAAAGACGCGCTGCTGCTGGCCGCCGGACAGCGCGCCGATCAGCTTGCCCGACAAATCCTCGATATTCATCGTCCGGAGCGCGTCGTCGCATTGCAATTGCTCTTGACGGCTCACGCGGCGAAACAGCTTTCGGCGGCCGAACAGCCCGGACAGGACGACTTCGCGCACCGTCGCGGGAAACAGCGGGTTGAATTGGCTGCGCTGCGGCACGTAACCGATCAGATGCCGATCCTTGAACTTATCGGCGGGCGTACCGAACAAAGAAATTTGCCCCGCATCCGGCTTGAGCAGGCCGACGACGAGCCGCAAGAGCGTCGTCTTGCCCGCGCCGTTGGCGCCGATGAGGCCGACGAAGTCGCGCTCATGCACGGCGAAGGACAAGTCCTGGAGCACCGGCTTCGAACCGTAAGCATAAGACACTCCGTCCAACCGGACGATGTCGCGATGGCAATCGGGCGCGGGAACGGATGCACGGTTCATCATGTTGCCCCTCCTTCCGGTTCTTGCGATAACAATGCGGCTCGTACGACCGCATTCTTCTATTCTAATAGGTTTCCAATGCGATCAGCAAGTTTTGCAAATTGGCGTTCAACAAGCTGATCAAATCTTCTCCCGCGCGTTCCTGCTCTTGCGTCAATCCTTCGATCGGATTCAGCACTAGCGTCTTCGCTCCGGTATCCCCTGCGATCGTCTCGGCAAGGTTGCCGGAAGCCAGTTGCTCGAAAAAAATATACTTGATCTGATGTTCCTTGATGAATTTGATGATGCGCAATATATCCTGCGACCGCGGTTCGGCTTCCGGCGACAAGCCCATGATTGCGGTTTGATGAAGGTCATAGTCCCTGCACAGATAAGCGAAAGCCTGGTGCGAGACGACGATGTCCTTGCCGGCGTGCGGTGCAAGGGCTGATCTGTAGGCTTCATTCACTGCGGTCAATCGGTCCGCAAGCGCCTTGTATCGGCTCTCGTATGCCGATTGATGTTCAGGGTCAACTGCCACGAAGGCATCTCTAATGTTGCCGGCCATCGCCAGGATGGATACGGGACTTACCCAAGTATGCGGATCAGTGCCGCCATGGTCGTGCTTCCCTTCCGCCGCGGAATCGCCATGGTCATGCTCGTCTTCCTCAGTGGAGCCGTGGTCGTGGTCGTCTTCCGTATCGCTGCCTTCAATCAACGCAATCCCGCGGCTTGCTTCCACTTTTATCAACTGCGAATCTGACGCGATGCCTTTCAGGAAGGAATCCGTCCAGCCTTCCAGCCCTGCGCCGTTATAAATGAACAATTGGGCATCCGAGGCGATGCGCAAATCCCGGCTCTTGGGCGTCCAATCATGCGGCTCAACGCCGACGGGAACGAGATTGGCGACGTGCGCGTCCTCTCCTCCGATCTGCTCGGCCAGGAAATACAGCGGATAGAACGTCGTCACGACGTTGACTTTGCCCGTAACCGGCGCATCGCTCCCTCTCCCGCAACCGGTCAACAGAAGTACAGCGGTGATGAAAAGGGCGAACGTCGTCATCGCCGCCTTGGTCGTGCGAATGCGTAATTTGAAATATTGTGTTTTCATGCCATACTCCCTAATCAAAATTATTACGATTATAGGCGAGTGTGTCGGAACTGTCAACCGTGAGTTGTGAAGGGCGGTGCGAGCGACAGACGATGTCGGCGTCTATATCATCGCGCGAAGTGCCGCCAGCTCCCTTCTGCGGGGAACTGGCGGCACTTCACGCAAGCTTACTTCACGATGGCGCCATTCGGCATGCTGTCCGGTACGGTCACGACGGTCAACTGCTCGCCTTGCGAAGCCGCGAGAATCATGCCCTGCGACAGTTCGCCGCGCAGCTTCGCCGGCTTCAGATTCGTGACGCAGACGACTTTGCGTCCCACGAGCTCCTCCGGCTTGTAATGCTTGGCGATGCCGGAGACGACTTGCCGCTGCTCGAAGCCGAGATCGAGTTGCAGCTTGAGCAGCTTATCCGCCTTCGGCACCGGTTCACAGGCGATGACCTGCGCCACGCGCAGCTCGACTCGGGCGAACTCGTCGATCGAGATTTCCGGCTTCGAGCCTGAATCAGCAACCGCTCCTCCCGCAACAGCCGCAGATTCGCCTCCGGCTCCTGTTGCGCTGCCTGCTGCCGTTGCGCTGCCTGCGGATCCTGTGGCCGCATCCGCGACGGTTGCCGGCGCCCCGCCCTGCATCGTCTGGGCGATCCACGCGATCTCGTCAGCCATTTCGAGACGCGGGAACAGCGGGTCGCCTTTGCGGACACGCGTACCGGAAGGGAAGCCGCCGAACTTGCTCAAGGAGTCCCACTCTGTATGCGCCCCTTCCGACAGCCCAAGCTGCTCCCACATCCGCCGCGGCGTATGCGTCAGGAACGGTTGAATCAGGATCGAGACGATCCGCAGCGTCTCCGCCAGATGGCCCATGACCGACGCGAGCGCCGGACGGTTCGCCTCATCTTTGGCGAGCGCCCACGGCTGCGTTTCGTCGATATATTTGTTCGTCCGTCCCACCAACGCCCAGACCGCCGTCAGCGCGACGGAAAATTCCATGTTTTCCATCGCCTCTTCCACTTTCAGGACGGTCTGCGCCGCAAGCGACTCCAGATCGGCATCGTACGGAGTCGAGCCGAGTCCGGTCGTCGGCACTTCGCCGCCGAAATACTTGTCAATCATAGCCACGGTCCGGTTCAGCAGGTTCCCCAGATCGTTCGCCAGATCGTAGTTGATTCGCTCCACGAATCCTTCCGGCGTAAACGTCCCGTCCGCGCCGAACGGCACTTCCCGCATCAAGTAATACCGCAGGGCATCCAAGCCGTATCGGTCAATCAAGGTAACGGGATCAACGACATTGCCTTTGGATTTGGACATCTTCCCGTCTTTCATGAGCAGCCATCCGTGCGCAAACACCTTCTTCGGCAGCGGCAGTCCGAGCGCCATCAGCATGATCGGCCAATAGATCACGTGGAACCGGACGATCTCCTTGCCGACCAGATGCACGTCAGCCGGCCAATACCGCAGATACAACGCGTCTTCATCCGCCCCATACCCCAGCGCCGTAATGTAGTTGGATAACGCATCGATCCATACATAGATGACATGCTTAGGATCGCCGTGCACCGGAATGCCCCAATCGAACGTCGTCCGGGAAACTGCAAGATCCTCGAGTCCCGGCTTGATGAAATTGTTGATCATCTCGGTCTTGCGCGACTCCGGCTGGATGAACTCCGGATGCTCTTCATAGTAGGCGAGCAGCCGATCGGCGTACTTGCTCATGCGGAAGAAGTAGCTCTCCTCCTGCACCCATTCCACCGCGCGGCCGCAATCCGGGCATTTGCCGTCTACGAGCTGACGCTCAAGGAAGAACGCTTCGTCAGGCGTGCAATACCAGCCCTCGTAAGTCCCCTTGTAAATATCGCCCTGTTCGAGCAATTGCGCGAAGATCTTCTCTACGGACGCCTTATGCCTCGACTCGGTCGTGCGGATGAAATCATCGTGCGATATTTCCAGCTTACGCCACAATTCCTGGATACCGACGACGATGTCATCGACGAATTGCTGCGGCGTCTTGCCCGCTTCCTTGGCCTTGCGCTCGATCTTCTGCCCGTGCTCGTCGGTCCCGGTCAAGTATCGCACGTCGAAGCCGCGAAGCCGCTTGTAGCGCGCCATGGCGTCCCCCGCCACCGTCGTGTAGGCATGCCCGATGTGCAGCTTGTCGCTCGGATAATAGATCGGAGTCGTCAAATAAAACGTACGATCTGGTCCACTCTTGTCTGTCATGTTCGTCATCCTTTCTTTTCTGTAAAACCGCATAATAAAAAGCTCCCGCCCGCATGGGACGAGAGCTGCCAGCTCACGCGTTACCACCCAAATTCCCGTCATTCTCGCGAATGACAGCTCTGCCGGTCGATCCGACCGAATCCGTTAACGCCGGACGCCGCGCCGATCCCTTATACCGACAACAACGCATGCGCCGCGTCCGCACTCGAAACCGGATCCTCCAGGACCATCTTCCGAAGCCGTCCCATGCCGGTTCGCAGCTCCCCCGGCTCTCTGGAATAGGCGATCGCCTCGTACTTATCCTCTCACAGGAACATCGATATGGATTCCCCACAATATAACCGAGCCGCGAAGCCGTGTCAAGCGCCCTGCTTGTCCTTCCCCGGACGCTCCGATTTCTCGCCGTTGCGGGGCGGCACCGGGTCGAAACCCCCGGGATGGAATGGATGGCACTTGCAGATCCGCTTCGCCGCCAAGTAAGTGCCTTTCAACGCCCCATGCACTTCGATCGCTTCAAGCGCATACGCCGAGCAAGTCGGCGCGAACCGGCAAGTCGGCGGCTTCAGTGGAGAAATGAACTTCCGGTAGAACCGAATAGGCGCCTGAACCGATCGCTTGACGATCATCGCGACGACGCCCCTACCCGCTCCGCCTGCACGCCCGTCTCCTGGCACGCCGGACAATAGCCGTACACCTCGAACTTGTGTTTGACGACCCGAAAGCCGCCCGGAACATGCGTATCCGGCATCGGACAAGAGCGGATCGGCAGCGTCTTCTCGCATTGCAGGCAGATCATATGATGGTGGTGGTGCGGTTCCTCGCAGCTCAGCTTGAATTTGACGCCCTCTTCGAAGATGAATTGCTCCACGATGCCCAGATCGAGCATCACCCGCAAATTGCGATAGACCGTATCGAAACTGAGACCGGAATAGAACCGCTGCATATGTTCGTATACGTCCTTCGGCGTCAAATACCCGGAAGCGTCCGAGAACAGCCGGGCAAGCGTCCGACGCTGCTCCGTAATCCGAAGCCCGCTGTCCGACATTCGGCGCACGATTCGCTGCGTATCTCCCATGGGTATCCTCCCGCTCTCCTTATACGAACCACGTATTCACGCTGACGATCAATCCGACAAGCGACAATGCGGCAAGTCCGAGGAACAATCCTCCCTGCTTTCTGCGCAGTTGGAACAACCGCAAGACGCCGAGGCTAAGAAACGAACCGATCAGCAGAATAAACACAACGCCGGTAATGAACAGAGACAACGGTACACCCGAAACGTCAACCAATGACATGCTGTCATTCTCCTCTACAACCGTGTCGCTTTATGGCTACTATTATACGCGTTTACGGTTGGATAAACAATTCCACTTCCTCCTTGTCCACCGGTCTGCGGCGAAATTCGATCAGCATTTTCCGATCGTGTAAGGTGGCCTTTCCTGTTTTCGGATAGATGGGACATGGAAAATGCAAGCTCTGCGTACGTCCTTCCGGCAATCCCGCAATTCTCAGTCGATCCGAAACGGCGTACATTCGCAAATTTTGCAAATTTACGCTTTTGGGCAGATGGAAAGAAATGAGTATTTTTTTCGCTTGCTTGACCGTTTCGATTTTCAACAAGGAATTGACCGGCGTTTGAGCCGATTCCTCCCGGTGTTCTTGGGCCAGTTTGCTGATGATCCGATCCATCCAATCGCCGTCTCTCATCTGATCCCACTTCTCCGCAAGATGCCAAGGAAAATCCTTGCCCAGCAATTCCCTGATCTCTTTCCAGTCCGGCATCGGACCGCTTCCGAAAAAGTTCGTCATCCCCGCACCCCCATCCGATCATCTTCACTTATCGTATGCCTAAATTGGGCATGCGTGAGCGGGGAACCGAACCTCTGGGCGCTCATCGACATAGAATGGACGAAAGACCCTGTTAAAGGAGTCGTTGAGCCCATGCCAAGCATTGTCGGTGCCGTCAAAATACTAAACGTGGCAACCAGCGCCGTTGTCCAATTCGGCGACGCCTTGCAAATAAGGCCCGCCAGCACTTCCAAAACCTATGCAGGCGCCGGCTCGTTCCTGACTGGCGATGCCTCCCTTACGAAAAATGCGATCAGTTCAACGAATACGCTGGACCCCGATGTGCAAGATTCGACCTATAACCAACCGTTCGGCGGCGCGGGAGGTGCTGTCCTATGAATATGAGCATCTATCAGAACATTACCATCAACTATATCCGCGTCGATGCCGTTACCAATGCCTCCGTGCTCCAGATCGGCAGCGCGGGCAGCATTCGGTCGCTTGCGCAGCTGTACAATACTGGAGGCTTTACAGCTCCCGCACCGCCGTTGATTCCGTTGTTGGCGCAGCAGGAAGTATCGCTTGTCCGCCTTCCGAATCCGTCCTGAGAGGAGATATCAAGATGCCTGCCGAATGGAATTGGACTTCCCCCGTCTCTTACCACTACCCCTTTCCGTTGCCCGAAGGAGCCGATCTTACGCAGCGTCTCTCCCAAGCGGAACAAAAAGTGAATCGGTTATCGGAGCGGCTGGATCAAGCGGAACGCTTGCTTGAGGAAATTAAAAACAGGGCGCCGATGCATGTCGAATATCACTTCGATCAATTGAAAGTGAACGAATTGAAAGGCACGCTCAACGTCGGGCTTTCTCCGCAAGGCGCCCAGGGCATCGATTCGCTGGAAACCCCTCAGAACCAGTGGACTCAGACCGGCCCGGCGGCAGCGGGAACCGAATCGGCGGATCGTCCGTTCAGCGAGCTTACCCAGCAGATGGAAACCTATGTGGACCAGGAAGCGCCAGCCATCTTGTCCGGATTGGAGCAGCAATTCGGCGTCATGCTGGATGAAGCCCATCGGCTTCGGCTGCTCGCCGACGTGAAAGGACAATTGAAGGAACGCGTTCATTACTATGCTCGGATATCGCCTTATCCGCCCGTCGGAGCGGAGCAGGAAAGGCGGGTTTGGCGGCAGTCGGTTATCGACAGGACGGCACGGGATATCCACGACGCCCTGACCTCCTATATGGACAAATGGATCAAAAGAACGAAAGGTCAAGGAGGGGCATCGTCTTGAGCGATCCGATAAGGCTTGAGGTGACGAACGGTCCCGTCTACGTCGGCGTGATCCGCGTTATCGGCGTTGTCAGTTCATCGTCGGTCATGATTGGCGATACGGACAAGATGACGCTCTATTCGTATTTTGACACCCCGCCCGAATCAATCATTGTAGGTCCGATGGCTCCACTGCCGCAGCTTCCCAGGGAAGACATCGTATGACGGACCCAAGCCGCTTTTCCGTGATCGGAGAAGTAAAGATAAATACAGCAGACGATGCCTGTATCGTGCAGTTCGGGGACACTTTCGACTCCGATACGATAGACTTCGCAATCGCCCTGCAGCGCCAGATTCCGAACTTCCACGGCGATGAGACGAGATTCGCCTCGTACCCGATCTTCTCCTTGCCGCTGCCTAGAATCCAATGGCCGGATGATGGCATTCTGGTCAGCCGCAGCCATGGGAGCCCCATTTATGTAGGCGCCGTGCGCGTGATTGCCATTCGCGCATCCTCCTATTTTCAAGCAGGCTATGTGGATCGATATACGGCTGAATCCAGAATCTTGCATATACGGCAATTCAACTCCGAAGCCGCGCAGCCGCCGCCTTTCACCTCACAATAGGCGGAGGGTAAGGGTGCAAACGCACAGGAAGGCGCATGCGTACGGCCATATGCTGATATTGTGATCCAAACATCACAAATCTCGCATAAGGGAGGGCTACACGATGGGTTACCCGGTTGCAGGCGTCGCCGCGGAATGTCATCATCCCGGCTATGGCTATGGCATGAATGCAGCAGCATTCGCGCTCGTGATGTTCGTCCTTCTCGTCATCATCCTTCGGGCCGGCTGGATCTGATCTGACGCGGATCGACAATCCCCGAATAACCTTGCCGCACGCCGGCAAGGTTTTTTCGCATATGGCGGACATATGAAAAAGACGCCGGAATCCCGGCGCCCGCGGTTGCCGAACGGCCTTGCTTACACGAACACACCCGCACGCAAAATGATTACGAGCAGAACGAAGATGACGAGCGCGAATGCGGCACCGCCCATTCCGCCGTATCCGACGCCGCATCCAGCACCTCCGACGCCTCCAACACCGTAGCCCACATGATCACCACCTTGCCCGGGATTGTGATTCGAACGATCACACCCCTAGCATATGGCGGCGGCAGACGAACGGTCTGTACGTATACACATTCGTTGTCCTTTTTTCTTGATTGGCGATTTATAGCCCTTGCCAGAAATGGATAGCCGCGAACGGATCGTCAGGCGGATTCGCCGTCCGGATAAGCCCGTGCACGAGAAACAACGTAGGGCTTCCGCATTTGGCGCAATAGGCAGCCGTCGGAGAGTTGACAAAACTGCAGCCTTTCTTGAGCAGCCCCGGCTCGTCGAAGCAGCGGTTTTTCAATGGGGCGCCGCAATCGGAGCAATATTTTTCGCCTTCCTTCGGCAACCTGGCGCAACGCATGCACGGCAGCAGCGGTTCGTTCTTTGCGGCCACGCCTCTCCCCCTCGCTATAACGCTTGACCTTGTATGGACGATGTGGGCTCGATTTCGTTAGTCGGATTATCGATGACATCGTTATCGAATAAAGTATTCACGATGCCCGTCGTTAAGTTGCTTCCGAACATTTGGCCGTTTCCGAAGTTCGTCTTGCCGTTCTGGTTCCAGCCGGGTTGGGAGATTTCCCCTACGGCGACGACGGACCCTCTGTTCAATGCATTGATATTGATGGCTCCGGCAGCCATTGAGATGATTACGGCCAGAACATCACCCCCCGAAAAACGCCTACATCATAAAATATTCTCGCGGGCGCAGGGGGTGACTCGATTGCCGGGCACTTGCCTTCTATTCATTCGGATCGCCCTCGCCTGGCTCATCCCGCTTATGGGTAATACGGATATTCTTCACCACCTGGGACGTATCGATATTATTGCTGCCCACTTGAAAGACCGTATCCCATACATCGTTGTCCATCGTGTAATTGGCGATTTTCGACAGCACGTTGCTGCCCAGATTTTTGCCGCTGCCGTAATTGTTCTTGCGGGCGTTCCGCCAGCCCAGCTGCTTGTTATCGCCCAGCCCGATTACCGCCCCGTTTGTCAACGAATTCGCATGGAGGGAGCCGAAATCGATCGCGCATTGCTGCCCTTGATTGGGCGTCTCCGTCAGAACGGCATAATTGGCGTCCCGGACGGTCATATCCCAAGCATCCGTATCGATCACTGAGGTGACAACGTCTTTCAGAATGGAATCGCTCAAGCTGCCGAAGCCCTGATTGCTCTTCACGATGTTGCTCCACACGGGCGCATGATTCGTGCCGATGAATATGCCGGAGGAATTCTCGATGCTATTGACCGTCAATTGACGAAACACGACGCATGCCTGCTGCCGGGACCGGTTCATGCTCTCTCGCATCCCCTCCGATGCCTGGGGCACGTGCATTAGACGGCACTGTTCTTAAGCGACGGAGAGTCTGTCAAATCCGGATCGATCGCGACCGTGAGCGGGATGTTCGACGGCGACAAGTCGCCGTTCTGTTCGCCGAAGCCCTGGTTGCGCTTGTAAGACACGAACTGATCGATAGATTGGACGGGGCCGACGTTGACCACGCTCGAATTGTCGATCGAGTTCACTTTGAAACCCAGCAAATTCACGACCGTCGGCGTAAAGAATAGCATGCGATCTCCTCCTTCACATTTGCCTGTTTTTCCAGCTAGATGATGCTGTTCTTGATAGCGGAAGTGTCGTTCAAATCGCAATCCGTCACCCAACTGACGGCCAAAATGACAGGGGAACAGTCGCCATTTTGCTCGCCGATTCCCTGATTGCGCTTGTAGGAGACGAACAAATCGGCATGCTGGCTCGGTCCCAAATTCAGCACGGCCGAATGGTCCAACGAGTTGACTTTCAACACCGCAACGTTCACCATGACCGGCGTCAATTTCACCTAACCACTTCCTTGCCTTAAGGGATGGCGAGCTTGTCGGACGCAAACGTCGACGGCGTATCGATCACGTCCCGGTCGTCGACCATGCTCTTCGTCCCCAGGAACTGGGCTCCGTCGCCCATGTTCTGGCCGATTCCCATCGTTTTCTTGTCGGAATTGTGCCATTCCGCGAGCAGATTCTGGCCGACGTTAATCGCGGAAGCATTCTCGAAGGAGTTGACTTTGATCACTTGAATATTAATGATGAAGCAAGGCGTATCCGGCATATGGATTCCTCCCCGGCAATTCCTTCACCGCAACCCGTTCGTCTTGATCTTGCTTCTGTCGGACGCATCATCGTCGCGAACCATCTGCACGGTGGAAACGCGCCATACGTGATCGGCTAACTGCTGTCCGAATCCTTGCGTCTTCTTCGCGCTTACATTTCGGTTCGTCATGACGGTCGATCCCATCGATACGACGCCTGCATGATCCGCGTTGTTTATGTTCATCTGTCCAATTCGGACTTCGATAGGCAATGGTGTCATCCCCCTTCTTCGGTAGTTGCGTATTTTACAGCTTACTCGCGCGCAGCCCGTTATATGTACATTCCATAAGCGTTTCAGGCATGATCGCGTGTGGACAACATAAGATGAATAACGGACGGATCCCGACGTAAAGGATTGTTGCGCGCATGAATCCCGACAAGCTGAACAAATGGATCGAGCTCGCCAAAAGCTTCGCCGGTCAAGACTTCTGGTCCGATATGCTGGATCAGTCCGGTTCGCAGCAAGACCAGTTCAGCCACAACCCGTTCTTCGCCGGCAAGCCGAGTCCCGGTCCCGCTTCGCTGTTTCCCGCCGCGGACGTATTGACTTCCGATCATGAAATGGTCGTGCTCGTCGATTTGCCGGGTGTGGCGAAAGAAGATATCCAGCTGTCGATCCACGATGAAATCCTGCATATCAAAGGAGAAGCGAAAAGCTTGTACCCCCAGCACACGACGGTCAGCTCCGAACGGTTCGTCGGCAGCTTCGAGCGGCCGATCGGTTTGCCGGTTCGCATCGATGGCCAAACCACCAAAATCCGCGCTACCTTCCATCACGGAACGTTAATCATCCGCATACCGCTTGCTCCTTCCCGGAAGAAAAGCATACCGATCGATTGAAAGGCGCGAGGTGCCCGTATGTCCTTCTTGCAGCGAATACGAAAATGGTTTCAGGAAACGGAGCTTCAGGGACTCTCCGAGCGGATTGCCAAAGTCGAAGCCGCGATAGACAAGCTGGCCGCAGACCGGGCTTCGGCATCTCCGGTCGTCATCCAGCATGCGGATAAAGTCGTCATCGAGCGAATGACATACAACAATCACTTTGGCACGCTCGACATCGATCAGTTGAGCGGACAGCTCAATATCGGCGTCAATTGCAGAAGCGCCGCGGACCTGCCTGAAGAGTTAATCCCTTTTGCTAAGCAGAAGCAGCCGAAGCAGCCGCCATCGTCCGGGCCGGCTTGCCATATCAGGCCAAGAAACAAACAATGACCGCCCCGGGCAGCGGCATCCTGCCCCGAAGCGGCCATGCGATCAGATGAAAAACCACGGAAGGAAGAACAAACCCGCCAGCAGCCCGAGACTGAGGGCAAGCGCTCCGAAGCCGAACCCGAAGCCGAAGCCGAAGGCTTTCGTGTGCGCTTTAGCTGCGGGCTTCGGTTTCGCATTCGATTGACCCCGCAGCGAAGCCAACGCGAGTCCGTCTCCTACCCTGTCCAGGTACAAATTACCGTCTCCGATACCGCGAAGAATGCCGTAATGATGCGTCCCATCCTGCATAACCGCACATACCGGTCTTCCGATAAAAGGTGCGCAGGTTTCCGCTGTTACAGGTGAAATGGGAATCAATTTGCGAATCTCCTCTCTTGGAAAATCAAGCGAGTCGCCCGCCTGTCACCATACAGTATGGCAGCCCCGCGTCGCATGCCTGTTTATTTGCCCCCATCGCGAATAAATATCTCGCGGAACGGTTCGGACTCGGACCCTAATTTCGGCATGCGGATTTCCAATATGCCGCCATGATGGCGGGCGATCGCACGAGAGGAATTCACATCGCTTGGCAGCGGTATTTCCTCCGAATTTCCGCTATATTCCACTTTCAGCTTTCTGCGGTTGCCATACAACCTGACGTCGGTTAGCGTTAGACCGCGCGGCAGCTTGCAACGAACGAACACGGAGCGATGGGTTTCGAACAGTTCGTAATCCAGCGAGCTCGGCAGAAAGTTATGCAGGCCAGATTGAAGCGGCAGCGTTTTCGGCAAGAATCGATCGAGCGTCTTGTTCACGAAGCTTTCGATCCCTTTGCCTTGCCAATCGCCGCCGGCGAATGGGATTTGTTTCATGAGCGATTTCTGGAACTCCTTCCAATCCATCGCATTGCGCTCCCCGCCGTTCACCCCGTTCACTGCCTTTCCCCTGATTTCTGCCTTATTTTATGTGCGAACGATCGGAAATGATACTGCGCAGCCAGTCCGGCACTTCGGAATCGGAAACGTTCAACATGTCGAGGAAGTCGGAATCGTTCAGTAAAGACCGGATGCCGGCAACAAGGTTCCGGTCTCCGCTCACCGACCCGAAGCCTTGCGTCAGCTTCTGGTGGCTTTCGAACGCCGTCGGCCAGTTATTGCCCATATTCATGCAGGAAGCGTTCTCGATCGATCCGATCCGAATGGAGCCGATGACGAATTGCGGGGACAGCATGGATGGCATAATCGATACCTCCCGGTTATCTTGCGCGAATGAGCGAGAATCAAGGTTCTTCGCGCTCACTGTTATTATGCATATCGATGTCGTCGCGGTCGCGAGCGGTCGCGCGAAGTGCCGTGAACCGGTTGTTCGCGCCGCGTGCCGAACCGAACGCCTGATTGTGCTTGGATACATGACCGCGACCGGCTAGCTCATTGTTTCCGGCGAACACGCCGGAAGATCCTTTGATGCTTCCGATTTTTATATCGCCGAATCGAATGTCGACCATATCGGGAACCTCCCTGCTCAATATTGTATCGATATGTTAGCGGGTGGAGCGGCTGCCGCAAGCGGCAGTTCGATCGTCAGCAAGCCTTGCTGGTATCTTGCCTTGATCCCTTCGGCCGTCACCGGCTTCGGCAGCGACAACGTACGAGAGAAGCGGCCGAAGAAGCGTTCCCGGCAAGTGATTCGATTATCGGTGACCGGGTACGGGCAAGGGATTTCGCCTTCCAGGGTGAGCGCTTGTCCTTCCAGGCGCACACCGATTTGTTCCGGCTCTCGCAAACCAGGCAGCTCCGCAAGCACGAAGACGGACGTTGTCGTATGGTAGACGTCAATACGCGGACCGGTTACCGGCAGCAGATCGCCGATTTCTTGCCAGAAATCCTGACCCAGCACTTCGCTGGCCTGGTGATAGAAGTCATCCGGAATATCGATTTTCTCCTTCGACATCGACAAACCTCCGGTCGCAGGGCATGGTAAAGCCGACTCTCCATAAACGTACAAGCAACGAAGCCTGCATTTGAATAATGTACATCACCGAAGTCGATAAGGTGGTGATTGCATTGCAAAAAAACACTGGTTTGACGCGCGCGCACATTCACCGTTTCCAGGGCCAGCCGGTTTGCGTCGTCATGAAGGACGGAAGTTACTATCTCGGCTGGATTACCGGGATCGAAGGCGAAGAAATTGTACTGGCAGGACGCAAAGGTTCCGGTACGATGAGCCGAAAATCCGTCAAGCAAGCCGAGAAAGCGCTCGTGTCGGGGTTCATGCCCGGGTTCATGGGATCGATGTTCGGCGGCGGTCAGAATGCGGACCCGTTCGGCTTCCAGCTTGGCGGCGGATTTCCGTTCGGAAATGCGGCCGCGGCGGGAAATCAAGGCGCAGCGGGCAACCAAGGCGGCGGCTTGATGGGCACGATCGGCAAATGGTGGCCGCGGATCCGCATGGGAATCGGCATGATGCAAACGATTCTGCCGCTGCTCGGCGGGTTGAAGCTGTAGTCAACGCGCGTCGCATGCGTATCGACATTCGTGATCTTCTAACCTTCATCCCCTATCATTGTATGCGGCGCGGCTTCCCCGTCATCACTCAAAAAAAATGGACCGATCGGCAAGTTCCGATCGGTCTTCACATGAGGGAGGCTGGTTCAATTCGGATGGCGAATTAAACGATAATGCCTGCAGCCAGAATGATGACCAGCAGAATGAACAAAACCAGTACAAACGCAGCACCGCCGCCGCCGCCGTATCCGGTTGTCGGGTAGCTCATCGTTCGTGTCCTCCTTTATGCTGTATATTGTTGTGATGGCTCATCACCTTGTTATCATATGTCGGGTGAAATCCAGTGGATTGTACAGTTGTACCGTATCCTTCGATTAATCAGGCTTGATGGCCTGAAAATCGCAAGCCCGGAAATACCGTTCCTGCGCCAGCATCAAATCGGCGTATTGGAGAATCCCAGCTCCGATATCCGGATCCAGCAGCGCCGTTACGTCCAACTCCTGCAGTTCACTGCCCTCTGCGGCATTCTCCTGGCTCCAGAAAGGTTCCGGCTCGGGCTGCTCGCATCGGAACCCGATTGCGCGAAGCACGTCCATCCACTCGGTGACAGTCATGATTTTGTCCATCTTGAAATAGGTCTTGATGGCCGAATAAACGTCGTCCGGCATCTGCTCGTGCAGCACCAATTCACGATCGAGCAAGCGTCCCCCCGGTTTCAGCACGCGGTAATATTCTCCCAGCGATCGGCCGACGTCAGTGAACACCGTGACGGATTCGGCAAGCACGACGTCGAACGTATCGTCAGCGAACGGCAACGCATGAACGCTGCCCTGCACCCATTCGATCCCGGACAGGCCTTCGCGCTCCGCGCGCTGTTTGGCTTTCTCCAGCATGGTCGGGTGAAGATCAAGCGCCGTCATTCGGAACCCTCTCTCCGCCAAGAGACAGGTGCTCTTCCCCGTCCCGCAACCCACCTCCAGTACATGCAAGCCGCCATTTGGCAACGCACGATCGAGCAAGCGCATCGTCGCCTTGAATCCTCCCGGGTGGGCGGATGCGACACCCAATCGGGACAACAAATCCATATACTCCATATGCAGGATGCTCCCTTCCTATGTCCACGCATAAATAGGTATATGGCAATGGTCAATGTGCCGTGTTTGCGAATGCCTATGCCGACGAGAAAAATCCCCGCATCTCCGGGAATGCGGGGACACAGGGATTGGACATTGCGTTTGTCAGATTGCGTGCTGCATGATCATCAAGCTAACGGCTGGCCGCACGACGGACAGAAGCGCGTATTCGGAGCCAGCGTCGTGCCGCAGCCCGCGCATCTCGGCGCGTCCGCTTCGCTGGTCGGGCCCGATGCCGTGCCCGCATCGGCTTGTTCATGCTGCGGCGCATCCGACAAAGCCGTCTCCGGGTCCAAATCTTCGTGCCGGATCGGTTCGACCGATACGGACGATTGCGGGATGAGCGGGTCTGCCGCGACTTCCGGCTCCGGGAACGCATGGCCGCATGACGGACAGTAACGGGTGTCAAACGGCACCTTCTTGCCGCATTCGCACTCCTTCTCGTTGCGTAATTGCAGGATACGATCTTCCAAAGATTCGATCTCGGCCTGAACGGCGACGATTTCCTCGCATGCGGACTTGATTTTCTCTTCGAGCTCTGATCGGTCATTTAACTGGTAGCTCTCGAACACGATTTCCCCGATGCCGTGAAGCAGTTTATCCACATCTTTGCGCTTGCCGGAAATCTGGGTGTGCAGCCTCGTAATCTCCACCGTTTGCTGCGCTTTTTCCGTCGCTGTCGTAACGCCCTTGCTGACGGTCTCGGTAATTTTGCGAAATAGACTCATCTTCAGTCAAGCCTCCTCGTTTCTGCTATCTTCTTATACGTTAGATTCCGGCATTCGTTCCCTTGCGTTCGACATTTTTGCGAAAATCAGTCGGCGTGCTTCCGGTCCATTTTTTGAACGCCTTGGAGAAATACAGCGCGTCGGGATAGCCGACCGATGCTGCCACTTCCTCGATCGTCAAGGCTTCGCGAAGCAGCAGCTTGGCACGATCCATACGGATCTGCTGCAGATAACGGATCGGCGACATGCCCATCTCGCTGCGAAACAGCTTGGTCAGATGCGTGCGGTGATAGCCCAGCTCCTGCGCCATATCCGCAATCGAGATCGGCCGGGCGAGCTGCGCTTCCAGCCACCGTGCCGCCCTGTTCGCTTCCCGGGCCGCGATGCTCGGGTTGCCCGGCGACGGCGGTCCGTTCGGCCGGTTCGTCCTCGCCCAGGCGGCGAAAGCCAGCTTCAGCCAGCCCTCCGCCTCCCAGTCGGCGGTCCAGCTCCCGCTGCGGAATTGCCTGGCGATCGCCCGCGCGGCTTGCAGCGGCGCCTCGTATTCGCCCCCGTGCACGACGGGATGCTCCGCCGTGATGCCTGCTGCAAGCAGCCACTGCTGACAACGAGCACCGCGGAAGGCGATCCAGCGGTACCGCCAAGGATCGGACCGATCCGCCTCATAGGTGTGCAGTTCGCCGGGGAAGATGAAGAAGCTGTCGCCTGCCTGCAATTCGTACAACCGTTCCCGGCATCGGTAAGTGCCCGTACCTTCCGCTACGATGTGGACCAGATAATAGTCCAACACTTGCGGCCCCATGCGATGGGAAGGCTCCGTCTGGGAATGACCGGCGAACAGAATCGAGAAGTCCCCGTCGCCGCTCGGATTCGGATGTACGGTCGTCGTGCTGAACAATCGTTTCAACCCGCTCCAGCTCCTCGAATCAAAAAACGACATTTTTCCATATGAAGCATCTTTCTTTCCATAGCGTTAGCTGCCCCATATCCTCTATTGTAGAACGCGAAGGGCCTTCATACAACTGGATTCAGGAGGAGATACCGAAAATGTCCAAAATCACGTTCCTGGGCGCCGGCAGCACCGTGTTCGCCAAAAATGTACTGGGCGATTGCATGCTGACTCCCGCCCTGCAAGGCTTCGAGATCGCTCTGTTCGATATTGACAAGGAGCGGCTGGCCGATTCCGAACGCATGCTGAACAACATCCGCAAGACGTCCGGAAGCTCATGCCGCGTGCAAGCATACACGGACCGCAAAGAAGCGCTGCGGGGTGCGAGCTACGTCGTCAACGCGATACAGGTCGGCGGCTACGACCCCTGTACGATTACCGACTTTGAAGTGCCGAAGAAGTACGGCTTGCGCCAGACGATTGCCGACACGATCGGCATCGGCGGCATCTTCCGCAATCTGCGGACGATCCCGGTCGTGCTGGACTTCGCCCGCGATATGCGTGAAGTGTGTCCGGATGCGCTGTTCCTGAACTACACGAACCCGATGGCGGTGCTGACGAACGTGTTGAACACGCACGGCGGCGTGCAGACCGTCGGCCTGTGCCACAGCGTTCAAGTGTGCGTCAAGGACTTGTTCGCGAATCTTGGCATGGATGCGACCGGCGTGCAATCGAAGATTGCCGGCATCAACCATATGGCCTGGCTACTCGAAGTGACGAAGGACGGCGTCGATCTGTATCCGGAGATCAAGCGCCGCGCGGCGGAGAAGCAGAAGGAGAAGCATCATGACATGGTCCGCCTTGAGATGATGCTGCGCTTCGGCTATTACATCACCGAATCTTCCGAGCACAACGCCGAGTACCATCCTTACTTCATCAAGCGCAATTATCCGGAGCTGATCGAGCGATTCAACATCCCGCTGGACGAATACCCGCGCCGTTGCGTCAACCAGATCGAAGGCTGGAAGAAGATGCGGGACGAGCTTGTAGGCAATGCGAACTTGACGCACGAGCGCTCGCATGAATATGCTTCCTATATCCTGGAAGCGATCGAGACGAACAAGCCTTTCAAGATCGGCGGCAACGTCATGAACACGGGCCTGATCACGAACTTGCCGCGCGAAGCGTGCGTGGAAGTGCCTTGCCTCGTGGACGCATCCGGCGTGACCCCGACTTACGTGGGCGACTTGCCGCCGCAATGCGCCGCGCTCAACCGCACGAACATCAACACACAATTGCTCACGATCGAAGCCGCCATTACCGGCAAGAAGGAACACATTTACCATGCCGCCATGCTCGATCCGCACACCGCTGCCGAGCTGTCCATCGACGATATCGTCTCGCTGTGCGACGATCTGATCGAAGCGCATGGCGACTGGCTGCCGAAGTTCCAATAAAATAGCGTTGCGCCAATGGGCTGTCCGACAGGTCGAATCCGACCGCGGACAGCCTTTTCCATGCGCTTGTTTCCGTTTCCGGGCGTTTACGATCCCCGTCTTCTCAGCGCGTACAAGGAAACATAGAGGATTAGAATCAACAGACCGAACAACAAAGTGAAGATGAAAGCATCCCGGTTCAATCCTTCGATGACCCCTTCGATCAGCCGGAACGGATTGAACACGGCGTCCCAGCTGTTCAGGCGGGTGACGCGTCCCAAGTAGATGCCGAACCCGCCGAGAAACGTTGCCGCAACTACGAAGAGCCAGCCCAAAGTCGACGAGAAAGCATGACGAACGATTTCGTGAAAATGCCGCATGGATACGTAGCCGAGCAGCAGACCGCACCAGGAGAACAGGAAAAACACGACCAAATCGTACCACAGGATCATGCTCTTCGGATCGTACCGCCTGAAGATCAGATGAATGAAGTCCGTCGTCAAATAAGGCGCGTTCGGATACAGCAGCAGCCAGCCGATGCCTAGAATCGCCAGGATCGTCAGGCGAACGCCTCCGTTAATCCGCTGCGCGGCTTGCATGGCGATCAAAGAAACGATTAGCGGCAGCCACGCCAGAAACAAGTTCCACAGCATGAAGCGAAATGTCACTTCATCCATGCGGATCATGCGCGCGATGATCGACATCACACATAGCAGGCTGACGCCGCCGAGTATGCCGTAAAGGGCGATCGGAATCGGATCTTGCGGCGCCGTCCGCGGGACGGCTGCCCGCCTGCTCGTCAAATCCGTCCTTTCCGTCAATGATTCCACCTCCTCGAGCCGCTATGCCCGTCTGCATTCACTCCGTCAACGGCCGTATGCCAGTATTGCCTGTTCATATTCGGTGCGGCTGGCCGCGGTCTGTCGTTCCGTACTCGTGCGCTGCCGATCCAACTCGCGCAACGCCTGGTCGACTTGCCGCCCGCTGGTGCGGACGGAATCGAGCGAATCGCGAATTTTGCCTTGCACCATCCAATCGGTGATCAATCCGTCGAAGAAGTAGTCCGCGAATCCGAGGAAACTACCGATTTCCGGCGCGCTGGCATCGGAACGCATGTTGACATCCTGCAACTCGTCGGCGAAACGTCTTAGACGGTGCTGGGCCTCATGAATATGATCGCGCGCCTCGTCGATGCGGCCGTGTTTGATCGCCGTGGAGATCATACCTCCGCCAAGCATGTCGTACGTTCCCCAATTGGCCGCCGATTCCAGTCGTTCTTCAGCGCGACGCAACGATTCCCTGGCTGTCTTGCCGGCCTGTTCGGCTTCCCGGATCTCGGTCAGCTTCGCCTGCGCGGTGCCGATCTGAGCGGACAACGTCTCAAGAGTTGCCGCCGCCTGGGCATCATGATCGCGAATCCATGCTTCCTTCTCCGCCTTCAGCCGTTCCAGCCGGCGGTCGGCATCGGCTACTTCCGCCAGTTGGCCGATCAGCTCTGCCTGCTGCGCTTCCAGCATCCGAACCTGTGCGCTGGCGGCATCGAATTTCAATTTCGCTTCCACCATTTCTCGCTCTTCCGCCTGCAGCTTCGCCTCCAGTCTGCCGAGCATGCCGTACCAGAACTGGGACAGAGTCGATTGTTTCAGACGCTCGACGTCTTGCTCTTCCCGAGTCAATGTTGACAAGCAAGCTTGTTCGAGCCGTTGCTGCTTATCGAGTTCCTGCTGCACCCGTTCGAGGCTTGACGACCACTTGCGCTTGTTCGCCAGGTCGCGGCTGCAGATCTGCAACTGTTCGTTCCACTGGGTCAGTCTCGGATCGGTCATCAGTAAGACCCCCGGATGTGCGCATGCACCCGATCCTGGTAAAAGCTGCGCAATCGAGCATGCTCCTCGTCCGAGAATGGCCGCGCATGCTGAGCAGCGAGATTGTCTTGTACCTGGCGCACGTTCTTGAACCCCGGGATGACGCAAGTGATTTCGGGAAAATCAAGCAACCAGCGAAGTGCGGCATGCGCCATGCTGCCTCTGCCCTCCGCGATCCACTCCAGTTCGCGGGCCAACTCCACGCCCTTCTCGAACGGCAGACCGGCGAACGTCTCCCCAACGTTGAACTGCTGCCCGTCCCGGTTGAAATTCCGATGATCGGACGATTCGAATACCGCATCCTCCCGGAACTTGCCGGTCAACAGTCCGCTGGCCAGCGGAAGCCGCACGAGCAAGCCGACCTCCCGCTGCCGTGCGGCCGGAAGCAATTCGTCAATCGGCTTCTGCCTGAACAGGTTGAAGATGATCTGCAGTGCTTGCACGCCGGGCTGGCGCAGACAAAGCAAGCCCTCCTCCACCGATTCGACGCTGACGCCGTAAGCGCGGATCTTCCCTTCAGCTTGCAGGCGGTCCAGCACGCCGAATATTTCGCCGTCCTGTAGAATGGCCAGCGGCGGACAATGGATCTGATACAGATCGATCGCCTCCCGTTCCAGCCGCTTCAGACTCGCTTCGCACCAGGAACGAACTCTTTCATATGAATACGTGGCAGGATCGTGAATATCCCCTGCCCGGCAGAACTTCGTCGCGATATGAATGCTGTCTTCCCGGCCTTTCGTCGCTTTGGCGAGCAGCCGCTCGCTGCGCCCATCTCCATATACGTCCGCCGTATCGAAAAAGTTCACGCCGCCGTCGATCGCCTCGTCCAGCGCCCGCAACGACTCTGTTTCATCCGTATGGCCCCAAGAGCCGCCGATAGCCCATGTGCCGAAGCTGATTTCGCTCACTTGCAATCCCGTTCCACCCAACGATCTAAGCTTCATCGCTTTATCCTCTCCTTCGATTACAGTTCATCACGCCCTTTCATTTTACAGGATTTGACCGGCAAAGTCAGTTCGCAGCCATCCCTACCTATCAATCTACTACTTTCTGAATCGTGCAAAAAAACCGCCTGCCAAATGGCAAGCGGCTCCATTCGTAAATCGGACAAATGGGTTTAATGCAGCTTAGAAAGCCGGCAAATTGTCCAAATTGTTGTCGGTTCTTCCATCCGCATCGGAACGCAGGTGCTCTTCCCCGTCCCGCCCGCGGAACACGTTCACGTTCGCGATCTGATTGTTTTTGGCCATTTGCTGCGCGGTTTTGTAATCGACGACTTCTCCCGACGACAGCTGCAGCTGCACGATGTCGCCATCCCCGTTCTTGCGGACGGCAATCACTTGATTGAGCGTGTCCTCGGACGCTTGATTATCCATTCCCTAACACCTCCGCGACCTAGTATGGGAAAATTCTCATTTAAGTATTCACGGCGGGCTGGAAATATGTTATACTGTAAGCGCTACCAAAACACATCTTTTACAGAGGGGGATTTGCGAAGGATGATGAATGGAGCCATGCAGGACAAAGACGTGTACGAGGATTTCGAGCCGTCGAAGGACACGCTGTTCTTCAAGGTCGATCGCATGCATGACTTGGTCAGCTTTCACGGGCGGAATTACAATATCAAGAAACGGCTGTCGGCCGACGAGCGCAAACGGTTGATCTCGAACGGCGAGTTTTTCCGTCTCGACTCGAATTGCTACGTCAACGCGGGCAAGATCAGCGGCATGGAGACGGGCGAGATCTGCTTCGGCGACACGAACAAGCGCGTTCCCTGCTCCAAGCGTCAGCAGCAGATGCTTCTAAACAAAATGTCCGGCGTGCACGGTTAACAGGCGCCAAGTTAGGATAACGAACCGTCAGATCGGGACCGCCTGAGAGCGTCTTGACTCTGACGGTTCTTTTCATTCCGCCGCGGCGAGCAATTCCATGATCATGCCTGCCGTCTCTTCGATGGCTCGTTCGGTGACATCGATGATCGGGCAGTTCAGCCGCTTCATAATCGTGGCCGCGAATGCAAGCTCTTGCTCGATCCGCGACAGCGACGCGTAATTGGCTTGGCTCGGCAAGCCGAGCGCCTTCAGCCGCTCCGTCCGGATCTTGAGCAGGCGATCGGGCTGCATCGTCAATCCGACGATAAGTCTGCGCGAGGCAGCGGCGAACAATTCCTCCGGCGGCTTCACTTCGATCGTGAGCGGATAGTTCGCCGTCTTGATCCCGCGGGAGGCCAGATAGATGCCGACAGGCGTCTTGGACGTGCGCGACACGCCGACGAGCACGACTTGCGCCTCCAGGAAGCCTCTGGCATCCTTGCCGTCGTCGTATTTCACCGCGAATTCGACCGCCTCAATCTTGCGGAAATACAATTCGTCCATTTCGTGCAACAGCCCCGGCTTGTACTTGGGCGAGTCATTGAACGTATCGATGAACGCCTGCATCATCGGGCCCATGACGTCGACCGACCGAACGCCCAGTCGAATCGATTCCTCACGCATCGTATCACGTAGCTCCGGCTGCACGAGCGTATAGGCGATGAATCCTCCGTTCCGCTGTGCCTCCAAGATGATCGCCTTGACTTCCTCTTCGTCCTTGATATTGCCGTACCGCTTAATATGTACCCGCTCCGACGCGAATTGACGGGCAGTCGCACGCGCGACGGCTTCCGCCGTTTCCCCTACGGCGTCCGAGCATACGATGATCGTTCTTGGTTCGCCTTCCGGCATCCTGACTCCCCCTGCCCCATAATTACAATTCGGACGTCAGATCGACCAGCACCTGCGTCATCGACGTTTTCGTGATGCGTCCAACGACTTCCAGCTTGCCCGGATCATCCGCGCTGGCCGCCGGCTGCACGACCGGCAATCCTCCTACTTGATGGTCCAGCATCTTGCGGGCCGCCTCCAGAAGCGTATCGTCCGGCCCGACAGCCACGATGCGCGGCAGCCTCGTCATGACCATATTGATCGGGATGCTCGCGGCTGCCGGATTGCCCAAGGTGACCTTCAGCAAATCCTTCAGCGAGACGACGCCGGAAAGAAAGCCTTGCGCATCCGTGACGGCGAGCATGCCCGTGTTTTCCATGAACAATCCGATCACCGCATCGTTTACCGTGGACTGCTCGGAAATGACGACAGGGCGACTCATACGGTCCTTCACTTTATCCTTGACCAGCTTATCCTTGACCAGACCGCCGGCCGCTCGCTCCTTACCCAGAAAATAACCGACTTTCGGCTTTGCGTCCAGATGTCCGAGCATGATCAACACGGACAAGTCGGAGCGGATCGTCGGCCGGCTGACGCCCAGCGCTTCGGCGATCTGCTCGCCGGTTACGGGCGCGTGCTTCTGCACCAACTCGATGATTTCCAGCTGTCTTGGAGAAAGTTCGATCGCATATCCCTCCTTCCGTTCATTTCGCAACAAAGCCGCTTCCACCGTGGAAGCGGCCCTTTGACGAGATGACGGTATTAGCCTTTCTTCGGCACTTTCTCCCAATCCTTCAGGAAGCGTTCGATGCCGTTGTCGGTGAGAGGATGCTTCCAGAGCGACGGCAGCAGCGATCCCGGGATCGTCGCGATATGTGCGCCCGCAAGTGCCGCGGCTTCCACGTGGCCGACGTTGCGGATGCTGGCCGCGATAATTTCCGACTGCAAGCCGTACAGATCGAGAATTTCGCGAAGCTCGCGCACCAGCTTCATGCCGTCGACGCTGATGTCGTCGAGCCGCCCGACGAACGGGCTAATATAAGTAGCGCCAGCCTTGGCGGCCATCAGGCCTTGCGCGACGCTGAAGATCAATGTGACGTTCGTCTTGATGCCTTCCTTCGCCAACTGATGCGTGGCTTCCAGACCGGCTTCGGTCATCGGCAGCTTGATGACGACGTTCGGCGCCCATTGCGCGATCTCGTGCGCTTCCTTCAGCATGCCCGGCGCGTCGAGCGCGATGACTTCGGCGCTGACCGGTCCGCTGACGATGGAGGTGATCTCCTGGATCACTTCCTTGAAGTCGCGGCCTTCTTTGGCGATCAGCGAAGGGTTCGTCGTGACGCCGTCCACGAGTCCGAGCTTGACGATGCGTTTAATTTCTTCGATATTGCCGGTGTCCAAATAAAATTTCACTGCCTACTCATCCTTTCGTCGATTGAACAAAAATTGCCATGCCCCAATAGTATAGCACATATCAGATTGTGACACCATTTTGAGTTTGTCAGCATCCTCTTTCTTCTAACAGGAACGGCGTTCACAAATGCTGTTGCGGCTGCTGGAGCAGCGGCTTATTCGGCAAATAATGCAAGGCGCGGATGAAACGGATCGTGCGGGTTTTCGCTCTCATGACGATAGAGTGCGTCTCTGCCCGCTGGTCCGGCAAGTAGCGCACGCCGCCAAGGAATTCTCCCGGCGTTACCCCCGTTGCAGCGAAGATGACATCGCCCGTCCCAACCATGTCGGCCATCGTCAGCACTTTGTAAGGGTCCGCAATGCCCATGTCCACACATCGCCGATATTCCGCTCCGTCCGCCGGCATTAGTCTACCCTGCAATTCGCCTCCCAAACATCGCAAGGCTGCCGCAGCCAATACGCCTTCCGGCGCACCGCCGGATCCGACGTACAAGTCGATGCCGGTCTCCGGGAATGCCGGCGCCAGCGCACCCGCGACGTCCCCGTCGCTCAGGAACTTGATGCGGACGCCGACTTTGCGGAGCGTCTTGATGAGCGACTCATGCCGCGGCCGGTCCAGCACCATGACGGTAAGATCCGCGACCGCCTTGTCCAGCACGGCAGCAGCTGTCGTCAGCGTCGTCTCCATGGAATCGGTCAGCTTCACCTTGCCGGCCAATTGCGGTCCGACCGCCAATTTCTCCATATACATATCGGGCGCGTGCAACAGTTCGCCCTTGCTGGCGACGGCGATAACCGACATCGCATTATTGAGTCCTTTGGCGACGATATTCGTGCCTTCGAGAGGATCGACCGCCACGTCAACCTCCGGCCCCTGCTGGCTGCCGACCTGTTCGCCGATGTACAGCATCGGCGCTTCGTCCATTTCCCCTTCGCCGATGACGACCGTACCGCGAATCGATACCGAGTCGAGCATGGACCGCATCGCGTTCGTCGCCGCTCCGTCCGCGCCGATTTTTTCTCCGCGTCCCATCCAAGGCGCCGATGCCAACGCCGCCAATTCCGTCACCCGAACGATTTCCAGTGCCAATTCCCTCTCCATGCCAACAACCTCCAGCGGTCTATTTTTAATATAATGTATATCATATATTTATATATGACACAATATTAAAAATGTTGTTGGCATCGTGATACATTAAATAATTTGCTTGGCTTACACTCCAAAGCCCTACGGAATTTTGCGGCGCTTCCACTGAAGCAACGGCTGTTGGTGCTAGCGCAACACCTGTCCGTCTTCGGTCAACCGTTTGCTTAGTGCGCCGTAATCGACCTGTTGGACATCAATGTCCTGGTCGATCGCCATTGCGGCTGCGGTTGCGGCGGATTGCGCCAGCACCATGAATACAGGCTCCATGCGGATGGATCCGTAGGCGATATGTGAGGCGGACAAGCATACCGGAACCAATAAATTGGTACACTCCTCTTCCTTCGGCACAATGGACCGATAGCTGATCGGGTACGGCCCGTCCAGCTTGATCTGCACATCGCCTTCGTTGACTACCCATCCGTCCTTGTTCACGTGGCGCTGCGTGTTGTGCGAATCCATCGTGTAAGCCCCCATGCCAATGCTGTCGGCGACCGGCAAGCGGCGGAAAATGTGATTCTCGTTCATGACCCTGTTTGCGACCATGCGCCTGGCTTCCCGAATGTAGAGCTGCGGCGTCCAATGGCCGGTTTCCTCGAATTCATCCAGCGGCAAGCCCCAAGGCTGATAGAAGCTGCGAATGCGCTCAGGCACGCGCGGATGATTCTGCACGGTCCAGACGAGCCCAAGCTGATAGTGCTTATGCGCGGCTGCGATCCGTTCTCTTGTCTCATAATCGGCTTCCGGATAATCGTAATTGTATCCGATGAAGTCGGTGGAGAAGCCGCGGTCGTTGTTGGAATCTGTCTTGCGGTTTCGAACACCGTTCAGCTTGAAGAAACGATCCTCCCCCTGTTCGATCGCGCGGAACAGCAGTTCGTACATCTGCTCGTCATAGCCGTCGGGGCGTTCGATCATGACGCGGTTGTCCGGCACATCGGTGAGGCACATGCGATAGCAATACGCCTGAATGCGGTGATCCCCGTCGCCGTCCGCTCCGCCCGCATCGGCGTTGACCCCCGGCAATAAGCCGCTGGAAGGTTGGCCGGGAATGCGATAGGGGTCGATGCCGGGAGGCAGCTGGTTTTTCACCGCTGTCGCCGTCTGAATGCCGTTGTAGCGTTCTCCGTACACATGGTTGGCTTCGCGCCCGGTTGCATAGGATACACCGGCCCCCTTCATCAGGTCGCCTTCATAGCTGGCATCCATGTACATACGGCCTTCGAACGTGATTCCGGACTCCATGCGGATGGAGCGAATGCGTCGGTCAGCCCGAATGACGCCATCTTTGCGATCCAGCCGTTGCTCGTAAATCACCTCAATGTCATGCTCTGCCACCCAATCCCGGAATACGGCGAGCGCCATCTTCGGTTCGAACAACCAGACGGCTTCCGCTTCGCCATATTTTTGGCCGAGCCGCTTGTAGAACTCCAGCGACAAGCCTCCGATCGCGCTTTTGTTTCCGAAATCCGTATCCCCAAGCCCTCCGCTCGTAAGCCCGCCAAGCCGACGACCGGGTTCGATAATGACCGGCTTCAGCCCCATTCGCTTCGCCTGCACCGCTGCCGCTACACCTGCCGATGTGCCTCCATAGATAACAAGATCATAGATCATGATTGAAATTCTCCTTTAATAAGACTTATTATAAATCTATATTGAAATTACTCTTATCATGGCTTTATAGCAATCAATGAATCTTTGCTAACTTGTATAAATCTACACGATATTGATGAAGTTTTTGCGGAGGTGGAGTTTTCATGATACGGCTCGAAGCCGCGGGATTCGACGATCGGGATCCGGGTTGGAGGAAGCCGCTCTCCCGCACGACGACGCATGCCATTGCCCTGATCGTATCCGGCAAGCTAAGTTACCGAATCGACGGACAGACGCTGCGGCTGAACAAAGGGGAATTGATCCATATCCCTCCCGATTGTCTGCGCGAAGGGTTCCCGGAACAGGACGACCAGCATCAGAAATATTGGGTGACGTTCTCTGTCGCTCGGGAAACTCGTCTGCCTTTTCCGCTGCTCGCGCATCGCACGCCTGCGGCTGCGCGTACGCGCCAATACGAATATTTGAAGCAGCGGTTCTCCCTGCTTGTGCAGCAGTGGATGGGGAAGCTTCCCTATTTCGAGCCGATCTGCGAAGCGCTCGCGGCCGAAATCGTCGGCCTGATGAACCGGGAGGTTGACGATCTTCGCCATCCTTCCCCGCAGCTCGATATGATTGCGGAAGTACAGCGGCATGTTCTTGCGCATTACCGCGAAGATATTCAGGTGAACCATATCGCGGCCATGGTCGGCATCACGCCCAACTACCTTTCCGCGCTCTTCAGGCGGGTGACCGGCACGACCGTCAAAGCCTACGTTCACCAAGTCAAGCTGTCGGCCGCACGCGATTTGCTGCTGTCCGCCGACGTTACGATCAGGGAAGCGGCTGAATATGTCGGCTTTTGCGACCAGTCGTATTTCAACCGCATCTTTCGGAAGGTGTACGGATTCCCTCCATCGAGGCTGCGGAAGGAAACTTTGCAATAGGAAGGGGGGATGGGGAAGTGGTACTCTTGCTGGGGGCTGCTCTTGCCGGGCCCTGTCCAATCCTGCCCAAGTTCTGTTCCGGTCCGACCCGGGCGCCGGCAGCCGTGTCGGAAACAGCAAAAAGCACCAGAAGGAGGCATTGCGCTCCGGCATGGTGCTTTATTCGGACTATCAGAAAATATTAGCTGAGTTCTGGACAATTGTTGCTTGCAAACGACTAACTTTTGAATTAGCGGGAAACCTACCGCTAAATTTTTTATGAATTAACTTGGTTCACGGCAATATCTCTACAAATACTTCATCAGAATGCGCTCCACATGCTGCAGATGTTGCGTCATCCGCCTTGCCGCGCGATCCTCGTCACGGTCAGCAATCGCATCGTAGATTGCCTTATGTTCCTTCATCAATCGCTCCGCGACGGCGCGATTGGCGTATAGTTCGACGCGGCGCACTTCCCGGATGGCATTCTCCATTTGCGACACGATCGAAGCGAACAGCCTTTCCAAAATGGGGTTATGCGTCATCTTGACCAGCGTCTCGTGGAATGCGATATCCGTGCGCTCGCCCTCCGCATCGTTGCCGATCGCTTCACCCATATCGGCCACAATGCGGCCAAGCTCCGCCAGATCGGCAGCCGTCCGCTTGGCGGCGGCGATCGCGGCATTGGCGACCTCCAGCGTGCGCCTCGCTTCGAGCAGGTGCAGCAGCGTCTCGCGGTTCATGCGCAGCGATTCGAGCTCCGGCGGCACGAAGCCTGCCGGGCTTGGCGCCAGCACGCGGCAGCCGCCGCCTTGGCGAATCTCGATCAAGCCCATCGCCTTCAAGGCGCTGAGCGCTTCACGCATCGTCGATCGACCGACGCCAAAGCGTTCGCACAGCTCCTTGGTCGACGGCAGCTTATCCCCGGGCTTCAGCGTCCCGTCCGCCATCAAAGCTTGCAGTTGTCCAACGATTTCTTCGTCGTGATTCCGCTTCTTCAACTTGACGATTTCCAAACCGCCTTCCACCCTCTCCCATTCCGGCACTGCGCCTTCGCACGGCATAACTGAGCACTGCAATCTCTCTTTTTCAAATCATCGCATTATCGCGTCATCCAATCAACCGACGATGAGCACGTAGACGATGCCCGGACCGTGCACGCCGATCGTCAAGTCGTTCTCGATGTCGGCTGACCGGCTCGGTCCCGAGATGAAATGAATGCCGGCAGGCAAGTTGCCTTGTCCCGCCCGATCGAAGTCGGCCATAATCTCGCCCAGCCGCGTCTTGAGCCGGTCGACCGGCAGGATCGCCATCAGCGCCGTCGGCAGCAGGCTGACCGAACGGCCTTTGTCCGGGGACGACAGCACCGTGATCGAGCCGGTATATGCGGCGGCGTAGTCGGCCATGACGACGCCGAAGTCCGCTTCCGCCGCGCGCGCCTTGCCTTCCATATCCGCCTCCGCATTCCATACGGTCACCCGCGAACCCGCCGGCAGCGCGTCCTCCAGCCCCAGACGGTCCAGTTCCGGTTCGTTTTGCCGAATAACGTACTTCGCGCTCATCTCCGCCGCCTTCTCCGCAATGAACGCCCGTGCCGCTGCCAAGTCCGGCACGCGTACGACATGGCCGCCGACCGCCTCGAAATTCGCGATAAACCGCTCGATCCGCTCCTCCAGCGTCCATTCGAACGCATGCCAGAAGTCCGGTGCGCCGCGATACGGGTGCTTCGGCGCCTCCGTCACCCGCGGCCTTCTCAGTTTCGCTGCGATGCCGTTCATGAACGATTCCTGCGCGGCACGCGACTGCGCGTCCATTTCCGCCAGCCACTGCCGGTGGGAAGCCGATGCCTGTGCACTCGCCACGCCGCCTTCCCCGGTCATGCCGCGATCCGCGTGCGTATCCGATCCATTGCCGAAATTATCCCCCATGTCCGTGCCCTCCTTCCTTGCTCTTGCTGCCGCGTTCCTTCAGCTTCTGTTCCATGCGCGCTCTCATATCCGGCGCTATCTCCGCGAGACCGGCGCGAATTTCCTGGTCCAACGTCGCCCAGCGCTCGCGGAACGTCTCTTTGGCGATGCTCGGCGCGATTCGGTACGTATTCCAGCCCTTCAGGGGCCCGAGTTTCGCCTTGATGCCGCCATCGCGCACGACGAGCTTCTGCCCGATCCGGCCAAGCTTGAGCGCGGCTTTGTAACGGCCCGCCTTGCCCATCACCGCAGCGAAGCCCTTCATGCCGGCCGTCTCCACCGCGTCCCCGCGCCCTGCTTCAACTTTGCGCCTCCGCAAGTAGACGAGCATGTCGTGCAGCGGAATCTTGACCGGACAGGCTTCCGAGCAAGCGCCGCAGAGGCTGGAGGCGTTCGCGATATCGTCCCATTCGGCGACGTTCTTCTTCAATGCGGGCGTAAGCACGGCGCCGATCGGCCCGCTGTACGTCCCGCCGTACGCATGCCCGCCGATATGGCGGTACACCGGGCATACGTTCAAGCAAGCGCCGCAGCGGATGCAGTTGAGCAGTTCCTGGAACTCGGGATCGCCGAGCTGCAAGGATCGCCCGTTGTCGACGATGACGATATGCATCTCTTCCGGCCCGTCTCCGTCGGCTTCACGCCTCGGCCCGGTAATTCCTGACATATAGACAGTCAGCTTCTGCCCGGTCGCAGAACGCGGCAGAAGCGTTGCCATCACTTCGAGGTCCGCCCACGACGGAATGATGCGCTCCATCCCCATCAGCGTAATTTGCGTGCGCGGCACTGTTGTCACCATACGGGCATTGCCTTCGTTTTCGAACAGCACCATCGAACCGGTCTCGGCAATCGCGAAGTTGCAGCCCGTCATTCCGATATCCGCTTCAAGGAACTTCTCCCGCAGCTTCTTGCGAACGAAACCCGCCAAAATCTTCGTGTCAGGTGCCAGCTTCTCCCCCGCTTGCTCGGACAGCAGGTCCGCCACCTGGTAGCGATTCTTGTGAATGGCCGGAATGATGATGTGCGATGGAGTCTCTCCCGCGAGCTGGATGATGTATTCGCCAAGGTCCGTCTCGATCGCTTCGACGCCGATGGAGTCCAGCGCATGGTTCAGGTGCAGTTCTTCGGTGACCATCGATTTGGACTTCACGACCGACTTCGCTTCCACGCGCCTTGCGATCTCAAGCGAGATCCGCACCGCATCCGCATCCGACTCGGCAAAGTGCACGTGCACCCCGTTCGCCCGCGCGTTATTGGCAAACAAGTTCAAATAATAGTCGAGGTGCGCGATCGTGTGCAGCCGAATTTGCCGACCGCGTTCCCGCCATTCCTCCCAGTTGCCGTGCTGCTCCATCGCCGTCTTTTTGCCGCTGCGCAGCTTTTCCGTCGTGAACTTGACCGCCTTGCGCAGAAACTCGTCATTCAGCGCCAAATCCGCCCGCGCTTTGACGGTAGCCTGTTTCGTTCCCGTTGTCGCTCCTGTGCTCATGCCAGCTTCACTCCTTCCTCCAGCAGTTCGGCCAGGTGCATGACCCGGACTTTCTCGCCGCGATGCCGCAGGTTGCCGCCGATATTCATCAGGCAAGCCATGTCGAGACCGACGAGCACTTCCGCTTCCGTCTCCTTGATATGGTCGACCTTCTCCGCGACCATCGCGCCGGAGATGTCCGCCATCTTCACCGCGAACGTACCGCCGAACCCGCAGCAATCCTCCGCGAACGGCAGGGGAACAAGCTCAAGACCTTTGACCTGTTCCATCAGCGCGATCGGCTCATCCTTGACGCCGAGCAGCCGTGAGCCGTGGCAAGACGGGTGATATGTCACCTTGTGCGGAAACACGGCCCCGACATCCGTCACCCCCAGCACCTGAACGAGAAACTGGGCAAATTCGTAGGACTTCTCCTGCAGTTCGACGGCTTTCGGCAGCCAGATCGGATCGTTCTCAAATAGCTTGGGGTAATTGTGGATCATGTGCGTACAGGAACCGGACGGCGAAATGACGAAATCGCTGCCCTCAAACGCCTGCAGCAGCGTTTTGGCGCTCGTCCGGGCTTCCTCCCAATAGCCGCTGTTGTATGCCGGTTGGCCGCAGCACGTCTGGGACGGCGGGAAATCCAGCTTCACGCCGTAGCGGGCCAGCAGCCGCACCATCGCTTCCCCGACGCGGGGAAAGACGGCATCGCTCAAGCAAGTGACGAACATCGATACTTTCATGCGCTTGGCACCTCTTTAGGAAAATGTGGCTTTCTATGCGTTAATCTGACTAATCTTATTATCAGGTTGTCAGACATGTTTGGCAAGAGAAATTTAGCCCGTACGGCCGGAACAGGATCCACATGCCGTACGGGCTTGTTCGCAAGCGCCTGACAATAAGGTTATTCTCCGTCGCCCGACAGCCGGATTTCCGGCCGTACGAATCGGTCTCGAATACCAATTATTTTACGGAGACCTGTATCGATCAGACAAAACAACTCGCTGCCTTTACTCTTCTAACGTAAGGAACTTCACATTGTCCAGATAAATCGGTCCCGTATAAGTTTTGGAACCTGCTTCTAGTACAATGGTAATCGCTTGGTGACTGCCGGCCGTATTCGGAACCGCCACACTTCTGAATATACGGCAATAGTTCACACCATTAATTGTAACAATCTCTTCTGCATTCGCCGTATAATACGGCTCCAGCGATGAGTTCCATGGCGTATCGAACACGGTTCTTACTTTGAATGTACCGCTAGCCATCATGGCAACAGGCAAGTACAATTCATATTCAATCTTCTGATACTGGTTCATGGCAGTAGCCGCATCAAACTTCACCTTGGCAAACACTTGCTCCGTGCTGTTGCCAGTATAATTCACATTCACACGAAACGCCCCGTTATTGCCTGCTCGACTGAGATCTGTGCTATGCAGAGCTCCCGCATAATAGGATTGACCGCTATTCCCATAGCCGCTCCAACCTGTCGAGTCTTCCTCGAAGTCATAAGACCGTGCTGCCACCCAATTTCCCACTGGCTCCACCGGCTCTTCCGGCTCGCTGCCGCCATCCAACAACTGGATATCATCGAAATACAGCGTCCCGCTTCCCGTATACCCCGGACTGGACGCATTCACATAGATCCCGAAGCGCTCTATACTTCGTAATGCAATCGCATCGAGCGTAGCGCTCTGATTCGCCTCATAAGCCGCTGGATGGAATGCGCTGAACGGAATTTCGAGCAGCTGCGCTTCCGTGCCTGTTAGCGATGGATAGTACTCGAATGACATGCCTAGCGCCTTGATCTGAATGACCAGCTTCTGACCGGAGCCATCAGGCTTGTACCAGAGCTGAAGCTTATCATATACACTCCAATCTGCACCTGACAGCGGCTTGAGGATTCCTGTATATCCATTAGATCCAAGATGATAATTGTATCTCATTGCATAGAGCCCATTATGCTTAGGAGACTCGGCAAGAGAGAGTACATTGAAATCTCCTGTGCTGGGGAATGCTTCTCTTAATGCGATAGCATCACCATCATACGATTCGAAATTGTCGATCATACTCGGATCAGTTACGATTCCTTCTGCAACATCAATAAATTGGAGATTATCCAGGTAGATTGGACCTGTATATGCCAGTTTGTTAGATACTAGTGAGATCACCAGATCTGTTGCAGTTTTCTTGTCATCGCCAGTCAGATCGATACTGACTGAATGCTTGGCATACACAGCGCCGTTCACAGTCACTCTAGGCAGATCAGACAGCTTCACCTGCGGATTCGATCTGCCATACTTCACCGCTATATTCGGGAAGAGATATATATTCGGGAGCAGCTTCGCCTCATCTTGATTCAAGGAAGTCGGCAGAGCAGCTTCTGGAATCAACATATCAAACGTTACCTTGTCGACATCAGACAGAGCCACTACATTCTGAATCTGGCCGATCTTCAGCTTAAGCTCCTGCCACGCCTCGGTGACATTCACACCGCTGATATCCGCATTCACCTGCAATGCTCCTAACACTTCATTATGCTGAATAGCTGGCGTACCAAATGCCGCCTTATACACGCCTCCATTTGAGAATGTGCCGACCTCGCTCGCATCCGAGAACAAGAACTCTTTCTTGACCGTATCCATGAGAACGATAACTTGCGATTGCTGCTCAAGCTGCGTATTATTCGAGAAATTGACCTTGACCGCGATGAGCAATGTCTCTTGATTCTGTTCTGCTAATGGCGTCCACTCCGCTTCATAATAGCCGGAGACAGGATTGAACGGCATCGCAATCTCTAGTCCGCCATTAATAGAATAACTGACACTTGTAACTACCTCATTGTAAGCTCCTGCCCGAATGGTAATCGGCCCGCTCACAATTCGATTATTCACAGGGCTTACGATATGCATATGCGGCGATGCAGCTGTGCTTGCTTGCACATTCAGATCATAGACGCCTGTCAATTGATCACCGAATGCGGTGTAGTCGTCATTGTAGAAATTAATGAAGTCATCTAACATCTCATTGTTGCCGAACACAGGATGATTGCGATAAGGTACCCAGAAGGCATTGCCTGAACTGTTCGTCCAAGTGAGAATGTAGGCCAGCTTCCTCGCATTAGGATCAGCCTTGACATCCTCCAGCCATTCCGACCACCAGTTCAAATTCGGATTGCCGCTTACAGTGTGTCCATTACGCACACCAGCTTCTGTCAATGCGGCAATCTTGCCCTTGGAAGCAGCAAGTTGAGTCAGCATAGCCGCATCCTGCACGAGCTCATCTCTGAAGATCTGATTATAACTGCCATCGTAGATATCGAATCCCAACACGTCAACATATTCATCGCCAGGATAGCGGTATAAGTATTGTTCCGGATCCCCATTGAAGAATCCATTAGGCGAGAATGCATACAGGAAGTTGCCAACCCCCTTCACATCTCTCAGATACTCTACTGTGAAACGATAGATCGTGATATACTCGTCATTCTTAACATGTGATGCTCCCCACCAGAACCAACTCCCGTTATGCTCATGGAATGGTCTGAATATCACCGGAATAGGCGTGCCTTCCGAATCTACCAGCGTATTCGCGAAATTCGCGATCATATCCAGATAGTTCAGAAACTGCTGATGCGCGCTTCCACCCGGCAGTATATGTTCAACTGCTCTAGTTGTATCGTAGAAATTACCCCCGCTAACGAAGTTAGGCATATGAGCGCTGAGTGCAATAATCCCATCTCGCTCGTAGGCTAATCTCATAGCCGCTTGCAGAGCAGGAACGGAATAAGGCGGCTCTATTCCCTCAATTGAGTTTGTATCCCACCCATAGACTGCCGGGAATGCGCCGACCGAGTTGAATACATCGGATTGTGTGCCATTATTCTGCGTGATTGTTGCGCCTCGAGTTGTGGAATTCTGATGACCGAACAAGAGATGATCTCCGCTAATATTTTTCAAGTATGCGAATAGCGATCTTGTCTCCGCTGTCGCATGCTCATCTACCAGCTTTACGGGACTGATATCGAAGCCGGAAGTGCTGATCGGCGTCTGGTCATTATCCGGCAGCACATCCGGCTCCCCGCCGGTTCCCCCGCCGAACGGCGCATTGCGCACCTTCACGTTATCTATATAGATAGGCCCTGTGTATATCAAACCATCTGATAAGATATTAATATTCAATTGCGCTCCTGCTTCATGACCTCCGATCAATCTGCTGAGCACACTCATCTTCCCATATTCCTTACCGTCAACTATTACTCGCTCGAGAGCATTCACAGTAGATACGCTCTCATTCTGTCCGAACTTGATCCAGCCTGGATCGATTGCAATATACGGCTTGATCTTGCTGGCGCCATACAGTCCAATATCGATTAGTGACATATCCATATACACATCGAAGCTCACGGTTGTCGCCTGTCCAATGCTTGCGATATTCCTGGACAGCTTGAATTCCTGCCAGTTAGAGAGCGCTGTAATCTCAGCATTGATCTTGAGAGCGCCATTCCCTAATGCTGTGGAATGTTCAATCGCAGGCGTACCTGTTGCAGCCTGGTAAGCGCTGCGGAACTGCCAGCCCTCCAGATCTTGATCGAATGTATACACTTCAAGATCATAGTTCGGCTCGGGCCCGGGTTCCGGTATCATGGCCCGTTGCGCCGTAACGGGTAAAGCGAAACCCATTAATAATGTAAGCGCTAACACAATCATTGGAAATTTACGCATTTCAACAAGCCTCCCATCGATAAAATTTTATTTGATAACACCGATATGCATCAAATGGAAGTCAGTCCCCGTACATCTCGGTCCATTGCCCTGCGTTACTTCAAGCTCCACATGATGCACGCCGCACATCAGATTCTCCGCCAGCCAATACACATGCGGTCTGCCATCGTCCCACAGGAATTCACTTCGGGTGCGATTGGAAGCCTGCCATTCTTCCCGATCGACACGATATAAGAATTCAGCGGATCGCTTACTGTGTACATGAGTGATGACCGCTCCGCGCCCCACGAAGGCGAATGAAAGCTTAGCGCCAATCGCCGCCGTACAGAGCATTCGACCGCACCATGCCGGCAGGCTGGCGGAATGATGAATAAGCCAAGGACCTTCGGTAGTCACCTCATCGAACGGCACGAAGCCGGTACGCTCATAATGATTCATGCTATAAGGCACAGGAAATGCTCGAAACGTCGACTCTGCATCATAATCTGAGTTTTCATCCAGTTCCGCGCGAGCAGCCGCATTCTCGAACTCCCGCTCCAGGTAGGCAATCACGCTCTGCCCATAGCTCAAACTGCCGCGATGCATAGGATGCAGCCCGTCCGGCAACCACTCGTCCCACTTCAGCAATCCTGCTCTCACTTCATTCCAGGCATGCAACCCTGCCCAGACTGATCCAATGTCGTAGTGCGTTGCAAGCTGCTCAATCTCTTGGATCGGAGACGGCACTTTTTGAGCAGCCATGTCCTCATACATCGGTTGACTGAACGTATACACGATTACGATCTCACGAGCAGAATCAGCCTTCAGCTTACGGATCAAGCCTTCCCACACGCGCAGCCTCCGCTCGGAGTCTGTTGCATAATCGTTCACAATGTACTCGACGAAGACCAAGTCACAATCGCGATTAATCAGCTCTCCGTCAACGCGAAATAAACCCAGATCGCTTCCTGTCGCTCCAATCGCTGTATTCACAGCATTAATCCTAGTCTGCGGATATTGATGAGTGAACCAGCGCAAGACAGGCTCTGCCCAAGTATGCGCTGAATATTGATGCGCGGTAATCGAGCCGCCGATGAATCCGACAGTCAGCTTCCCATCCTGCAGTTTCCTCCATGTCCTGTTCAAGCTGCCGCGATGCTGATGCACCTTCCACATCTCCACTCAGCTGTCACTCCAATCTTCCTTCATCTAGATGTCCAACTCCAGCTAGCTATATTCCTAATCGCTTCCGATACTCCATGGGGGTGAAGCCGCAGTACTTCTTGTAAATCTTGGCGAAGTGATCATAATCCTCATATCCCACCTGATGCGCGATCTCATATGTCTTCAGCATCGTGTTCTGCAGCAAATGCTTGGCCTCTTCCATACGCAGGTGCACAAGGTAGCTGCCAATGGTCATCCCTGTCTCCTGCTTGAACAGATCCGCCATATAATTGCGGCTAAGCATAATGGATGACGCTAGCAGTTGATAATCCAGCTTCTCCATAAAGTGCTTCGTCAGATATTCCTTAATCTGATCAATTACCTTGCGATTGGAATGCTCTATTATGTTTCTCGCATTCGTCAGGAAGGTCTGCGCACCCTCTTCCAGCCGTCTCACTGCACATACGCGAAAATAGAACTTAACCTTTTCGCAAGGAAGCAACGGCTCGCCAAATCCTTGATCTATTCCTTCCGATAACGTAATTTCCACTTGCTCCAGCTTCATCTCCTCAGCGAGAAGATACAGCCAAGCCATGGATAGCGCATTTAACAAATAATAACGCTCCTCGGTCCATTCAGTGAGCATATCCAGCGTATCTACAATGAGGATGGGCATATCCTCCAGATTCGTTGTTTTGATATACTCCCTCCACTTGCCCAGCATATCCCGGTGACTAGGCAATTGCTGAAGGAGCAGCTTGTGCGCTTCGTTGAACTTGGCTTGCTGCAGCCTGTCATGCGACTTCTCCAGCGTCGAATACAGCAACTCGCGGTCCACCGGCTTCAGAATATAATCAATGGCTTCGAGTTGAATACTCTCCTTGGCATAAGCAAACTCATCATAGCTCGACACCATGACTACAACCATCCACGGATAACGTCCGCGAATCTGTCTCAGGAGCTCAATCCCATCCATCACCGGCATTCTCACATCTGTGATGCAGATGTCCGCATAGTTCCTCTCTAACCAATCCAGCGCCGATTGGCCATTCGCGGCTGTGCCCGCAACCCTGTAGCAATCGTACCATTGCTCCACTTGCTTGCTCAGGCTGCTGCGAATCAGAGGTGAATTATCTACGATGAGAACACGATTCATGAGGTTTCCAGCTCCTGCCTAGTGGACTTATCAGCTATGCTGATTGGGAATGCTAAGGTAATGAGCGCTCCGCCGGTTATCGGACAATCAACCTCCAGCCCAGCTTGCGTATTCGGGTACGACATCTTCAATCTGTAATGAACATTCGATAGGCCAAGTGTCTTCTGATGCTTGTAGTTATCGATTCTGGAGGCCTCGTCCAGCCGGTTCCTGATTTCCGCGAGTCTGTCTGCCGTGAAACCGGCGCCGTTATCCCGAATCGTAATTTGGAAGAGCTCATTCCTTATTGAGCTTGCGCTGACGATCACATGCACAGCGTTGCCTGTCGTCTCAAGACCATGCTTGATCGAATTTTCCACGATCGGCTGCAAAATCGCCTTCAAACATACCCCGTCCTCCATACTCGCAGGAACATGGAATTCCCAGCTAATCTCGTCTTGATATAAGGTTGACATGATCGTCAGATAATCATGAAGATGATTCATCTCTTCTTTAATTGTTACGAGAGTATGCTGATAATTCGACGTATATCTAAGCATATTGGACAGAGACAAGGTCGTGCTGCTGATCTCATTATGTTCCGCCAGCGTAGCCATCGAGTTAATCGATTCCAGTGCATTGTACAGGAAGTGTGAGTTGATCTGCGACTGCAGGATGGACAGGACTGCTTGCTGCTGATGCATCCGGCTCTCTGCGAGCTGTTCAATCGATTGCTCCAAATTATCCAATAGCTTATTGTAGGATCTTCCGAGGTCGGTAACTTCATCGTCTCCCTCAAGTTTCACCCTTACCTGTAAATTGCCCAGTTGTGTCTGGGTCATCACCCGCCGTAATTTCAAAATGCGACCGGTAATGGATGAAGAGAGCACGACCCCGAGCAGTGTTGCGAAGAGCAAGCTGGCCGTTACGATCCATATCGTTATATTTCTCGTGCGCAATACGCTTTTGGCAATTTCCTTATACGGAACGGCGGCGACGCTCTTCCAATTCGTGTAGGGGATCGTTTCGAAAATGACCATCCGCCCGGTCGGCTTATGGAACCATGCACCCGAAGGAACATGCGCCATCCTGTTCGTCCATTCGGCGTCCAACTGGGTCATGACCATGGATGGATTCGGATGGGCCATCACGACTCCTTCTTCATTCGTGATAAATCCGATCCCGGTCTCGCCCAGTTGAATTTCATTCAGAATCGCCAAGGTCGGCTCAAGAGAAATATCGATTTTGATATAGCCGACCGCGCTCCCGTATTCCAATTTCTTCACCAGTGAAATCACTTGCGTCTCTACGATTTTCCCGTCATTATCCAGGTAATCCTCGGATCGATGAATATAGGCGGTCAGCCGCTTGGCGAACGGAACATCGCGCAATTCCGGATCGGTCATGGCGGTATATCCGCCTCTTAGCCCGGGAGAGCGCGAATAGTTCATTTCATTGCCGTTCTCGTTGAGCAAGGTAACCGACAGGATCTCCGGATGGCTGGCAATGAGCGGATTGATGTATTTCTCTTCCACTTTGCGGAACCGTAACACGACGTCGGATGTTTTTCCCTTCTCCGCCTGCAGCCAGTTCGAGAATTCACTGCTGGACCCCAGCAGGAATACCCCTTGCTCATATTCACGATAATACCGATCCAGGTTCAAGTTTGCCTGCGTCAAAATTTGACTGCTGAAGCGTTCGACATCCTTGATAATATTTTGGGAAGTCCGGTCAAAGCTGAACCAACCGATCGAGACGGTCGCGAGCGTAATGACGGTGATCAGAATCATGATGAATTTCCACTTGATGGACTTAACCTTCATATGCACCGCACACGCCCTCCGCATCCCGTGATGATCTCTTCAGTATGTGGGATCGAGCGCATGTTGTCTATCCTTTGACCGAACCTAGCAGCGCCCCTTTCATAAAGTGTTTTTGCAAGAACGGATATATGATCGCGATGGGAAGCGTAGCCGTAACGATCGTCGCCATTTGCAGACCTTGCGGAGAAATATTGATCAGGTCCAACCCGCCCGAGTTGGCCAACGCATCGTTCGTATTGTTCTGCGCGACAAGCACGTACAAGTAAAGCTGGAGCGTGCGCAAATCGGCGTCTGTAATATAGAGCAAAGGCGTGGCATAATTGTTCCAATGGCCGACAGCGTAAAACAACAGCAAGGTGACCAGGATGGGAGCCGACAACGGCACGACGATTTTCCATACGATTCCGTATTCCGACAAGCCGTCCACCTTGGCGGCATCGAACAATTCGGCGGGTAAATTTCGGAAGAACGTGATGCACAAAATAAGATTGAAGGCCGATATGGCGGTCGGAATAATGAGCGACCAGATCGTATTGATCATGCCAAGCGCCTTGACGATCAGATAGGTCGGAATCATCGGCGCATTGAAAATCATCGTAAAGACGATGAGCAGCATGAGCAGCTTGCGGCCTTTGAGATCCGGCTTCGACAGCGGGTATGCCGTGATAGTCGTGAGCGCCAAATTGATCGTCGTGCCCAGCAGCACGACAATCACCGTTATTTTGAACGCATTCCAGAACAGCGTGTTTTTGATGACCAGAAAATAATTGTTCAAGTTCAGTTCAACCGGCCACAGCTTGACCTGCGCATGCGTCAATGCATAGGAAGAACTAAGCGAGCCCGCGACGACGTGCAGCAGCGGCACCAGCACACAGGCGCTCAGCAGAACCAGGAGCGCAGCGTTGAATAGGTCAAACCATTTCTCCCCGATCGTTCTCATCATCTCAATCTCAACTCCTAGTATAATGCCTCTCCTGTTAGCCATTTGCTGATTTGATTGGCGACGAGCAGCAATGAAAAGCCGACGATGGACTTGAATAATCCGATTGCCGTCGTCAGACTGTATTGGCCGTTCATAATGCCGATGCGGTAAGTGTAGGTGTCGAGCACGTCGGCAACGCGGAAATTGGCTGGCGTCAGGAAGATGTAGATTTGCTCGAAACCGAGATCCAGAATATGGCCGATTTTGAGTAACAGCAAAATAACGACCGCTGCCAGAATGCCAGGGAACGTAATATGCCGGAATTGTCTCCAGCGGCTGGCTCCGTCCATCCGCGCAGCTTCGTACAGAGCGGGATTAATGCCCGCGATGGCCGCGAGGAAAATAATCGAGCTCCAGCCCATCTCCTTCCAGACGCCCGAGCCCACGATAATCGAACGAATATATTCGTTGTTTTGCAGGAAATGGATCTTCTCCCCACCCAGTCCGCTAATGATCTCATTGATCATGCCCATCTGCGGCGAAAGCAGCATGTACACGAAACCGAAAATGATCGTCCAGGAAAGAAAATGCGGCAAATAGACGATGGTCTGAACGGCGCGCTTGAACCCGGAAGACCGGACTTCGTTCAGCAAGCAAGCCAGGATGATCGGGGCCGGAAACGAAAAGATCAGTTGATAGAAGCTGATGACCAATGTGTTGCCGAGCAATCGCTTGAATTGCGGATACGTGAACAATTGCTGAAACCACTTAAGCCCTACCCAATCGCTGTTCAGAAAGCCTTTGAAGATGTTGTAATCCTGGAATGCGATCACGATCCCCGCGATCGGAACGTACTTGAAGACGATAAAAAACAGAATGCTGGGGATCAGCATGACATAGAGCGCTTGGTTGCGTCTTACATATCGGATAAACGAAGCTAGACGTGTCGGCTGCGGTCCGGAGGGAACGATGGCCGCTTGATCGACTGCGCAGGTTTCTGCCACTTCCTTGCTCCTCCTTGCCCAGAGGCTGTTCGGAACGCGAGGGAATTGTCGGCTTATGGCCAAGCAATTCCCTCGCGTCATTCGCCGTTATTTGTTGTTGTTGTACCATTCGGTCATCTGGGCGATGACATCGTTGCCGCCTTGCTTGCGCCACTGCTCGACAAATTCGTCAAAGTAATCGAGCGGCTTGTCTCCCAGAATGATTCTCGTCGCCGCTTCCAGCCACAAGGAGCCTGTAGGCAGCAAGTCCGGGTTATCGTTATACGCCTTCGGCACAGGCATCGCTTCCGTCGGATTGTCCAATCCTTCATGGCTCGCGACCTCAATTCCTTGCTTCATCGCATTAAAGCCCGCTTCGTCGTTCTTCACCTTTTCGACGCTCTCGCTGAAGCCGTACACGCCGAACGGAGCTACCCGCCAATTCCAGCCTTTGGCTTCGTCCGCCTCTCGGTCGTACTTGTAGCTGTCGCCTTCCTTGAAGTACGTCTGCCCTTCCAGGCCCAGCCCTGCCCATACTTGCCCTTCATCCGAGATCAGCCAGTCGTACAGCTTGATGATCGATTCCGGATGTTTCGCATTATCGAACAATACGAATGTCTTGTTAACAGCCGTTTCCTTCACGCCGACGGGTCCGTCATAGCCGACGCCTTGCGGGGTGGGAATGGCCATAATTTCGAATGGCTTGTCTTTCAACGATTCCAACAACTGCAATCTCCAATGGTAGCCGTTCTGGGAATTGTGCACCCATGCGCCCGCGAGATCGGAATTGATCTTCTGCGTCCAGATTTGGCTGGAGTTGGTCAGAAATTCGATGTCGAGCAGCTTCTCGTCGTGCATCTGCTTCAGGAACGCCAGCGCATTCTTCATGTTCGGATGAATCATGCCCGGAATGATCTCGCCGTTCACGAGCAGGTTGGCATCGGGAGTGACGCCGAACATGCCGAATACGTTCTCCCCCCAGCTCAGGTTCTCCCGCATCGAGAACGGAATTTCATCCTTCTGTCCGTTGCCGTTCGGATCTCCGTCGCGGAAAGCGCGCAGCATGTCCAGGAACTCGTCTGAGGTCTTGGGAACGTCGAGCCCCAATTTATCCATCCAGTCCTTGCGTACGAAGATGACCTTGTTGGACGCAACCGCCGTCGGCTGCGGAATGCCCATAATGTTACCGTTTACCGTGACCGCATCCCAAGCGGACTGCGGAATTCTCTCGAGCAGGTTCTGCCCGTATTGCTTCAGCAGATCGTTCAGCACAAGCGCTCTGCCGTTCGCAATCGTCTCGTCGCCGGCGATGCCCCACGTCTGGTACCAGTCCGGCGTGTCGCCGCTGGCGATCCTGAGCTTCAACTGGTCCCTGTAGCCGGAGTGCGTGATCGGCACGGGATTGATGTCGATGTTCAGCTTGTCCGTCATATACTTGATGACTTCCAGTTTCTTCAGGTCTCCGGTCGGCATCGGCAGATTGTGGTCGGAGAAGTAGACCGTCACGCTCGGCGTCGGTTCCGTACCGCCCGCGTCCGCGCTTGGAGAAGCGGAAGACGGGCTTGCAGGGGCGGACTGACCGGCGTTGTTCGCCTTGTTCCCCCCGCTTGAGCAAGCTGTTGCGACAAGCAGCAATACGAGAGCCAGCAGCATGGATACTTTGCGTACGTTGTTCAAGTAAGACCCTCCTGATGTGTGATCGAATCGCTTACACTTGTATCATATAGAATGGCGGGAGACATTCACAGATGGCCCGATACCGATTTCAACGGGTTAAATACAGGACTTGCTTCCTCTGTCGTTCAGACGATATGCAATTCCAGATTCATCAAGCCGGCCGTCTTTTTGAGCTGCGCATTCCGGTGGCCGATCCCGAGCGCGAAGTGATGCGTCGGTCCGGCCATGCACCAGTTCTCCACGAACTCGGCCGTGCCTCTGTTGAACTTGCAGCGCGTATTCGTGTTGCCCGTCTTCGGTATTTCTCCCTTGATCGATTCGCCTTCGGTCGCGATCAGCCGGTAGCTGCCGTCCTGATTTTGCGAGATCGACAGCAAGGTGACCGGTCCCGCCTGGATGCTGAACTCCACGCCGATGCCGGAACCGCTCTTGCCATGGAACAAGTCCAATCCGCGAATGATCGGCCGCCCGTCGCTAATCTTCACATGATGCGGCCCGTCATGCCCGACAAGCACGATATCGTCGACGAAGTCGCAAGGGTGCAGTTCCGAGAACGAGCCTCCCGCTCCCAGCCGGTCCATCATGAGCATGGCGGCGCACGTTTTCAGGTCCGCTTCGCCCGCAAGCGGAACGCCTTGCCCTGTCAGCAGCGAGTTGCCGAGCGTCATGTTGGAAGCGATGCGTTCGTACTCGTTTCCGTCCAGGCCCTTATAATAATAAGCCATGCCGACAAGTCCCTGCTCGGCGATCAAGCGGTCCATGCCTGCCGCGACTTGCGCCGCCCACTTCAGGTCCTCCGGCTTCACCAGACGGGTAATCGGATCGAGGAACGGTTCGGCGATATCGAACGCTTCATGGATTTGCTCCAGCTTGATCTTCAGCTCCCGCTCCGTCACGCCATGAACCTGCTTGGCCAGATCGCACATCTCCAGCATCTGCACGTGAGCGCCAAAGGCGGCGGTAAACGCCGTCGGATCGGAATGCATATCGTACATCCCCTCGTACGTATGGCCCATATATCCGATCTTCGAGCGTTTGAAAGCGCGCTTCACGTTCGCGGCGCGGCACCATTCCGCAAGCTCGTTGCGCGCTCTAGGATCATCGTTCAGTGTCCCTATGACCATGCCCGCAGCGGGTTTTCCCGTCCGCCTCAGCACGCCGCTGATCTCCGGCAGCGCGCATATATTATCGTTCACAAGCTGCATATAGGTCGTCGTACGCCCGTAATCGAGCGCTTGTCTAGGCTGTAAGGCGACCAACACGGTCGGAACGGCCGCATTCGCGATGACGCCTGTCGCTACCGCCGAAGTGACGTACGTGCTCAAATTGCAAAACAACAAATCCAGGTCGCTGTTCTTCAGCTTTTCCGCCGCCGCGAACGAACTCGCCATGTCATCGACGAAGCCGCCCGAAACGACTTCGACTTCGCAACCTTGAACGATCTGCTCCAATTGCTTGCCGTAGCCGGTCAATTCCTCTTCCAACCCGGGAAACTGGGACCAATAGGGCTTGTGCCCGATCGTGACAACGCCTACCCGCGCTTTCTTTCTCGCAACCAAATTCAACATCTGCCGTTCTCTCCTTTACCGGATTCATGGTTCGATATTCTCGTCATGACGATATTTTGCAACCCGTAGTCCACAAAGAAATAGTCGTGCGTCCACGCAGACGTATCCGCCGCTGCCGGTGCATGCCAGCCCGGGAAATGTTCGCCGGTCTCCGGTGATTTCCTGCCGCTGTAGGATTCCTCGCCGTAGCTGTAATCCATCTCGCCCTTCGGATGGTGGTGTGGTCCCAGCAAATTCCGAAGCGTGTTCGTCACGTGAATCTCGATTCGATTGCGGCCTGGGGCGACCCACTGCGTAATATCCGCGGCGAATGGCTTCCACGCCAGCTTCGACACCGCCTGGCCGTTTACGATCACCTCTGCCAGGCAAGCTTCCAGTCCGTTCAGGGCAAGTTCGATTCGCTCATGCGGCGCGGCGGGGTCTAGCGTCACCTCTGCATGATAGATCATCTTGCCGACATAGAACGGATATCCCGCACGCGGCCAACTGGCGCCGCCGGCCCGGGACTCCTTCCCGATCGCAAATGCCGGTGCGAACCTCGCGCACCGCGGCCTCCCGGCGCGTTCCGACAGCGAGCCCCGGACCGCGAACTCGCCGATCAGATAGATCGATTCCAGCTCCACGCCTGGGGCGTTCTGGAAACGTTTCAAATGAAAGCTGCCCGCTTTCTTCAAAGGCATGAACTCACGCGTCAGCTCCAAGCGGTTCGCCCCGGGCAACACCCATGAAGTAATCTCGATTGGCTGGAAGGCCCGATCGACATAATGCGGCAGACCCTCGTATTGAACCGGCGTTCCGTTGACGCGAATCCGGCAAGCGGCCGCATCCTCAATCGCGGCCGCGATGAAGGATGGAATTTCGTCTGCATGGAATTCGTAACAAAGCGTAACGTCACCCTCGTAATTTGCCTCCGACAAAATCTCTTGCACGGCGATGACCGGCAACGGATCGGAATACGGTTCCGCTTCGCTCTTGCGATATCGGCAATAGTCGAGCGTGAAGGCGTTCGGGTCCGCTCGCTCCATCGTCAACTGCCCGGCCTCGGCGGACAGTACGATCGATTCCGAAGCGGCGTCGCTCGCTCCCTGACGCGAATCTGCAGCGGCCCGGGAAGCTGCGCGATCGGTCTCAGCATCTTCTTCGCTAAGAACGAGCACTTTGGACGCCCATGGCGCCAAGTCGAATCGAACCCTTACGCCGGATTCGGCAGCACCCAGATTCGGCAGCGGGATCATCTCTCCCGTGTTCAAATCATATTGTCGCGCCGAGCGGTAGGCCGCGCCTGTCTGAAGCTCGATCGCTATCTCATCGGCATCGTGCGTATTCAGGATGTAGACGAGCCGCTCCCGCCCGACATGGCGTTCGTGCACCCAGATCGATTCAAGCGCGCGATCGGCGTCCACACGAACGGCGCGCGCGTCCGGCTTGCGTCCGACGGCTTCGCGCAGCGCTTGCGGGGAATTGTCGATGCGGATCGCGCGTTCCTCCAAGCGCCGGAGCGCATCCGACGCCTCGCAGTCCACAAGCTCGGGAAACGCGGACGTCGCAATCAGGAGGCCGCCTTGACGGACAAATTGCTCAAGCAGACGCAGCGTGGATGCGCGGATCGTGAGCAGCTGCGGCAGGATGACCGTCGCATACGCCATCTGTCCGATGACTATGCGCCCCCGCTCGTCCACGTACGCCTGCTGTTCCATGACGTGCTCGTCGCCGTAATCGAATCCGATTTGCGCCGCCATCAGGTTCACGCTCAGCTTCGTCAGCTGCTCGTTCATCTCGTATACGTCCGGGGTCGGCCGCTTTGGAAAATCGAGCGGCTCATACAGGCCGTATGCGGACTCGATCGAATGAACGATGAGCGCTTCTGCCGCGTAAGTTCCTTGATGCAGCGCATAGCTAAGGCGGGCGAAATAATCGGAGATGTCGCGGTAAGCTCGCCACCACGGCTGCTGTTCCGACAGGTGGGGCACATAGATGCGCTTGCGCCTGCCGCGCATGGAGTAGAAGGAAGCGTGCAAGCAGCGGTGATTGATGCCGAGTACGGCCAAATATTCCGCGATGCGCTTCTGATCCTGAAACGTAAGTGATTGCGAGCTCACGCCGTACATCTCGGAGAGCACGGTCTTCTTCCCGTCCTGGTGGGCGATGCTCGAGCATTGCTTCGGCGTCAGTATGAACGGGATGCTGAGGGAGCCGGAGCGGTCCAGCGCCGTCCATTTCAAATTTCCGGTCAGGTGGTCGATGCCCGGCAATTGCATGTACCGGTACATGGGCATCGCCGCCACGGTGAACCCGATCTGCGAATCCAGCCTGTCCTCCCCCATCAGATGGCCGCTGAACTGAAGCCCTCTCTCCTCGCACCACCGGGACACCTGTGCGAAGTACGCTTCGATGAACATGGCCAGTTGAATCCGGCGATAGTGGTGCCTTGTCCTGTAAGAGGTTGCCGAACGCCGGAACAAGTCGGGAATGCAGCGCTCCAGCCGGTAGCCCCATTGCTGTTCAAAGCGATCGAGCAATTCATCGGACCAAGGCAGCTGATCCGGGAAAAATTCGGGCTCGTCCACCCACACGGAGAAGATCCCCGTCCCGAAGCGGTCTTGCAAATCCCCCCATGCTTCCTGATAAGCTTGCCGCAAGTAAGAGGCGACGGCTTCCCGGTCCAGCAATTGAATATAGTTGTTCTTGCTTCTGCGCACATACGTATAAGCGTCGTCCTGCAGCAGAATCTGATCGTCCGGCTCCGGCCGCTCATCGGCGCGCACGGCCGCGAGCACGCAGGCCCGATGCTCCGGCTTCATCTCCGGTATGCCTCCCGGCATGTAGCCGGCCTGCAAGTATACTTTCATGCCGAGCCGCTCGGCATGATCGACGATCGTCCGCATGCGCGCGTGAAATTCCGGGCTCAAATATTCGGTTCGCAAACCGTCGAACGTGCGGGCGATGACCGCTCCGCAGCCCGCTTCGTGCAAGGAATTCAGCTGCTCGACCAACACCTCGTCTTCCAGCCTGTCGTTCAGAAACCACAAGTTGACGCCGCGATACGACTTTCCCGGCAACCGTTCCGGTACAAATGCCAATACTGCCCCTCCTGTCCGCCTGAAGATATATTTATCATAAGGAACGCCGGGAGCATCGGACAATGAACTGCTTTGTTATTATTTGAGTAATTTTACGATAGGGGGAGATTTCGTTGGGAAAATTATGATACGATCGAGAGGACGATCGCTACGCACGACGGGGATTGGGAGGTTGCGATAATGTTAAGCCCGGTTGCGGTTTATTTTGAACATTGCGAGGCGGGGTGGGGAGTTACTGAAGCGGTCATTCCGAATCATCTGCTCATGTTCGTGACAGACGGGACCATGTACTATTCGGTAGGCGACCAAGGTTATACGCTGCATAAGGGCGACGTCCTCTATGTGCCGCAAGGCGCGAGACGATCGGCCAGCCATCAGGCGGATCAGAGGCATGAGATGTATGTCGTCCATTTCCATTACGAGCCGGATTCGCCAGCGCTGCCCCTGTTGGAGGAAGGATCGGCGTGCCTGGCACCTATCCCCAACGACGCCTACTACAAGCAGCGTTTCTCCCTGCTCACCCAGCAATGGCTGCGCAAAAACACCTACTATCCCTTCACCTGTCACTGCATCTTACTCGAATTGCTTACGCTGTTGAATATCGAGATTACCCAGCAGGAGGATCCGTCCCGGAACAATATCGTCATTCTGGTCCAGGAATATATTACGAATCATTACCGGGAGAAGATCGAGCTCGGCGCGTTGGCCCGCCACGTCGAGCGCACCCCCAGTTATGTCAGCGCCGTGTTCCGTCAGGTAACCGGCCGAACGATCACCGAATACACCCAGGAGATTCGCCTTGCCGCAGCGCGCGACCTGTTGACCAAGTCGAACATGACGATCGGGGAAATTTCCCATTACTTAGGTTTTTGCGAGCAATCCTATTTCAATAAAGTGTTCAAGAAGGCGATCGGCGTCGCCCCTTCCGCATTCATTCGGGAATATCGGCAATCCGAAGCGCGGTAATTTACGGGGGCGATCGTTCAAATTGCGAAACATCGATGGCCGATCGTTCGTACTAAGGGGTATCATACAAGAAGGAGTTGGTCGTCGTGAGATATTCGGCAGGCGGTGCAACCATCCATTGCCCGTGTTGCGGCAACGATACGTTCGATTTGGATTTCAGGCAATTGAATACGACCGGCCTGTCGTTCTTCGGCCTGGATTGGGCGAACAAGAACGCCGCGATTCTCGTCTGCAAGCGGTGCACGCACATTTCCTGGTTCATGAAAGAACCGCGGGAAGAAAAATAAGGAACGCGCGGCAATCCCTCTTGTCCAACCGAAAGCCGCCAGCCCGGCTCATACCAGGCTGACGGCGATGCCCTTCTCCGCAAGCTCGCGCTGCATCTCCGCAGACAGCCGCGTATCCGTGATGATGCTACCTACTTCGCTCAGGTCGGCGACATGCGTGAACGCCTGCTGGCCGAACTTGCTGGAATCGGCCAGCAGCAGCACTTCGTCGGCAATGCCGATCATCTGTTGCTTCACGCGGGCTTGCAGCTCGTTCGACTCGCTTACGCCGCGCTCCAGATGAACGCCTTTGCACGAGAAAAACAGCCGATCCACGTGATACGCCTCCAGCGAGCGCTCGGCCAGCGGTCCGACATACGACAGCGAGCGCTGCGCCAGGATGCCGCCAGTGGAGATGACTTCGATCTTCTCCTTCGCGGCAAGCTCGGTCGCCACCTTGATCGAATTCGTCAGCACGGTCAGCGGCATGTCGGGCAGCGAGCGCGCCATATACCAAGCCGTCGTACTGGCATCCAGCAGGATGCGCTCCTTCGGCCGGATCCGCCCGACCGCTTCCTCTGCGATCCGCCGTTTCTCCTCCGCGTAGGCGATCTCCCGCTCCGCGTACGGAATCTCCGCCTGCAGCACCGGCAGATCCTTGACGCTGACCGCGCCGCCGTGAGAACGGCGAAGCCGCCCCGCCGCTTCCAGCCGGTCCAGGTCGCGGCGAATCGTCTCCTCCGTCACCTCGCATAGTTCGCTAAGCTCGGTCACGCGGATGCTGCCTCTCTCGTTCACCAATCCGACGATTTTCTCGTAACGTTCCGCGACCAGCATCGCTACCCTCTTTTCGTGTACAAGTTCATGAGGACGGCAGCCCCGTGATCGACAAAAACCGTCCATACGCTTCATCCCATGCGCCATCTGTCCGCGGCAAGTATTCCTTCACTTCAATCGAGTCCCGGATGACCTGCCGCGCTTCGCGAATATCCCGGAACGCGCCTCCGGCGATCCATTGTACGGCCAAGTTTCCAAGCGCGCTGCCTTCGGCGGGACCTGCCCAGACCGGCTTGCCGAGCGCGCTGGCCGTCCATTGGCACAGCAGCGCATTGTGAATGCCGCCGCCAACCATATGCAGTCCGTTGAATTGCTGCGCGGACAGCCGTTCCGTCAATTCCAGCACGTAACGATATTTGAGCGCAAGGCTTTCCAGGATGCACCGGACGATCGCCCCGACCGAGTCCGGCGGACGTTGACCGGTGCGCTCGCAATACGCACGAATGCGTGCGGGCATGTCTCCCGGCGGCAGGAACGCGGGATCGTCCGGATCGACTACGGTCGCAAACGCCTCGGCTTTCTCCGCCAGCGCCACAAGCTCGGGGAACGAATACGATTGTCCCTCGCGCTCCCATTCCCGGCGACTCTCCTGCAGCAACCATAGCCCCATGATGTTTTTGAGCAGACGGTAAGTGCCGCCCACTCCGCCTTCGTTGGTGAAATTGAGTTCCCGCGCCTCGTCGCCCATGACCGGCCGATCGACTTCCGTTCCGAGAAGCGACCAGGTGCCGCAACTCAGGTAGGCGAACGACTTTTCAAGCGCCGGCACCGCCGCCACGGCAGACCCGGTATCGTGCTCCGCGACGGCGATGACCGGGATGGCGCCCACGTCCAGCTCTTCGCGCACGGACGCTTGCAGCACCCCGGCAGGGCTGCCCGGCTGCAACACTTTGCCGAACCAGGAGGCCGGCAGTTCCAAACGTTCCAGCAGCTCGCGGTCCCAATCTCCCGTCAGCGGATTGAACAATTGCGTCGTCGTCGCATTGGAGAACTCGTGGTACATCTCTCCGGTCAGGAAATAGCGCAGCAAGTCCGGAATCATAAGCCAGTGGTTCGCCTGCGCCAGCAAAGGCGAACCTGCCTGCTTCAGCGCATATAGCTGAAAGATGCTGTTGAACGGCAGAAACTGAATGCCCGTGCGCGAGAACACGGTCTGGGCCGGGACTGCCTCTGCGAACAACCGCTCCATCATGCCGTCCGTATGCGAATCGCGATAGTGGTACGGATTGCCAAGCAGCCCGCCGTCCGCGCCGATGAAGCCGAAATCGACCGCCCACGAATCGATGCCCAAGCTCTCGGGCACGATGCCCCGATGCTTCGTTTTCAGCAACCCTTGCTTCACTTCGTGGTACAATCGCAAAATATCCCAATGCAGCCGGCTGCCGACCTGCACCGGATCGTTCGGGAACCGATGGATCTCCTCAAGCTCGATCCGCCGGTCCGTCAGCCTTCCGAGCATCGCCCTGCCGCTGCTGGCGCCGAAGTCATATGCCAAAATGGCCGACACGCCGCTTCCCCCTTCGCACCGTTCGCTTAACCGCGCGCGAGCAGCACTTCCTGCTCGTATTTCTTCACTTCCGCCAACCACTCTTCACGCACCGGCACGCCGTTTTTCGCGCAATAGTAGTCCCATACCGCGCCGAACGGGTACGTCTTGAACTCTTCCGTCAGCGCGAGCCGCGTCGTATAATCGCCTGCAAGCTCCGCCTTTTTCAGCTCCTCTACCGGCTCCAGCATCGCGCGCAGCAGCGCTTTGAGCGTATTGCGCGTACCGATAACCCATGCAGCCACCCGGTTGATGCTGGCATCGAAGAAGTCGAGGCCGATGTACGTCTTGCCGAGCAGATCGTGGCGCACGAGCTCGCGGCCGATGTCCTGCAGTTCGTCGTCGAGCACGACGACATGGTCGCTATCCCAGCGCATCGGGCGGCTGACGTGCAGCAAGATGCCGTCCGCGAACAGCGCGAGCGCAGACAGCTTGTTCGAAATGACCTCCGTCGGATGGAAATGCCCCGCGTCCAGGCAGATCAGCTTGTTGTTGCGAATGCCGTAGCCCATGTAGAATTCGTGCGAGCCGACGACGTAAGCTTCCGAGCCAAGTCCGAACAGCTTGCTCTCGACCGCGTCGAGGTTATGCTGCGGGTTCAGCGGCTCCGCGAACACTTCGTCCAGCGCGTCCCTCAGACGCTGCCGCGGACCCATCCGATCGACCGGAACGTCCTTGAAGCCGTCCGGCACCCACACGTTCGTCACGCATGTCTGGCCGAGCTGCTCTCCGAAGTAGGCGCCGATGCGCCGTGAAGCTATGCAATGATCGATCCAGAAACGCCGGATTTCCGGGTCCGGATGGCTCAGCGTGAAGCCATCGCTCGACTTCTCATGCGAGAAGCAAGTCGGGTTGAAGTCAAGTCCGAGTCCCTGTTCTTTGGCCCAATCCACCCAGGCTTGAAAATGTTTCGGTTCGAGTTTGTCCAGTTCTACCCTCTCGTCCGTGTCGGCGTAGATGGCGTGGAGGTTCAACTTGTGCTTGCCGGGAATGAGCGAATAGGCGAGCTCCAGGTCGGCGCGCAGCTCGGCAGGCGTGCGGGCCGCGCCGGGATAGTTGCCGGTGACGGAGATGCCGCCGGTGAGCTCCTGATCGCGGTTCATGAATCCGCGAACGTCGTCGCCTTGCCAGCAATGCATGGAAACTTTGATGTCGGCGAGTTTCTTCAGCGCTTGATCAACGTCGATTCCATGCTTCGCGTATTGCTGTTTCGCTGTTTCGTATTGTAGTTCAATCTGATTTGACATGCGGGTTGTGAGCCTCCTTTATTTATCGCTTGTCTTGAGCGGGTAAGCCATGACCGACATGAGCGCGTTCTCCGCTTGCGTAGCGTCCAGCCGGCTGTATTGCACGACGACCGGCACGTCGCTGACGACTTCGATCGCGTAAGGAACGCCGACGGGAATGGACTGGCCATCTTTGCTCAGCGAGCTCGTGCGGATATGCTTCGTTCTTCGAGCCGGGACGACGTGCATGATGTCCTCAATCGGATCCCGATCCTCGAAGAAGATCGTGAAGCGCAACAGCGCGTCTTCCGACGAACAGTTGAGCACGCATACCGACTCATGGCTCGTCAGGCTGCCCGAACTGATTTCCGGAATATACGTGTCCGGAATGTACCATAGCTTCTCTCCGCGGGCTTGATACACGTTTGCCTCTCCTTTCTTTTCTGCGGGATTTTCTATACCCCAAAAAGTGACGTGATACCGTTGAAGCTTATTCCGTCCGTACCGAGCGAAAGCTCGGGTGCGCATCTAAACTATCCGCCAACCGCGGTCGTACCTCTTCGAATTGCTTCGATGAAAGTTTAGATACTACTTTTCGGGGACCCCAGGGCTTGCTCTGTTAGCTTTGCCGGTATCCCCTTAACTCAGGTAGTACCCATCCTGAGCGAAAGGGATATTGGCACATGGTTCGTTTGACAGACGACGATGCCTCTACAATTAGCGGGTGAACGCCGCCGGTACGCCGCCGTCGATCGTCAGCATGCAGCCGGTCGTCTTATCGGACTTGGACGAAGCGAAGAAGGCGATGCCTTCCGCGATATCCCTAGGGAAAATGTTGACGAGCAGCGTCGTGCGCTTGCGGTAGTACTCTTCCAATTGATCCGGCTCGATGCCGTAGGCAGCGGCACGCTCGTTGCGCCAGCCGGAGTTCCAGATCGCCGACCCTTGCAGGATCGCATCCGGCAGGATCGTGTTGACACGGATGCCGTACTGGCCGCCTTCCGCCGCGATGCAGCGCGCGAGATGGGCTTCCAGCGCCTTGGCCGCGCTGTAGGCAGTCGCGTTCTTGCCTGCGTATACCGAATTTTTGGAGCCGATGAATACCATATTGCCGCCGATCGCCTGGTCCTTCATCAGCTTGAACGCTTCGCGGGCGACGAGGAAGTAGCCGGTGCCAAGCACGTTCATGTTCAGGTTCCATTCCTTGAGCGACGTTTCCTCGAACGGGCTGGAGGTGGCCAGGCCCGCATTGTTGACGATGATGTCGACGCCGCCGTAGGTCAACGCGGTTTCCGCGTATGCCGCTTGGACTGCCGCTTCGTCCGTCACGTCCATCTTCACGGCAAGCGCGTGGTTATCGCCGTACTTGGCATTGATGTCCGCCGCAACCTTCTGCGCGCCTTCCAGGTTCAGGTCGGCGAGCACGACATGCGCGCCTTCGCTCACGAGACGGCGCGCCGTCTCGCTGCCGATGCCGCCTGCACCGCCCGTGATGAAGGCGACTTTGCGGCTGAATTCAGCTTCCGGCGGAGCCAGAGACAGCTTATATAGCTCGAGCGGCCAATATTCCACATTGTAAGATTCGTTCTCGCTGAGGGAGACGAATTGACCAAGCGCAGTCGCACCGCGCATAACGGCGATCGCACGGTGGTAGAGCGCGCCGCTGACCTGGGACAGCGCCCAGCTCTTGCCGGTGTTGATCATGCCGACGCCGGGAATCAGGATGACGCGCGGAGCCGCTTCGAACATGACGTCGCGTTCGATCTTGTTGCGCTCGAAGTAGGCTTTGTATTGCTCCTTGTAGGCAGCGACGCCTTCCTTCAGCTTCGCCTTCAGGTCATCGATATCGTCCGCATTCGGCGCCCAATCGATGAACAGCGGCACGACCTTCGTGTGCACGAGATGGTCCGGGCAAGCAGCACCGACTTGCGACAGCTGGGGCGCATCAGCGCCGCCGACGAACGCAAGTACGTCATCCTGATCGTCGAAAGACAGAATCATCTTCTTGGCGTCGGATACCGCGCCGCGAACGGTCGGCATCACTTGCGCGGCGATGCTGCGGCGGACGTCGGCCGGCAATGCCGTATGCTTCGCGCCTCCGAACAGCTTCGCTTCGTTCACGCGCGCTTCGATGAAGCGCTCCGCTTCGCTGATGATCTTGATCGTCTGCGCATAACAAGCTTCCGATGTCTCGCCCCATGTAACCAGTCCGTGCTTCTCCATGAGTACGAGCTCCGCCTTCGGGTTGGCAAGCACGCCTTCGGCAATCATCTTCGACAGCGTGAAGCCCGGCCGCACGTAAGGCACCCATACGAAGCGATCGCCGAAAATCTCCTTCGCCAGCTGCTTGCCATTATCCGCGCAGCAGAGGCTGATGATCGCATCCGGGTGCGTATGATCGACATGTTTGAACGGCAGGAACGCATGCAGCAGCGTCTCGATCGAGGCGCGCGGGTGCTTGGCGTCGATCATGCAGTGGCCGAGATAAGCAACCATCTCTTCGTCCGTCATCGCGTCGCGTTCGAACAGCGGGCGAATGTCGTCCGTACGCAGTCCCGTGAAATTGCCTGCCTTCATCGAAGCGAGGTCGGAGCCGCTGCCTTTGACGAACATCACTTCCACATCGCGGCCGCGGAAATCTTTCACGGTCGTCTTGGTCGACGTGTTGCCCCCGTAAATGTTGCAAACCCTTCGATCGGCCCCGATAATGTTGGAGCGATAAACAAGCTCTTCCAGCCCTCCCGTCAAGGAAGAAGCCTTCGATGCATCCCATAAGCTTTGAACCATGTTGCGTAACCTCCGTCTGTTTGTTTGTGATTGAATATAGTCAGTTTATCATGTTTGTTTGTTTTTGAATATCCGTTATTCAAAAATAAACGGAAAAAACTCGTTCGATGCTCCAGGACATCGAACGAGCGGGAAGTAATCATATTTAGAACAATAGCCGACTATGCATCCTGTTTCCGGAGTGCTGCGGTCAATTGGCCCATCAGCCCCATGGCCATTTGGGAGATGACCCTGTAATCGCTTTTTTGCAACGCTTCTCCGCCCCGGTTGTTCTGCGCCACCCCGGCCAACAGTCCGTCCGACGTCACATACGATAAAAGACCTTTCAGCGCCAGCAACGCTTTCTGCTCGAACAATGCCGGGAGGATGCCGTTTCTGGCGCCTTCCGCCAGCGCCGCGGCAATGCCGGCAGAACCCGATGTGTCAGGACCAGTCGAAGCGTCCTGCACAAAGCATAACCATAGCCCGTTGGCCTGCTGATGCGATGCGAGCAATTCCGCCATGCGAACGATTTCCTTCGCGATCGCCTCTGTCTCGGGGATATCAAAATCGGAGGCTCGCAGATTAATGAGCGAGCGTGTCATGCCGAGCATATACCAGGCATAGGCGCGGGCCCAATCGCGGTATCGGTCCGCATTCGTTCCCGGTCGGTAACATTGCCATAGTCCGTGCTCGTCGGCCAATTCGTCCATGCGCTCCAGCAGCAATCGAACAGCCCACCGGGCCAAATCGGCATTGTTGCGGATGCGGGCAAGCACGGTGAGCGGGTAGGCCATCGTGTAACAGCCTTCCGCTGTCAGCGCATGATTGCGGGAGCCCCAGTAAGCGATCGCTTTGTCGAGAATCGGATGATCGGGCCATATTTCCGCGATGACCGCAATCGGCAAAGTGGACTCGTCAAGATAGAACGTATCGTCCGACACAAGCCCGAAGTGATCTTCCATTACAAGCTTGTTCCCTGCCGGAAAGTATAAGTTCAGATGCGCAAGCAGCGCCTCGCGCCATCCAGTATGAGGAAATGATTGGTCCATCTGGTACAACCCGTCGACTACGCAGCCTTCTAGCCAGCCGAACGGCTGAATGGAAGCCGTGGATTTCAATTGATCGAAAAAAGCATGAAGCCTGCTGTCAGCCTGCCCGACGAGCACGTGCGGCTGGAACGTGTCAGGAATGCCGGCGTGTTCCGAATCGTAAAAAATCCATAGCGGCTTATCTCCGGCAGTCATTCGCAAACTTACGCCTTCACGGATGACTTCCGGTACATCGGCGGCCGGGATCGGAATTTCGAAAATCTGGTGCACATAACCATATCGAATATCGAACGTTCCGATGACTCGGCCGCTCCCCGCCAATGCAGCATCGATACGTTTCTCCTCGCGCACGTCGCATGCCACGCAAATACGCAGGAAGGCTGCTCCGGCCAGGATCGCCTCAGATTCGGGCGCCGGCTCCGGCCATCTCAACAACGTAGCGGTTCCGCCGGAAGCACGGTCGATTGCAATCGTACCCCAACCGAACGGGACGCGCTGCCCGGCCGGTATTTGAATGACCGGTGCAAATTCGCAATGCGCTTTCCATTTCCGATATGGTTTCTCAGTCAAGTTTGTCATGCGATAACCTCCAAATCTATCATTCTGTCTTCTGCCAGCCGGGAGGAAAGTGCCCGGAAAGGCCGGCAATCAATTTCTCCGCCGCCAGGTTGGCCATGCGTTGCCGCGTCTCCGTCGTAGCACTGCCGATGTGCGGGGTAATGAATAGGTTGGGCAGCGCCAGTAGCGGATGATCCGCCGGAATCGGCTCCGGATCGGTTACATCCAATGCGGCGTAAGCGATGGTTCGCTGGTTCAGCGCTTCATATAACGCATCCGTATCGACCAACTGCCCGCGCGAGGCATTCACGAATGATGCCGAAGGCTTCATCGCGGCGAATTGCGCTCTGCCGAATATGCGCCTGCTATGATCCGTTAGCGGTACGAGCACGACGACAAAATCGGCCTGCCCCAGAAGTTGGTCCAAGGTCGCGTACCGCGCTTGCCAGTTCGCCTCATCCTCTCTCCGCTTGCGGTTGTGATAGACGATGTTCATGCCGAAAGCGTGCGCCCGCTTGGCGACGGCGGCGCCGATGCTCCCCATGCCGACAATGCCCAGTGTTTTGCCGTGTAAATCCTGTCCCATCGGCACATCCTTCCAGCTTCCCCATCTTCCTTCTCTGACTATCTGCCACATTTCATGTATGCGCCGAGCTGCATTGAATACAAGTCCGAACGTCAAATCCGCCGTCGCTTCCACGAGCGCGCCAGGCGTGTTGAAAAATGCGATGCCTTTGCGGACGCAAGCTCCGATGTCGATATTGTCGACGCCAGCCGAGGCTTGGGCGATTACCCGCAGCTTATCGGCGGACGCCAGCAGTTCGGCATCGACTTGGACATCGCCCGTGCTGATCATCCCATCGGCGTCGCTCAGCCACTCCATCAGCACGGGGCGCGGAATGGGGCCTTCTTCCTGCCAGATTCGCACCTGGCAGTACCCTTCTATTATGGACAAGGCATCCGGCCACGTTGTCCCCGTCATCACGACTTTCCATCTGTCCATCGTCCGGCCTCCATCGATTAATTGCCCGGCATCAAGTTGCCTCGCTCGTCAAAAGACCATTCGTACGGAGCCGTCAACACCTCAATATTCGGAAGACGGGCAGCTTCCGCCAGCATGCTTGCGGATATTTCGATCTCGCCCAAGTGCAGCGTATTCTTGATCCGTACGAGCCGGCATTGACGGTAATCCAGAATATTGCATGTTTTTACCGCCGCTTTGATGGCCAACAAGTCATTCTCCAGCGTGGTCGAGATGTTGCAGGGCAAACATACCGTCGAAGTCAGGCCATTGGCGTAAGTAGCGTCCGGGTTCATTTTATCCACCATGCGTTTCGTGGTAAAATCGGAAAGCCCGACTCCGGCGGCATTTCCTTTCGATTCGGGCGTCAGGTCCAGCGCGACAATCTTCGTGACTTCCGGCCCGCCGTATGCGTATTTCGTAGGAAAGCGCCCCGTCACATTCGGATCCATGCCGTCGCCGCTAATATTTTTTCCGATATAATCGACAACCAGCACGTCGAAAGAATCGAACAGGATGCGGGGCATGCGCCTCTTCGCTTCTTCCAGAAGCTCCTTCTCCCGTTTCGCTATTTGCTCGACCGGCAAGGCTTCGATCAGACATGTCTGGTCATAGGCATTTTCCACAATGGCGATGCCGAAGCGAACAGGCAACTTATCCATGACAACCTTGGCCACCAGCGGCACCGTCTCCGCCATATGCTTGAATCCCAGCTGATGAATGCTTTCGGCGCCTTTCTGCTTTCCCAAGCCGACGGCAATCATCTTGAGCACGCCGCTCTCGTAAGGCCCCCTAAAAGCCGTATGAGGCTTGATCCGGTTAATGACGACGACAGCATCGGCTGCCGCCGCATGCCGATCCGCATACACCGGCAGACCGTTATCCAGGCTGGCAATCTGCACCACGTCCATGGAAGAGACGATCGGCGCCCCCATCGACGCTTCCGTCATGCCAAGCTGCCGGAGGATCTCCGTCTGACCTTCGGCCGTTGCGCCGCCATGGCTGCCCATGCACGGGACGATAAAAGGTTCGGCTCCCACGGATCGCAAGGCGTCCAAGGTAGACCGGACAATCGCGTCGATCCGGTTGATGCCGCGGCTGCCGACCGCGACCGCAACGCGTTGCCCCGGCCGAATGCGATCCAAGACATTCGGCTTGTGCAACTCACGCCTGACTTGCTCTCCGATGTTCTCGATGCGGCTATCGTCGAATTTCTGCCGTACCCGGACCACAGGAGGAATCGGTATCGGCTGCAGCAGCGTTTTGATGATACTCATCCGATTGCCCACTCCTTGCGTGTTCCATTTGACATCCCTTCCAGCAATTCAATGATCAATGCCACATTGCGTATAATGTGATACGGATCCTTGACGGGCAGCGCCACGACGTTGCCGGCCGGTTCTCCGCCGCGGCTGCGGATTTGAATCCATTCGCCTATACGCTTGTCCGGGTTCGGAAACGTGCGGAACGTGTATTCGCGAACCCGCTCGTAGTCTCGCAGAAAATCCGGATCCCCGGTCATTCGATAGCAAAGCAGTGTCGTATATAACGCCTCCGAATGCGGCCACCAAAGCTTCTGATGCCAGTTGTTCCCGATCTGTCCAACCATGGCGGCCTGATCCATCCCGGCAGTATCCCCTCGCGGTTTCCCGCCCTCTTGATCGACAAACAACAGCAATCCGCCGTACGGCTCGTCCCAGCCGATTCGCATCATATTTTTCACGATCTCGCCGGCTTTTTTGATATAGCCGCCCTGCTGCAAGTGCATGGATGCGTGAATGACAAACCACATATCTTCGATGGCGTGGCCGGGATTGCAGTATCGGTCCAGCAGCGTCGTATCCGAACGGCTGCCGTCCTCGCGAATCATTTCGTGCAAGATGCCGTTCTCATCCGTGAAATCGTGCATGATTTGCGCGATCAAGCTTTGCATGCTCAGCACAAGCGCCTCGCCGTCGCCGTCTTCCAGCAGCGTTGCCGCTTCAAGCAATTCATGCGTGACATTCAACAGAATCATCGGAATGCTGTGGGACCTGTAACCGTCAGGTGTCGGGTAAGGCGCCATGAGGTAATCGCCCGTTCGGATGCGGTTCCGAATGGATGCGTATAATTGTTTGGCGAATGCCAGACTCGCCCGATCTTTCGCTGCCGCCGCATATTGGGCGAGGCCGATCGCAACGAAGCAATCGGCGAAGATGCTCGCGTCGTATGGCGTATCGGGCGCGCTGGGAATCGGCCTTCCGTGCTTGTCCATGAGAAACGTACAATGTCCGTTGTCCAATACGGCATGACGCATGAGAAAGCGCGCGCCGTGGCCGGCCAGCTCCAGCCATCTTTGCCGCTCGTCCGAGCCGAACATCTTGGACCGCAACACTGCAAGCTTGGAAAATATCCATACGAATCTGCCTTGGGACCACGTGTACTTGTCTTCACGGACCAATCTGCTTCCCGTGTTATCGTAACAGTTGTAAAACCCGCCATCTTCCCAATCGACCGCGCGCAGCCAGAACGGCAGCAGGTCGTTCGCCAAATGGCCGGTATAGAAGTTCAACTGTTCACGCGCATCGAATGTGTCGCCCATCGGCCTGAGCCCCCTACTCCAAACCTGCAAACTCGCGAACGATCCTGGACATCTCGGACAAATCGTTCCCGCCATAACCTTTCAATTGACCGAAGCGCAGCAAGGCAAGCCCCCCGTCCAGCACATAGGACGGAACATGAAGCTCTTCAAACAGCTTTTTGGTATAACCGAGATCTTTTAAAGCCAGATCAAGCGAAAACGACAGGTCATAGGTTCGGTCGACGATCTTGGATGCATTGCGCTGGTACATCGGGCAGGCAACGCCGCTTAGCCCGATCACCTCAAACAGTTGACGCGTGTCGAACCCCATCTTCTCGGCAAGCGGAAATATCTCCGCATACAGCGCTACGTACATGATGGCCAAATAGTTATTGGCCAACTTGGCGATATTGCCGGCCCCTGCGCCGCCCATATAGTGAACGCCGCGGGAAGCAATGCAGGCCAGGATCGGCGAGCAAGCATCGAACGTTTCCCGGTCGCCGCCGAACGTGACGATTAAGGAACCTTCCTGCGCATGGACGGGCGTACCCGTGAGCGATGCGTCCGCGAACCGGCCGCCGGCCTTCCCGACTTGTTCGTACAGCTTTTGCGACGACAAGGGGTAGCTGGTGCTCAAATCGACGATCGTCTTGCCGGAAGCCCCGTAGCGGATACATTCAACTACCGTTTCTTCAACTTGGGGGGAACCGGGCAACGACAGGAAGATCACATCGCTCTCTTCCATAAGCTGCCGCTTGCTCGGGGCGGCGAATCCTTCATCGGCGAACGCCTTCAGGTTGTCTGCATCGATATCGAATACAGCAACCGGATAGCCCGCCTTGATCATATTCCGGCTGATTCCGCTCCCCATTCTGCCCAACCCGATAAAGCCGATTTTTTGCATGTCAGTACCTCTCTTATTTTTCGGCTCCCAACGCGATGCCGCGAATGAAGCTCTTCTGGAACAGCAGGAAAAACAGAATCAGCGGAACGGCTGCGATCGTGCCGCCGGCCATGGCAAGGCCGTAGTTGATGGAAAAGTCTTGCTCGATCAACGAAGCGACGCCAAGCGGCAATGTCTTCATCGTGCCCCGCTGCAGCACGACCAATTGCCAGATGAAGTCATTCCAAATATGCATGAACGAAAAGATGGCCAGAGCTCCCAGCGCGGGAAGGATAAGCGGAACAACCATCCGGACAAAAATTTGCAGTTCGCCCGCACCGTCGATGCTGGCTGCTTGATGGATTTCATCCGGAATATATCGCACGAATTGACGGATCAGAAATACGCCGAATGGAAACGCCAGCAGCGGCACAATAAAACCCGTGTACGTATCGAGCAATCCCAGGCGTGAAATAAATTGATAGAGCGGAATCAGCGTGACCTGGCTCGGCATCATCATCGTCGCAATCACGAGAAAGAACAGCAACGTGTGCCCGGGGAATTTCTTCTTGGCATAGGCATATCCCGCCATCGCGGAGAACAGCAAGATGAAGAGCACCGAGACGATTCCCGTGAACACGCTGTTCCATGCCCATCGCCAGGCGGGATTCTGGTCGAACAATTCGCGATAGTGCTTCCAGGTGAACTGCTTCGGAACCCATTCGGGCGGAACCGACCACAAGGACAGAGCGGGCTTGAATGAGCCGGTAATCATCCAGTATAAAGGGAACACCAGTAGGATGGCGCCGAAGATGAGCACGGTGTATTTGAGGATCCTGACAGCGTTCATGCCAATCCTCCTTTCTGTTCGGCGTCTCAGTGATCGGCTTTGAAAAACCGCAATTGGACGATGGAGACCACCATAATAATCAGGAAAAGAACGATGCTCTGCGCGGCGGCCAAACCGAATTGCGTGGAACTGAAAGCCGTGCGATAAATGGTGTAGACTAACGTTTCGGTGCTGTAGAACGGTCCTCCGGCCGTCAGCAGCTTAATGACGACAAAGATTTGAAACACCGAGATCGTGGTCGTAATGATGACGAACAAACTGGTATGCGCGACCATGGGCAGCGTAATATGGCGAAACCGCTGCAAGCTGCGCGCGCCGTCGATCTGCGCGGCTTCATAATACTCCTTGGGTATGGCGTCCATGGAGGACAAATAAAGGATAAGCGGCTGACCGATCGACCAACTGATCACGACCACGCACATGGCGGCAATCGCCGTGGAAGGAGAACCCAGCCATTCGATTGGCTGAAAGCCGATCAAGCCGGTCAAATAATTCAGCAGCCCCGTATTCGTGTTGTACATCCAGGACCAGACCATCGTCAGCACAACGGGCGTACAAATCGTCGGTACGTAGAACAGGATTCTGAACAGCGATTTGGCGCCGTTGCCGATGTTCTGCATCAAGGCTGCCAGCGTGAAGGAGACGACAATGATGACAGGCACGATAATGACTGCGAATAGAAGTGTGTTTTTTAACGATCGCAGGAAAGTCTCATCGCCAAATAATCGCGCATAATTGTCAAGCCCGATATAGGATGACGGACCGATGCTTGCATCCGTGAAGCTTAACCGGAACGCTTCGAACAGCGGATACAAAAAAAACAGGATAATAAGCAGCAAATTCGGAAGAATGAAGAAATATCCCCACAAATGGCTTTTCCATTTCCGCGATAGAGAAGGGGGTAAACCCGTTCCTGCTCTTGGCTGCCATGCGGTGTTGTGCGTTCCCATTGGAAGGTCCCCCTTTCTCAACCGTCATTCACGGACATCGAACGTTATTTTTGCTTCATTTTCAACACTTCGTTCGCTTTGCGCGCATAATCCTCCAACGCTTGTTGAGGCGTCAATTTGCCGAGCAGCGCCGCTTGGAACGACGGATACCAGAGCACGCGAATATCGCTGTACATCGGATTGGACATCCCGAGGTTGGCCATTGGAAGCGTGGTGACAATCTCGTTCATGGCCGCCATATCGGGATTTTCCGTCACGTATGCCGAGGAAATACGCGGCGGAATTCGGGTAACGGCTTGTCCCAGTTTTTTCATATTTTCCGATGTGGTGATGAATTGAATCAATTTCTTGATCATCTCGCGCTTTTCCGGATCATTTTGTTTAAACACGGTATAGCCGGTATAGGACAAGGCCACCTGGGGTACCACACTTTCCTTATGAACCGGCTTCATGCCGTACAGTTCCAGATCCTTCACGACGGATCCGTCTTGCTGGCCATCCGCCACAATGCCGTAGAGGCTTTGCGCCCATGGAATCATGGCCAGTTTGCCTTGTTTGAACAGCTCCAGCATATCCGTATTTTTCAGGGATGCCGGACCGGGAGCGATGGAGCCTTCTGCCACCATATCGTTAAAAATTTGCAGCATCTCGCTTGCTTCCGGGTATTGGTCCAACGTAACCTGCGTGCTGGCCTCATTCCATTGCTCCGCGCCGTTGCCCAGCAAATAAAGCAAGTTCATTTCATCCGACTGTTCGCTTCCCGCGAAGAGAGCCGTGCCGTAGACGCCGTCTCCGGACACCTGCCTCATCGCGTCCCGCCATTCTTCGATCGTCCAATCGCGGTCCTCCGGAATCAGGTGCTCCAGGCCTTTGTTCTTGAATATCGTTTTGTTCAGGAAAAAGTACTCCGCATTGATGCTCATGGGGACGCCGTAGAGCTTGCCGTTGTAGTAGAACGGCTTCAGGTAGCTATCGATGTAATCCCCTTTGTCGTTTTCAAGGAAATCGTCGATCGGCTCACTTTTGTCGAATTGAATATACTTGCTCAATCGTTTGTCCAACCCATCCAGTAAAATATCCGGAGGATTGTTGCCCGCCAGCGCAATCGTCACCTTCTGTTCCACTTCGTTGATCGGAATCATCTGAAAGTTGATTTTTACGTTGGGATGATCTTTGCGGAATTGCTCGAGCATGTACTGCTCCCAATCGCCGAAATTTTGGCCGGGCGCCCCTTCGACGTTCTTGAACACGGGGATCGTCCAATAATCGATCGTAATCTGCTTTTGGCCGGCCGGCGGCTCCCCTTGCGGCGTATTCGAGGGCGCCGCCTCCTTGCCGCTGCATGCCGCCAGCAACATGACGCACATCATCCAAACCGCTAGCGCTTTCTTCCCGATTCGCTGCATGCAAATCCTCCTTCATGATGTTTTTCAGCTTGGCTGAATAACCTCATTGTACGAATGAAACCGGCCGCGTACCTTCAATAAAAACGCGTACTTCTGGAAAAATTCTATTTCCTGCTCTCGATTCGGGATTTGCGATATTCGTTCGGCGACATGCCGAATTCCTTGCGAAAAACCGTGGAAAAATAATTCGGATCGTCGTATCCAGCGCGGATGGCGATTTCGGTGACCGGAAGTTCGGTATTATTGAGCAGCATCTGCGCTTTTTGCAGCCGGATGCGGGTTAAATATTGCACGAAGCTTTCGCCCGTTTCTTTCTTGAACAGCACGCTGAAGTACTTGGGGTTCAAATAAACATGCGCCGCCACATCCTGCAAGCTGCATCCGGACATGTAAGAACGCTCCATGTACGCCATCGCCCTCTGAATGATGCCGGCCGATCTGCAACCCAGAGATTCATTCAATAAATGCAAAAAACGTTCCAATTCCTGACTCAGCCAATGAACGACATCTTCCGTCGATCCCAGCTCATGCACGACTCGGATGTTTGCTTGCCCATCGCGCTCATTTCCCGGCGCTTTCCAATGCTTGCGGGCGATCGTATCCAGCGTCAACACCATGCCCAGCGTTTCCGTGCGCGCCTCCTCCAGAGACAATTGGGCAATCTTGAGCAGGATGGATTGGAAATTTTGTTCAAGCAAATCAAGCTGCCCCGATACGATAAAAGACATGAATCGGTTCTCAAGCGTTTTCAGTTTGTCATAATGGAACGTATGCATGCGAAGCAATGGCAGGCCTTCAGCCATTCCGGGGTCGGACAAGGCCGTAAATGGGCCGATCAGGTTGACGGCCAATTCGATTCCCATTAGCTTTCGCACTTTCTCCACGATGCGTTGAAAAAGATCCGCATCGGATATCGGGCCTTGATCTTGCGGATGCTGCTTGAAGAGAACGAAGAACTGGTCGTGACGAATCAAGACGACGCGGGCATCAACATACAAGCTTTCAGCCATTTCCTGTACAATATTTTCAATACCGAATTGCAAGATGAGCAAATCGGAAGCGCGATACGTTTTATGAGCCGGGTAATAGCTCTTTACGCTGATACTGCACAGAAAGCCGTCGGACCATTCCGATTGCAGCCGTTTCATCGAGCCCTTGTCATAGGGCATGCGATGAGCCCAGGCGCGAATCGTCGCTTCCTCCGTCGACCGCGCTTCACGCAAGCGCCGAATCTCATCCTCGGACAGCTTGGCGAGCAGCCTGCGAAGCATAGCGCATACTTCCTGCTCGGAACAAGGCTTGAGCAAAAACTCCAACACCCCGTGCCGCAAGGCCGTTTGGGCATACTCGAAATCTTTGTGCCCCGTCAGGATGACGACCATCCTGTCGCGCTTGCCGTTATGGATCTCTTCAGCTAATTCCAGGCCGTTCATCATGGGCATGCGCACATCCGTGATGATCAGATCCGGGTCGAAATCATCCAGCGCTGCCAGCGCTTCCCGGCCGTTCTGCGCTTCGCCGACGATATGCCATCCGGTAGGGTTGGACTCGATCATTTTGCGCAGCGTGCAACGCACTAACGGTTCATCGTCCACGATCAGTACTTTTCCGATCATCTGTCTTCCTCCTTGCGGCCCTGTTCCTGGATATCATAGGGCAAACGAAGCCGAAACCGGGCTCCTTCCCCTTTCCGACTATGGAGTTCCAAAGTATAGGGCTTTCCGTATACGAGCTCGATCCGGCGGATGACGTTGCGCAGACCAATCCGCCTGCGGTCTGATTGTTGCCCGTTCTTCAACTCATGCAGATCGCCGGAAAATCCGATGCCATTGTCCGAAATCTCGATGATCAGAAAGCGCTGCTCGCGATAGGCGCATATGTTTACCCGCATCATCTTGACATGATCTCTGAAGCCGTGCACGAAACAGTTCTCGATCAAAGGCTGAAGCAGAAACCGGAGAATCCGGCAATCAAGCACATCATCCTCGACTTCCAGGCTCACCTGCAGATGATTTGGGAACCGCGCTTGCTGCAGGCTTAAATAATTGCGCGCTTGCTCCAGTTCGGAGCGTACGGTTGCGTCCGTCGGCGGTTCGAGAATGTAGCGCAGCATCGAGGCCAGATTGATGACTAGCGAGGCGGTCTCGCGATCGTCTTGCAAGTAGAGCTTGCTGTGGATCATATCCAGCGTATTGTATAAAAAATGCGGGTTCAATTGGGCTTGCAGCATGGACAATTCCGCTTCCCGCTCCCGAAGCTGCTTCTCGTACACTTCCTTGATCAGCGAATCGATGTGGTCGATCATGGAGTTGAACCTGCTGCCGATGAACGCCAGTTCGTCCCGGGTACCGATATGGATGCGCGTATTCAAATTCCCCGTCTGGACAAGTTGCATCCCGCGCACCAATGCTTTTAAAGGCAGCAGCAAGCGGTGAATGATGAGAAAAATCAATAAACCTGCGATGGAAATGCTGGAAATGGCGCTAATCAAGGCTACGCGAAGAATGATCCGGCTTTTGCGGTAAAGCTCGTTCGTGGAAATGCTGCTGATCAGGTGAAAGGTCGATTTTCTGATCTCCGCACGGGTATACAAGTAGGGGAGGCCGTCTTCTTCCAGACTGGACACGTCTCTAACGGAGCGCAGTAAAGACAGGTTGATCTTTTCTTTCAACGGTTCGTCCGTATACAACAGATTTCCTTTCTTATCCATTAAATAGACGCGTCCCTGGGTTCCTCCGATGGCCTTATGAAGATCGTTGCTGAAAATGCTTTCATGAATAACAAGCACAAGGACGCCATAAATACGCGCCCGATTGTCCTTCATATAACGAGCGGCGAGAATGATCGGACTATCGCTGAATATTTCGCCGTGTACGATCTCGTCATACTGCAAGGTTCCTCTTTCCCAGACGAGTTCTCCGTCCGAGCCGTCCAGCAACTCCAACATACGAGCTCTGATGTTGCTTCCAAGCTGATCGGGCAGCATGGAGCTGCTGGGCATAATATGACGGCCTTCCAAATCGTAGATGTAAAGTGCGGCCAGGTCGGTAACGCTAAAGAAAAATTGATTCAGCGCCCAGTTCAAGTCGCTTTGTTCCTCAACGGTTAAAGGGAAGCCCGCATTAAGGTTCGCCAGGCTTCGGACAACTTGCTTGTCAAACACCAGTTGATCCGACATGCGGTACATCGTTTGCAGCCGCAAATCGATGCGTTCGGCCATTTGGCCGACCCGTTGAAAAAATTGTTCGCTGATTTCCTTATTGGAAATGTTCAGATGCAGCCGATACGCGATATAGGAGGATGTGAAGAATGCCAGCAGCAGTACGGATAGCAGTAAAATAATCAGTTTGCCGGTCAATGTCCTGAACGGATTGAAGATCCGCTTAAAAATCTCCATTCATGTCCCACCTTGCGCTTATCGTGGCTGAAGTCCGTACTTCCGCACCAGGTCGTGAAGCCGAATGCCGTCCCCCTCTTATAATAACGTATTGCGCAAACTAAAGCTGTTGTCCGGCTATTCGCTCATAACTGGACATAGATCGTTTCGTTTTCTACCTCTACCGGATAATTTTTTAATTTTAGATTCTGATTGGCCAGGTGCACACCGGTTCGCAAATGGAATTCCCAACCGTGCCAGGGGCAGCGTACGACCTCTTGATCGCGTCCGTATTCGTAAACATATACATCGGAAGGCATCGTAGTGCCGCAAACGATGCCTTCGCACACCGGGGCGGCTTGATGGGGACAAAGATTTCGATAAGCATAGCATTGGTCGCCGACGAGAAAAATGCCGATCTCCGTCCCGCCGATGTCGACGATCAATTTGCCTTTGCTGCGAATTTCCTCCAACGTACCTGCACGATGTCTGCTCATAGCGATTTTTCATCCCCGATTCCGTATAATTGAGCCGCGTTGTCGAACCAGATCTGTCTCCTGACATTCCGGTCGAATGCAGCCAGCGCCATCCGCGGATTGTCAAAATCCCAATGCGGATAGTCCGAAGAGAACATGACGCGCGATTCCATGCCGCTCATCTCCAGCAAAAGAGCAAGATGCTCGGGTCGCTGCGGTTCTTCAATCGGTTGTGTCGTCAAATATACGTGTTCCCTTATATATTCCGAGGGAAGCTTTTTTAACCAGGGCACTGTGTCCCGCAATGCCTTGTAATTTTTGTCCATGCGCCACATCAGATGCGGCAGCCAACCAATGCCCCCTTCTATCGCTACAAGCTTGATGCCGGGGTATTTCTCGAATACGCCTTCGCATACCATGCTGTTGATGTGCGACATATAGTTCGCCGGAAGGATATTGTGCCATTCCATATAGCGGGTCGGATATCCGGAAGGCGTCGGCGGTCCGGAGATGCCTCTGCCTTCTGTGCCCGGATGAATCGCAATTTTCAGATTGAGGCTCTGGGCCGCTTCGTAGATCGGATGATACCAGCGCTGCCCGTATAACATGCGCGATCCGCCGGACATGAGCACCTGAACAATACCCGGGTAATCGCCCACGCGGCGGATTTCCTCGGCCGCTGCTTGCGGGTCGGCATGATTGACCAACATTGATCCTTTGAACCGTTTGCTATGATTCAACCACACTTCGATCAGCCAGTCATTGTACGCAGACACAACCGCATTCGCATAGTCGGGATCCGGATTCAGGGAGATCCCCAAAACATTGGATCCCGTCAAAATCGCATAATCGATATGGTAGCGGTCCATATGATGCCGAATAAGAAATTCCGGATCGCATCCGGGTATCAGGCCTTCTCCCGGAGATGCGTCCTTCCTCATGACGCCGACAGGTGAATAATATAATTTATCGATATTAATGCCGACAGACAACCACTGCTCATGCCAAACTTTGGGGAGAAAAGGCAATAAATCGTGCGGATCACGTATGGCGTTATGCACGTCAGCGTCAATGATGCGGTTGGAGATGTTACCCATAAGCTGCTCACCCCTCCAGAACTCAACTCGTATTTACGAGTATATTATCGAATATCGGGGTGGAAAACCTTTAATAAGGACATGTTCAACTTGAAATAATCCATTTTCAAAATCATTTGGAACGAAAGTGCGGACACCCCGTCACCGTCAAGGTTGTTTGAATGCCGTACGGAAATCGTTCATGACCCGCCGCTGTCGTTCGATGTAGCGCCACACCCAAAAAATGAACAGCAGAGAAGCGGCCAAATACACAATCGGGACGACCGGCGACAACGCCTGGAGCAGGAAAGCGAACACGAGCAGCAACCCGTTGAACAAGTGGTTGATCGCCGTATGGGCGTTGCTCGGTACAAGGTCGGCGGCGTTCTTGTCGTAATTCCGCCAGGCGTAACGGATCGCTTGCGCCGCGAACGGGATCGACAGGAAAGCAAAATACAACCCAAAAGGCGCATAATCGATCAGAGGCAGCAAGGCGATAATGGCGTAACCGAAGATGAAGCTGGCGATCAGCACGTTCCGCGCGCCGCGCTTGCCGATGCGCACGACGAGCGTGTTTTTGCCGGAGGCCGCATCCGAGTCCGCGTCGGGGAATTGATTGATCAGGAGCACGTTGGATACAAACAGCGCCACCGGCAGCGAAATCAGGAACGCCTGCATCGTGAATTGCCCCGTCTGTACATAATAAGCGCCCATCGTCATGAACACGCCGTACGTCGTCGCGATGAGCAGTTCGGCAATGCCCGGCGCCATATTAATGAACGAAAATTTGCCCTTCTCGCTTGTATAGAACAATCCGGCCAGCAATCCGTAGGCAATAAGCGGTATGAGACCCCAACCGCTGACGAACACGAGATAGATCCCGATCACGGCGGCGATTCCCGACAGCAGCAACCCGAAGAAACACATGTCCGCCTTCGAGATCAACCCGAGCTGGATCATCCGCGATCCTCCGGTGAACGGCCGGATCCCTCGCACGTTCTCGCTATCCCGATCCGCGTCCTTCCAGTCGTTGATCATGTTCGTTCCGGCTTGAATCAGAACGGCGCCAAGCAAAGTCAGCACAAACAACAACCCATTCAGTGTCCCCGTAACCGCCAGTGACAGCGCCCCGCCCAATAAAATCGGCACAAGCGATGCCGTCAGCGACAGCGGCCGCACCGCTTCCTTCCACGCCCGTGCCTTGGAGCGGACATCATCCCAGACGCTGAAGCTGGTCCGGTTGTCCGCGAACTCGAATATCGTCGGCGATTCCCCTTGCAAAATTTCCGGCACGAAACGATACTTTACAACAAATGGCCGAATCCGGATGAACTCAAGTCGGTCGAGCGCCCCGATCTGCGTGAATTGCGCCACGATCGGCGAGCGGTTCTCAAGCAGCTTGGCCGCGACGTCGCGATCCTCCTGCCGCTTCAACACTTCCGCGCGCCCGATAATCTCGCACTCTTCCATTTCCATGAACGTTGCACCCTGGTGGATCAGCATCGCCGTCTCCGGAATGTTGCTCCATTGAATGACCTTCGGGTCGCCCTTCATGCTCGTGACATAAATATTGAAATGCTCATCTGCCGCAAAATGCATCATTCTCTGCCGAGGCGAGCCCATATTGGACGTGCCGACCGCCGCGACTTCAGAGCGTCCCAGGTAGTCCAGCACTTCCTGCTTGCTGCGTTGCGCCATCGCTTCCATCTCCTGTTCGGTCAGTTGCAATCAAGGCGAGTATACGCCGAACTCGCGGTACGGTCAATGACGGTCTTTCCAATGTTGCGTAATGATGGAAACAAAAACAGACGGACCAGCCCCTTATCCGGGACGGTGCCGTCTGTTTGAGAAGACTATTCACGTGTTATTCTTCTGAAAAGCTGGAGAATAGCACCGTGGATTCCATTAAGCAAACGAAGGTCTCCTGTCGCTCACCTTGCCGCTCATGACTTTCACGTACTCGGCATCGGGTCCTTCAACTGTAGGAAACATATAGGTGAGAAGCGTCTCGTCGCTCGCAGAACGCGCCGGATCGCGGCGTCCGACGACCAACCGACTGCCGTTCATCATGGAACCGAAGGAACGCGTCAGTCCTTTGTTCGTCCGTCTGTTCATCGCGAATCGCCTCCTACCAAATATTTTACGGTCAGCAGCAGTTCTTCGTTGGATTCGACGATCCATTCCAGCAATCGGCGAACCTCCGTGCTGCCGCCGGAAAAATGCACGGAAATCACATGATCCTTACCTAAAGGATAACACAAGATATGGACGTCGGCAATCTCGCGTCGGCTGAAAAACGACCATTCCCCTTGCGTCAAAGCCGCGACGACGCCGATGCGCTGCCGGCTGTCCCGCTGCGGGTGACTGCCGTCCACGCGGAACATCCTTCCCCGCCCCACATTGCCGCCGACTTGACCGATATAGTCGCCGTCTTTCTTCCAGATCGCGGCGCCCGTCACGCGGCAGCCGGGCGGAGCCAGCAGCGAATTGCGGATCGCTTCGGCATAGGCGGCATACCGGATTTCCGGATCGGCAATCGCGACGTGCCGGACGTATTCCCAGAAAAAGTGCAAAATGCTCTGTTTGCGGACAAGCGCCAATCGCGGGTCTTCGAACAGCTGCTCACGCCGGATCGCGGCCAACACTTCACCGGCCGCCGTATCGACAGCCGCTTGGTACTTGCCGTCGCGACGAGGGTTGTATCTGAGCAGCGTCAGTCCCGCGAGATCGGACAGCAGGTGCAATCCCGACGGACGCATGCCGTTCAATTCCATGCCGCCGCCGTCAACATCGCGGGGAACCAGCGCGAATACGCGGCGCCTGCCCAGCTTGCCCCAGAAGAGGCCCAATTCGAACACCGTGTTGTCGCGGGGGACGAACACCGCCTTGCCGCGAATAAGCGCGACATCGTCGGCAGCGAACAGGAACACCGCAAAGTCGCTCGTTTCCAACTCGCGTTCGAGCGCTTCCATCGTATAATCGTTGGCGCCGAACGTCCCGGCATACCACGGATTCACTTCCGCCTCATATTCCAGGAGCGAACTGACGGCGCGGGCATAATTCACCGCTTCGCGCGAACAGCCTATGAACACTTTCGGCTTGCGTTCCATCGCCAATATACCGTTCTCCTTCGGGTTTCGAATTCGTCCGTTAGCACTTCTTGGTGATGCACCGCAATTATAGCACATTTGTTCGCACGGGGAAAGCTGAGCTCCGCCAGCTAATCCCGAGCGGCGTCGATCCGGCCAGCCGTCAACCGATCCGCCAGTTTGACCAGGCCGAGCAGCGCCAGACAGAGCGCCACCGCGACCGCTTCCAATTCGACGATATACCAGGGCCAAGGAGCGAGCAAGTCAAGCAAGGATGCGGTGTCCGGTTTGCGGGCGAGGAACATGAAGTTCTCCCCAGTCGCCCAGTTGACGATGCCGGCGGCAAGCGCGAAGAGGTTAAGCCATCCGAATGCGCGCAGCATCGCGCGAAAGGTCGGCCGGTACCCTGCTGCAGCCGTCATGTAGACACTCGAACCGATGATCGCCGCATGGGCGATAAAAAAATGAAAATAGCGGAAGTGCGGAAAAGTTTGATCGAGATTCGGCGTCAGCAGCGCCTGAAGCGCACCGAGAATGCCGAGGAAAAAGGCGATCTCGTACAGCTTCCGACTCTTCGTCAGCAGCATGGCGGCGGATACCCATACCATCATCGTGCATAACTGAAGCGGAAGCGCGAAATAACCCCACATGTGCTCGATTGTGTACCAAGTGTACAGAGAGAATTCGCTGGCGATGAGCAGGGCGGCAAGACCGATGCGGAACGCGCGGTCCGCCGCTGCTCCCCGCAGGCGCGCACGGTATCCGACGATGACGACGACGATTGCCGCAGTGAACAGGATGGCCGCCCAATGCGCGGGCGAGAACGGTTCGAACGTCATGAGGAATTCATCCTCCGAATCGATATAATGGCGATATATGATCCATTATATATTGTTTCTGACGATTATGGATACAGGGCAATTATGTGGCAAGTCGGCGACGCTGCGGGCGGTTATGGTGCGGACAGCATCAAAAACGGCCGGGAAGCGCGAGCGATGCTCGTTCCCGGCCGTTGCTGCTATCCATGTTCGTCTTCTATACCGCCTGCACCTGTGGCCCCGTCGTGAATTGGCTGTTGTACAGGTCGGCGTAGAAGCCGTTCTGCTGCATCAGCTCTTCATGCGTTCCTTGCTCGATCACCGTGCCCTTGTTCATGACCAGAATCAAGTCCGCATCCCGTATCGTGGACAGCCGATGCGCGATGACGAAGCTGGTACGTCCGTGCATCAGACGGTTCATCGCATGCTGAATCTGCACTTCCGTCCGTGTATCGACGCTGCTCGTCGCTTCGTCGAGAATGAGAATTGCCGGATCGGCGAGAATCGCCCGCGCGATCGTGAGCAGTTGCTTCTGGCCTTGCGAGATGTTCGACGCTTCCTCGTTCAGCACCGTATCGTAACCGTCCGGCAGCGTGCGGATGAAGTGGTCGGCGAACGCCGCCTTCGCGGCTTCGATGATCTCCTCCTCCGTGGCATTGTCGCGGCCATAGCCGATATTGTCGCGGATCGTGCCTCCGAACAGCCACGTATCCTGCAGCACCATGCCGAACAAGCTGCGCAGGTGACCGCGCTTCATCCTCGTAATATCGACGCCGTCGATCGTGATCTTGCCTTCGTTCACTTCGTAGAATCGCATCAGCAGATTGACCAGTGTCGTCTTGCCGGCGCCGGTCGGACCGACGATGGCGATCGTCTGCCCCTGCTTCACATCGATATTCATCCGTTCGATGATCGGCTTGTTCTCCTCGTAACCGAATGTGATGTTCGTCAGTGCGACATCGCCGCGCGGCTTCGCGATCGCAACCGCGTCTTTTGCCGCTTCCGGAACTTCCTCCGGCTCGTCAAGCACTTCGAACACGCGCTCGGCGGATGCGATCGTCGACTGGATGATGTTGGCGATGCTCGCGGTCTGAGACAACGGCCACGAGAATTGCCGGGCATACTGGATGAAAGCCTGCACGTCCCCGACTTCGATCGTCCTGCGCATCGCCAGAATTCCGCCGGCGATACAGATCGCAACATAGCCAAAATTATTAATAACGTTCATGATTGGCATCATGATGCCGCTAATAAATTGCGCGCGCCAGCCGGACTGGTACAGACGGTCGTTGATCTCGTCGAATTTCTCGATCGATTTGCGCTCCTGACCGAACGCCTTGACGATCTTGTGGCCGGTGTACATCTCTTCGACGTGGCCGTTCAACTCGCCAAGCTCCTTCTGTTGGCCCATGAAATAGCGCTGCGAGCGTCCGGCGATATTTTTGATGGCGATGAAGCTGAGCGGAAGCGTAATGAGCAGAATGACCGTCATGAGCGGGCTGATCGTGAGCATCATAACGATGATGCCGACGATCGTCACGACCGATGTGATCATTTGCATCAAACTCTGCTGCAACGTATTGCTGATATTGTCGACGTCGTTGACGACGCGGCTCATGATCTCCCCGTGCGTGCGGGAATCATAGTACTTGAGCGGCAAGCGGTTCAGCTTCTCGCTCACTTCGCGGCGCAGCGAGTAGACCGTCTTCTGGGCGACGCCCGCCATCAGGAATTGCATGATATAGCTGAATACGGAGCTGAGCGCATACAGCCCGACCAACAGCACGATAATTTGCCAGATTCCCTGAAAATCGATGGCGGCGCCGGGCACGTCGTTCATTCTGCCCATCAAGCCTTCGAACAGCTTCGTCGTCGCTTTGCCGAGAATTTTCGGACTGACAATGCTGAAGATCGTGCTTGCGATCGCGGCCGCAAGGACAATGCATAGCCGCCAGCGGTACGGGTGCAAATAGTGGATCAAACGGCGGAACGTACCTTTAAAGTTCTTCGCCTTCTGGCCAGGCATCATCATGCCGGGGCCGCCGCCGAAAGGTCCCGGGCCGCGTCCGCCTCCCTGGGGGCCTCTGCCGCCCGCTGCTCCAGGCCCGCCGGGGCCGCCCGCTCCGCGCTGTCCGCCGGACTTCGGAATCGTCTGTTCGCTCATGCGATCTCCTCCTCGGACAGCTGAGATAAGGCGATTTCCTTATATACATCGCTTGTTTCAAGCAATTCCCGATGCGTGCCGCTGCCGACGATCTTGCCTTCGTCGAGCACGAGAATGCGGTCGGCATCGACGACCGTGCTGATCCGCTGCGCGACAATAAGCACCGTCGATTGTTTCGTCACCTGCTTGAGCGCGGCGCGCAGCTTCGCATCCGTCTTGAAGTCGAGCGCGGAGAAGCTGTCGTCGAACAGATAGATCGCCGGACGCCGCACGATCGCTCGGGCGATCGAGAGCCGCTGTTTCTGCCCGCCGGATACGTTCGACCCGCCCTGCGCGATGACGGAATCGAAGCCTTCCTCCATGCCGCTGATGAATTCGATCGCCTGGGCGACTTCCGCAGCTTCGCGCACCTCGTCGTCCGAAGCGCCTTCGTTGCCGAATCGGATGTTGTCGGCGATCGTGCCGGTAAACAGCACCGCCTTCTGCGGAACGAACCCGATTCGCGAGCGAAGCTCCTCCTGCGTAAGTTCGCGCGCGTCAACCCCGCCGACCCGCACCGCCCCCTCGTTCACGTCGTAGAAGCGGGGAATCAAGCTGAGAAGCGTCGATTTCCCCGATCCGGTACCGCCGATAATCGCCGTTACTTCGCCGGGCCGGGCCGTGAACGAGATGCCTTCGATTGCCGGCTGTTCGGCCCCGGGATAGTTGAACGTCACGTTGTCGAATACGACTGTTCCATCTTCTATAACAGCCCTGTGTACGTTTGGTCCGTCGACGATGACCGGCTTCGTATCCAGCACCTCGTTGATGCGGACGGCCGACGCCGAGGCGCGCGGCACCATGATGAACATCATAGACACCATCATGAGCGAAAACATGATTTGCATCGCGTATTGCAGGAACGCCATCAGATCGCCGACCCCGATGTGGCCGCTGTCGATGCGCAAGCCGCCGAACCAGACGATCGCAATCGATGCGATGTTGATGACAAGCATCATGACCGGCCACATGAGCGCCATGATCTGATTGACGCGAATAGCCGTCTGCGTCAGATCGGTATTGGCATCGTCGAACCGGCGCCGCTCATGCTCGGTGCGGTCGAACGAGCGGATGACGCGAATGCCGGTGAGCGATTCGCGAAGCACGAGATTGAGCTTATCCAGCTTCTTCTGCATCACTTTGAAGTACGGAATGCCGCGGCTGGCGATCAGCCAGATCAAACCGCCGAGAACAGGCATGGCCGCGACGAGCACGAGCGACAACGTCGGGTCCTTGGATACGGCCATGATGATGCCGCCGATGCACATGATCGGAGCCATGACCATCATCCGAAGCAACATGATGAGCACTTGCTGCACCTGGTTGATATCGTTGGTCGTCCGCGTGATCATCGAGGCGGTTCCGATCTTGTCGAACTCCTGCATCGAAAATTTCCCGACATGCGCGAATACTTTGCCCCGCACGATGCGTCCGAACCCGGTCGCCGCATGCGAGGACAAGTAACTGGCGCCGACGGAGACAATCGCGCCCGCGATCGTGACCAGCAGCATAAAGCTGCCAATTTTCCAAATATAGGGGATATCTTCTTGCACGACCCCGCGGTCGATAATGTCTGCCATGAGCGTCGGCAAATACAATTCCGCCAGCGACTGGACGAGCGTGAGCAGCAAGACGCCGGCAATCATCAGGCGGTACGGCTTCAAATAACGGAACAGGCGAATCATCTGAATCTCTTCACTCCTTTGCGGCTTCTTCGTCCCAGTAGTGTAGGACAGAAATATGAACGGAACATGAACTTCATTCGAAAAAGAGTCCGTTGGCAAACGGATGGCGGCACTCTAGCAAAGCGTTACGGCAGCGAAAGTCCGACTTGACCAAGCATGCTGCGCATTTTCGGCGGGATCGGCGCACGGAATTCACGGCCGTCCGGCAGGAAGATCCGCCAGGCGTGAAGCAACTGATGATTGAGCGAATCCAGCTTGTGCCCGCCGTACTTGATGTCGCCCAGCAGCGGATGGCCGATGCTCTGCATATGCGTGCGAATCTGATGCGTTCGGCCGCTGACGAGCTCCACCTCGACAAGCGTGTGCGCTCGGCCAGTCTGCAGCACCCGATAGCGCGTCATCGCTTCCTTGCCCTCCGCGCCGGCCTCTGCTGCGACCCTCGTGCGATTGCTCTTCTCGTCGCGGACAAGCGTGCCTGCGATCGTGCTTTCGCCAGTCAACCGGCCTTCCACGATCGTCACATAGAACTTCTCCAGCTCCCTTTTTTGAATCCATTGGTTGAGCTGGTGCAGCATCCCTGCCGTCTTGCCGATCAGCACCAGTCCGCTCGTGTTCCGGTCCAGTCGATTGGCCGTCGCCGGCAGGAACAACGCGCTGTCAAGCTCGCCCTTGCGATGCAGATAGGCATGCACCCGGCCGATCAGCGTGTCCCGTTGCTCGGTCTGATCGGGATGCGTGAGCAATCCGGCGGGCTTGCACGCCACTAGCAGTTCGTCATCCTCGAACACGACATCGATGTCCGCGCGCACGCCGACGAATTTCGGTTTCTTCTCCCCGCCGCCGATGCCAGCTTGCTCAAATTGTTTCTCTTCCATGTGAAGCTGAAGCTCGTCGCCCGCCGCCAGCTCGTAATTCTGGTTTTTGCGCTTGCCGTTGACGCGTACTTTGCCCTGGTCGATCATCTTGTAGATCTGACCGAGCGGGATGTTGGGCATCAAGATTCGAAGGTAACGGTGCAGCCGCTTGCCGCCCTCCGACGGCGCAACTTTGCGCGTGATCATGTCGGTTGCTCACCTGTTTCTCGATAAGTATCGGATTTATCGTTCGTGGTCTTCATTTGCCATGCTCTGCATATACTGCTCCAGTTTCATTTGCATAAAATCCGAAGCTTTCTTCATCGTCTCGGCAAAATGGACGCTTTCACCTTCTCCAAGATGGCTCACAAGCTCCGCGAACATTTGGAGACGTCCCTCTTCGATGCGGTGGACAAATTGGTTGCCTTCATCCGTAAGCCGAATCCGGACCACGCGCCGGTCGCCGGGATCCGCCAACCGCTCGACGAGCCCTTGCGCCTCCAAACTGTTGATGTGCTGCGTGATCGTCGGCGAAGTGAGGTTCAAGATTTTACCGATTTCCGAAACCATCAACCCCGAACCATCGTTCTTCGTATGCCTGCCGATAAAATAGAGAACCATCCTCTCTCCCGGTTTTTGATCGGATTTCGCCATTTTGTGCATCCAATTCCTGCGGGGCATGGACTGAAAGTACGAATCCATCAACTGCTTGGCGATTCTCTTCCGCTCATCCGTCAAATCGTTCACCTCCGAAATCACCGACAACATACATCGGCCACTAAATATTTTGGCTATCTATTAATTAGGTAACCTAATTATATTTCGCGATGTCATCGGTGTCAACGGTTTTGGGCGGATGATGTAAATTACCCCATTTAGACCGAACAAGCCCGCTCAACACATTCGCCAAGATGTTATAATGAATCTATACGAAGAACCAGGAGGCATCGCATACGATGATCTACCTCGACAACGGCAATATCCACGACCCGTCCCTGAATCTCGCCCTGGAGGAATATGCCTTACGCAGGCTGCCGGCTGACGACGATTACTTGTTGTTTTACATCAACGAACCTTCGATTATTATTGGCAAAAATCAGAATACCGCCGAGGAAGTGAACGGAGCGTATGTGAAGGAACGGGGCATCCATGTGGTGCGGCGGCTGTCCGGCGGCGGAGCCGTGTATCACGATCTGGGCAACCTGAACTTCAGCTTCATCACGCGGGACGACGGAAAATCATTCCACAACTTCCGCAAATTCACCGAACCGGTCGTGGCGGCGCTGCGCAAGCTGGGCGTGAATGCCGAGTTGTCCGGGCGCAACGATCTGCAGGTGGGCGAACGGAAAATTTCCGGCAACGCGCAATTCGCCTCGAAGGGCCGGATGTTCAGCCACGGCACGTTGCTGTTCGATTCCGATGTGGAAGCGATCGTCTCGGCCTTGAACGTGAATCCGGCCAAGTTTCAGTCCAAGGCGACCAAATCGGTGCGCAGCCGGGTAGCGAACATCTCGGAATTTCTCGCGGAGCCGATGACGATGGACGCGTTCAAGCGTTTCTTGCTGGAATCGATCTTCGGAGCGGCTGGCGATCACGGAAACGGAAGCGATGGCGGTGGCGGTGGCGGCGCAGCAGCCATTCCCCGGTATCCGCTCAACGAAGCAGACTGGCAAGCCGTCCGTCAGTTGGCCGACGAGCGTTACCGCAGCTGGGATTGGAACTATGGCCGCTCCCCCGCCTTCAACGTACGCCAGACGAAGCGGATCGAAGGCGCCGGCACGTACGACGTGCGGCTGAACGTCGAAGGCGGCGTCATCCGCGAAGCATCCGTATACGGCGATTTCTTCGGCACCGGCGAAGTGAGCGACTTCACGTCCTCGCTCGTTGGCGTGCGGTACGACCGCGAAGCGATTCACGCCGCGCTGGCGGACGTGGATCTGGCTGTATACTTTGGACCTGTAAACCGCGAGGAATGGCTGACGCTGCTTATCGGCGATTAATCCCGGGCCGTCCTCTTCACTTTACAGCCTCACGTTGGGTGAGACTCAAGCGAAAGTTTGCGCGTGTTGGGTAAGCGTAGACCTGCCGTTCCGCAAGCGCGCAAGAGGCTGTCTCACAAAGGCCGTATAGACCTGGAGACAGCCCCTATCCTTGTCTTCATCGACAAGCTTCTACCCGTTTTTGTCACTTAAGATACATTTTATACAGCATGACGGCAGCTTCTGCTCTCGTCGCGAATCCTGCAGGATTCAACAAGTCCCCATTTCCCTGAATCAGCCCTTCCTTCAACATCGCGGCTACATCTTCAACCGCATAGGCAGCTACGGCGGACTTATCCGTGAATGCGATCAGTTCCGCACTTGTACCCACCACGCTAAGCTTCTTCGCCACTCGCAGCGCTCTAGCCGCCATCACCATCATATCTTGTCTGGAAATGGTCTCATTCGGACGAAACTTGTTGTTGCCGATACCTTGTACGATACCAAGCATCTTCAACTTGGATATGGCATCATAGTAGTAGGCTCCCTTGCCTACATCGTCGAAGTTGGATTCTCCTTGTGCGGACAAGCCTAACGATTTCACTAACAGCAAGCCGAAGTCAGCTCGGGTGATGTTAGCCCCAGGCTCGAACGTCGTTTCGCTCGTTCCGCTGATGATTCCTTTATTCGCCATCAACTCGATGGCATCTTTAGCCCAACCATACGCTGAGATATCGCGAAATGTTTTGTACACATAAGCTACGGCATACAGGCTGAAGTGTGTCGTTGAGAAGCTCATCATTCCCGTTGCCGGGTCGTATTTCCCATCGGGTACGGATACGGCTTGACCCGCCCCATCGATATACCAGACAACGAGATATTCAGAGTTGGCCAGCTCCTCATCCGTCGGTTGATAAGGCACAGATACCTTAACCGGTGCATCAGGGTCATTGTAGCTTATGGGTTTCCCATCAGCGGTAACGTGAAGCTCAATCACAGGCCGGTTACCGTTCTGCGACTTCAGTTCATCCGGCAACTTTGAAGGATCGACCGCGACCAACGTTATCCCTACTTCCTTCGCTCCAACTGCATCGCTAAGCGAGAGCATGTTGGAAGGAACGATGATGCTGCCCACAGGTGTTTTTAGCTCCAACTGCTGGGCTGATGTTCCTGCTGTGAGTGCTTGTGCCGGAAGCACAATCGTATAGCCAATCGCACCTTCTACTTTCGGCACATCTAACAGCAGTACTTTTGTACCGGCGGCATCCGCTGTCAGCCGTTTGAATCCATCTGCAAGGGCATTCGCGTTTACCGCGACCTTTGCCTCCCCTGTCTTGGTATCCAGCTGAGGTTTCAGATCAAGAGCATTCGTGGGCGTTGTTCCTGTCATCGGCGCTGGATCATCTGAGTCAGACGCCGATTTTGTCACCGAGTAAGCTACTGGCAAACTGACTTCGGAAGTATGTCCCAGATGATCTCGCGCTGCAATGGCATATTGATAAGTTCTACCCTTTTTCAGAGGACCATCGATATAGAAGACATTGGATGTTCGGCTCACTTCCACTCCATCCCGGTAGACAATATATTCGACTTGTGCAGGATCTTGAGCGGCGGAGAGGACCTTGACTTCTTTCTTCATGCTTGGCACAGCAGCGATCGGCAAACTCGTTGTAGCTGTCGTCACCATGTTGGAGGCATCGGAAACGGCCGTTCCATTCACCGCTGCAACCTTATAATAATAAGTCTTTCCACTTGGGAGTCCGGTGTCGGTATAGGTCACCGCGGAACCGGAATATACCCTTTCGTAGCCTCCGTCAGCCCTGGTGGAACGGTACAGCTTATAGCCCGAAGCTCCAGCAGAAGCAGCCCAAGTTAATTCGATGCTTGAATCCGTGTTCTGGCTTGCGGCTAATGTCGTTGGCGCAAAAGGCTTGAAATACGCTTTGACATCGTCGAAATCGAAGCTGCTAACATTATCAACGGCCATTTTCACGCCGTAAACAGCCGTTGAAGCGGTTCTAAAACCAAATTGGCTCGCAGCTGCCGTATCTGAATCATTCAAGAAAACATCGTATTTATTGGTGCTGGTATTCATCACGATTTTCGTCTTATACCAGGTTCCGTCGAAGACAACCGGCGTATGGATCGTTGCCTTGTTGCCGGAGTTGTAGGCTATGATTTGGCTTCCGCTAAAATACACATGCGCAGTCGTAGCCTTACTTGGATTATAAATGATGGGGGCATTCTTCCAGTTTGCATCCTTTGGTTGAACAAGCGATTCAACCGTAACGATCCCTTGTATCCCCTGTGCAACTCCAAAGCTTTTCTCTGCACTTGTCGCGAGCTTGTTGCCGCCGGTAACCCTGACTGCATGACCAGACCCCGCTGTGTAGGTAGCATCGACAACCGTCACTGGTCTTCCTACGTCTTCCACAATGGTCCAACCCGCAGGGTCCGCACCGAGCGCATCGTCATCAAAATGATCGTCGATGAGCGTTTGCACAACATTGAAGGAAGAGGAAACGATGTTCGAATCCGGGGACTGTCCCTCATCGTTTACGGCCACGACCTTATAATCATAGCTTGTCGCTTCGTAGAGCCCGGTATCCTCGTAGGACAGAGAAAGCGTGCTGCCGATAAGCGTGAACGATTCATCATTTGCCGCGGACCTATAAATCGAATAGGTAGCCGCATCTCTGCCGGGCCTCCAGTTTAGCTTGATGGTCGAGCCGGTATAATCACTTGAATACAACTCTTTCGGCGCGGTAGGGATACCCACGCCTGAAGCATTCGTTGTTGACGTCGTCAGTATGTCTGATGCTTCCGAGATCGCTCCGTTGCTTAGCGTTACGATTTTGTAGAAATAGTTGGTTTTCGGGGTTAGTCCACTGTCCGTAAAGGTGCTCTCCGGAGAAGTAAGCTCCCCCACTTGCTGAAAGCCCGCATTCAGATCCTGGGACCGGTATACCCGATAGCCCGTTGCTCCCGTAACCGGACTCCATGTCAGCTTCAATCCGGTTCCATTTCGATCCGTTACCGCCAAATTCGATGGACTGGCCGGAACATAAGAGACCTTGATCTCATCCAACGTCATAGCGCCGCCTGTACCGGCCAAGGCAAACTGGATCATATTCAGATTGTTAACCGGACTTTCTCTGTAAGACCAGCCGGGGCCTGCCAGCTGATCATCCACATACATATCGAATGTCTTGGTTACCGTATTAATCACAGCCTTCAAACGGTAGTCTCTATTGAATTCCATTGGATTCAGAAGATCCACCTTGGTTGAACCGCTGTATCCCCAAATTTTCCCGCCCTGCATAATGATATTAACCGCTCTTTTACCTGTCACACTGTCCCTGATATCAAGCACCGTTTTGTATTGCCCATCTGCAGCATTCACCGTTGCTTCCGCTGTTACATACGCTCCCGCAGGCACGCTGAAGGTATGGTTAACGATAGGATCGCCTGCGCTTTCTTTCTTCATCCGCACATTGGTACTGGCTTCCGAGATTTCCTGGACCGCGATCTCCCCGTTGACGGTTCCCGCCGGAACGATGGCACTCCAGCCGCGTTGTCCATTGAGCTCGCCTCTGGTCATGTCATCGAAGCTTTCATGAAGGGCATACGCCGGAATATTAAATACCGTCGAAATCGGAACCGAAGCTGCAGACAATCCTCCAGGATTCATTGTTGCGACTTTATAATAATAATTCGTTCCCTCTTTAATTCCTGAATCGGTATAACTCGCTGTTGTAATGGGCCCCGCCAAAGGCTCGTAAGCGCCTGTCAACGATTCGGAGCGATAAAGACGATATTCCGTAGCTCCCGGCACGTCACTCCAGGCCAAAGAAATGCTCGGTCCCGCAATACTCACGACTTTCAAGCCTGCAGGCGGAGCGGCCACCGTCCACCCGGAAGCAACTTCTGAATAAGATGACATTCCGTAGCTGTTCATCGCCGCTGCTTTATAAAAGTAATGGATGCCGCTTTCCAGCTTCGTGTCCGTATAGCTTAAAGCGCCGCTCGGAAGGTCAGATATGGAAGCATAATCCCCATTCTCAGAGGTGGAACGAAACAGCCTGTAATCCGCAGCACACTGAACGGCATCCCATTGCACCGTCAAACTATTTTCCGTATTTCCGTCAACCTTCAATCCTGTAGGAGCGGCAGGAGGTGCAGGGGCCCGGTCAACTTCATTCCACGAGAGCCTGACATGATTGCCGGGGCCCTTCACAGCTGTCAGACCGCTTGGCGTAGAAAGCGCCTGTTTTATACCTGGCAAGCGGAATTTCACTTTAAACGTTTTTCCTATTGCGTCTTTGACATTAACGGATATCTTGGCTTTCCCCTCTACATGTTGCATGGAAACGCCGGGATCTAAGTAAACAATATCTCCAAAATCCGTATCCAGCATAAGATCGATCGTTCCCGTATTGGCCATTGTAGGATCGGAAACAGACACTTCGATATCCTCTTCCGTCTCCTTGATCATGACGGAAGCTTTCTTATTACTTGTAATCTGCCCTACAGTCGTTACCTCATCATTCCAAAAGTTAATGGCAGTGATGCCCAGCTGCTTTTCTTTGACAGCTTGAACATTCGGAGTATTGGCCAGCACTTCAATATCCGGATGATTCGCGTACTGGTCAACTTCCTCACTCGATTTCCCGGGAAGAAGAACGTAATCATACGTCCCCCCTGTAGGATTCGTACCCTGATCGAACCACAGATTCATGTAGTTGCGCGTAATATCCGTCGTGTAATCGGTGCCAAGATTGTAATGATTGATATTAGACCATTGGTCTGTGCGCGCTTCGCGCAATCCATGGATCGTCGTTGCGGTTGGAAAATAGTAACCGATATCCGAACCTGCAACGTTGCCTGCCAAGTGGATGCGGTTCACGCCGGTCATGGCCTCGCTCCATCCAAGCGCAGTTGACTTGGCTGCTCCGTTCACTGTAAGCGCGTTGTCTCCACTGCTATTCAGCTTGCGGTTCTCTACGATCGTTTCCACAACCTGGTTATCCGTGGAGGTAATGCCAGCACCGAGATTCACAATCTCATCATCGAACATAAACCACGATTTCTTCGCAGTCAGGTTGTAGCCATTGGCTGTGTACTGCATGCCTGTAGCTCCGTACAAACCGGAGATCTCTGTGCCGCCAACCCAGCTGTTCGGATTTTTCACATTCGGAAGTGCCGTTGAGTTCTGAATCACTGTCGTACCCGGCATGCGATAGCTGTTAACGGTAGCCCAGTAGGAATCCTTGTATTGAGCCAAATCCGAATTATACAGATAGGTCATCCCGTCTCCGGTATGCCAACCCCGCAAATTGACTTCATTGACAAGTTCGTAGTTCCCGATTTTATTGGATGACATACTAATGCCAAAGGCGAATCCCGGTCTATGGTGTACGGCCCTGGCCATATTCGGGTATTGTTTGTTCATGATCAGCGGGGCTCTTGGGGTAATGGTCGGATCATTTTCGATCAGCTTCGCTTGTACGATATCGCTCATCATGACCAAATCCGCATACTTCGTAGGAGAAGTGGCTTCGAGCAACCATTTTTTAACCATCGATTGATAGGCTGCCCGATCGTCGGCATTTGGCGCGGACAGCGCCATGCGAATCACGGAAGGCCCAAGCCCTTTAATCGAGGTTTTTCCCTTATCATCGTCTCTATAGCCGGCAATCCCTCTTCCTCTGACGTCATCAAACATGGAGTTATTATAATACAGCGGTTCAAAAGCATTATAAATCCATTGATAGATGTGATTCACATCCGGATCCGTGATATCCCAGGAAGAGCCAGCAACGACGTACATGGCCTTGGTCAAATTGTCGAGCAAACTGATGCCATAACCGCCATTATAGGGGATTAGCGCGGTATGCTGCAGAAATGAGCCATCGCTGTACATCCCTTCGCCGGAAGTCGAATAGTCAAAGACCGAACTAAGTTGATCCCTGCCTTCGATGATTTTGTCGCTGTTTTTGACAATAATGCCGCTTACAATTTTAATGTAGCAAGCCCATACGCGATTCGCTCCAGTCAGGCCAGCCCCCCAAGCAAGCGCTTGATAGTCAATAACCTCATGCCAATTGCTGATTTGTGCCGATGACAATTTGTCATATAGCCAAATCGTGATGTTATTGATCACAAGAGGGGAAGTAACCTGCCAGTCAAACCAATTGTCATAACCTCTTTTGGGAATGCTGGTATTATATCTGTTGGTGTACATCCAATCCATGGCACTGATAATATCCGCCAACAGCGCTTCGTTGTTTTCAAGCGACGAGCCTCTTGTCACATACGCCAATGTCATCGCTTCTAACCGTTGATAACTCTGGGAAACATGCTCAGACTCCGTTGTCGTTGCAAGGTCACTCCATAGAAAACTTCTGTCTGCACGCTTATCCATCGTATCCCAGTTGGTCTGTGCAAGGTTCGTAATCGCGGTAATCTTGGCGCTGATGTCCGGATCATTCGGATCATATGTAGATCCCCCGGTTGTAAAATCGTATATTTTAGCTCGTAATGCGTCATATTCGTCTGCCTCTGCACCCGCTGCATGAGCAGGAATGATGGGCAGCGCCACCAAGTTCGCCAACATGGCGATTACCAATAGAAGCGCTTTCAAACCTCGTGCGTTTTTTATCATTTGCCCTCCTAACTCCTCTCTTATTGCAAATTGTAGGATCCGTGCTTCTTTCGACTTCAATCTTCCGAAACCTTTCCGGAACTTACGTGGCTTTAAACAATAAAAGATCACCTCCCGTTCGCTCATCTTAATTGACCACTTTTCCCGGTGCAATATACATAATTTTGACTAATATACATGCGTACGCTACAGCTATTTGATCCTATACGCATGCAGTTCCCAGGGATGACATAGCTTAACACTTAGCTCCCATGGATAATGGCCGGCGGTTCATCGGCTTCTTCCGGCTAGACCGACCTTGTATCTCGTACATATACAATTTTTCGCCCAATTAACAGCTCTCTCACAAGCCCTAATATCAAGGAATAGCAAACACCGCCGCAATTCCGGGAGTGTCCCGGCTTGCGGCGGTTCGGTTGGTGTCGGTTGCTCGTCGATGACGGGATGGTTGACCGCCAGCCGACTAGATGCCCTTGATCGTGAACGCGAAGCCGTACGAGCGATTGCCGAACAGCGTATACTCCGGATGCGTGCGGGCGCCCCAGCTATCGTCTCCTCCAACGCCCATCTGCAAATGGTTGACGCGCACGACCGTCTTGTCAGACGCAGGCAGCAGGTGATGATGGGTGATCTGCTCCATTTCGTTCGGCTTGTAGGGCAGCGCGTTCAGTTCGAACGTCGGAATGCCGTCGATCCGGAAGCCGCGTCCTTGCGCATCCGTGACGGTCGCGAACCGGACGTCCGTCTTGTTGCCGCATTCCTGCGGACGCAAGTACGGCACGACTTGATCCGCCACTCGCCCGTCGTACAAGCCCAGCTTGGCGCCGGATTTGCGGTCCCAGTAATTCTCATGCGGCCCGCGGCCGTACCAGGACAACCGTTCGAACGATGCGTCCATGACGAACATCAGGCCGATCTCCGGAATTTCGGAAGTGCCGTCGCCTGGACTCAGGCAGCCGGTCACTTCGACTTCACCGGAAGCCCGGACCGCATATTCCAGTGTCAAGGTCGATTCAGGAATGGTCGGCAGCAGGAACTGCGTATCGACGCGCACTGGTCCGGGCATCGATTCCCACGCAAACCGAACCAGCTTGCGCTTCTCCCCCGCATCTCGCCACATGGCCGTTCTTTCCTGATGCTTGTTGCCTCTGTCGTTATCGGTGTAAGCCCGCCAGAAGTTCGGCGCGAGCGCTTCTTGCAGCAGTTCGTTGCCGCGGATGCGATAAGAGGACAACACTCCGCCTGCTTGATCGAAGCGGATCGCGAAATCCGCTCCCACGACTTCCAAGACGTCGCTTCGTTCGCGCACTTCGAGCTCTGCCGACGAACGATCGGCTGCAGCCAGCCCGCCATGGGCAGCTTCCGACCCTGCGGCATCGTGCGATCCGGCCGTATTCGAGACGCCTTCGACTCCCCCAGAGCTGGCTTCGGCTGCCGGCAGCACGAATTGCGCCCAGTGCTTGACTTCCAATAGCTTCGGCGTAACCGCACGGTCCGCGAACACGAGCCCGTTGCCGCAGAAGTTGCCGTCATGCGGAGACTCGCCGAAATCTCCACCATACGCCAAATGCGTCTTTCCGTCCGCTTCCTTCACCCGAATCGCCTGATCCACCCAATCCCAGATGAACCCGCCCTGCAGCACCGGATACTTCTCGAACAGCTCCGTATACTTTGTCAGTCCGCCGCAGGAATTGCCCATCGCATGGCTATATTCGCACAGAATGAACGGTTTCTTGGCACCCGGCAGGTGCGCGTATTCTTCCAACGAGTGCGGCTTGGCATATATCCGGCTCTCGATGTCGGTGGCGTCGTCGTACTTGCGGCACATCGTCACGCCCTCGTAATGGACCAGCCGCGACGGATCCCGTTCCCGCAAGTAGTCATGCATCTTGACGAAATTCGCGCCGCCCCACGACTCGTTGCCCAGCGACCAGATCACGACCGACGGATGATTCTTGTCCCGCTGCATCATGGAGTTGCAGCGATCCAGCACGTTCGCGGTCCATTCCGGCTTGCTGGCCGGCACGGTGTCCCGCTCGTCGTCCCAAGGCTGCTCGTACGTCCAGCTGCCGTGCGTTTCGAGATTCGTCTCGTCGATCACGTACAAGCCGTACTCGTCGCATAGATCGTACCAGCGCGTATCGTTCGGGTAATGCGAGGTTCGCACCGCGTTGATGTTGTGCGTCTTCATCAGTTGGACGTCCCGCAGCATGTCCTCGTATTGCGGAACGCGCCCGGCGTCGCAGGAGAACTCGTGGTGGTTGACGCCTTTGAACAGGATGCGCTTGCCGTTGATCTTCAACAATCCGTCTTCGATTTCGAACTTGCGGAAGCCGACCCGGCAGCTCGCGTACTGGACGGCCTTGCCGGACGCATCCGACAGCTTCAGCACGAGGGTGTACAAATTCGGCTGCTCGGCGCTCCACAGCAGCGGGCGGTGCACGGAGACTTTGCCCTGGACGTTCATCGAGTCGCTGTCGCCGATTGCCACCTCAAGGGTCAGCGCATTCGCCAGGACCGGCTGGCCGTCGCGATCGTACAGCTGCGCTTCCAGAACCATCGTACCGGCATGGCTGCCGCTTTCGTTCACCAGCTTGGCCGTTACGCGCAAATCCGCATTCTCGCAAGCGGCATCCAAATCCGTGTTCACTCGGAAATCATAAAGATGCACCGGAGGCGCCGTGTACAGGAACACGTCGCGGAATATCCCGCTGAGCCGCCAGAAATCCTGATCCTCCAGCCAGCTCGCGTCGCACCAGCGATAAACCTCGACCGCCAGCTTGTTCTCCCCTTCGCTCAGGTAGGGAGTCAGTTCGAATTCCGCCGGCGTGAACGTATCCTCGCTGTAGCCGACGAGCTCGCCGTTCAGCCATACGTAGAAAGCCGATTCCACGCCTTGGAAGCTGATATAGACCGATTGGCCTTCCCAGTCGGCCGGAACGTTAGAAGTACGAATATAGGAACCGACTGGGTTGTATTTCGTCGGCGCGAACGGCGGCTTGAGGTCCGGGTCGTGATCGATCCACGGATAGCGAATGTTCGTGTATTGCGGATAGTCGTAGTTTTGCAGCTGCCAGTGGGACGGAACCGGGATCTCGTCCCAGCCGGAGGCGTCATAGTCACGCGCATGGAAGTTCGCGATGCGGGCATCCGGGTTCGGCGCCCAGGCGAATTTCCACGTACCGTTCAGAGACAGCTTGTACGGCGAATTTTCGCGGTCGCCGCGAAGCGCTTCCTCCAGAGTCGTATAACCGGTGCTCGAGGTAGGGGGACAACGCCTGTCCGTGCAGGCGGGCCAAAGCTTCTGCCTGTACCCGCACATCCCGCACCAATATGAGCCGGTCAAACGTCCATGGGAACTTTACTGGGTTTCTTTCAACGGCGGATTGGCGGGGTCATTGCTGAAGCAGGCTGGGGCCGGTAAATCGGGTGTTTATACGAGCGGCAGCCCGGATACCTCCCTCTCGCAAATGCGCGGCATGCTGGAGTTCGCTCAAGGGCCGTCCCTTCCTAATATCGGTACGGAGTTTTCAAAGCAGCTGTACGGTTTTCTGCTGGACCTGGGCAGCCATCGGGAACAGCCGGAATGGGCGGAGCGCGATCGCACCCATCTGCAGCCTGTACTGCAGTATATCGACAGCCGCCTGAACCGTCAGATGACGATCGCCGAGTTGTCCGCCGCGGCCGGCGTCAGTTCCCAGCATCTGTGCACGCTGTTCCGCCGCACGCTCAGGATTCGGCCGATGGCGTATGTGAACCGGGAACGCATCAAACGCAGTAAGGAAATGATGTTCCGCGATCCCGGCCTGCCGATTCGCGACGTCGCCAGGCGCGTTGGCATTGACAATCCGAGTTATTTCGGCACATTGTTCAAGCGTTGGGAAGGACTCAGTCCGGAGCAATTCAAGCGGTTGCATGGAGTGTAAATAAAATTCCAAATACGAAATAGCAATTTTTTCCTATTTATATGTATAATAAAACCAGATTTATGTGAAACGTTACCCTTGTTCCGAATGAAAGGGGCACGGATATGACTTTGGTATTTTGAACACCAATGGGATATAAACAGACTGTCTCTCAAAGGCCAATGAACACCTTTGGAGACAGTCTTTTATTGTCTGCAGCAACAAACTTGTTCCTCTATCTATATCGAGGACCATCGCCGAAAGAACGCTGCCATCGAATCCGTATACGCCAAGATTCTCTGATTCATCGAACTCAGGACGCCCAGTTCCCCCCGATGCGCAGGGCCCTCGTCTGCCTGGTCAATTTTGCCGGCGTATGCCAGCAGAAGCGCAGGCACTTCGGCGGCATTCAGCAATTCCATCGCGTCCAGCGCCCACATCTTCGCGCCTGGATGATCGCGCTCCGCCACCAGCTTCTGCTTGATCTGCTCGGCCTCCCTGAATATCCGGGTGCAACGATCCAGCCGAACGGAGAATTCGATCATCCGTTTCAATTGATGCAGCGGAGACCCGGCCGCGGATGGCACCGGTTCGACCACCGCCATGAACCGGCTCAAGGCTTGCCGCACTTCTTCCCTTAACTCGCCCCAACCGGCATCGAATCCGTAGAACTCATACGAGGCAGCGCCAGCGAACCACGCTTCCCGATCCATCGCGATCAGTCCATCAAGCGCTTCACCCGGCAGATCGGGGTGCAGCTTGAGCCAGGAATCTCGATAATACGTTTCGGGTGTCAAGCTCCGTTCCCATAATCGCCGTCCGAAATAGGCAAACTGATCCTGAATGTCGCGAATGCGCCAATGAATCGCGAGCACGCCCGACACGCCTTGCCGTTCGGCCTGGCCGATCTGCCTTTCCAGCGTAAACAACCGGGGCTGCGGGTGCCATAACTGGTGATCGCCTTCAAACCAGGGAATGACCCACACGTCACGATCGCGCAGCTCGAACAACTCCGCCGGACCATCCTCCGTGCCAAGCGAAGGCGCCAGGCAAGTGAATATCGCATCCTGCGGCATATGTTCGTGCAATCCGCGCAGAAGCAGCGGAAACTGCTCCTTGCCTCCCCAACCCGCCAGCACGACCTTCGCCTGCGGAAGCAGCCGCTTGACGTCCGAGTAAGCCTGCCCGAAAGTCGCAAGCGCCCAGCAGCCATCCATCCGGCGGGCCTGGTCCCCGAGATAAGCAAAGCCGGATTCGTGTTGTCGGCAAAATTCGGCGAAAGGCGTATTCGGCCGCGGGATATGATGGGTCAGTCCGGCGTGCTCATGCTGCCATAACACGACATAATCCAGTTGCGGATATTGCTCGGCGATATAGGCAATCGTATCGTGCAGGATTTCCCGGGATGCCGGATGGCATGGATCGAGCACGAGATTGTCCAACCTCGCCTGGACGGGAAGAACCGAATGGATTTCCGGCGGTACGATGCCCGGCTCGAAGCCGAGGGCGATCCGAATGCCGCGTTCATGGGCATAATCGATCAGCCTCCGCAGCATGGACGCCGCCCGAACATAGTGCGAGCCGCGTTCCGCAACGCCGGCAACCAGATCGGATCCGAATACGTCGCCGTCTTCGAACCATGCCTGCGTTTCCGCAGTGAAATCACGGGGCCGGCGAGGCACGTAGCCCCAGCGCGCCGTATCCGTCGTATCGAATTGCGCTTGCGGCTCGACGCCCATCCAGCTAACCCGGATGAACGGCTCGACATAAGGCCAGTACCGCTCCAGTCCGCCCGTATAGACGTGGAACATCAACAGGTTGCAGCGCAGCTTGGCCATGTTCTCCACGTATCGGAAATAATCGAGCTCATTCCAGCCTGTCGGACCGCATAGGAAATTGTGCCACGGCAGCATGCCGCGCAGCGCGATGGACGACGATTCACGATAATGACTTGGCGTCCGGCTTGCCGACACCGGCACCGGCGCCTCGAAGCCATCTCCCGACATCGAGAACCGCACGCCCAAATATCGCTGGGCGAACGCATAGACGCCATGCAGCAAATCCGGCGCCGTATAGCCGACTATCCGGATTTGCGCACCAGGATCGCTTGGCTCGATCTTCCAATAGAAGCCGCCCGCACCTTCCCCGTCCACGTTCCCGATGTCGAGCGTGTACGCATACTCCCGCCAACCGGGCTCCGCGCAACGCGATACATACTTCGCCAGCTCCGAAGCCGCCAATCTCACCGTCGGATGACCGGTCGTCGCGCCGGAATCGTGCTTCAGCGTTACGCCGCTTACGAATTGCTGCTCAGCCATGCTTTCAACTGCTTGTCGTACTCAGCGACGACTTTGTCCAGTCCTGCCGCTTTCATCTTCTTGAGCGCGTCGGGCAACGCCTTATCGTAATCGATCAGTCCCAGCTTGATCGGATATACGCTGGCCTTAAGCTCTGCCAGACAGTTGGCGTATTCCACGCCGACCGCACTGGCGTCGAAGTTGAAGCCCACTGTAATGCTGTTTACGGCATCGTCTGCTACCTTCGTGCGAATATCGATGAACTTCGGATTCGTGTCGGGCGTCCAACGATTCATCGTCAGATTGCCCAGCATCCAGAATTGCAGAGAATACGTCGGCGCGCCGTTGGCATCTTTTTTCAGCACTTCGTATTTTCCCTCGCCGCTGTCTTTCCAATGCGTGTCCTTCACGCCGTAAGAGACCAAGTCGAAGTTGTCCTGGCTCTTGAACATCCAGTTGAGAAACTGAACCGCCGCCTCCGGATGCTTCGTCGTCGCCGAGACGCCGTTGGAGTTGCGAACGCCATAGGAACGGAACTTCGGCTTGTCATTGAAATAGTACATGTCGAGCTTGGCGCCGGGCACTTTCTCCGCCAGTCCTTGCTCGCCTGCAATGCCTTCCCCTTCACGATACAGGAACCGCCCGAGGCTTTCCTCGCGGATTTGAATTTCCTTCGGCGCCGTCAGAATATCCGGATTGATCAGCCCTTTCTGATAGGCCTCGCGGAAATATTCCGTATTTTTCTTGAACTCGTCAGTCTCGATCCAGGGCTTGACATTGCCTTGTTGATCGATATAGATCAAATCCTGGTAAACGGTAAAAGGATACGTCTCGTAGGCGGTGTGCAGATATGCGGGCGGCTCTTCCGGAAGGACCCGGATGTAGACGTCCTTATTGTCTTCCGGCCAATTGTTCTTGATCGTCTGCGCGGCGTTCAGCAGCTCTGCAGGCGTAGTCGGCGGCTGAAGTCCGTTCTGCTCAAGCAGGTCCGTGCGCATCGTGAACATGCCGTCCGAATAGGCCGTGTCAAACCAGAAGTTCGGGACGAAATACGTCTGTCCACCGATCAGAGCGGAGTCCCACACCCAGTCCGGTATGCTCTTCTTCAAATCTTCGCCGTACTGCGCAAGCAGGTCGTCGATCGGAATAATGCCGCCATTGCTGGACAGCACATTGGGTCCCTTCAAGTCATGCATGATGTGGATCAGCTCGAACTCCTCGCCGGTCGACATCATGAGATTCGTCTTCTGGTCCCATACATCCCATGGAATGTAGACGCCTTTGTAGGTCAGATTCAGCCCGTCCTGCTCCAATTGTTTGTTGATCGCCGCCTCTACCTGTTCCTGATCCTGCGGCGCGTTGCCTGGCATCACATACCGGATCGGCACCTTCGCCTTGCTGCCTCCCGACTCCGACGGTGCGATAGATCCCGATGGAGATTGCTCCCCGCCCTGTTTCCCTTCATTCGCCGGAGGCGACGCCTTGCTGCAACCGGCTGCAAGCCCCAGCGCTAACACCGCCGAGAGCATGATGCCCCATTTCCGCGTTCCTGCCATCTTCACATGTACCTCTCCCTTACGCGATAGTTGATCGGATCGACCGAGTCCATCGTAATGGAGCAGATGGAAGGCTGTATACTTTGAATCCGAGCAATCGCTGCAATCCTCCGTCAATTGTCGACTTCAATTACTCGCTGCGTATTCAATCTTTCAGCTTTTCGCTGCGATATTGGGCCGGCGAGATGCCGTACTTTTTCTTGAAGAGCGTATAGAAATAGGTGGTGTTGTAGATTCCGATCTTCTCGCTGATTTCGTTGGTAGAGTCATTCGTATGAATAAGGAGTTCTCTGGCTTTCTCCAGGCGCACGTGCTTCAAATAATCATTGAACGCCATGTTGCAATGCATTTTGAACACTTTGCCCAGATACCCCGGCGTCCACTGCACCTGATCGGCCAGCAGCTCAAGGGAAAGATCCGGCTTCATGTAATGGACCGCTGCGTACTCCTTGATTTTATCGATCACTTCATTGTTTTTGTTTTTCAGCTTCGCCTCCATCTCGTTGCAGATGGCCAGGCAGATTTTGCCCATCCGGTCCGATACTTCCTCGAGCGTTTCGAACTTGGGCAGCAGAAACGCCATCTCCATGAACAGCTTGGCTTGTTCCCTGGCAACGGGTGAGGACACTTCGAATTGCTTGTATAACGCGACCAGCAACTGATGCAAATAAAATAGCGCGGCTTGGTAAGACTCCTGGCTGACGGCCTCCATGAATCGGTTCAGTTCCGCTTGCAGCGCATCCCGATGGTTTTGCCGCATCGCCTCGATCATCTTGTTCTCGATCTTCACCGGGTACGCCGATTCCCGCAATTCCAGACTGCTCGCTTCCGCTCCGGACGAGAAGATGTTCCCGTTCCCTTCGAAGAACCGACGCTCTGCGCTCGTGTTGGCTGCTTCATAGGATTCGCGGATCTGCTCGACCGCATAACCGATCGTGCCGATGCCAACCGTCAGCGTCAGGTGAAACAGCTTCGTCATATTCGCTTGGATACTGGAAAGAACGACGATCAAATCAGGCGGAAGCGCGTCCCCCTCCAGTTGCAGTACGATCCCGATTTCATCCGCATCCACGATGAAGGTGTCCGCAGCGCCCAAAGTTTCGATCAGCTCTTGTGCAATATTGCATATCGCGAATCGCAGCAAATCCTGCTCCTTGGGCGTACGCTCCTGAATAAAGGATTGATAACGATCGATTTTGACGGCAATCACGACGAAATTACTGCTGACAAGCGGCTCCTCGAACCGATTGGACAAATCGACTTGGCTTCCTCTTATATATCGGAGCAGGTAGCTCTTCCTGGCGACCGAAAGCGCAGGCTCCATCGACGCGACTTTGTCGGTAATTCCCGTGAATGTCTCGCTCAGCAAGCGGAACTCGTCGATTTGCTTCGTCGCAGGCACGCCGGTCATGCTGCTTTTCACTTTTTTCATCAGCTTCTGGATCGGATGATAGATCTGGTTCGTCAACCATATCGAGAACAGAAGGCAAATCAAGAACATGCCCAACGCGATTGTTAGCGTAACGGTTTTCAGTCGGTTGATATTCGCCAGCACATCCCGATAGTCGTTCGCGCTGATGAAGTACCAATTCAATTCCTCCGATTTGACGAACGTCACCAGGCTTCTTCTGCCGTCCACCTCGGTAATGAAATTATCGCTGCGCATGCCGGATGACAGAATCCGCTTCGCATAGTTCGCATCCGAGATGTTCGTCATGAACTGGCCGGCATTCGTATGCGAGAGGACCGTGCCGTCGCTGTCGAGCACGATCAGAAAGTGCGTGCTGCGGCTCTTCAATTCGGTAATCAAGTTGTTCAAATACTGCTCGTCAATGTTGATGACGACCGCGCCTTTCTTCGGCAAGTAGGAAGAATAGCCGGGGAACAGGATGAAGGTGATCACGTTTTTGTTCCTGCCGCTGACCGCGTCTACGATCTGTCGGGGAAAGAAATGAATATACCGTCCCTGATTTTGCGAATCCAGCTTCTCGAGCAGTTGCTTCTCGTCCTCGAAAGAGATGCCTTTGTTGTTGATGTACCGATCGGTATATCCATTATATAGTCCGATGAATTCCAGGAAAGGATACATCGATTGGATATTGGTCAGCGTACGTACGGCCTGATACTCCTGAATGCGGTCGATTTCCCGATTGTACATGGCCGAGATCAGGTCGTTATTGTTGATCAACTGATTGCCAAGATCGAGCACCTGCTTCTTGACGATATTGGCGGCGTAGCTCGTCTGGCTCAGCATCGATTCCGATATGTTGCCGACCTCCTTGGCCGAGCTGCGCGAGAACAACAGGAACAAGACGATGCATACGACCGTTATGATGGCGGCAGTCAATCCGATAAAGCTCAGCAGCATCTTTCTGTAGGCGGAATACCGAATTTTATAGGGGTTCTTCATCTTGAGATCCGCCTTTCTTCTATTTATCGACCCTTCCTTGGACTATTAGAATCATGCCATGAATTCCAAAATAAATAAACGCGATTGCAAAAAAATGAAGACCGTATCAAAAATCGAACATCGCCATTCCTATTTCGCCTGTCATTTCGCGGATAATTGAAGTTTACGCCCTCTCCGCCGCTTACTAGTATTAGGGATAGCTTGTTATCGAGCGATCTACCGTACAGGAGAGTGATAGGCAATATGTCCGTTCGCAACCGACAGCTCCGCGGCCGATCTTTTATTCACGAGATCATCCGCAACCGATCATCTTATTTGCTCGCCATGCCCGCCATCGTCTACACCTTTATTTTTGGATACTTGACGCTTCCCTACATGCTGATCGCCTTTCAGAAATTCAATTACAAGCTGGGCCTCTTCGGCTCGCCGTGGGTTGGATTCGACAACTTCCGGTTTTTCTTCGCGTCGAGCCGCGCTTGGCAGGTTACGTACAACACGATCAGGCTCAATTTTCTGTACATCGTCCTATGCACGATTTGCGCGCTGATCCTCGCCGTTCTCTTCAACGAATTGAAAAACCGGCTGTTCGCCAAAGTGATGCAATCGACGATCCTGTTCCCGCATTTTCTGTCATGGGTCATGATCAGCTACTTGCTGTATACGTTGTTCGGCAGCCAGTACGGGATTGTCAACCAGTTGCTCGGGTTTATGCAGATGGAGCCGATCAATTGGTACGCCTCACCGCAATATTGGGTGCAAATTCTGGTAGGTACGAGCATCTGGAAGGATATCGGCATCTCGCTCGTGATCTACCTGGCAGCCATTACCGGCATTGACAGCACGCTGTTCGAGGCTGCGAGAATCGACGGTGCGGGCCGCTGGAAGCAGGTTCGGTACATCACGCTCCCACTGCTCGTGCCGACCGTCATGATCCTGACGATGCTTGCGCTGGGCAAAGTGATGTACGGCAATTTCGATATGATCTATGCGATCGTCAAGGACAATGGCATGCTGTATGCCACGACGGACGTCATCGATACGTATGTCTTCCGCGCGCTGCGTACGATCGGCAATCCGGCGCAGGCGATGGCGGTCGGCTTCTACCAATCCGTCGTCGGATTCGTGCTTGTATTCGGCGTGAATACGCTCGTCAGGAAACTCAGTCCGGATAATGCGCTGTTCTAAAGAGGAGGGGAAACGACTCATGTGGAAATCCCGATTGTTCGACTATGCCAACAATACGTTCATCACGGTTCTCTCCATTGTGTGCACCCTTCCGCTATTGCTGGTAGCGATGGTGTCCATATCGGACGAGAAGGCGATCCAGGTCAACGGCTACAGCTTTATTCCGCAAGCCTTCTCCCTGGCCGCATACCGCTTGCTCTTCTTCGGAGATTCGCCGCTGCTGCAGAGCTACTTCATATCGACTGTCGTCACGCTGGCAGGCACGGCCGTAGCTGTGGCCATAACGGCCATGGCGGGCTATACGCTGGCAGCCAAGCACGTCAAATATCGGAATGTGCTGGCCATGTTTTTCTTTGTCACGATGGTATTCAGTGCGGGGCTCGTACCTTGGTATATGATCAGCACGGCATTGGGGCTGAAAAATACGATATTTGCGCTCATTGTTCCTTCGCTGCTGTTCAACCCCTTCAACCTGTTTCTCGTCCGAAACTACATGAAGCAGATTCCCGATTCCCTGATCGAAGCCGCCAAGATCGACGGAGCTGGAGATATGTACATCGCCTTCCGGATCTTCATCCCGCTCAGCATGCCGGTTCTCGCTACGATCACGTTGTTTTACGGCATCGCTTACTGGAACAATTGGTCCAATGCCATCCTGCTTGTCGATTCGGAGAAGCTGTATCCGCTGCAATACTTGCTGTTCAAGCTGCAATCGGAAATCAGCATGATTCAGCAAATGCAGTCCATCGCTGGGTCCGTCACTCCGACGCTTCTGCCGAGCGAGTCGGTCAAGATGGCGACAGCCATTCTGACCATCGGTCCGATCGTACTGTTCTACCCTTTCCTGCAGCGTTATTTCATCAAGGGCCTGCTTATCGGCTCCATCAAGGAATAGCAAATACCGCCGCAGTTCCGGGGGCATCCCGGTCTGCGGCGGTTCGGTTGGAGTCGATTAATGCTCTGTAACTGAGTTTCGCCGAGGTGGAAGGCGAATTCTAACCTTATCTCAGGATATTTCTATTAGCGGGAGTCACAGGGATCCACTGACAAACAACTGCACAACGGAGACAATTTCATAATTCAGAAGCCCTGATATGGCTGTCTTTTCTGCGCATAGAAAAAGGATTACCTCCCCAAATCTCGAAGTAATAGGCGACGAAACCAACACTCGAGAGAAAGGAGATAATCCCTATCTATTCAATTCGACAAACTGAATTGTTTTCCTTCGAGGACCTACTACAAATGCGACCGGAAGATAAATACAGCCAGATCTTCGAGCACTTGAACCTCACTTCGGTAATGCAGGCCCTCGGGAAGAAAAGTAGCCGAGGACGACCCGAAGAACTGAATATACCGGCCATGGTGTATTCGCTACTCATCGCAAAAATGGATGGCATTGAATTTGTATCGGCCCTTGTCAGACGACTCAAATCCAGTGAAGAATTTCGAATCCAATGCCGGTTTACCGGTTCCAACCGTATACCGAGCGAGGCTTCATATTCGCGTCTGATTCATGAGCTTCAGCAGAATAGGCTTCTCGAGAAGCTACAAGATCGCCTAGTGCTATCCGCGATGGAAGAAGGCTTTGTCACCGGCACGCATATCGCTGTCGATTCCTCCATTGTCGAGGCGTGGGATTGCCAATATCGTGAGTCCGCATCCAAACGCCGCGCCGCTCGTCGTTCCAAAAAGCAAAGTGTGGCGCCTACGGGAGAGCAGTTGCAATTGGATGCTGTAGCGTCGCAAACACCACCAGTTAGAGAGCGGCCGAAGAAACCAGTTTTTGGACCCGGACGAATCTCTGCCGAAGAAAAAGAGCGTCGCCGCAAGAAACTCGAAGCCTATGAGGCAAGTCTGGAACCATTTGAGAAGAAGATCGAAGATATGCTGTCCTACACGTACGAGGAGCTTCTTGCAGCTTTGCCTAGACAGGCCGCGCGGTGTGATAAGAAAAACTCCAAGGGCAGGCTCACGAGCTGGTATGGCTTCAAAGCGAATGTGTTGGTCGATACCGACCGCCAGTACATCCTCAGCGGTGTATTCAGTTCGGCGAACCCGAACGACCAACGGATGGCGATCCTGCTGCTCAAAGGTTTGCCGCTGAAGTTCCCCTCACTTAAGGTGAAGCACGTCTTGGGCGACAAAGGCTACGACAGCAAGGCTATCTACCAGTTGGTCCGCTCACTAGGTGCCTATCCGGTTATTGATATGATTCACCATACAGAGCCGCCTGAGGGAATGAGTAAGGATTACAATCCTGTTTGCAAAGAAGGCCATGCCTACCGGTACGATAGTTTCGATCCCAGGTACGAGACGCTCCGGTATACACGCCCAAACGAATGTAAGGACTGTCCGTTCGCCGAATTCGGCTGCCAGAAAGTCTTTAAAATTCGTATCGAAACCGACCTGCGTAAGCACACTTATCCAGCAAGAGGAAGCGAGAGCTTTAAGAATTTGTACAAGAAGCGAACCGCTGTGGAACGCGTATTTGCATATCTCAAGGAATACTTTGGCATGCAACGTACACGTCATCGCGGTGTCCGGGCGAGCGTCGATTTCCAGTTAAGCACGTTGGCCTATAATCTGAGCAAATTTGCATTAGACAAGTTGAACAAGCAATTGAACCAGTCTCAGCAAGTCGCCTAATTTTTTAAAAACCAAGCTCGGATTTTTGGACGGGTATGCAATTCAAAAAACTGAATTATGAAATTGTCTCGGAAATGCATCTCATTGAGCATTGAGCAGGATTTCGGGATCTAAAACCTGCACAAAATACATGTCTTTGCGTCGGGAACCCGGTTTGGGCGGTTTGCGGTTTGTATGTTTGACTGGGAACTTGAGCTCTGAGCGAGCGGCGGGTAACCTCAGCTCTGAGTAATGCGCGGCTATTCGGCTGTGTCGGCGGGTGTGATATAATGGCATCATGAAAATCATGCGGGTAACGGAAGAAAGTAACCGACTTACCCACTGAATAGGTGCCGTGGATGAATGAATGAAGGATAAAGAGAAGATCGAAACGAGGTATTGGCGGACGAGTTCCGGAACTGGTCAAGCCTACTTGGAAGAAGCCGCTGCAGCACTGGCCGCGGGAGGCGTTGTGGCATTCCCGACCGAGACGGTGTACGGCTTGGGCGCGGATGCGCGGAATACGGAGGCGGTGGCGCGGATCTTCGCGGCCAAAGGCCGGCCTTCCGACAATCCGCTGATTGTCCACCTGGCCGCAGAGGATGCGCTGGATGCGTTGGTGGAGCGCGTGAACGATACCGAGCGCAAGCTCATTCGCGCCTGCTGGCCGGGGCCGCTGACGCTGGTGCTGCCCGTGAGGGCGGGAGCGGTGTCGCCGCTCGTGACGGCCGGCCTCGATACCGTGGCGGTACGCGTCCCGGCGCACGAAGTTGCGCGTCACCTGATCGCCATGTCCGGCTGCCCGCTCGCGGCACCCAGCGCGAACCGCTCCGGTCGTCCCAGTCCGACCGAAGCGGCGCATGTGCTCGAGGACTTGTCCGGACGCATCGACGGTGTCGTGGACGGCGGCGAGACCGGCATCGGCTTGGAATCGACGGTCATCCGGGTCGTGGGCGATGCGATCCACATTTTGCGTCCCGGCGGGGTAACCGGCGAGCAATTGCAGCAGATCGCTGGCCCAAGCGTGCAAGTCGTGGATTCGGGCGGAGAATCGAGCGAAGGCGTGAGGGACGCGGCCGCAGACGGTGAATCGACGGATGGCGTTCGAGGTGTAGCTGCAGACGGTACGTCGATGGATATCGTTCGGGGTGTGGCTGCGGGCGGCGAGTCGGTGGACGGTGAACGGGCTGTAGCTGTGGACGGAGATCCTGCGAGTTTAAGAGAGTCGACCTTGCATGTCGGCGGGGAACGTGCCAACGGGTCGGGGACGGTACGGGAGGTGCGCGACCGGAGCCTCGTTCGCCGGACGGAATCCGACGCGGTTGAAGCTGCGGAGTTCGTTGCCAAGACCTCTCCGAGAGACGATCGTCCGCGGTCACCGGGCGTCAAGTATAAGCATTACGCGCCGCAAGGCGCTATGCTGCTGGTCGTCAGCTCCGACCCGGAAAGAATGGTAGCCGCCGTCCGGGAAGCCGCCGATGAAGCGCGCCGCGCAGGACACAAGGTCGGTATCATCGCCAGCAGCGAGCATGCCGACGGCTATGCGGGCTTTGCCGAAGAGGTGCTCGTCTGCGGCTCGCGACATGCGCCTGCCGAAGCCGCTCGGCGGCTGTACGCGCTGCTGCGCGAATGCGACCGCCTGGGCATGGATGCTATTTTCGCGGAGGGCTTCCCCGAGACGGGCATCGGCGCGGCGCTGATGAACCGCATGCGCAAGGCGGCGGGCGGCCGGGTCCGCGAAGTTTGAGGTGGCGTGGCAGCTGGCCGAGCGCGAGGTAGCCGAATTCGCTGGGCAACTCGCCGAAATAGCCACACTCGAGCACGAGATAGCCGGTTCCGAGGGGTAACTCGCCGAAATATCCCCACACGCGCACGATATATCTTGTTGCG
>JAEWAQ010000019.1 GCA_023391635.1 Bacillota bacterium | reverse complement strand
CCGCGCACGATAGACGACCTTGTCGCCTATTCACCCTAACCAACCGTCGCCCGCGCACGATAGACGACCTTGTCGCCTATTCACCCTAACCGCCCGTCGCCCGCGCACGATAGGCGACCACGTCGCCTATTCACCCAAACCAACCACCGCCCAGGCACCATAGGCGACCTCGTCGCCTATTCACCCGAACCGCCCGCCGCCCGCGCACGATAGGCGTACGCTATTGCGCCGCTTTCTTGAAGTAGTACGCGGCGCCGGACTTGAAGCCTAGCGTGAAGCCCAGAATGTCCTGGCCGATCTTCGCTTCCTTGCCCAGTTGCACTTCCTCGAAGTATTTGGCCAAGTAGTCGAAATCGGCATCTTCCAGCTTCAGCTTGACAGGCGACATACTATATTCCAATTTGGGTAAGTCTTTCGCATCCATCATCCCGCTCAGCACCTCACCTAAGGCCTTGGTGTAGGCTTTGGCCGCCGCGATAATTTCGTCATAGTCGCTCAGTATGAGAGAGAACGAGCTCACGCTCCAGACGGACGTGGCGACACCGAGGAACGAACCGGCCATGAACGTCTGATAGTCATCGGACGATGGCGATACGGGCGCCAGATTCAAGATGTATTCGGCGAATCCGCCATGCTCGCCGGTATCGAACACCGCAATGGTCTCGAAGGTGACCGGATCGATCTCCAGCCAGGCCCAGCGATTCTCCCCGTAGATGCGGGTCGATTGCGTCGGCAGCAGCAGCGCCTTGTCAGATTCCTGCGCCCTTCGCAGCAGCGTCTCCGGCACCCCAAGCTCTTCCATATACTTCAGATCTTCCTTGCGGTTCGCCTTCAGACTCAGGAACAGCTTCGTGTCCTCTGCGCTTCTCGACCATACTTCCATGAAATCGGCTTTGTTCCCCGGCAGCACTTCCCCTTCGAGACGGGAGGCATACAGCCCGCTCATCACATGGAAAGCGCGCGAAGCTTCTTCCGATGCCCGGTGCAGCTGATTGGCGGATTGCAGCAGGTTGATGCTTGTGCGCAATTGGGCCTGATCGTCCTTGCGTCTGACGGTAACGACGATCACGCGTTCCTGGCCCGTGCGTCCGGCTGTCACGTCCAGCTCTTGGGCAAGTTGTTGTTCATAAGTTGTCTGGTTCGCCGCAAATCGGTACAGGATATGGCGCGTATACCAGATGAGAGCAGATTGATCATTCGGTGCCGGTGCTTCCTGATAAGCGCGATCGGCTGCCTTCTGCAAGACGTTCGTCGCTTCGGAGGTGAGATCAGGCAAGTTGACGGCGATCGTATGAAATACCCCGAAGATCTCTTCATCTTCCTGAAAAGTCGTTTCGTGCACATGCTTGCCGCCGCGCAGCTGTACTTCGATGCGGACGCCGACAACCTTGCTCTTGCTCGGGTCGATCCGTTTGTCCCCGATCACCTGGATCGTCTGGTTCTCCAGTACGGCGGTGTACAAGCCGTTCTCGCTGCCGACACGAATATCGAGCGCTTCATTGCTCAATTGATCCAGGGCAAGCTGCGTCTGCAGCATACGCACTTCCTGTATGACAGGCCCGCTGTCGCCTCCGCCTCCGGCCAATGCGCCCGACAGCTGTCCCGCCAAGCTATTCAAGCCTTTGCTTTCCCGCGGTTCGACCTTGTAATAGACGGTGATGCCGGCCTCGGCGGGGGTCAGCTTGAGTACGTCTTGACCTCCGGGAAGGAAGACCAGTCCATCCAGCTCCGACAGGTCCTTCATGAATGGCACCACGAACACGCGGGTTTTGCCATCTGCATCCGAATAGGTCCAGGCGGGCAGCGCCCGGGCTTCCGCTTTGTCCAGCCGCCCGAGCTCCCGCAGCGCCTCTCTGCCTTTGTTCGTGACGGTCACTTGTCGCAGAGACGGGCGATAGCCCAACTTGGCCAATAACCCTCCCGCAACGTTAGCTAGGTCCACTTCTGTGCCCCAGCCTTGGGATAACACGGCCTCGGGCGAGTAGCGGTAATGATACCATTGACTTTCGGACGAAGGCAGCCACTTGAGACCTGTCATCAGCGACCGAAAGTCCTCGAAAGTCCGAATCGCATCCAACTGCGTTAAACCATATACGATCGGCAGGGGGGCCGGCACACTGACGCCTTCTTCCTGCCCCGCTTCGGAATCGCGTACGGCTTTCGATGCGGCTAGCGCCGCGTTCTTGGCTCGTTGCTTGTTGATTTCCGAAGAGAGAGCGACAGCGAGCTGCGCATCGAATTTGAGATCCAGTGGCGGATTGACCTGCTTCGACAGCAAGCCGGTCTCGGCATACGGTTGCTGAGCGATCGGCTGCTTCAACGTAGGGAATACGGACGATTGCAGAGTCCAGGCCGCATCCTTCTGCTCGGAAGGGATGGCGAAGACGAGCAAGCCGCGTCTGGATCTGCCGTCGAAGACGGCCCATTGATCATGGATGCCAAGGAGCAGTTCGTCTGTCAGGCGATCCGGCGCCAGCGTCAGCTGATTCTCCTCCGACTGACCGTCGCCCGAGACGAGCGTGAGCGTATGCCCGAATCCGGAGGTTCCGGATCCGTCCGGTTCGTCCGTCAGCGTAATGTCCGCCACGACAAAGTTTCCGCTGCGTCCCTCGATGGACGAGATTTTGGCCAATGCGTTCACGGCAAGCTTTGCGCCATCTCCCCGGTGGGCGGCGCCGCTGTTTGCCGATCCTGCGTCAGCCGCGCCCGCTGCGCCCGCTGCTGTTGATCCCTCAACAGTGCCGGATTGGAACGGCAGCGTCATCGCCCCGCCGTGCAAGTCGGCATACAGCTCCAGCGATCCGTCCTTCAGCGCTGAAGGCGTTTGAAACGCGAACCTGACGAGGTTGGAGCTGCCGGCTCCTACGGTAACGGGACGCAACAAGCCGTAGGGCAGCAGAGCGGTGGCGGTATGGACCGGGATCATGAAGGGGCCGGCCCCCGTACCGATCTTCAAATAAAACCGGTCCTGCGGATTGAACTTCAGAAGTGCCTGAACCTGGGATTGCAGCTCTGCTTCAATCACTTTGAACACACTGATCTTGTTCTTCAACTCGACTTCTTCAATGTGGTCCCAATCGCTGCTGGCGGTCACCGTTAGGTTGAACGTCTCCGACAGCTTGCCCGTCTGTCGGGTAGGAAGGGCAGCCATTTCAGCGTCCTTCGTATCGGGCGTTCCGATCAGGGCGAGCGTGATGTGGCCATTGGACGTATCGTAAAAATGAACGGAAGCTTGCTCGGTGACCTCATCCGGCACAAGAAATACCAATATCCCCCGCATCGTCTCGTCCGGCTTGATCGATACGCTGTTCTCCCCGGGAGGCGCCAGTGGCGATTCCGCCAGCCAGGTAGCGGTAGACGCAGGATAAGTGCCTGTATTGTTCGTACGGACGAAGAAGTGGGACGCAAAGTCCGGAATCAAATACAGCACGCCTTCAGGGTAAATGTTGGTCAGCGACACATCGACGGCCATGAAGCTCTTGCCGCGCGGAGCATCCACGCCTTTGAGCCGTTTCAAGTAATAGATTTCATGCGCCGTCAATTCCATGGCCTTGTTCTTCTCTTGGACGTTCAACGGCACGCGCTTGTATATTTGCACGGTGTCGCCGGGAATGTCGCGCCCGGTAAGGAGCGATGCCGTCGCCTCCTCGTATTGAACCAGCTTGATTCCCGATTGGTAGGCGATCGTGTTCAACGCAACCGTATCGCGGGAGCTCTTCAATGCCGGGAAATCCGCGAGCTCGCTGGCGGAATAGGAGACAGCTCCGCTTCCTTCCGCATTGCCGCGAATCGACAGAGACACCGATACCTTCTCTGCAGGCTTCTGCTTCACGCTGTCGAGCGCCTCCTGGAAAGCTTGGGAGAGCACTTCCGGATCTTCGGAGATGACATACTTGCCGCCTGACTTCTCCGCCGCCCACTGGAAAGCGGCCTCCGCGTCCTCCGTGGCCAGACCGACCCACAGGACGACGATGCCTTCCTCCTTGATTCCTGTCAGCAGCTTCTCGAACGTGTCCTTCTTGTCCGCATCGACATCCAGCGCGGCATCGGTCACATATACAATGACGCGCTTATCCGACGGAATTTTCTTGAGCGATTTAAAGGTCAGCTGGGTTGATTTATGAATATCGGTGGCCCCGCGCGCCTTGAGCTCGCCTATTGCCTGGACGATTTCCGATTTACGGGAAGTGAATGCCTGCTCGATTTGAATATCCGACGAAAAACTCATCATCTGTATCAAGCTATTCTCGGGCGTTTGTTGCACGAATTCGTGCAACAGGCGCTTCATCTTGTCGAGCCGGTAATCGCCATTTCCCGTGGATGGGGCGACATCCATCGACCCGCTGACATCGAGCGTCAAGGAGATGACGGGAACGTCCGACGGCGCTACTTCCTCCGGGCGTTCGTATACCGCCACATAATGATTCCCGAGCCGGTCATTGATCGCGGTAAATACATGGCCCAGAACCTCGGCGTCCGCGGCTGAATAATAGGTACCTTCCGACATGCCGGCCAGTTCCCTCATCGTATTGGCATCGTGGTCGGGGCCGAAGCCAATGGTGAACAGTGGAATGCCTGCGGCGCGCACCGCTTGCTCCACCGTTTGCTTGCTCGCCTTGCTGCCGGAGCCCTTCTGCTCGGTATTGCTGTCGACGCCGTCGGTAAACACCAGCAGTGTTGGCCGCTCCAGTTCCTTCAACAGATCAAGTCCTCGCAGGATGGAATCGTACAGCGTAGTCGCGCCGAGCGCCTTCACTTGGCTCAAGCCGGCCAACACTTCCTGTTTGCTCGTACCCGGGAGCAGTCTGATTTCCGAATCGAAGTCGATCACCTGGATATGAGCATTGTCGGGAAGGCCTGAAATGAAAGCGCGAGCCGAGTCCAGCACCTTGTTCATCGATGCGGACATGGAGCCTGAGGAATCCAGCGCGAGCACGATACTTGGCGGCGTCTGTACCCGTTCCAGCTTGATGAGCTTGCCAGGTTTGCCTCCTTCGATAATCTCGGTATTGCCCGGGGTCGGAGTGAACTTGGGATTACGGGAATCCAGCAGCATGAAGGAGACGGTCGCTTGCCCGCCATCTTCAGTCAATCCGGTTACGACAAGCTCGCTCTCCTTGCCGCTGGCGTTGCCCACTTCCGAGCTGCCGTAGGCGTGCTGGACAAGCGGTTTCACATCGACTACGGTCATCTGTCCGGAATGGACCGGAATCAACCTCGTGTTCAGCAAGGCCGCATCGGAGTTGTTGTTCGCCGGTTTAACGACCACATTCCAGTATCCGGAAGGGAGCCAGAACAAGGTGTCCCCTTCAGGCGTCACATCTCCTCGCAAGTTAAGCTCCGGATGAGTCATCGTCACGCTTGACGACATCCCTATCGTAATTTTCCCCAGCATATCTCCTTGCACTTTCAATGCGCCGAGCTGTTCGCCGTCCGAGATCGGAACGATGTCCTCGCCTTCATCCAGCGTAACGGATAATTCCTTCGGTGCGGTGCGGCTGCTCCACTTCAGCGTCCACAGAATCGGGGTCGTCGTATCTTGCGGGATATCGGCGAGCGCGTATCGATTGGATTTGTAGGCGGCGAGTGACTTGACATAGCTGAGATCCCTGGCATATTGGCCTTGCATGTAGCTGTTTTTGCCATGCACCTGCACTTCGCCGTCCGGCAAATCGACAAGGAGGCTCTGATATTTGTGAGCCGTATTGTCGGTCATGAAATAAATCGCGCCGTCCGGGAAGTCGGCTGTGCGGAAGGCGACCGTCTCTCCGGACCGCAGCCGCCGTTCCTTATAGACCGTAAGCTTGTATCCTTTGCCGTTCGCGGCTGTTACGCCCCACCAATCGCTGCCCGCTTCGTCCATGGCATGGATGACCCACTTGTCCTCCTGCGGACCTCGGTAGAATTCGCCGCCCAGTTCCACCATGTACAGAATCAGGTCATCAAAAGGATTGAGCGTCTCGTCCTCCCACGCAACCTGCAGCTGCCAGACGTCTCCGCTGGTCACCCGCTTGACTTCTCTATTGTTCTCGTCCACGTAGCGCAATTCCTGATACTGATTGGGCGTATATTCAACCGAACGATATTGATCCTGTGAGCCGAACGGATTCAGGTAAGGAATGTCCATGTCCCATTTGCCGATCGGGTAGGATTTTCTCTTGGGGAGAGGCGATTCGCTTCCCGTGACCGCGCCGGACAGGAGCGATGACAAGGCGGAATCGGGGCCGGTGTACACTTCAGCTTCAGCTTCGGCAGGCTGATCCTTAACGGATAGCGTGAATGCGACAACGGCGCCGACAGACGCGATGCCGATCAGGATCGCAAGGAGCACGAGCTTCGCATATTTCATTTTCAACCACTTCTTCACCATGAATACCACATCCTCGTCAAGCAGTGTAGTTCGGCCGCATGATAAGAAACGCAACCCTGCTCAGGTTGCGTTTCCGGTGACTATGGATTGTCCAAGCGATATGCCGCTAAGGAAATGCAACTTCAAGCTGAAATTCGAAGTACCCGATGAGAGGCGTATCGAAATTGAATTTAATGCTCTCTTGGTATTGATCGCTGTTGCGAATGCTGACCAGCATCGGAACAGGCGGGTAATCCTTCGGTTTCCATGTGGCGGTTACCTCGTATGTGCCGATCGGCACGCCTTTCAAGCGTACGCCATCATCGTAGATCGGGAAGCCGGTAACCGTGCTGCCTGAACTGCCATCGGCCAGCTTGCCGACAGGCGTAAGTCGCAGCTCGACTTGATCCAGATCAAACTCGGGCGCATCGTCATCGCCCGGATAAGCATAATCCCAACTGTACAGTTCTACTTCACCTGTGGCGATGTCGAGCACGAAGTTTCTCACGGCGCCTGTATTTCCTGCGAAGGGCTGATCCTGCACAGGCTCCATCGTAAACGTATAGTCCTTGCCTTGATATTTCATCTCATAAGAGGCGCCCATCTGATAGGTTGCGGCCACTTCGGGGAGCGCTAGACGGAAGTACCCGTTATCGTCTGTAGCCCCGAGCACGTTGCTGTTATACAAGAACGTATTGTCGGCGAATACTACCGCGCCTGCAATTGGCTGACCTTGCGCATTGACGACACGGCCTTTGGCTACATAAGGCTCTACGGCGCCGGAGGATGTATCGGGACTCGGGGCAGGAGTCTGCTTCACGACGCCCGGATCGGCCGACTGCTCCGTGCTGCCGATTCCGACGATGAACGTGCCGGAATCATTGGCAAAATAAACATGATATCCGCTGTTCTCCGATACGAATCGCAAGGGGACGAGCGTTCGGCTGTTGCGAATTTGCGCAGGGACGTCCAGCTCGATCGTCTTCCCGTTCACTGTCGCCTTGTTGCTGTCGATCGTCAGCAACAACGTCGTGCCGTCTTTCTTGCCGATGGCTTTCTTCACGCTGCCATCGACCCATTCGACCTCGAAGCCGAGCGTTTCAAATATTTTGCGGAAGGGCACCATCGTCCGATCGCCGATCAGCACCGGGTCGGTATCCTCGAATGTCAATCGCTTACCTTCGAAGTACACCTGGATTTCCTTGGCCGCCGCCTGCGTGTTCTGCCCGTTGAAGGGAAGGATGGCGGCTCCCAGCATCAGCACGAGGAATACCCGCAGCATTTTGGTCATCGTAACGTACCTCCTTCTTATTTCAGTTGCTTCTCTGCCATATCTCCGACGATCGGCAGCTTGAACATCTGTCCTTGATAAGCCTTGACCATGAGTACGATCCACAATAGGAAGGCGGCCGCCGACAGCAGGAAGCTAAGCAGCATTCCCAATAGCGGAACGAGATTCACCACAATGTTCAGTACGATGATCGCCGCAGAAATAAAGATCGATTGCAAGGCATGAAACCGCACGAACCGGTTCTCTTTCTCGATGATCATGAAAATAACGCCGGTTACGATTCCTAATACATAACATAATAGCCCTGCCACATTCTCATCCAAGCCGGAGCTTGTTTTTCCCTGTGGTGCGTTAGGCCTATCGTTCGCCTCCAACTCGCTCATCCTTTCTTCCCGGTAGTCAGCATCGTCTTCACAGACGTAGACGACGGTATCCATCATACGCCAATTTTCCTCCCAAATCCTACCCCAAATCACTCTCAAAATGTTTCCCAAGTCCGATTCAGAAGCGGGAACCGGGTATGCTATACTCGATGCAACTTGTGATCGTTGTCACCTGCAGCTTGCGGAGGATGCGCGACGGGATTCGGGAGGACTGAAGCCTGTGAACATCGGCGATCTGCTGATCAAGCAGCAAAAATCGTTATTCGTCGGGCGGGAAACGGAATTGGCTGCCCTTGCGCAGTGCATGACGGCCCCCGACTGGAGATTGATTCACATCCACGGAACCGGCGGAATCGGCAAAACCTCGCTGTTTCGTTTGTTTGCCCAATCGGTCGGCTCGACGCGATGCTTGTATATGGACGGACATGGTGAATTTCAGCATCCGGACGACTTTCTGAAGAAGCTTCGCCAGTCGCTCCCAGTCGCCGAGGACGACAGGGAAACGACAAGCGTGCTTAACGAATACGCTGCCCAGCATCAGGGCGTGATCCTGCTGCTGGACACGTTTGAGAAATGGGGAGCGATGGAAGACTGGCTGCGCAGGGATTGGTTTCCCAGGCTTAGTCCGCATGTGAAGATCGGCACGGCCGGGCGCTACCCGCTGGAGGATCAATGGCTGCGCGACGGGTGGCATTCCTTCGTGCGGAATATCGAGCTGCAGCCGTTGTCTTACGACGAGGTGCGGGTCTATGCGCATAACCGGGGCATCGAACAAGCGGATATCGTCGCCTCGCTGCAGCGCTTCTCGAACGGGTTGCCGCTGGCGATTTCGATGGCTTGTGAGATCATTGTGCGCAAAGGCAGCGCCAGTTTCCTCGACAAGCAACAGCAGGATCATATCATGGCCTATCTTGCAGAAGAGCTCACGCGGGACGTCGGGGAAGGTTGCTTGAAGCGTTGTATGGAAGCGGCCTCGATGGTATGGTACTTCGACCAGGAATTGCTGGAAGCTCTTCTGCAAGAGAAGATTCCGAGCGAGCATTATCGGGAGTTTTGTCGGCTGCCGTTCGTGATTCGCCAAGCGGATCGCTGGCTGCTGCACGATTCCGTCCGCCACTGGGTGTTTACGGACTTGCGCAGCCGCATGCCGCGGACGTTCCAGCTGTATCGCAAGCATGCCTTGGAGGCGCTGCTGGAGAGGGAAACTCTCTTCCCGCACAAGAAAACGGAGCTGACGTTTGAGCGGCTGTACTTGCACGAGCTGGATTTTGTGCGCGATTTGCGTTTTCAATGGGATGACCGGCTGCGATTCCGCCCATGCCGGGAGCAGGAGTTGCCGTCCGTCGAAAGGCTGTACCGGGAATACTTGCAGCATCAATCCAATTATGTGCCGGGCGAAGCCCATCTGGAGTCTCTGATTCGGCCGCTATGGGAGCAGGATCCCTCTTCGTTCTATGGCTTATGGAGAGAAGAAGAGCTTGTCGCCTTCTGCTCCTGTATTCTGCTCACCGAACAAACCGTGCTAATCTTCCGCTCGAACCCGATTGCCGCGCCGATTACTTCCCGATTCAATCCGGATCGCCGTCAATACTTGCTCTGTCTTACCGGCGTGTCCACGCAACTGGAGCACAGTATGACAGGGTCGGTCGCGCGGGCGTTGGTTCAAATTATCGAGCGCAATCGGGACGCCGACTTCCTGAATTTGATCTCCATTCCGTACTGGCTGCGTTATTTGCCCTTGCTCGGCTTCCGAAGGGCGCCCTGGGCCGATTCGAGTACGCTTTTGGGCGTGCGTTATTTGGGCCATGAGCTGGATATTCGCCATGAAGACTTCTCGACGAGGCTGAAGCGGATGTACGAGACGATCGAATCGACGATCTCCATCGGGCAGGAGCCCGCGGACGTGCCTGCGTCGACGGCGAAGCTGCCGCTGGAGGAGGCCGTTAAGCTCGTTCAGCGGGCGCTCAAGCATTACTCGCGCTTGCCTCTCTCCCCGGAAATCGTGCAATCGCTGCATCCGCTTATAGCGGAGCTTCCTTCCGACAGCAGGCCGGAGAAGATCGCTGAGGCGGTGCAAGACGCGATTCGGGATACGCTGCGAACGTTCCAGGAGGGGAGCGAAGAGGAGCAGCGCTTCTATCGTATTCTGCACCATGCGTATATTAGGAAAATTGGCACGCACGAGGTCGTATCGGAATATTTGAACATACCCGTCAAGAGCTATTATCGGTATTTGCAAGCAGCCGTGCGCATGCTCGCTTATGGGATGATGAAAAGTTGAAATTTCCGAGTGGCAGCGTTATGACGATGCTGTTGCCTGGTCCAACCAATGGGAGGGGCGGGCAAGCGATGACGGGATGCGTGTGGCAACGTCGCCCTTCGCGGCGTTAAGCTGCGATTGCGTCAGGAAGAGAGCGTCTGTCAGATCGGCCCCGCGGATATCCGTATCGCGAAAGTCCGCGCCGATCAAGTCCGCATAGCGCATATCGGCCCCTCTCAGGTCGGCGGCGATCAGCCATGCTCCTCTCAAGTTGGCGCACCTGAGATCGGCTCCGCGCAGCTTGGCTCCTGCCAGGTCGGCGCCCCGACCATACGATTTGCGTCGTTTCGCCGGAATGGCGAACTTGCGCAGGGCATCATCGCGAACCAACCGGCTTGTCTGCAGCAGCAGTTCATTAATTCCTGTGCGATGCGCGGAAATATCCAGTTCCAGCAATGCCTCGGACGGAAGCATCGTCAGCTTGTCCGTCCTGGCCAACGCTTCGTGCAGCGCTTCGCCCAATGTCATGTCAGGCGATTCACCGGAAGATTCACGCAGTGTCGCCGTACGGGCGTGCACGGACGTACAGGTCAGTGCCTCCGTTAAATACCACATCAATTCTTGAAGCTGCCGCATGATCGGGAGGATATCGAACATGGGCCGCGCGGTGTCCGGATGCTGCCGCCAATCGCGCCCGCCGTAAGTAACCTGGGATATTTTCTGACCCGCGCCCATGCAGTCGTAAACGGTGCAGCCGCGAAATCCCTGGTTTCTTAATTGTTGATGGATGCCGCATCGATGGTCTTCGCGTAAATTCTGGCAAGGCTGCCCTGCGGCTTTGTCTATCGCAAAATCTATGGATTTCGCGAACGGCAGCGCGACACAGCACAGGCCGAAGCAGCGCTCGCAATCGGCCTGCAGTTCCAGACGGCGGTGTCGAACGTCTTCTACGTCAAGCAATGGTGGGCTGTCTGACTTTATATCATTCATATTTTACCTCTCCCGAATTGCTTATAGCCGAATGCAGAGAACTCTGCGGCCCCTGCTATAATCAAATTGACACTCACTCGGAATCGGCCGTCGCCGCTTCCGCGGCAGCCGTACCCGCTGCATGTCCGGTGGCGAAAGCGGCCGTAATGTTATAGCCGCCGGTATAGCCGTGGATGTCGAGCACTTCGCCGCAGAAGTACAGCCCGCGCATAAGCTTGGATGCCATCGTCCGCGGATCGACTTCCCGCACGCTAACGCCGCCCCCGGTTATGAAAGCTTCCTCGATGGACAGCGTGCCGGAAGCCGGCACCGGCAGCGCCTTGCACAGCGCCGCGAGGCGCTGCCATGCCGCCTTGGACACGTTCGATGCAGCCGTGTCGCCAGACGCCTCCGCCCAACGCAGCATGAGCGGAACGGCCCTCTCCGGCAGCAGCTGCCGGAGCAGCGTCTTCAGCGCTTTGCGCGGCTCGTCCGCCGCCTGCTTCATCCATCCGGCCGCGAGCGATTCGCCGGATGTGTCCGGGAACCAGTCGATCGCGACCGACACCGGTCCCTTGCCGTCCCGCAGCGCCCGCACGACGAATCCGCTGCACCGCAGCGCTGTCGGTCCGGACAGGCCGAAGTGCGTGAAAATCATATCTCCCCGGTGCTTCACGATCGCCTTGCCGCGCCCGTCCATAACCGTCAGTTCAACATCGCGCAGCGACAATCCTTGCAGCTCGCGGTTGCGAATCCACTCTGCATCCGAAGTGATCGGCACCTCCGTCGGGTACAGATCGGTGATCGTATGCCCCGCCTCGACCGCCCAGGCGTAGCCGTCGCCGGTCGAACCGGTGTGCGGCACGGATTTGCCTCCGGTCGCCAGGATGACGCAGTCGGCTTTAACGGTATCCCCGTCGCTCAGAAGCACGCCCGTCACCCGTTCGCCGTCATAGAGCACGCGCTCCACTTTCCGCATTGCGCCGATTTCCACTCCGCATCTTCGCACCTCTCGCAGCAGCGCGTCGACAACGGTCTTTGCCTTATCGGTAGAAGGAAACATGCGGCCGTGGTCTTCTTCTTTCAGCCCGATGCCCAGCTCCTCGAAAAATTCCGCAATCTCGCGGCTGCCGAATCGGCTGAGCACGCTATGCAGGAATCTCCCGTTGCCGGGGATGAACCGGATGAGCTCGGACGGCTCCTTGTTGTTAGTGACATTGCAGCGGCCTCCGCCGGAGATGCCGAGCTTGCGTCCGAGCTTGTCACCTTTGTCCAGCAGGAGGGTGCTAGCTCCTCCCCGGGCTGCCGCGATCGCCGCCATCAGCCCCGACGGCCCGCCTCCGATAACCACAACGTTCCACGACATCCCGGCAACCGCGCCTTTCCGATTCATTTTTCACAATAAGATCCGTCCGTATTATTATACCTGATTTCGATAGAACTGCGTAATGCAAGGATAACCGCCGATCGTTGGGACATGATATAGAGGAAACCGCACAGCACCTAGCAAGGAGGATGCCCACATGGCCAAGAAGCCGCACAGGTCTTCATCCGATCAACGCCAGGCGCCCCGCGACGCGGATCGCGGCCGCTCGCCCTTGTCCCCGGGATTCGACAAGAAATTGGACGGCCCCGACAGGCCGTCGACCTGACAGAGGCCCGGCAGCCGCGCCGTTATGAATGATCAACCGCATCGCGCCTACGAAGGAGTAAATCCCGCGCCGGGGCGGGACGACTCCGAACTGGATCCGTTCGAAATCGAATTCAAGCCGGAATTCCGCAAGGGCAGAGGACCGAAGGAGCCGTTTGTGAACGAGCACGGCGTCGTCATCGGCGATCATGATTATGTTTCTGCGGACTCTCCGCTGGAGCAATGGAGCGAGGATACCGACCCGGCTGTCATGGCCGGCGAACAATGGGTGCATCCGTACAAAGACATCGGGTTCCGCAGCAAGGAGAACAGGGATCTGTTCGAGCGTGGCATCCGGCCGCAAGCCGGGTTGTTCATGCATGCCGAACATCAAACCTCATCCGCGGACGAGCCCGAACAGGCGAGGAAGGCAGATCAGCCGGAGCAGGGACTGCATGATCTGCATGTGTCCGGTTCTGCGGACTGGCTGGACGGGGAAGAAGAATACGTGCTCGACGAACCCTGACGGCTGTCGGGGTTTTCTTTCTGACTGGACTCGCGTTATAATGAACCATATACGGCTATGCCGATCATCACGGTTATCCGAAAGCGAGGGTCTTACATGTCAATGTCTTTCGAACGATACATGCTGGACATGGTGCAGCCGATGCGCGACGAGCTGACGCGTCTTGGCATTCAGGAATTGAGAACGCCGGAGGAAGTGGAGCAGCACATTCCGGACGCCAAAGGGACGATGCTCGTCGTCGTCAACTCGGTGTGCGGCTGCGCCGCCGGCCAGGCGCGCCCAGGCGTCGCCAGAGCGCTGCAGCATGATGTAACGCCGGATCATCTGTACACGGTGTTCGCAGGACAGGATAAGGAAGCTACCGCGCAGGCGCGCGAGTATTTTGCTCCGTATCCGCCGTCTTCGCCCTCTATCGCGCTCATGAAGGACGGAGAACTGGTCCATTTCATCGAACGCCACCAAATCGAAAATCGCAGCGCAGAAGAGATTGCCGGGGATCTGACATCCGCATTTGACCGATTCTGCCGGTAAGGCGAGCCCAGGCCCGGGGATTCGTAAAGCCGAATCTCCGGGTTATTTGTAGATATAAGACTCTATAAGCTTCACCTGTTATTGATAAGCTTATATTTCTCGAAAAACGGAACCGTCCTAAAGGACGGCAAAGCCGTTTTTCTTGTCGCGAATATCATGAGTCCGACGAGGAGGTGTTGCATGATGAGCTTGCAGCAGCAGATCATTGCAGAACTCAAGGTAAAGCCCGAGATCGACCTGGACGAGGAAATTGCCAGAAGGGTCAGGTTTCTGAAGGATTACATGGTGCAAGCGCGCGTCACCGGCTTGCTCATCGCCATCAGCGGCGGCATCGACAGCGCGGTGGCGGCAGGATTATGCAAGCGGGCAACGGACGAGCTGTCGCAGGAGACGGGCAAGCCGTATATGACCCTTGGCGTCTTCCAGCCTTATGGCGATCAGGAGGATATTGACCATAGCTATGCGGTTGCGGAAGCGTTCGGACTCACCCAGCTTGCGGAGACCAACATTCAAGAGGCCGTGGACGAGATCGTGCTGGAGACCGAATACGCATTCAAGAAGCTCGGCATGTCCCGGCATATAAGCCGCGGCGGCAAGGGCAACGTCAAGGCCCGCACGCGCATGGTCGTGCAGTATGCGATCGCGTTCGATCTGAACCTGCTTGTCGTCGGTACCGATCACGCTTCCGAGGCGTTGACGGGCTTCTATACGAAGTGGGGCGACGGCGCGGTCGACATCACCCCGCTCAGCAGCTTGAACAAGCGGCAAATCCGACTGCTGGCAGCCAAGCTTGGCGTGCCGGATTCCGTAATCAACAAGGCGCCGACGGCCGGCTTGTGGGACGGCCAGACGGATGAAGCCGAGCTTGGCGTCTCGTACGACGAGAACAGCGATTACCTCGAAGGCAAGGAGATCGCTCCTGAAGCGCGAGAGAAGCTGGAAAACCATTATCGCCGGACCGCCCACAAGCGGCAGCCCATTCCGGGCATTTGACCGGAAGCGGCGGGATGATCTTCGGGGTCGGATTGGACGTCGTGGAATTGGAGCGCATGGAGCGGATTCTGAACCAGTCGCATGGGTTGCGATTCGTACGGCGTGTGCTGACGGATCGGGAGCAGGCGAAGTGGGCGGAATTGCCCGAGCGCCGCAGATTGGAATATGTCGCCGGACGCTTCGCAGCCAAGGAAGCCGTCGTGAAAGCGCTGGGATGCGGCATTGGCGCCGCCGTCGGTTTCCTGGACATCGAGATCGTCGCGAACGGAGACGGCAAGCCGGAATGCCGGCTGTCTCAATCCGGCTGGCGACGGCTGGGGATGCAAGGCGACTTGCATCGCCTTCACGTGGCCATTACCCACGAACGCAAGCTGGCCGCCGCGAGCGCGATCGTCGAACAATTGCAGCATCCATCGCCATGATGGACGGTAGGATAAGCGCACGAGCCGACAGGGAGCCAACATGACAACGACCTATTTAACCATCATGATGAATCGATTGGAAAAAATGCATATCGAAATTGCCTCTGCTTCCGCAACGGAGCTCGCACCGCGCCCGATACGACCTCGCGAAGCGGTGTACGATTGCAGCCGGCTGCTCTATATCCGTTCGGGAACGGGAACGCTGTCCGCTTCCGGCGAAGAGCGGAAGTTGGGGCCGGGCGTGATCTGCATTCTGCCACCCGGCATTGCCCACCTGATCGAAGCCGATCCGGAGGCGACGCTGAACGTAGCCTGGTGCCATTTTCGCGCAAGCTTCGACGACCGTGACATCTACCGGACATTGGGACTGCCAATGTCCGTGAGGTCCGACGATACGGAGTCGATCGGCGCCTTATTCGACAAGCTGATCACCGCTCTCCAGCGGGGAGGGTTGACTTCGCGTCTGCGCGTCAAGGCGGCCGTGCTGGAGTTGATCTGCTGCTACCTGGATGCGATTCCGCCGATCATCGGCAAAGCCTATCCGTCGCAGGAGCTGCAGAAGATCGATACGGTGCTTACTTATATAGACGATCATTTGGCAGAGAACATTACGGTGGAGGAACTGGCGCGCCAGGTGTTCCTGCACCCGAACTATTTTATCGTGTTCTTCAAGTCGATGATGGGCCATTCGCCTATTCAATACGTGAATATTCGGCGGATGGAGACAGCCAAGTCGCTGCTCTTGCAGCCGAATTGCAACGTATCCGACGTCGCCGCCCGCGTCGGCATGCAGATTTATTACTTCTCCCGGATGTTCAAGGCACACACGGGACTGGCCCCCAGCCGCTATCGCAAGCAGGCAGCGGGCATCGGCGCGCAGACAACCGCAGATCTGGACGAGGAATGGGGCACGGATGCATGACGATTTCGGCAATGAATGTAGAGGATAAGGATGCGGCTTCGACGGGGCGGTACTTCGGTACGGAATTGCTGCGGTGGTACGAGCGGGAGAAGAGGGACCTGCCGTGGCGGAGGAGCCGGAACCCTTATCATATCTGGGTATCCGAAATTATGCTGCAGCAGACGCGCGTCGATACCGTAATCCCGTATTTCGAACGGTTCATGGCGTTGTTTCCGAAGGTAAGCGATCTGGCGGAGGCGCCCGAAGCCGATGTGCTCAAGGCTTGGGAAGGGCTCGGCTACTATTCGCGCGCCCGCAATTTGCAGGCGGCGGCCCGGCAAGTCGTGGAGCAGCATGGCGGCGAAGTGCCGCGGGAGAAAGAGGCGGTGGCGGCGCTGCGGGGAGTTGGGCCATATACGGCAGGCGCCATCCTCAGCATCGCGTTCGATCAGCCGGAACCGGCGGTCGACGGCAACGTGATGCGCGTCTTGTCGCGTTTTTATAACTTGGATGATGATATCGCGAAGCCTTCCACGCGGGTAGGCATGGAACGGTTGGCCGCATCGCTCATACCGGAAGGGCAGGCGGCGAGCTTCAATCAAGCGCTGATGGAACTGGGCGCGCTCGTCTGTACACCGCGGTCGCCGGGGTGCCTCGGGTGCCCGGTGGCCGAACGTTGTGCAGGCAGATTGGCGGGTCGCGAGCAGGAATTGCCAGTCAAGTCGAAGGCGAAGCCGCCGAAGCCGGTGCATCGGCTGGCGGCGCTGATCGAGAACACGGCATGTTACGGCGGCGCCGGCGCGGACCGTCGTGTGCTCGTGCGCCAGCGTCCGGAAGAAGGACTGCTTGCCCGCATGTGGGAGCTGCCGCACGTGGAGGCGCCGAACGCTTCGGTGTGGGCAGACCGCAAGGCGGCTTCCGATTGGTTGACGGGCGCGTTGGCGGCGGAAGGATTGCCGGTGCGGCCGATCCGTCCTGTGGCGGAGGCCGAGCATGTATTCACGCATCTGCATTGGTATGTGAAGGTGTGGTCGGCGGACATCGACGAGACTGTTCATGGAATAAGGGAAGCAGCCGCCCCCTATCTTCAGGCGGGCTCGGATTCGCTGCCCGCCGGTCCCGCCGGGACGGGTCCGGCTTCGGCCCCAGTGCTTGCCGGAACTTATCGCTGGATTGATCGGCAGGAATTCGAACAACTGGCTTGGCCTAATGTGTTCCGGAAGCTATTGGGGGCTTATTTCGGCGAACTGGATAACCGCGATCGCGATGCGGTTAATGGGTAATATGGGAAATTTTAGATTTTGTGTGACTTTTCATACAACTATCGCCGCTTCGTGAGGTTGTTGAGACACTTTGTGCGATTTTTCATATAAAATCCTATTCCAGTCCTCTGAACGAAGCCGTTTTGTACGATTTTCCGTATAAATTTCTCTCTGGGTGCTTACTGCATAAACATCTTGTGTGAATATTCGTACAAAATCATGTTCGAAGCTTGTGCAACGCTACCGGTACTGGCGGCAAGCAGACACTAATGAAGTTGACAGATCCATGGCGGGCATCGGTACCGTGGCAGGTAGGTGCGTACAGCAACAAACGCGTCGAGTTGGCTGGGGAATGCTCACATACGGTGCGTACAGCAACAAGTGCGGCGAGTTGGCTGGGGAATGCGCACATATGGTGCGTACAGCAACAAACGCGTCGAGATGGCTGGGGAATGCTCACATATGGTGCGGACAGCAACATTGATGTCTCCCAATTTTCCCCTAAGGCTGTCCCGCCTTCAGCCGGTCGAAGAAGCCG
>JAEWAQ010000057.1 GCA_023391635.1 Bacillota bacterium | reverse complement strand
GGTGCGGGTCGAGGGCTTCTCGAAGATCAGCGCCACCGTCTTGCCGGCCAGCGGCTTGCCCGGCAGCGCGCCGCGCTTGGTCTGGCCGGCGAGATCGAGCATGCGGCGCAGCGTCGCCGGGTCGTGGTCCATGATCTCGAGGAAATGGCGCGGGGGGGCGCCATCGGCGCCCCCCGGCATCCTCAGCACGGCACTCACTTGGCGGCGACCTTGGCCTGGCTCGGCGTCATGCGCCGGCAGGTGCGGTCGAGCAGCTCGATCGCCTCGTCCGCATCGGCCTCGGTGATGATGAGCGGCGGCGCGAGGCGCAGCACGTTCATGCCGGCCGCGACCGTCAGCAGGCCCTCCTGCACGGCCGCGTCCTGCATGGCGGTGTTGCTCACCGCTTCCCGCAGCTTGAGGCCGAGCAGCAGGCCGGCGCCCTGCACACCCTCGATCACCGCCGGATGGCGCTGCGCCAGCCCCTCGAGCCCGCGCCAGAGATGGCGCGCGACGCGGTCCACCTTGTCCAGGAAGCCGGGCGCGAGCACCACGTCCAGCACCGCATTGCCGGCGGTGCAGGCGAGCGGGTTGCCGCCATAGGTCGTGCCGTGCGTGCCGGGCTTCAGGTGCTTCGCGACCTTTTCCTTCGCGAAGACGGCGCCGAGCGGGAAGCCGCCGCCGATGCCCTTCGCGGAGCTCATCACGTCGGGCTCGATGCCGGCCCATTGATGCGCCCAGAGCCGGCCGGAGCGGCCCATGCCGGTCTGCACCTCGTCGAGGGCGAGCAGCAGGCCAAACTCGTCGCAGACCGCGCGCAGCTCCTGCAGGAAGCGCAGGTTGGCGGGGCGCACGCCGCCCTCGCCCTGCACCGGCTCGATCATGATCGCCGCCGTCTCTTTCGTGATGGCGTTGCGCACCGCGTTCATGTTGCCGAAGGGGACGTGGTCGAAGCCTTCGACCGGCGGGCCGAAGCCGGCGAGGTATTTCGGGTTGCCGGTGGCGGAGATCATCGCCAGCGTCCGGCCGTGGAAGGCGCCCTCGAAGCAGATGGTGCGGAAGCGCTCGGGCTGGCCGTTCTCGGCGTGGTATTTGCGGACCGCCTTCACCATGCCCTCGTTCGCCTCGGCGCCCGAGTTGCAGAAGAAGACGCTGTCCGCGAAGGACGCCGCGACGTGGCGCGCGGCCAGCGTCTCGGCCTGCGGCACGCGATAGAGGTTGGACACGTGCATCACGCGCGCGGCCTGCTCGGCGATGGCCTTCACCAGGTGCGGGTGGCCGTGGCCGAGGGAGGAGGTCGCGATGCCGGCGCCGAAATCGAGGTATCGTCGCCCGTCCGACGCCCACAGGCGCGCGCCTTCGCCCCGCTCGAAGGCGAGGTCGGCGCGGTTGTAGGTCGGCATCAGGGCGGGGATCACGATAGTGCCTCGCTTCCTCACTCCCCGCGCGGCCTTCGGGCCCCTTGCCCCCCGGCGGGCGCGGAAGCGGATGAAGATGCATGAAACGCCGAGGGGGGTCAAAAACGGACGAGCCGGAGAGGCATGCACGCCTCTCCGGCCCGCCATGTGGTGACTGCGGAACGAGTCGCGCCAACTGCCACAATGCCTGACCTGCGCCCGCTGAAAGCGGGCGAGGCCGCGAATGCGGCCCGCCGCCAGTGCGTCACGCCGCAGGCGTGCTTTCGGCACGACGAGCCAAGCGCGCGGATGCGCGCGCCCGGCGCTTGAGGGCTCAAAACGCGAGATCGGGAAGCCGCTGAAAGCGGCTGCCTGATATCAGCGCTGCGGAACGCCGCCGCTGTTCGACGGATAGGCGCCCGAGGTGTTGGAGCCGGTCGCGCGGTCATAGGCGCGCTCGGCCGCGGTGCCGGGCGGGTTGGCGCGGGTGCCGTCGGACTGCGACGGGTAGGCGCCGGAGGTGTTGGTGCCGGCGGCGCGGTCGAAGGCGCGCTCGGAGGCGGTGCCGCTCGGGTTGCTACGGGTGCCGTCGGCCGGTGTCGTCGGGCTGGCGGTGGCGCGGTCATAGGCGCGCTGCATCGCCGTGCTGGGCGGGTTGCCGCGGGTGCCGTCGCGGGTGTTGTCGCAGGCGGCGAGGCCGGTCAGCGCGAGGATGGCGGCGAGGCCACCGAGAGTTGTCCGAAGGGACATGGTGGGTTTCCTGTTGGTCTTTCGGTCCGACCCGATGCCGGCCGTTCCGCGTTAAGTCGGAACGCTGCCGCGGGTTCCGCCTGCCCACGGACTTGCCAGCAATGGCCTTGCTGCCGCAGACAGCCTTGTGCTGGGCAGCGGGAGGCATGCATGGTCGCGACATTGACAGTGGGAATCGCCGGACTCGGCGCGATCGGGGCGCATCTCGCGCGCGCCCTGGACGCAGGGGTGGAGGGGCTGCGCCTGGTCGCGGTTTCGGCGCGCGACCAGGAAAAGGCGCGCCGCACCATCGCCGGCTTCCGTGCGCCACCCACGCTGGTTGGCCTGGGTGAGCTGGCCGAACGGGCCGATGTGGTGGTGGAGGCGGCGCCGGCCGCGGTCTTCGAGCAGATCGCCGGCCCCGCCATCGCCCGCGGACGTATCTTCGTGCCCTCCTCGGTCGGCGCGCTGCTGCCGCGCATGCATCTGGTGGAACAGGCGCGTGCGAGTGGCGCGCGCATCATCGTGCCGACCGGCGCGCTGCTCGGGCTGGATGCGGTGCGCGCCGCCGCCGAGGGCGAGGTGGAGAGCGTGACGATGGAGACGCGCAAGCCGCCGCGCGGGCTGGAAGGTGCGCCCTATCTGGCGGAGAAGGGCATTGACGTGCTCGGCATCACCACGCCGACCCGCATCTTCCACGGCAATGCCTTCGACGCGGCGCGCGGCTTTCCGGCGAATGTGAACGTGGCGGCGGCCCTGGCCCTGGCCGGTGTCGGGCCGCAGCGCACCATGGTGGAGATCTGGGCCGACCCGACGGTGACGCGCAACACCCATACCATCCGGGTGGAAGCCAACACGGTGCGGCTGACCATGACGATCGAGAATGTGCCGAGCGAGGAGAACCCCCGCACGGGCAGGATCACGCCGCTGTCCATCCTGGCCTGCCTGCGCGGGCTGACGAGCACGCTGAAAGTGGGGAGCTGACGCCATGGCCAACGCTACCCGCCGCGCGCTGCTGGCCGCGCCGCTGCTGCTGCCCGCGCTCGCCCGTGCCGCCGGCTTCCCGGAACGGCCGGTGCGCGTCGTCGTGCCCTATGCGCCGGGCACCAATTCCGATGTGCAGACCCGGCTGGTGACCGCGCTGATGAGCCAGCGCCTGGGCCAGCCCTTCGTCGTCGAGAACCGCGCCGGCGCCGGCGGCAGCGTGGGCGCCGAGGCCGTCGCGAAGGCCCCGGCCGATGGTTACACGCTGCTCACCGGCTCAAACGGGCCGCTCGCCATCAACCCGGCGCTGCAGCCGCGGCTGGGCTACCAGGTGGGCGATTTCGCCGCCATCGGCCTGATCAGCCGCGCCACCCACACCATCACGGTGCGCGCCGACAGCCCCCATCGCAGCCTTTCGGCCCTGCTGGCGGCGGCGAAGGCGGAGCCGGGGAAGATCACCATGGGCTCCTCCGGCGTCGGCAGCGCCACGCATTTCACGCTGGAGATGCTGCAATCCCAGGCGGGGGTGCGGCTGACCCATGTGCCATACCGCGGCAGCAGCGTCGCCGTACCGGATCTGGTGGCGGGCAATGTCGCCAGCGTCTGCTCCGAACTGACCACGGTGCTGCCGACCTGGCGCGGCGGCCAGACGCGCATCCTGGC
>JAEWAQ010000047.1 GCA_023391635.1 Bacillota bacterium | reverse complement strand
GCAAAAGCCCTGGACCTGGGACTTGTGGAAATTCGGATTCACGACCCATTCGACGGGATCACTTCCTTGGAAGAGCAGATGAAGAAACAATTCGAATTGAATCACGTGATCATCGTACCTGGCCCTTTCTCCTACGAGGGATCACTTGTCGCCAAGCTGGGCTTGCACGCATCGCTGTACCTGCAGAGGATTTTGCGCAATGACCACATCTTGGGGATTGCCGGCGGGAGTACGCTGCATGCGATGGTGAACTCCAATGCCTTCAATACTTATATCCAGGTACAGGTGGTTCCGATGATCGGTGGAGTGAGCGCTACCGATTACCATTATACGGGCAATGGATTGGCGGCGACGCTTGCCACGCAACTTGGCGGAACGTACCTGCAGGTGCCTTATCCCACGTTTGTCGAGTCGCCCGCTACCAGGGAAGCCGTCATGAAAGACGCCAGCGCGAGCGAATCGCTCGGCGTCGCGAGACGTTCGGACATGATGATCGTCGGCATCGGCACTCTGTCGACACATGTATTGTCGTTGCCTCACATCAATGAAGATGAGATTCAACATTTGCGTAAGAAGCGCGCCGTCGCGGAAATCGGCGGACACTTCCTTGACGAAGACGGCCAACTTTGCGCTACGGAATTCGATCAGCGATTGATCGGCGTCGATTTCGAAGATATCCGCAAGGTTCCGCGCGTCGTGGCAGTCGCGGGAGGGCAGGCCAAAGGCAAGGCGATCAAGGCTGTTTTGCGATCCGGCGTGGTGAATGTGCTGGTGATCGATGAACCGACAGCTCGTGAAATCATGGAATCCTAACACAATATCAGTTGATATGGGGGAATCGCAGCAATGGCAATCCACGGAAAAGAAACTCGCGCAGTATGGATCGAATACCCGCAAGACGCTTATTTGGCCGGTAACTTCAACAAAGACAAAGTCAGGAAGATGATCGACGAGTGCAAAGAAATGGGCGCCAATACGTTGTTTTGGCTGGTCAAAGCACGCGTCGCCGACACGGCATCCGTATTGTGGTATCCAAGCGAGGTAGGTCCCTCCCATCCCAGTTGCGCTCAATACGACGGCTTGGCCGATGGCATCAAGATGGCGCACGAGGCCGGCATGCAGGTTCATGCCTACTTTTCCGTATTCCCCGAGGGAGACCCGAACGCCACCGATCTTCCTCAAGGGCAAGCGATTTTGGCTCAGCATCCGGAATGGGCGGTGGTGGACAGCAACGGTAAGCCGACCGTCTTCGTATGCGCCGCGCATGAAGGGTATAGGCAGTACCTGCTCAGGTTGATCGACGAAGTTATAGAAAAATACGGTTTTGACGGCATTCATCTGGACTTTATCCGTTACCCGCGCTCTGCCTGCTATTGCGAGGTTTGCAAACAAAATCTTCGCGAGCGGTTCGGGCTGGAGGTCAAAGATGCGCAAGCACTGATCGAAGACGTATTCTACAGCAATCTTTCCTTTGACGAACGCGCCGTATATTTGCATGAAGCGGACAGCATTATCGACTACTATTGCGAGAATGTGCATCGAACGGTTGCGACGATTTCCGCGCATCTCAAGAGCAAGCACCCGAATAAGTACTTGTCGGCAGCGGTATTCCCGAATGTTCGCTCCTCCACCAGCCAAGTATATTGCGATTGGGTCGGATTCTCGCAATTTCTCGATTTCGTCTGCCCGATGGTCTACTGGTATAGCGAGGAATACTATGAGAAAACGGTGGCCCGTCTGAATCGTATCCTCAACCCGAACACATATTTGTTCCCGGGTATTGCCGCACTGGGTTATCCCCATAAACTGGCAGGAAAAAACAACAATTTCGAAAACGGCGAGCTTACGTTCGATTACGTCAACCGGTTGGTGGAGAAAAGTCGGGAAATCGGCACGGGCGGGTTCTCCATCTTTCATCATGCCGCACTGTTCGGGTACGAGCCTGGCCCATATACCGGTAAGGAATGGGGCACCTCGCTCGCTTACGACAAGGACAGGGAACGATTCTTCGAATTGTTCCAGGAACCGGCGATTCCTGTTCATACGAAATAATGCAAACATCACGAAGCGAAATGGTGATTGGGTATGTATGTCATCGGGATCGATATCGGTACTTCTTCGACGAAAGGCGTCTTGACTGATTTGTCGGGTAATGTGCTGTCGCACCAGCGGTACTATCATCAGGTGGAACATCCGAATCCCGGCTGGGCAGAGCAGGATGCCGATGCGGTCTGGTGGGGCGAAACGGTGAAGATCATCCGGGATTTGCTGGCGCATGCCGACGTATCCGCCGATCGAATCGCGGCGATCGGATGCAGCGGCATATGCCCGGTCGTACTGCCGATAGATGCGGCTGGAAAGCCGTTGCGCAATGCGATTCTATACAGCATTGATTCTCGGGCGATCAAGCAGATTCAAGCATTGAATGACAAGGTGGGGGCTGACGCTGTGTTCCGCAGCGGTCAGCCGCTGGCCACGCAATCCGTGATGCCCAAGTTGATGTGGCTGCGGGAGAACGAGCCAGAAGTATGGAGCAGAACGAGCCGGATTCTCGGTTCAAGCGGCTATCTCGCATTCCGACTTTGCGGGGAGATGACGGCAGATCCGTTCACCGCTTCCGACGGCGGCTACGGCTACTTGGCCAGGAGCTGCAAGTGGGATTCCGAAGCTTTTGCCGCAGCCGATATCGATATGGACGTCATGCCAAAACTGTGCTGGCCGACCGAAATCGCGGGCTATGTCCATGCGGCCGCCGCAAGGGAAACTGGGTTGAGGGAAGGGACACCTGTCATTGTAGGAACCGGTGACGCACTTTCGGAAATGCTCAGCACCGGCATTGGAGAAATTGGCGAAACCGCGATTCTGTACGGCTCATCGGTTACGACGATGACGATCCTGGACCGCCCGTGGTACCATGAAGGCTTTATTACAACCCCTGGTTGGGCGCCTGGCATCGTGCTGACCAGTGCCATCCTGGGCAGCGGAACAAGGATCCTCTCGTGGTGGAGCCAACTGCGGGGCCAGGCAATGGATGATGATATCTTTCACAGTTTCGAACGGGAAGCAGCGGCGATCGATATCGGGGCGGATGGGTTAATCGCGCTTCCCTATTTGACAGGTATGCGCAGTCCGTTCGTCGATTCCGGTCTGCGAGGTGCCTTGCTCGGACTTGCCGATCATCATCGGTCCGGCCACATCGTTCGGGCCCTGATGGAAGGGATCGGCTACGCGCTTCGGCATGCGCTGGAATCTTTGCCCGTAAACGGCAAAATCCGTGCCGTGGGCGGAGGGGCAAAGAGCGAACTGCTGGTGCAAATCGTCAGCGACGTGTGCCGGCTTCCGCAGGAAATCGTCTCGGGCTCGGTCGGAGCGCCGCTCGGTAGCGCTTGGCTGGCAGGCGCCGGGGCCGGGCTGCTTGCCCCTGCTTCCTATATGAAATGGGTTGGAACGCAGAAGCGGATCATGCCCCAGACAAGTCATGCCGGGCAGTACGATACGGTGTACAGCAGATTTTTGACATACTTGAACGCCGTCAGAGAACTGCATACTCATAGGCGGCGATAGATTGTTGCAAGGGAAACAGGAGGGATCAGCTTTGATAAGTCACGAAATCACATCTACCATGATCGAAGCCCAATTATTCGGCTTGGGGGATTTGCGTCTGCTGGAATCCCCCGTTCCGCCGATCGGCGATTGCGAAGTGCTGGTCAAGGTCAAGGCATGCGGCATTTGCCCAACTGATTTGCGCAAGTTCACGACACCGAATTATTATCCGTTGGAGTTCCCGTTTAATCCAGGCCATGAATGGACGGGCGATGTCGTCGCAGTAGGCGCGAAGGTGACCAGATTCCGCGTCGGCGATCGGATTGCCGCAGAAGGAATGGGCGGCTATTCGGAATACTGTAAAATCGATCAACACAATTTGCAATATTGCGTTCGCTTGCCGGACACGGTTAATTACGATGAGGGAACCTTTACCGAACCGTTGGCGGATTGCATTCATGCTGTGGTCAATCGCACGCAAATTCGTCTCGGGGAAAAAGTCGTCGTATTGGGCGCGGGGGCTATGGGGCTGCAGCTTATCGCGGTTGCTTCGCTCTCCGGTGCGGAGGTACTCGTATCGGAGCCCAATTCCGCACGGCGCGAAATGGCTTTGAAATTCGGAGCGGCGAGCGTAATTGACCCGAATGCAGACGATCTTGGGGAAACCGTCATGTCGTGGACGAACGGGCGCCGGGCGGATGCCTGCATTGTGACGATAGCGGAGCCGAAGCTGATGAAGGAAGCCGTACATCTCGTCGGCGCTCGCGGCCGCGTGCTGTTGTTCGGCGGCGGTGGCAAAGATCTGACGACGGAGCTTGATCCGAACTGGATTCATTATAACGAAATTACGCTGACAGGCAGCGAATGGATCGGCGTCGGCCGCCATGCCGACCCCAGTCTCTATGAAAAGGCTATTCGTCTGATTGAAACCGGCAAGGTGCCGGTTCGCTTGCTGATCACGCACAGAGCCGCCCTAAGCGAGGTGCACGATGCTTACGAACGGATCCGGGGCGGTCGCGAGTTGAAAGTCATCTTGTCACCGGAGAAGGAGTTGACGCGATGAATGCGATCGGAATCGATCTGCGGTTGCGTCGCTTATTCAATCATCAAGACGACAAGACAATGGTTGTCGCAGTAGATCACGGGATCGAAGGAACGCCCAAAGGCTTGGAAAACCCGGAGGCGACGATTCGCAAGCTGATACATGCGGGGATTCAGGGAATCCTGTTGAATCCCGGGCTTCTTCTGCATACGGCTCACCTGTTCAGAAATCATGACCGTCCGGCGGTTATCGTCTCGCTGGACATGTATGTGAATTCCGCCGAGCCGCAGGGAAAGCCAAGCGGCGATAGCTATATCGCGCTGACATCGGTGGAGGATGCGGTATCGCTGGGCGCGGACGCCGTCAAGGTGGTGCTTGTATTCGGACAGAGCAGCGAGCGGTCGTATGCGCTCAATTTGGAGAAGGTGGCGGAGGCCATCCGGCAAGCCCATCGTTTGGGGATGCCTGTGATGCTTGAGACGGTCGTATGGGGTCAAGCACTTGACAGCACTCGGTGGCGCAGTCAGGCGTTCGTCGGCCATATGATGAGAATCGGCGTCGAACTGGGGGCCGACATCCTGAAAGTTCCCTACATCGGGCCGGCGGAGTCGTTCGCGGAACACGTGCGGCATTGCCCCGTACCGGTCACGCTGCTCGGGGGTCCGCAAGAAAAGGAAGACGATGTTGTTGCCGAAGCCGAACAAGCGGTGCGGGCCGGTGTCAGAGGCTTTGTATACGGAAGAAACATTTGGCAGCATGCCGACCCGGCAGCGATGGTTGCCCGTCTGTTGAATTTGTTCAACTGACCTTGCGGCATGAGAAACGGTTCTCCCATTGGAGGAGGTAAGCATGGCTGAATCAAAAAGGGCAATGATGGCGGCAGGGGGAACGAATGCGCGAGGCGTTCATGCGGTCAAACGTTCCCAGCGCATCATGCACGCCTTGTTTATGGCCCCGAGCGTCATCCTGTTAGCGGGCATGTTCGGATATCCCTTATTGTCGGTACTGGGTTACAGTTTTCAAAAAAGAAATATTATGGACCCTCGCGGCATTTGGATTGGATTCGATAATTTTCGCAAAGTTTTGGTAGATGTCAGTTTCTTGAAATCGCTTTCAGTCGATCTCGTTTGGACGGCCGGTGCGATGACGGTAAGTGCGTTTGTCGGACTTGCGGTCTCACTCTTGCTTCATGAACGCTTCCCGATGCGTAATCTGGCGCGCAGCTTCGTCCTGATTCCCTATATCGTTCCGACCATTGTTGTCGTGCTCGTCTTCCGGTATATGTTGAATGACCTGTACGGCATCGTCAATTATGCGTTGAGCGCGATCGGGTTTGGCAGTCAAACCTGGCTGGCATCGCCGGACACCTCCATGATGGCGCTTATTCTAATGGGGTCTTGGAAGTTTTTTCCTTTCTTTGTAATTGCACTTCTGGGAAGACTGCAAATGATTCCTTCCGATCAATATGAAGCGGCCAGGGTGGATGGTGCGAACTACTTTCAAGCTTTCCGCCATATTACATGGCCGGCGATTCTGCCGATCTTCCTGCTTACGATCCTCTTGCGCATTATATGGACCTTCAACAATTTCGATCTGGTCTATATGCTGACACAGGGCGGGCCTCTGGAGTCGACGATGACGCTGCCCATTCTCGTCTATAAGAAGGCGTTCCGAGAATTCGATCTTGGTTATTCATCCGCGCTTGCGGTTTGCATGATCCTGATTTTGGTCGCCGTGTCCGTCGTGTATTTCTATCTGCAGGAAAGGGTGAAGCGGCTTTATGATTAGGTCGATCAGACGAGCTGCACCCCCGGCTTTACGGATGGCCGCCGTTCTGGTCATTGTGTTTTTCGCGGCGTTTCCTTTGATATGGATGGTGCTGTCTTCGCTGAAACCGTACGAGGAAGCCTATCGGGCGCCTCCGACGCTGTTTCCGCAGCATCCGACATTCCACAATGTCATCGATCTGTTCGAGTTGACCAATTTCGGAGTTTATTTATGGAATAGCACGGTTATTTCGGCCGGGGCAACCGTTCTTTCTATCATGCTTAGCGCGTTGTCCGGCTACGCGTTATCCCGCTCGGATTCCCGGTTTGCCAAGATATTCGGAAGACTGGTGCTGTTCACCTATATATTTCCGCCGATTCTGATGCTGATCCCCCTCTATATGCTGGTCATCGATATCGGGCTAGCAGACAGCCGGTTTGGATTGACTTTGACCTACATCACGTTTACGCTGCCGTTTACGATGTGGCTGCTCAAATCTTTTTTCGATGTCATTCCCCGTACCTATGAGGAAGCCGCATATGTCGAAGGGGCAAGCAGTTTTCAATCGTTTCGGGTCGTGATCCTGCCGCTTGCCATGCCAGGGATTATCTCCACCTCGATGTTCGCATTTATCGAAGCCTGGAATGAATACTTGTTTGCCACGGTGTTCATCTCCACGGATTCATTGAAAAATCTGGCGGCCGGGGTTTCTTCTCTGCTGGGCCAAACTGCGATTTATTCCTGGGGGATGTTGATGTCGGCGGCAGTCATTATTGCTCTGCCGGCACTGCTCATCTTTCCGTTGCTGCAGCGTCATCTCATCGCAGGATTCGGAGATGGCGGTCTGAAAGAGTAAGAAAATCGGACATGGAGGAGGTGCTGAATTCTCATTGACGGGAGCATCACTGCAAGCGCAAGCAGCATGGGCAGTAATGGGAAATGAATGAGAAACGCGACAACATGAACGTTGAGAGGGGACAGGCTGTATGAAATGGAATCGGGCAATGGTCATTCTGATGACCGCAACGGCATTGATTTGGACGGGTTGTTCGTCCGGTGCAACCCCGGGGGACAGCGGGAAAGCATCCGGCGAAGGGAAAATCAAGACAAAGAATGTGCGCTTTGTAACCGTAGAATCGGATCCGCCGAGCGTGGCCGCTTTCAGGGAACTGATTGCCGAATTCGAAGAGTTGAATCCAGGTATCAAGATCAATTTGGAAATGTTGGGCGCCGATCAATTATCCACTAAATTGACAACGGCCATTGCCACCAATTCGCCGCCGGATGTCAGCCAAGCCGATCAAACCTTGATTTACGAATTCGCCAACAAAGGATACCTGGCGCCGATGAACGATGTTATCGACAGAGTGGGGCGCGACAAATGGGTGCCCGGATCGGTCGTTCGCATCGGAGATTCGGACTGGTCGGTTCCTTACGCCGGTACGGCGGCAGTTCTTTGGTACCGGAAAGATCTGTTCGAGCAGTATAACGTTAAACCGCCGACCAACTGGCAGGAATACCTGGAAGCAGCGAAAAAATTGACGCTCGATACGAACGGTGACGGCAAACCTGACGTCTACGGCCTTTCCATGCCGGCCGGACAAAATTCTTGGACGGAAAACGTCTTTTATATGTTTATGTGGGCCAACGGGCAGACGTTATTCGACAAAGACACGAACCTTACGTTAAATACGCCGGCAACGCTGGAAGCGCTTAATATGTATAAGGAATTGGCCAAATACGCACCGCCGGATATCGGAACTTATTCGTACTACGAAACGATCGACGCTTTTGGTGCCGGCAAGACGGCCATGGGCATTTACGAAGGGCGACTGTTGTCCCGTGTTGCGGCAAATAACCCCGAAATCGAACCACATACAGGCGCTCTGACTTGGCCATCCGAGAAAGCGAAAGTGACCGAAGGTATTTGGAAGAGCTATGTCGTATACAAAGGCTCTGAGGTACAGGAGGAAGCGAAGAAATGGGTGGAATTCATCACCACGGGCAAAAGATCCACCAAGTTCCTGCAAACGGTGCCTGGCCATCTGCTGCCCCCTGTGCAGGACCAGGAAGTACTGGACGAATATGCAAAGCACCCGTTGCTGCAAAATCATCCAGACGATTTCAAGACGATCGTAGAGTCCCAAAAAATTGCCATCAGCCAGTTGGATGAGCCGGGAGCCATCCAGAATGGCCAAATCATTTATGATCGAGTATTGAACCCATACATGAATACGATCAGCTCCCGCGACGTGATCGCCAAGATGGTGCAGAAAGTGTTGCTCGGCAATATGGATCCGCAGCAAGCGATCAATGAAGCGGAAGCGGAAATCGAGCAAATCATGAATGAGATGAAATAATCAAGGGATACGTGAAAGCCTCTGCCGCCATCATGGCGCTGCAGAGGCTTTTTCGTTAAGTATGCAGTAAAACCGAACATTATATTGTCGAAGCGACGAAAGTGTTCGTCTTTGTTTGACATTCCCCCCTGTTTAAGTTACACTTGAAGCGTCTGAAACGCCATTATGTTTGTATTAACTGAATAGGACGCGAACGCGTATAAACTCGGGAATCGGCCCGAACGTCTCTACCCGGAAACCGGAATTTCCGGACTACGCGCATGCGACGCCCCGGCGCGGGGCTTCTATTGTCGTTAGTTCGGCATGCGTATGCTGCGATCCGGGAAAATCGGAGGGCCGATGGGTACAATGTATGTATACCTGTCGTCCTTTTTTTACTGGAAAATAGGATTGGACCTATCAAGCTGCGAGGGTGTGTGCGACATGTCGATCTGGGTCGGCGTTATCATGGGGAGCAAGTCGGACTGGGATACGATGAAGAAGGCCTGCGACGTGCTGGATGAATTGGGAATTCCATATGAGAAGAAAGTCGTGTCGGCGCATCGGACGCCGGATTTGATGTTCACTTATGCGGAGACCGCCGTTGGTCGCGGCCTGAAGGTGATTATCGCGGGAGCGGGCGGCGCTGCGCACTTGCCCGGCATGGTGGCGGCCAAGACGACGCTGCCGGTCATCGGCGTGCCCGTTCAGTCGAAGGCGCTGAACGGGCTGGATTCGCTGCTGTCGATCGTGCAGATGCCGGGCGGCATACCGGTGGCAACGGTGGCGATCGGTGCGGCCGGGGCTACGAATGCGGGGCTGTTAGCCGCCCAGATGATCGGGGCATTCGATTCGGCGGTCGGCGAGCGGGTGGCTGCGCGGCGGGCGCGGATCACTCAGGAAGTGCTGGATGGCGGTGAACTGGCTTGAGCGGATTGGAGCGGATGGATGATTGGCTGGGCGGCGGCGAGCAGTGCGGTGACGATAGCTGCACGATTCCGGAGGCGAAGTCGGTTGCGACGGGAAACTCGACCGGGGAAGCAACCCCGGATCCGGATAAAGCGGCTTCGTCGACGGCGACACCGCGTAGAATCATGCCTGGCGCGACGATCGGCGTCCTCGGCGGCGGCCAGCTCGGACGTATGCTGGCGCATGCCGGTGGTCGCATGGGCTACCGCTTCGTGACGCTGGACCCGACGCCCGACAGCCCCTGCGGGCAGACGGCGCGGCAGATCGTTGCCGGATATGGCGATCGGGATGCCGCCAGGGAACTGGCTAGGCAATCGGACGTCATTACGTACGAGTTCGAGAATGTAGATGCGGGCGTGGCCGCCATGCTCGAAGCGGAATCCTACGTGCCGCAGGGCAGCGCCTTGCTGTACACGACGCAGCATCGTCTGCGCGAGAAGCGCGCCCTGGAAGCGGCAGGTGCGAGGGTTGCGCCGTATACGGAGATCAAGAGTCGGGAAGCGTTGTTCGAGGCGGTGCGTCGGCTCGGCTTGCCGGCGGTTCTCAAGACCGCGACCGGAGGATATGACGGTAAGGGGCAATGGGTGCTCCGCGCGGAAGCGGACCTGGAGCCGGCATGGACGGAAGCGTCCGCGACGGGCGTAGAGCTCGTGCTGGAGCAGTTCGTGCCGTTCGTGAAGGAATTGTCCGTGATCGCGGCGCGGCGGCCATCCGGCGAAATCCGCACGTTTCCCCCGGCGGAAAACGTGCATGTGCGTAATATTTTGCACCTGTCGATCGTACCGGCACGCATCTCCGATTCCGTCAGGGCGGAGGCGGAGGGGCTCGCGCTGTCCATCGCCGAGTCGCTCGGCGTCGTCGGCTTGGTTGCGGTCGAGATGTTCCTGACGGAAGACGGAACGCTGTACGTGAACGAACTGGCTCCAAGGCCGCACAATTCGGGGCATTACACGATGGATGCGTGCCGGACCTCGCAGTTCGAGCAGCACATTCGCGCGATCTGCGATTTGCCGCTGGGCGATACGTCGCTGCTTACGCCGGTCGTCATGGTCAACGTGCTCGGCGAGCATATGGAGCGCTTGATGCGCTGGCTGCCGGCTTGCGATGAGGAGGCAGAGAAGCTTGGCGTCGAGCCGAAGCTGCATCTGTATGGCAAGGCAGAAGCCAAGACCGGCCGCAAGATGGGGCACCTGAACGTACTTGCGCCGCAGACAGGAGCCGCGCTGGCGTGGATCTCGCAAACTGATATCTGGAAGGATGGAGAGTCATGATCGATCGGTACAGCCGTCCGGAGATGCGGGCCGTATGGACGGAAGAGAACAAGTTCCAGGCGTGGCTTGAAGTGGAATTGTGCGCTTGCGAAGCATGGGCGGAGCTCGGGCATATTCCGAAGGAAGATACGGTAGCGCTGCGCCGGAACGCCAAGTTCGACATCGACCGCATCTATGAAATCGAGCAGGAGACGCGTCACGACGTCATCGCGTTCACGCGAGCGGTGTCCGAGAGCCTAGGGCCGGAGCGCAAATGGGTGCATTACGGACTGACCTCCACCGACGTGGTCGACACGGCGATGGGGTATTTGCTGTTGCAGGCCAATCGGATCCTTCGCAAGGATCTGGAAGGGTTTATCGCCATTCTCCGCGAGCAGGCGATCCGATATAAAGATACGCAGATGATGGGCCGGACGCACGGCGTGCATGCGGAGCCGACGACGTTCGGGCTGAAGCTGGCGTTGTGGCACGAAGAGATGAAGCGCAACCTGGAGCGGTTCGAGCGGGCGGCGGACGGCGTGCAGTTCGGCAAAATGTCCGGCGCGGTCGGCACGTATGCGAACATCGATCCGTTCGTGGAGCAGTTCGTCTGCAAGAAGCTGGGGACTACGGCCGCGCCGATCTCGACGCAGACGCTGCAGCGCGACCGGCATGCGGAATATATGGCGACGCTGGCTTTGATCGCGACTTCCATCGATAAGTTCGCGACGGAGATTCGCGGTCTGCAGAAGAGCGAGTTTCGCGAAGTGGAGGAATCGTTCGCCAAAGGGCAGAAGGGCTCTTCGGCGATGCCGCACAAGCGCAACCCGATCGGCTGCGAGAACATGAGCGGGCTCGCCCGGGTCATTCGCGGACACATGGTGTCTGCATATGAGAACGTGCCGTTGTGGCATGAACGCGATATTTCGCACTCCTCCGTCGAAAGAATCATTTTGCCGGATGCTACGATGTTGTTAAACTACATGCTGAACCGCTTCGGGAATATCGTGAAAAATTTGACCGTGTTCCCGGACAATATGAAGCGCAATATGCGCAGCACGTACAATGTGCCGTTCTCCGGCCGTGTCATGACGAAGCTGATCGATAAGGGGCTGAGCCGCGAGCAGGCTTACGATACGGTGCAGCCGAGGGCGATGCAGGCTTGGGAGGAACAGCGGGATTTCCGCGGGATCGTGGAGTCGACGGCGGAGATCACTTCGCGCTTGAGCGCCGACGAGATCGCGGATTGCTTCGACCCGTCGTGGCACCTGAAGCATGTGGATACGATCTTCGAGCGATTGGGTTTGAAATAGCTGGATTGGCTGGCAGTGCTGTCAAATGGGTGAATGCGGCAGCTGGTCGGGATGAAATGGCGGTTTTGACGTCAAATGGACGGCTGCGGCGGCTGGTTGGAGTGAAATGGCGATAGATTTGTCGAATGGGTGGTTGCGGTGGTCGGTCGGTGAAGTTGGTAAGCCGTCATCTGGTGTGTCAGGCAATCGCTAAGGAGGCGGACGAGTGAGGAATGAGGGGCCGGGGGTGCGCAGGACATGAGTTTTGCGGCAGGTACAGAAGCTTTGGCGACCGCGGAGGGATTAGTGAAGGCGCCGCTTCTGCATAAAGGCAAGGTGCGGGAGTTGTACGATCTGAGCGAGCATCTGTTGATCGTGGTGACGGACCGAATCAGCGCGTTCGACTACGTGCTGGACCCGCCGGTGCCGGACAAAGGGCGCGTGCTGAACGAGCTCAGCGCCTGGTGGTTCGCGCAGACGGCGGATAGGCAGCCAAATCATGTGGTGCACACGGACGTTGCGTTGCTTGGCGATGTCGTAAGCGAGCCGGAGAAGCTGGCCGGACGTGTGATGGTGTGCCGCAAGGCGAAGCGCGTGGACATCGAGTGCGTCGTGCGCGGCTATATTACCGGCGGCGGTTGGCGGCAGTATGTGGCGGGCGGCGCGGTGAACGGCATGGCGTTGCCTGCAGGGCTGCGCAAGAACGGCAAGCTGGAGCAGCCAATCTTCACGCCTGCGGGTAAGAACGATGTGGGGCATGATGAAGATATTCCGTTCGAAGAGATGGCGCGGCGCGTCGGTCGGGAAATGGCGGAAGAGCTGCGGGAACGCAGCTTGCGGCTGTATGAAGCGGGGCGCGATGCGTGCGCTGCACGAGGCATCATCCTCGCGGATTGCAAGTTCGAGTTCGGGCTGATCGACGGTAAGGTCGTGTTGATCGATGAGCTGTTCACGCCCGACTCTTCGCGCTTCTGGGCCGAAGAGAAGTACGCGCTGGACGTCGAGATCGACAGCATGGACAAGGAGCCGGTACGCACCTATCTGTCTGGGTCGGATTGGGACAAGAACAGCCCGCCGCCGCGGCTTCCGGATGCGGTCGTGGCCGAGACCGCCGCGCGCTATAAGGAAATTTATCGGCGGTTGACGGAATAGAAGGGGGCAGTCTTATTAGGTGAAAGAGAAGGCGATATTGGAGCTTAAGGCGGAGTTGGGAAAGTTGGCGGAGTGCAACATTTGGCCATGTGCCGTTCAACGGACCTTCCACTTTGCCGATATCCCCTTCGCTCAGGAACTGCCATAAGCGGGCGAAACCCGGTTAGAGAGTCGCGGGAGAGATGACAATGTGCCACAACCCGACGAAACCCGGCTACAGCGACAAAAGCACCATTTTCATATCGAATAACAACCCGAGCAAGCCAGCAAAGGTACCTACCAAGGAGGATCAACCAGATGAAAGCCAAAGTTTACGTGACGATCAAGGAGAATGTGCTCGACCCCCAGGGCAACGCGGTGCAAGGTGCGCTGCATTCGCTCGGATTCGCGGAAGTGTCCAAGGTCCGCATCGGCAAGTTCATGGAAGTGGAACTGGACACCGACGATCGCGCGCAAGCGGAGTCCCAACTCAAGTCCATGTGCGAGAAGCTGCTCGCGAATACCGTCGTCGAAGACTACCGATTCGAACTGGAGGACTGAGACAGCATGAATTTTGCAGTTATCGTGTTTCCGGGCTCCAACTGCGACCTGGACATGTATCATGCAGTAGAGGATACGGTGCAGCAGCCGGTCGATTACGTCTGGCATACGGCAACCGATCTCTCCAAGTATGACGCGATCCTTGTGCCCGGCGGCTTCTCCTACGGCGACTATTTGCGCTGCGGTTCGATCGCGCGGTTCGCACCGGTCATGGCGGAAGTGCGCAAAGCAGCAGACGAAGGCAAGTTCGTGCTCGGCGTCTGCAACGGATTCCAAGTGCTGACCGAAGCGGGGCTGCTGCCCGGCGCACTGATTCGCAACAACAGCCTGAAATTCCGCTGCCACCCGGTCGATCTCGTCGTCGAGAACAACCAAACGGCATTTACGAACGCCTACCGCCAGGGCGAGACGATTCGTGTCCCGATCGCGCACGGCGAAGGCAACTATTACTGTGACGATGTTACGCTGCAGCAGCTTAAGAAGAACAACCAGATCATTTTCCGCTATCAAGGCCATAATCCGAACGGCTCGGTCGACAACATCGCGGGCGTATCGAACGAACGCGGCAACGTCGTCGGCATGATGCCGCACCCCGAACGGGCCGTCAAGGACCTGCTCGGCTCGAAGGACGGCGCGCGCATGTTCACGTCACTACTTAACGCTTGGAGGGAAACCCATGGCGCAGCAATTGGCCGCTAAGGAACCGACGGTAGAACAGATCGTCGAACAGAAAATTTACAAGCAATTCGGCGTGTCGGACAGCGAGTTCGCGCTCATCTGCGAATTTCTCGGCCGGCAGCCGAACTACACCGAGATCGGCGTGTTCAGCGTCATGTGGTCGGAGCATTGCGCGTACAAGAACTCCAAGCCGCTCTTGCGGCGGTTCCCGACGAGCGGGCCGCGCGTCCTGATGGGACCCGGCGAAGGCGCGGGCATCGTAGACATCGGCGACAACCAGGCGGTCGTGTTCAAGATCGAGTCGCACAACCACCCGTCAGCGGTCGAGCCGTACCAGGGCGCGGCGACGGGCGTGGGCGGGATTATCCGCGATATTTTCTCGATGGGGGCGCGTCCGGTGGCGCTGCTCAATTCGCTGCGTTTCGGCAAGCTGGACAGCGATCGCGTGCGCTACTTGTTCTCTAATGTCGTCAGCGGAATCGCCGGCTACGGTAACTGCATCGGCATTCCGACAGTTGCGGGGGAGGTAGCGTTCGACGAAGCGTACGAAGGCAACCCGCTCGTCAACGCGATGTGCGTGGGCCTCATCGACCATGACAAAATCCAACGCGGCGTCGCCAAAGGCGTCGGCAACCCCGTATTCTACGTTGGTCCGGCGACGGGGCGCGACGGAATTCATGGTGCGACGTTCGCATCCGAGGACCTCACGGCAGAATCCGAAGCGAAGCGCAGCGCGGTGCAAGTCGGCGATCCGTTCATGGAGAAGCTCGTCATGGAAGCAACGCTTGAACTGATCGATTCGGGCATCGTGCTCGGCATCCAGGATATGGGTGCGGCGGGTCTCACCTGCTCGAGCGCAGAGATGGCGAGCAAGGCGGGCAACGGCATGGAGTTGTACCTCGACGAAGTACCGCAGCGCGAATCGGGCATGACCGCTTACGAGATGATGCTGTCGGAATCGCAAGAGCGCATGCTGTTCGTTACGGAGCCGCAGCACGAAGCTCAGGCGAAGGAGATTTTCGAGCGGTGGGGGCTGCATTGCGCCAAAGTCGGCAAAGTGACCGACGACGGCCGGCTACGGCTGTTCCATAAGGGCGAGCAAGTCGCGGATATGCCGGTCAAGGCGCTCGTGGACGACTGCCCGATTTACGATAAACCGTCGCAGGTGCCGGAATACTATCTCAAGAACGGTTCGATCGACACGACGGCGTACGAGCAAGTAACGGATTTGAACGGCGCTTTGAAAAAAGTGCTCGGGTCCCCCTCGCTGGCGAGCAAAGAGTGGGTGTACAGCCAGTACGATTATCAAGTACGGACTTCGACGGCGGTCGTGCCAGGCTCGGATGCGGCGGTTGTAGCGATCCGCGGCACCCGCAAGGCGCTGGCGATGACGACCGATTGCAACGGCCGTTACGTCTATCTGGACCCCGAAGTCGGAGGCAAGATCGCGGTCGCCGAGGCGGCGCGCAACATCGTCTGCTCCGGCGCCGAACCGCTGGCGATTACGGACAATCTGAACTTCGGCAGTCCGGAGAAGCCGGAAGTGTTCTGGCAAATGGAGAAGGCGGTCGACGGGATGGCGGACGCTTGTCGCTTGCTCGATACGCCGGTCATCGGCGGCAATGTATCGCTGTACAATGAGAATGTGAAGGGCGCGATCTACCCGACGCCGGTCGTCGGCATGGTCGGTCTCGTGCACGACCTTGATCATATTACGACGCAGTCGTTCAAGAAAGCGGGAGACGTCATCTTCCTGCTCGGCGAGACGAAGGCGGAAATCGGCGGCAGCGAGTTCCAGTACGCCGTGCATGGTGTGACGGAAGGTCGCCCGCCTGAGATCGACCTGGACGCGGAACATGCGATGCAGAAGGCGGTGCTGGGCGCGATTCAGCAAGGACTTGTGGCATCGGCGCATGACTTGTCCGAAGGCGGCTTGGCGGCGGCGCTCGCGGAGAGCGGCTTCGAGCGCGGGCTTGGCGCTGCGGTGGCATGGATGCCGGGCTTACGGCCGGATCTGGCGCTGTTCAGCGAATCGCAGTCGCGCGTGCTGCTGTCGGTTGCGCAGGATCATGCGGATGCACTCGCGGCGCATTGCGCGGCTGCGGGCGTGAAGGCGGAGCGGATTGGCACGGTCGGCGGCGATCGGCTGACTGTGGAGGTTGCGGGGCACCGGGCAGTGGATGCGTCGGTGAAAGAGCTGCACGAGGTGTGGAAGGATGCTATTCCTAGCCGAATGAAGTAAGTTGCGGGTCCTGACTGCTGATGCAGCCGCAACGATTATGGCATAGAATGATCGCCATAACGCAGTTCATATAACGGCGGTTGCTGAGGTTGCGAAGGAAGCCATGAAAGTTGCGGCTGCGGCAGTACGGATGAAATAGGAGGGACTCAGGGTGCAGCGCCTATGGACAGGTAACTACTACAATGAAGGCAACGGACGGGACGATATTTTCGACAAATTGAAGGAAGAGTGTGGCGTGTTCGGCGTATTCGGCGTTCCGGACGCCGCCGCGCTGTCCTATTATGGCCTGCACGCTTTGCAGCATCGGGGCGAAGAGAGCGCAGGGATCTGCACTTGTAAGGATGGCGAGTTCCATTACCACAGGAACATGGGGCTTGTGAAGGAAGTATTCGATGCCGATCGGATCGGGGCGCTGCCAGGCGACCGGTCGATCGGCCATGTGCGTTATTCGACCGCGGGCGAGAGCAAGCTGGCGAATGCGCAACCGCTCGTGTTTAAATACCGGGGCGGGGATCTGGCGGTCGCCACGAACGGCAACATCGTCAATGCGCCGCACATTCGTCGGGAACTCGAGGATCTGGGTTCTATTTTCCAAACGTCAAGTGACACAGAAGTCATCGCCCACCTGATCGCACGTTCGCCGAAGGAACTGGTAGAAGCGGTGAAGGAGGCGTTCGGGCGGCTCGTCGGCGGGTTTGCGTTTCTGATCATGACCAATGAGATGCTGCTTGTCGCTTCGGATCCGCACGGCATTCGGCCTCTCGTGATGGGGCGGTTGGGCGGCGGGTATATTTTCGCTTCGGAGTCTTGCGCGCTGGAAACCGTAGGTGCGGTGTACGTGCGGGACGTGCAACCGGGCGAATTGCTCGTTCTGGACAAAGATGGCTTGCGCGAAGAACGGTTCACCGTGATGAAACGGCGGGCGGTGTGCGCGATGGAATACATTTATTTCGCCCGCCCGGACAGCGATATTAACGGCATTAACTTGCATGCGTCGCGCAAGCGGATGGGGCAACGGCTCGCGCTGGAGTCGTTCGTGGACGCCGACGTGGTGACGGGCGTGCCGGATTCGAGCATATCGGCAGCGATCGGATACGCGGAGCAGACGGGCATTCCGTATGAGCTCGGCTTGATCAAGAACAAATACACCGGACGCACGTTCATCCAGCCGTCCCAGGAGCTGCGCGAGAAAGGCGTGAAGATGAAGCTTTCGGCGGTCCGCAAGGTGGTCGAGGGCAAGCGGGTCGTCATGATCGACGATTCGATCGTGCGGGGCACCACTTCGCTGCGGATCGTCAACCTGCTGCGCGAGGCCGGAGCGGTTGAGGTGCATGTGCGGATTACGTCGCCGCCGTTCACCAACCCGTGCTTCTACGGGATCGATACGCCGGACCGCCGCGATCTGATCGCGCACGCGAAGTCGGTGGAGGAGATCCGGCAGGCGATTCAAGCAGATTCGCTGTATTTTCTGAGCCAGGCGGGATTGGTGGATGCGATCGGCGGGCATGACGGCGAGCCGGACCGCGGGTTGTGTCTCGGCTGCTTCAGCAACGACTACCCGACGCCGACGGAGTTCGAGGACGCGAAGATCGGATGCGGGTGCGATTGATTGGTTTTCCCATCCCCCTAAGTCCCCCTTCCTCGGAAGGGGGATTCCGAGGCGCTGCACCCTCTGGACACCCGCATGACAGCTTTGGGAGCGTTGGTGGGAGAGTGCGGTTGGCGGGAGTTTCGTGGGGGAATAGCATGTGTTGTGAGAAGTGACGCGCTAACGGACACACGGGATCTTATTTAGCTATTAATGGCGATGTCGTAACTCTAACGGACATATGGGATCTTATTTGGTACTTTGCAACTGATTTCGGTAACATTATCTACGATTAAGCGCTGCTGTGTCCGTTAGAATGCGTTTTGACTCTGTTTCCTCGATATAGGTGCCCCTGTGTCCGTTATAGTTCAAAAAAATTGGCAGGCGGCGGGCTGGCGGGGATTTAAAGGAAGTCAGGTGCGCTAATGTCGGCAGTCGGAGGGCTGGCGGGGATTTAGAGGAAGTCCGGTGCTCTAATGTTGGCAGGCGGCGGTTGGGCAGGGGCAAGTGGAAGCTAGGCGTGTGAAAGAACATGATTGGCGTAATCAAAGGAGGCGACGACGTGTCCGAGGCGTATAAGCAGGCTGGGGTCGACATTGCGGCGGGCAATGAAGCGGTCGAGCGGATGAAGAAGCACGTGAAACGGACGTTCCGGCCGGAAGTGCTGACAGGGCTCGGCGGATTCGGCGGGTTGTTCGGATTGAACAAGGACAAGTACGAGGAGCCGGTGCTCGTCTCGGGGACAGACGGCGTCGGTACGAAGCTGAAGCTCGCGTTTCAAATGGATAAGCACGACACGATCGGCATCGACGCCGTCGCCATGTGCGTGAACGATGTGGTGGTGACGGGAGCGGAGCCGCTGTTCTTCCTGGATTACCTGGCGACGGGCAAGCTTGTGCCGGAGAAGATCGAAGCGATCGTGGCTGGCGTAGCTGAAGGCTGCGCGCAGGCAGGCTGCGCTTTAATCGGCGGCGAGACGGCGGAAATGCCGGGCATGTACCAAGATGGCGAATACGATATTGCCGGATTCACGGTCGGGATCGTCGATAAGCCTAAGATCATTAACGGCAGTGAGATTCAGCCTGGGGATGTCGTGATCGGGTTGGCTTCGAGCGGCGTTCATTCGAACGGATTCTCGCTTGTGCGCCGATTGTTGCTCGAGCAGATGGGCTACTCGTTGTCGGCCAAGCTTCCGGAGCTCGAAGGCCATACGCTCGGCGAGACGCTGCTGGAACCTACGCGCATCTACGTGAAGCAAGTGTTGAAGCTGCTGGAATCCGTTCAAGTAAAAGGGATGGCGCATATTACGGGCGGCGGGTTCATCGAGAATATCCCGCGCGTGCTGCCAGACGGCGTGAACGTGGATATTCGCCGCGGTTCCTGGCCGATCCAGCCGATCTTCGGGCTGATGCAGCGAGATGGCGGCATCTCCGATCGCGACATGTTCACGACGTTCAACATGGGCATAGGGATGGTGCTGGTCGTGCCGGCCGATCAGGCGGAGCAAGCGCTGGAGATCGCCAGAACGCAGGGCGAGGATGCCTACGTTATCGGGCAAGTAACCGCCGGCAGCAAGATCGTCACGTTCGACGGGGTGGAGTTGCCCTGAGGTTCTGCCGCAATCGAGAAATGGCATCGAAATAGCGTCGCAGCGCCATTAATTCGCTCGCACTCGAGAAATGTCATCGAAATAGCGTCGCAGCGCCACTGATTCGCTCGCACTCGAGAAATGGCGCCGAAATAGCGTCGCAGCGCCACTGATTCGCTCGCAATCGAGATATGGGCGTTAAATTAGCGTCGCAAAGTTGCTACTCTGCTTGCAGTCAAGATCGGCACCGATAATGGTGCCCTCCATCACGAAGAGACCTCGAAGAGAGGCACGAAGATGACGAAATGACGGATCGGTCGCTGAAGTGAATGGACAAAATGCAAAAGGACGGGGGCTGTCGGGTGATGCGGATTGCGGTATTTGCTTCGGGGAGTGGGAGTAATTTTCAAGCGTTGGCGGAAGCTATCCGCGAGCAAGGCATCCCGGCCAGCATGGAATTGGTCGTCTGCGACAAGCCATCGGCGTATGTGCTGGAGCGAGCAAGAACGCTTGGCATCGATACTTATGTGTTCCGTCCGAAAGATTACCCGTCGCGCGAAGCGTACGAGACAGAAATCGTCGCGGAACTGCAGCGCCGAAGCATCGATCTGATCGTCCTTGCAGGCTACATGCGACTGATTACACCGGTGCTCGTCGAGCCGTTCTACGGTCGAATGATCAATATTCATCCGGCACTGCTGCCGGCATTCCCGGGCATTAATAGCGTGAAGCAGGCGCTCGATTACGGCGTAAAAGTTACGGGCGTCACGGTGCATTACGTCGATGGCGGCATGGATACCGGGCCGATCATCGCGCAGCGTGCGGTCGAGATGATGCCCGGCGATACGGAAGAATCGCTCTCCGATCGCGTGCATGCAGTCGAACATCTACTGCTGCCCGAGACAGTCCGTCTGATCGCGGAAGGGCGCGTAACGTTGGAAGGGCGGATCGTGAGCATTCGCAGCTAACTGTCAAAGATCGAAGCCCGATACAAGAGAGGATGAGGAAACGCAAATGAGCGATGTGAAAGAAATAGTCCTGCGTTATGGCATGAACCCGCACCAGCAGCAAGCCAAACTATTTTCGGCGGATGGCAAGGCGCTTCCGCTGACTGTCGTGAACGGCGATCCCGGTTTTATCAATTTGCTCGATGCGTTGAACGCTTTCCAGCTCGTGCGCGAACTGCGTCAAGCGACCGGGTTGCCGGCCGCGGCATCGTTCAAGCATGTCAGCCCGGCAGGAGCGGCCGTGTCCGTGCCGATGTCGCCCGAGCTCGCGAAGGCCTACTTCGTAGACGGCTCGGAGCTGTCTCCCCTGGCGATCGCATACGCCCGCGCGCGCGGCGCCGATCGCATGTCCTCCTTCGGGGACGCGGCTGCGCTGAGCGATATCGTGGATGCTTCTACTGCGAAGCTGCTCAAGCGCGAAGTGTCCGATCTCGTGGTGGCTCCCGGTTACACGCCGGAAGCGCTTGACATCCTGAAACAGAAGAAGGGCGGCAAATACCTCATCTTGCAGATCGACCCGGATTACGTTCCGGACCCGATCGAGACGCGTACGCTATTCGGCATGAAGTTCCAACAAGAACGCAACAATGCCGTGCCGGACGGCTCGGTGTTCGACCGCATCGTGACAGAGAACAAGGAACTGTCGGAGTCCGCGAAGCGAGATCTCCTTGTCGCGCTCATCACGTTGAAATACACGCAATCCAACTCGATCTGCTACGCGCTGGGCGGCCAAACGATAGGCATCGGCGCAGGACAGCAGTCGCGCATTCATTGCACACGCCTAGCTGGCGACAAGGCGGACCGCTGGTATTTGCGGCAGCACCCGGCAGCGCTGAACATGAAGTTCCGCGAAGGGTTGGCGCGCGCCGAACAGAATAATGCCATCGACCTGTGGCTGGAAGACGAAATCACACCTATCGAGCAGGCTGCATGGGAGAGCTGCTTCGCAGAAGTCCCCGCTCGTCTGACGCGCGAGGAGAAGCGGGAGTGGCTCAAAGGATTGCAAAGCGTTTCGTACGGTTCCGACGCTTTCCTGCCGTTCCGCGACAATCTCGACCGGGCGAGCCGCAGCGGCGTCAAGTACGTCATTCAGGCCGGCAGCTCGATGCGGGATGAAGAAGTGGTCCAGGCAGCGAACGACTACGGAATGGTGATGGTGTATTCGGGCGTGCGCCTGTTCCACCATTAACGGAAGGAAGGGCGACGAGAAACATGGCGGCAAATTGGCAAGCGATCGCGGACAGCACCATAAGGCAATTGCAGGCAAACGCCTACCCCGGCCGCGGCATCATTATCGGATTAACGCCGGACGGCACGCGATATATGCAAGTGTACTGGATTATGGGGCGCAGCGAGAACAGCCGCAACCGCATCTTCGTGCCGGAGGAGAACGGCTTCCTGCGCACGGAAGCGCGCGATCCGGCGAAGCTGTCCGATCCTTCGCTCATCATTTATTATCCATTGCGGCACGAGGGCGGTGCGCATATCGTCACGAACGGCGACCAGACCGATACGATCTGGGAAGCGCTGCGTTCGGACGGCACTTTTGAACAGGCTTTGGCAACGCGAACTTACGAGCCTGACCCGCCGAACTTTACGCCACGGATCTCGGGAATCGTGGATCTGAAAGATCGGCAGAACGCGTACAAGCTATCCATTTTGAAATCCGCAGAGAACGACGAAACGCAGACCAAACGCCAGTACTTCCACTACGAGCATGCGATTGCCGGATTCGGCCATTTCATCTCGACGTATGTCGGCGACGGTAGCCCGCTGCCTTCTTTTGTCGGCGAGCCGCAGCTCGCGCCGTTGTTCGACGATGAACAGGAGACAGCCCGCTATTATTGGGGCTTGCTGAACGAGGACAACAAGATTTCCTTGCTCGTTAAGTCGATCCGCATCTCGGACGGTGAGGCATCGCTTACGGTCATCAACAAAGACGTCGAAGGAGGGGCCTGATCCGTGCGCATACTCGTCATCGGCCGCGGAGGCCGCGAGCATACGATCGTATGGGCTTTGAAGCGGGGCGACAGCAACCGTCAGATTTGGTGCGCGCCCGGCAATGCCGGAATCGCAGCACTCGCGCAGACCGTCGATATCGGCGAAATGGAATTCGACCGGCTCGTGAAATTCGCTCAAGATGAAGCGATGGACCTGGTCATCGTCGGTCCGGACGACCCGCTTGCGGCGGGAGCTGTGGATGCATTCGAAGCGGCGGGTATTCCCGTCTACGGTCCGCGCAAGAACGCCGCCGAGATCGAAGGCAGCAAAATTTTCATGAAAAACCTGCTGCGTAAATACAATATTCCGACCGCTCGATACGAGACGTTCACCGATTATGACGGCGCGAAGAAGTATCTGGATACACAATCGGTGCCCGTCGTCATCAAGGCGGACGGGCTGGCGGCAGGCAAGGGTGTCACCGTCTGCTTCACGCGCGAGGAAGCGGATCATGCGCTGCGCGAGACGATGCTGAACAAGGCGTTCGGCGCGGCTGGCGACAAGGTCGTCATCGAGGAGTTCCTCGAAGGCCAAGAAATGTCCATTCTCTCGTTTGTGGATGGGCTGGCGGTGCGGCCGATGCCGGCGGCACAGGATCACAAGCCGGCATACGACGGCGACAAGGGGCCGAATACCGGCGGCATGGGCACCTATTCTCCGCTGCCGCACATTCCGCAGGAGATCATCGATACGGCGATTGAAACGATCATCAAGCCGACCGCGCAGGCGATGGTGGATGAAGGCCGTCCGTTTCGCGGCGTGCTGTTCGCGGGTCTCATGATCACGAAGGACGGGCCGAAGACGATCGAGTTCAATGCGCGATTCGGCGACCCCGAGGCGCAAGTTGTGCTGCCGCGGCTGCAGACGGATCTGCTGGAAATTGTCCAAGCATCGCTGGATGGGACGCTGGACGAGATCGATATCCAATGGAGTGGCGAATCGGCCGTGTGCGTTATTCTCGCTTCCGAGGGTTATCCTGGCTCGTACCCGAAAGGACTGCCGATCGGCGGACTTGACGCCGTCTCCGAAGCGGACGCGCTCGTCTTCCATGCCGGAACGGCGGTCGGGACAGACGGACAAGGCATCGTGACGAACGGCGGACGCGTACTCAGCGTCGTCGGACGGGGAGGCAGTATCGGCGAGGCTCGTGACCGCGCCTATGCTGCCGCTGATCGCATCCAATTCCAAGGCAAGATGAACCGCACGGACATCGCCGCCAAGGCGTTGGTTTAAAGAGGGGGGAGATTACCCGGGCGGAATAACCCGACGCAGCCGGGTAACTCCGAGCAGACCGGCCTCGTCAGCGCGAAAAACCCGACGCAGCGGGGTAACTCCGAGCAGACCGGCCTCATCAGCGCGAATAACCCGACGCAGCCGGGTAACTCCGAGCTAATCGGCTACACCCGCGTGAACAACCGACAAAACTGGCTAACTCCGCGTAAAGGCCTGACATACCGCTCATAACAAACCGTGAAAAACGACATCCTATTCATGTAAAGGTGGATGTCGTTTTTTTAGTTGTCAGATTTTGAAACAATATTCCGAAATAAAATTTCAAAAAAAGCATTGAAATCTGAAATAATAAATGATAGTATGCTTATTGAGAAGGGAAGCGCATTCAACCAGCCTGTCATCAACGGTCCAAAATGCGCTTCGCTGCACATCATTCATTGATTCAGGGAGGTCCACAAAAGTATGTTCAACAAAAAAACGGTTTCCCTCGTGCTGGTGTTCGTCCTGTTGATGTCCGTGCTCGCGGCTTGCAGTTCGGGCAAGAACAACAATGTAGCATCGCCTAGCGCGAGCAACAGTCCCAGCGGCTCGGCAGGTAATGCCAGCAGCAATCCTCCCGCCAAGGAGGAGCCGCTCAAGATCTCGATGTTCTATCCGGACAACGCGACGCTTCCTTTCAAGAATGATTGGCTGTTGATCCAAGAGATCCAAAAGCGTTACAACGTACAATTGACGGTCGAGCCGATTCCGATCGCCGATTACGCGACGAAGGTATCGCTCGCTCTGAACACGGGGACGAACGTACCCGACGTCATCTTGAATCAGATGACGGTGGGCGAGAACGCATCGCTGGCTTTGAACGGCACGCTCGTGCCGATCAGCGACCATGCGGACTGGACGCCTAACTTCAATGCAAGAGTGAAGGAATTCGGCCTTGAGGAAGCCATTGATGCACTCAACCTCAAGGACGGCAAGCGCTACTCCTTGCCTTCGCTGTACGACAAGCCGTTCTACGATGGCGGCCTGATCCTGCGTGAAGACGTGCTCCAGAAATACAGCATGCAAGCTCCGAAGACGTTTGACGATCTGTATGCTGTGCTGAAGAAGTACAAGGAAGAGCATAAGGATTCCTATCCGTTGACGATCCTGGCCGGTCCTCGCGTTCTGTATCGGATGTCGATGCCGTCGTTCGGCGTCAGCGTCGGCAAGAATGGCGCAGACGGATCGAAGACGTTGAGCTGGGATTACAGCAAGAAGGAATATTTCGCTGGCGCCATCAGCGACCAGTACAAGGAATATATGAAGTTCTTCTCGAAGCTGTACAAGGAAGGCTTGCTTGATCCCGAAATGGCGGAGCCGATCGACGGCGACAAGTGGGCGCAGAAGATGGCAACGGGCAAGTCGATTGCAACTTACGCATACTACGACCAAATCGGAGGCGTATCGGCATCCGCTACCGAGCCAGGATTCAAGCTGCAAATGTATCCGCCGCTCGCAGGACCGGCCGGCGCGCATCACCAGCAGAAGAGCAGCACCGGCTCCGGCATTCTGTTCCCGTCGAAGACGGCCAAGCGCGCGGACTTCGAACGGATCGTCCGGACAATCGATGAAATCTTCTTCTCCGAAGATGGCGCTAAACTGACTGCGCTTGGCGTAGAAGGCGTATCCTATACGATGGATGGCGACAAGATCAAGTATGCGGATGACCTCGTGAATTCGCCGAACGGCATCTATAAAGAAATGCAGCTGAAATATGGCACAGGCGCCGATCCGCTGCAGCTTGTGTGGGTCAACGCCAGAGAAATGACCAAGTACGACGCGAACTACGAAGCAATCAATGCGGAAGTAGCGAAGATGGATACTGCGATCCAAGCGATCCCGCCAAGGCCGATGTTCGACGACCTGACGGCAGAAGAAGCAAGTTCGCTGATGACGCCGCTGGCGGATGCGTTCGAAGTGTGGGCAGACGGATTCCTGACCGGCAAGAAAGACCTGGATAAAGACTGGGATCAATACGTCAAGGAAATGAAGAACCTGCAAATCGAGAAGTTCGCCAAGCTGTACAACGACAACATGAAGAAGTAAGGTAAACATATAGACAACTGGATGGGAATATCGAATAGGGCCTACCAATTAAATGGAGTCGCTGGTTGACCTACATTTATTAGGCAGGCTCTTTCTTTATTCCCGCACAGCATACGCGTTTTTATATTCAGAAGAAGGTGAAAAAATTATGTCCGATGCAACGGCCGCCTTGAACAGACAAGATTCGGGCTACGACTCGCCGGCTTCCCGCCGCCGCCGCCATTTCAAGCGCTACTGGCAGCTCTACGTGATGATGCTGATTCCGCTGGTCCATTTTCTTCTGTTCAAGTATGTTCCGCTGTTTGGCAATATCTTGGCATTCCGCCGGTTTCGGCCCGGAATGGGCCCGTTCGGCACGGATTGGGTCGGACTCCATTATTTCGAGCGGTTTTTCTCTGACCCCGCGTTCTGGCGGGCATTCCGCAACACGCTCGTGCTCTCGTTTTCGAACATTGCGATCAATTTCCCGATTCCGATCATCTTTGCCCTGTTATTGAATGAAGTTCGTCACGTCAAGTTCAAAAAGCTGATGCAGACGGTTTCTTATATGCCTCGGTTCATTTCCGTTGTCGTCGTCATCGCGATTATGGGGGAAATCTTATCGCCGAGCTCGGGGCTGCTTAATCGATTTCTGGAAAGTGTGTTCGGCGTGGATCCGATCTATTTCACGAATGAGCCGTTCTGGTTCCGGCCGATTTATATTTTGTCGGAAACTTGGCAATATACGGGCTGGACAGCCATTATTTATTTGGCTGCGATGACCGGGATCAATAAGGAAATGTTTGAAGCGGCGGATATCGACGGAGCGACGCGTTTCCAGAAAGTGAAATACGTCACCATTCCTTCGATTATGTCCACGATTATGGTCATGCTTATTCTTCAAGTTGGCCATTTGCTCAGCCTGGGCTTCGAGAAGATCCTGCTGCTCTATACGCCTTCCAATTCGGCGGTCAGCGACATTATCGATACGCTGGTCTACCGCTACGGCTTGATTAACCAGAATTACTCCTTGGCAACGGCGATCGGATTGTTCAGCGGGATCGTCGGCGTCATTCTCGTCTCCAGTTCGAATTGGCTCAGCAGAAAATTGTCCGGTGAAAGCATCTATTAAATCGCCGAGAAAGGAGGAACGCATGATGAACAGGCGCAGCAATTTGCATCGTTTTACACCCGCCGATGCACTGATCTATCTGATCATGATCGCGGTTCTGCTCATTTGCATCGTTCCCTTCATCTACATGCTGGCGCTATCGCTGTCCAGTCCGAGCGCGATCATCAACAACAAAGTCACGCTCTTGCCTGTCGGATTGAATTTCAATTCCTATCAGGAAATATTCTCGTACCCGAACTTCTTCCGGGCATATGGCTATACGTTTCTGTATACGGCTGGCGGCACCTTGATTGCGTTATTCATGACGACGGTGTTCGCGTATGCTCTGTCCAAGTCATTCCTGTACGGTCAAAAGCTGGTGTTGAAATTAGTCGTGTTTTCCATGTTCTTCTCCGGTGGGCTGATTCCGACGTACCTCTTAATCGCGAATCTTAACTTGACGGGTACGGTCTGGGCCATGCTGGTCCCGTTCGCGATCAGCCAATTCAACTTGATCATCCTGATCAACTTCTTTCGCGCCGTTCCGGCGGAAATCGAAGAAGCCGCGATCATTGACGGATTGGATTATTTCGGCATTCTGCGCAAAATCATCGTTCCGCTATCGACGCCGGCCATCGCGACGATCGCCTTGTTCACGGCCGTCTTCTTCTGGAACGATTGGTTCAACGGTTTGATCTATCTCAACACCCATCAATACCCCGTCATGCTGTTCCTGCGGAACATCGTCAACGGCACGATGATGGTTGGCGATGCGGCTGGCGCCGGGGACAAGAGCACGATCGCCATGTCGATCAAGTCGGCGGTCATCATCACGTCCACTTTGCCGATCATCATCCTCTATCCCCTGCTGCAACGCTTCTTCGTAGCGGGACTGACGGTTGGCTCCGTCAAGGGCTAGGTCATGCCGGGACTTCCGTAGATAGATAGAACTTACTAAAAGGATGAGAGACCATGAATTCATACTTCTCGCAGTTGACGACCGAAGAGCCGAATCCCGCTACGCAGTCTATCGACGAGTGCGGTACGCGGGACCTGCTCCTGATGATAAACGACGAAGACCAGCATGTGCCGTTGACGGTGCGGGGGCAAATCGACCAGATCGCTGCGGCGGTGGACATGCTTTACGAGGCTTTGAAGAACGGTGGACGTATGTTCTATGTCGGCGCCGGCACGTCCGGCCGCTTGGGAGTACTGGACGCAAGCGAGTGTCCGCCTACGTTCGGAACGGCGCCTGAACTGGTGCAAGCCTATATTGCCGGCGGAGATACCGCGCTGCGGACTGCCGTCGAAGGCTGCGAGGACGACGCGGAGGGCGGCGAGCAATTGATCACGGACAAAGGCGTCACCGCGGACGATGTCGTCGTCGGCATTACGGCCAGCGGCTCGGCACCCTATGTGCTCGGCGCCATCCGGCAGGCGAAGCAGGTCGGCGCGAAGACGATCGGTCTCACGACGAATCGGAACACCCGTATCGCCGAGTTGTGCGATATTTGCATCGCGCCGGTCGTCGGGCCCGAAGTTGTCGCAGGATCGACGAGGCTGAAGAGCGGCACGGCGCAGAAGCTGGTGCTCAACATGCTGACGACCGGCGTGATGATCAAGCTCGGCAAAGTATACAACAACTTGATGGTTGACTTGAAGGCGAGCAATGCGAAGCTGTACGACCGTTCGATCCGCATCGTGCGGGCCGTGACCGGCGTGGCCGAGCAGCAGGCCGTCGAAGCGCTGCAGCAGGCTGACATGAGGGTCAAGACCGCAATCATGATGATCGAGTCCGGCGCGGACGCCGATCAGGCCGATCTGATTCTGCTGCGACATGACGGACGATTGAAGGAAGCCGTACGCAGCCTGCAGCAGAACGTTCGGCAGACGGAATTGGCGGGAGGGGAAGACCATGCCATCTGAATTCGAGACTTTAACGCACAAGATCGGCCAACGGATGATGGTCGGATTCGACGGTCCCGAGCTGGACGACAAGTTCATCGAACTTATCCGCAACTATAAGATCGGCAATGTCATTCTGTTCGCCTGGAACATTACCGGCAAGGAGCAAATGGCGCGATTGTGCCGGGAGATCCAAGAGCTCGTCATGCAGGAGACGGGGAAGCCCGCCTGGATCGCGATCGATCAGGAGGGGGGCGCCGTCTCACGGCTGCCTGCCGACGCAACCCGGGTGCCCGGCGCGATGGCGATTGCGGCGACCGGCAATTCGGAGAACGCGTATCAGGCAGGCCGTATTACCGGTGAGGAGCTGCGGGCGCTCGGCGTCAATTTCGACTTGGCGCCGGTGCTGGACGTGAACTCCAACTATGCCAATCCGGTTATCGGGGTACGCAGCTACGGCGATCGCCCGGAGACGGTCATCCGTTACGCGCTGGAAATGATGAACGGGCTGCATGACGGCGGGGTTCTGAGCTGCGGGAAGCATTTTCCGGGCCATGGCGATACGAGCGTCGATTCGCATCTGGCGCTGCCGACCGTGGACAAGTCGCTCGCAGAACTGCGGCAGATCGAGTTGGCGCCGTTCCAGGCGGCTGTCGATGCCGGCATTCCCGCGATCATGACTTCCCATATCATGTTCCCGCAATTGGATTCGCGGTTTCCGGCGACGATGTCTCGGCGAATTCTGACGGATCTGTTGAAAACGGAGATGGGCTTCAAGGGTCTTGTGTTGACGGACTGCATGGAAATGAAGGCGGTCCAGCATTCGTTCGGCACCGTGAAGGGGGCGCTGCATGCCGTCAAGGCCGGAGTGGACCTGGTGCTCGTCTCGCACACCGCTTCGACGGCGGAAGCGGTCGCCTTGGCGATCCGCGAAGCGATTGAATCCGGGGAAATCGACAAGGCAGAATGGGAACAGTCGCTGGCGAAGATCGCGGACTGGAAGGCGCGTTTTCTGAACCAGCCGGCCACGACCTCGGACAAGGGGGAGCGCGCTGACCAGAAGGCTGCGGATGTGGACAGAGTGGGCTTCAATGGCCATCAGGATGCGGCATTGGACAAAGTGGGCGTTATAGACGGAAATGATGCGGCATTGGACAAAGTGGGCTGCGACGAACATCAAGCGGCGAATCTCGCCATCTTGCAGCAGACGATTACAGCGGTGAACGTGCCCGGCGGCCAGTTACCTACTCTGGGCGAGCGCCCTTACTTCGTTGGCTGTCCTGCCTTCCGGGCTACGATGGTGTCCAATATCTCGCAGGAGGCGTTCACATTCCCGGCCTATATGGCGGGCTTACTAGGCGGAACGGCGACGGTTACGGCGCCCGACCCGTCCCCGGCGGAGATCGCGGCTGCCTTGGAGCAGGCGCACGGTGCCAGTTGTATCGTCATCGGCACGTACAACAGCCACTTGCATGCGGGTCAGCGGGCATTGGTAGACGGGCTGGCGCGCATTGGCATTCCCGTGATCGCTGTAGCCTTGCGCAATCCGTACGACTTGCAATATACCGATCCTTCCGTCTATACGCTTGCTGCTTACGAGTACACGGATCAGGCGTTCGATGCGCTTGCTCGGGTGCTTCGCGGCGAAGCGCAGGCGGCCGGGAGATTGTCCGTTACGATTCGAACGAAGGAGTGAACATCCTCTATGGCAGACATGCTTGTCAATTTGCTGCATTTGCCGTCTTGCGATACGTTGATCGCGGATCTCGAACAGGACGGCATTCGCATCCACCGGGCGCTGGCGCCCGACAAGTTTCGTGTCGTGGAATGGGTCGCCGAGCATTCGACCCGCAGCGCGGCAGGAGAGTGCGATGTCTGCTTCGCCCGTTCGCCGATCACGTGCTACGTGGCAGTTCGCGACAAGGACATCTTGGGCTATGCTTGCTATGACGCTACCGCTCCCAATTTCTTCGGTCCGACGAAGGTGCTGGAATCGGAGCAAGGGAAGGGCATCGGCAAGGCGCTGCTGCTGATAAGCTTGCACAGCATGCGCGAGGCTGGCTATGTATATGCGATCATCGGAGGTGTCGGACCGGCCGCATTCTACGAGAAGTGCGTCGGCGCGACGCTCATCCCGGACTCCACGCCGGGCATCTACCGCGACTTCTTGGGGAGACGATCTTAGCCGCTGCGTGGTCTGAGCAATGGCCAAAGTCGCCACAACTCAACTCGGGTTAACAAAAGGCTTGCTGTGGTCCCTCGATGGGGACAACGCAAGCCATTTCTTATGCCGCCCGCACCATACCTGCCTACAAGCGCCCCGACCGCGCCAGCATGATGCCGACCACACCATAAAAACCTAAAAAACCGGCTTGCATCGAGACCTCGCGGTTGAGGAGATGCAAGCCGGTTTCCATGTATTCGCGATTATTCATTCCCCGGCAACAACGCCTCCACCATGTTCGCGATACCCTTGTAGGTTGTGACGACCGGGCCGTTGATGAAGAGCACGTCGGTGATGCCGCGTTCCTTGATCTCGTCCGCAAGGTTGCCTTTGAAGTAGCGCGGGTCGACGAGTTCAATCTCTTCGAAATGCGGCAGCAGGAACGGAACGATGGCATTGGCATACGAGTCCTTGACGATCATGAGCCGCTTGCCGTTATCGGCTTTGGTCGTGACGCGGCTCATCGCGAAATCGCCTCCGAGGAAGACGGCATAGCCGCCGCGGCCGTCGACGGGAATCTTGCCTTCGACGAGCGTCTTCTTGACGCCATGCTTCTGATCGTAGTACACCTTGTATTCATGCTTAACGCTCGGCAAATAAGTCGTCACCGTATCCGGATTCTTCCGCAGCTCAGGCTTGCGCGTCGCCGCGTAGGCCGTGCCGAGATAACCCGGCAAGTCCTTCGTCTCGTACTGATCAAGCGAGACGGGATCGAAGCCCATCGCCTCGGCGATCGCTTCGTATCCGTAATAGGCACCGAGCGCTGTCCAGTGGTGGTCGGTGCGGAAATAGACATATTCGTCCTTATGCCGTTCAATATGTTCATAAGCGGGCACGCCCTTCACGCCGGGCTGGAGCAGTCCATAGACGTGCTCGGTTGCCTCCTTCTGCGAGCCGGACAGCTTGCGCAGCTTCTCGGATTCGATGAACTCGACCTGCGAAGGGACGAGCATCGAGTAGACGCGAACGTCCGGGCCGACCGCGTCGTGCAGATGGTTGATCGCCGCAGCGTAAGCTTCCGCACTCTCGGGGGAGTATTGATACAGCAGCATCGCCTTGTCTTTGATGACCAGGTACTGCGACGATTCGCCGTTCACGAGCTCGCCTGCGTCATCCGTCTGGGCGGGAGCGCCGGCATCGGGATCGGTCTGCCCGAAGGCTGGAACCGCGCCATCGCCGTCACCGCCGTCTTCGCCCAACGCCTCGCCCATATTGTTGCCGCCTGCCGTCGTGACGAGCGAGATGCCGTCCTTGTCCTGCATGCCTTTATACGATTTGGCGGTCATGCCGAGCTCGATGAAGCGGCTGCGGAAGACGAAGTGATCGGAGAAATAATTATCGTATTCCTTGAATAATTGCCCTTGCCACAGCTTGTCCAGCGAGAACGCCGGCCAAATCTGCATCTCCCGCTTCTCGAGTTCGGCGATCTCCTTCCCGTTGCTCCCCGGCTTGACCAGGTTCATCACAGCCAGCGCGGCAATAAGCGTCAGGAAGATCGCGACATTCCACCATTGACTGCGTGCATTCATGCGTATATCGTCCTCCGATCAGAACCGAAAATAAAGAAAAGGATTATAAGTGCTTCCGACGAGCAGCGTGGTGGACAAGGCCAGGATGATCGCATTGTACACCGGTGCCAAATACGACACCCAAGCCCCCGTTTTGCGACCAGCCATCAATCGCTCCACAAGCCATTTCATCAGCGGTGTCGAGGCGATTGCGGCTACGATGAACAAGTACATGTTCTCGCGGAAGAAGTAGAACGATTGCATCGTCACGAGCGGCCGCCACTCCACGAAGAACATGATGCGCAGCGTCGACAGCGCCTGCTCCAGATCGGTGAAATAAAACCACACCCATCCGACCAGCATCGCGCACAGCAGATAGAGATGGGAGACGATCCTCGGCAGCTTGTCTAGCAAGCGCTGCAAGAAGTAGCGTTCCAGCCCGATCAGCACGCCGAAATAGAGACCCCAGATAATAAAGTTCCAGCTCGCGCCATGCCACAGACCGGTGAGGAACCAGACGACCGCGAGGTTGCGCAAATACCACTTGCGGTTGCCGCCGAGCGGAATATAGACGTAATCGCGGAAGAAGCCGCCGAGCGAAATGTTCCAGCGGCGCCAGAAATCGCCCGCCGACCGCGATATATACGGATAGTTGAAGTTCTCTCTCAGCGTGATGCCGAACATGTGTCCCAGACCGATCGCCATATCGGAATAGCCGGAGAAATCGAAATAGATTTGCAGCGCATAGAGGCACACGCCGAACCAGACCCCAAGGAAGGAGTCTGCACCGTCCGGCCCGATCAGGTTCGGTACGATCTCGCCGACCGAGTTGGCCAGGAGGACCTTTTTGCCCAGTCCGATGATGAACCGGTTCACGCCGTAGCTGAAGCCGGACAACGTAATCTTGCGGTTATCCATCTGCGCTTCGATATCGGTGAAGCGGATAATCGGGCCGGCGATCAGGTGAGGGAAGAACGAGACGTACAGGAACATTTTCATCGGCGAACGCGGTGCGCGCACCGTGCCCTTATGCACGTCCGACATATAGCAGATAATCTCGAAAGTGAAGAAGGAAATGCCGATCGGCAAAGCGATGCTCGGTGTCGTAACGCCAAGGCCAAGCAAGTCGTTCAGGTTGTCGATCAGGAACCCGGTGTATTTAAAGTAGGCCAGCATGCCGATGATAAGACAGATGGATGTGATGAATACGGCTTTGCCTTTGCGTGTGCCGCGATGCTTGTCGATATACAGCGATGCCAGATAGCCGAGCAAGGAGGCAAAGATGAGCAGGAATACCCAGACCGGCTCGCCCCAGGCGTAGAAAGCGAAGGAGAAAACGATCAGAATCCAGTTGCGCACCTTGGTGTTCTTGACAGCGAAGTAGACGATCAGGAGTAATGGGAAGAAGAAATAGAGAAATAGAATGCTGGAAAAAACCAAGGTTCTTCGCTCCACCTATCGATTTTTGTCTTCACCTTAACATAGGATGTCGAATGAAGTCAAAGCGGGAATTAGCGGGAGACGGAAGCGATTGGGCACTCCTGGAACTATTCGCGGTAGAACAATTTCTCGTGGTTGAAGGCAACGTATGCGACGGCGAAGGCCGTTACGGCCACAAGCAGCGCGGATGCGGGATGCTTCGCGATCCAATCGACGAGAAGCTGCATGGCAGGATCCTCCTTGAACGATAATTGGATGGAAATTTGGGCAACGTACTCATGGGTTCTCGTTATGCATATCGTGATACGGGAAGATCGTGCCTATACATTAAAAAAAATGCAGAATTCATCTTGTGCGACCGATCCGAAACGGGATTTCGTTCGTCTATCTATATAACTAAAAGTATTCGGGAAGCGTGGTAAGGAGCATGAGGGCAAAACGGCGTAAAACGCATAGGAGAAACAGCTGGTTGCTGCCGGTGGTGTCTTTGTTGGGACTGACGGCCGTACTGGCGTTCTCTGTTGTCGGAGTGGACAACTGGAGCGGGGTGTTCGAACAAGCCAAGGCGCTGCCTGTCGCGGGCGGAGGCCTGTCGCATGCCGTCGTCATCGCCGCCGGATATGCGGATACACCCGAGTCGTCCGCGGCGCCTGCCGCCGAGTCAAGCGATCCGCCCATCCTCGCAGAGACACGGATGGCCCCGCCGCCAAGCCCGAAGTCGGAGCCCGCGGCCGAAACCCCGGCTGCGTTGCCCGAAGCGGAACTCCGCTGGATCGCCCTCACTTTCGATGACGGCCCAGACGGCAAATACACGCCGGAAATCCTCGATATTCTGAAGGAGAAAGAGGCGACAGCGACGTTCTTTCTTGTCGGGAAGCAGGTCGAGAAGTACCCGGAAATCGCGAAGCGCATCGTGGAGGAAGGGCATACGATCGGCAATCACAGCTGGTCGCACCGGAATTTGTCGTCGCTTGCCCCGGAGGCGCTGGACGATCAGGTGAAGCGGACTCAAGAAGCAATCGCGGACGCGACGGGCGTCGAGCCGGCCTTGATGCGAGCGCCCTATGGCGCGCTGTCCGACGATTTCCTCGATTACTTGCACGAACGGAGCCTGCAGCACATCTACTGGACGATCGACCCGCGCGACTGGGACGGCACATCGGTCGCCGATATGCGCAGCAACATCATGAAGCACGCGAAGCCGGGCGGCATCATCCTGCTGCATTCATTCGGAGGTCGAAAGAATGCGCTCGACCATACGCTCAAGCTGCTGCCGCTCATTATCGACGATCTGCGCAAGGAAGGATACGAATTCACGACGGTCGACCGAATGATCGAAGCGGATGCGGTCGTGGCGTCCGCGATTAAATAATTTCAACCGTCCTGGACCCAAGACATTCGCCTAAACTTATGATTTAATAGAAAGAAAACGTTACGGAGGAATGGCATGACCGCTCATACGAACTCGTCCTTGGCGCGCCGGCGGCTTCCTTTGGTGCTGCTGATGGTGGGAACGCTTGCAATCGTGTCCGCGTGCAGCGGAGGCAGTGCGAACAAACCGATGGAAACGATGGCAACGCCAGTCCCGACGGTATCGGAATCGATCGCTCCGACACCCAGCGAATCCTCATCGCCCGCCACGCCGGCCATTGTCGCGCCGCTGACGGGATTGGCCGTCGAGAAGGCCGTTACGAACCGCCCATTTTCCGTCATGATCAACAATCTGGCCCCGGCGCGTCCCCAATCCGGCATGACGCAGGCGGACACGGTATGGGAACTGCTCGCGGAAGGCGGCATCACCCGGTTCGTGGCGGTATTCCAGAGCAAGGAGTTCACCGATCCGATCGGTCCCGTACGCAGCATACGGCCTTATTTTATCGAAGTTGGCGAATTTTACGAAGGCGTCCTCGTACACGCCGGAGCAAGCAATGACGGGTTCGCGGTCCTCCAGGGCCAGCATAAGCAGGATCTGGACGAGATTACGAATGCGGGCGCGTATTTTTGGCGGGACAAGTCCCGCAAGGCGCCGCATAATGTATACACGAACCTGGAGAAGCTGCGCGCCGGCGCGGAAAAGTTTAAATACCCGAATACGGCCACTGTCCCAACGCTCCCATTCAGCAGCACGCCGGATATGACCGGCGGGGCGCTCGCGGCGGAGGTGCAGATCAAATTCCAACTGTCCAGCTACAAAGTGTCTTATACATACGACGCGGTCAAAGGAACTTATGCCCGGTTCATCAACGGCGATCCGCATATTGACAAGAACAACAACGAACAGTTGACGGCGACTAATCTGGTCGTGCTGTCGACCAAACATAAAGCCTACGACAAGGAAGGCCGTCTTGAGGTCGACCTGAAGGGTAGCGGAGACGCGGTGCTGATCCAGCAAGGCAAAGCCCTTACCTGTAAGTGGGAGCGCGACGGCGACTTCATCCGCATCAAGAAGGACGGCAAAGAGCTGCCGTTCATGCCGGGCACGACGTATTACCATGTCGTTCCGGACACGACCGCGCTATCGGAGCATGTGACGTACCATTAGCGAGGCGTACAATAGATATATGAGCCTGCGGCCTGCTTGCTTCCTTCAAAGGAGGGTGGGACGCAGGCTTATTTGATGGCGTCCGAACTGGTGAATGCCGCCTGACTTCGGTTGCAAATGGCGACTTCGGGGTAATCTTAAAGAAAGTGTCATAATGATGACGCCGTAAAACTATGCCAAGTCCGATTCACTGTGCTATTATGAAAATGGCCGAAGGTTTTCATACGGCGATTAGACGCGGAGGGAAGGGTTGTTCGTGTTTCGCAAAAAAGATATTTTCTTCAAAGTATTGGAGCAGATGGCCGACCTCGTCGACGAATCTGTCCAATATTTTGCCAATGCCGTACAGGGAGAGCGCTTGGAGCTGGAAACGTTCACGAAGGAAATGAAACGGTTTGAGCACCAAGGCGACGAGTACACCCACACGGTCATTACCGAATTGAACAAAACGTTCATCACGCCAATCGAGCGCGAAGATATCATGGAATTAATCAAGAGGCTGGACGACGTGCTGGACGGGACCGAAGCGTGCGCATCCAGGTTCGACATGTACGCCACCGACAGAACGGACAAGTACATTCGGCAATTCGGCGAAGTGCTTCGCCGCTCTTCCCAGGAGATCAAATCCGCGATCTACCTGCTTACCCAGAAGAAGCTGCTGGCCATGCAGCCACACTGCGTGAACCTGCATGAGCTGGAGAACGAGGGCGACAACCTGATGCGCGAGAGCATAAAGCACTTGTTCCAAAACGTCAAGGACCCGATCGAATTGCTCAAATACAAAGGGCTGTACGAACGGCTGGAAGAAACGACCGATTCATGCGAAGACGTCGCCAATACATTGCAATCCATCATGATGAGAAATTCATGATATTCTCATAAAGCAGGGACGGATTAAGCGGCTATGGATTTGACGATGGTTTTGGTTGTTATTATCGTTGCGTTGGCTTTGGGCTTCGATTTCATCAACGGGTTCCATGATACGGCAAACGCGATCGCGACAGCGGTATCGACGCGGGCGCTGACTCCCAGGCGCGCCATTATGCTCGCCGCGCTGATGAATTTGCTTGGCGCTCTGTTGTTCACGGGGGTCGCCAAGACGATCGGCGGCAAGGTGACAGACCCGTTCAAGCTGGAGCACGGTCTGACGGTCGTGATCGCTACGCTGCTGGCCGCGATAGCCTGGAATCTTATCACCTGGTGGAAGGGATTGCCTTCCTCCTCTTCGCATGCCCTGATCGGCGCGCTGGCCGGAGCGGCGGTGGCGGCGGAAGGATGGGGCGGCATCAATGCCGGCGGGTTCTCGAGCATCGTGCTGGGGCTTATCATTTCTCCGATCCTCGCCTTCGCGATCGGGTACCTTGTCATGTTCGTGTTCAAGCACGTATTCGCCAATTCGAATCCGCATCTGGTCAACAAGGTTTTCCGCAAAGGACAATGGCTGACGGCGGCGTTCCAATCGTTTACGCACGGCACGAACGACGCTCAGAAGGCGATGGGCATCATTACGATGGCGCTCGTCGTGGCGGGCGTGCAGTCGGACCTCGAGGTCGCGCTGTGGGTCAAGCTGTCTGCCGCGATCGCCATGGCGCTGGGCACGTCGGTCGGCGGCTGGAAGATCATCAAGACGATGGGGACGAAAATTTTCAAGATCGAACCGATCAACGGTTTTTCGGCAGATGCGAGCTCGGCTGCGGTCATCATGACCGCCACTTTGCTGCATTTTCCCGTTAGCACGACGCATGCGATTACTTCCTCGATTCTCGGAGTCGGCTCAGCCAAGAAGTTCCACGGCGTCAAGTGGGAGATGGCGGGGCGTATCATCATGACGTGGATTATCACGATTCCGATCTCGGCGGCACTGGCGGCAGCCATTTACTTGGTGCTGGGACTGTTCATGCACTGAAGCGCCAAGCGACTCGGGAAAAATGGGCGGTGCTTCAGGGCACATACATGCATATATGCGTGATACAATAATACAGTACCGACGTAATTGGAGGACACCGATGCTGTCACCTCTTGAGCAAGCGAAGTCATGCGAGCAGTTGCTGATGCAATTTCGCCAAAGCCGCCGCGCGGACGCAGCCTTCGGGGAGAAGTTGGCGTTCACCGGGATCGGCGGCAGGGACGTATACAATATTACCGCTCCGTTCCGGAATGACGGCGAATGGGTCATTGCCGGCCGGGTGGAGGAACGTCACAGCGAAATTTCCGAAGTGATGTTCTTCGTGAATCGCAGCGGCAAGTGGACGCCCCGTGAAGGTGCGCCCGTCTTCAACCTACAGGATCCTTTCGTTGCGTTCGTTCGGGGCGAAATGGTGTTCGGCGGGGTGGAAGTGTATTTCGACGGGGATGACCCGCACTACGTGACCTCTTGGCGAACGGTATTCTACCGCGGGCGGAACATTGCGGAATTGAAGCCTTTTGCCAAGGGGCCGCTTACGATGAAAGACATTCGCCTGGCAGAGCTCGCGAACGGACGTATCGGCATCTTCACGCGCCCGATGATGGTGAATGGCGCGCGGGCCATGATCGGCTATGCCGAGATCGGCGATCTGTCGGAGTTGACCGAGGACGTGATGGCGCAGGCGGAGTTGCTGCATGGCCAGTTCTTGCCGGACGAGTGGGGAGGCGCGAATGAGCCGCATTTGCTGGCGAATGGCATGATCGGCGTGCTCGGCCATATCGCCTGCATGGAGGAAAACAATATTCGGCACTATTATCCGATGGTGTTCGGGTTTGATCCGACCTCGCGGAAGTCGACGGCAATCAAGCTGTTGGCCGAGCGGAGCATGTTCCCGGACGGGCCGGCCAAGCGGCCGGATCTGCAGGACGTGCTGTTCAGCGGCGGGATCGTCCGTCTGGGCGACGGCAAGGCGCGCATGTACACCGGCGTGAGCGATGCCGAGGCTCATATTATCGTTATTGACGATCCGTTCCTGGAATATGAGCAGGCAGGCAAGAAGGACGGATACGGCCTGGATGGATAGCATCCTGGCGGTATCCGTCCTTCTTTGTGTGGGGGCAGAACGTCGGGCAGGAGGCAGAATGGGTCAACGTCGTTTTTTGGCCGTTCGCGGTCTGGGGCGTCTGGTGCCGGAATAAGGTGATGGTCTTCGGCGTGTTCTTCTCCGTCTTCTGAATGTGCCGTTCTTGGAGATGCCGGCAGCTGTCGCGGCGGCGCCCCCGCCTTTGCCGATGAACAGCCGCAACAGCGGTGCCATTTGCTGCATGGTGGCGGCGAATTTCTGAAACTTGCCCATGGCTCCAAGCACGCCGTCGATGCCGCCAACGCGGTCCAGCATCTGTTTCCATTCGCCAATGTTGCTGAATATGCTCGGCTTGGTGCTGCTGCTCTTCTGCGTCTGCGGCTGGATCTGCGTCGCCGCCGCAGGTTGAATGAGCGCTGGAGGGCCGGCGAACGGATCCCCGAGGCCGGGGTATATTGCGTTTCCGTAATCCTGCGGCGGTTGATTCCATCCATGCAAGGAGACGGAATTCGGTTGGTTCATGAAGTCACACCCTTTCTGCTTATAAAGTATGATGGCATCCGCCTCGGGGAATGGACGAATGCCCGCCGATCGTTGATTTCATCCCTGTAAAGCGTGAATACGTCAACGCTTGAACATCTTCACGGGACGCAGTACAATGGAGGGGAACGAATAAGCGAGCGAATCGGGGGACCGGCATGCAACTGAAAAAATGGAACGATCCGACGATCGACCAGCTGTTCGAGGCGATATTGACGCTGAAGAGCGTTGAGGAATGCTATATTTTTTTCGATGATCTGTGCACGGTGAACGAGATCCAGTCGATGTCGCAGCGACTTGAAGTCGCACGCATGCTGGGCAAGGGCAATACGTACAACCGGATCGAAGAAGAGACCGGGGCGAGCACCGCGACGATCTCCCGGGTGAAGCGCTGCTTGAATTACGGGAACGACGGGTACAAGATGGCGTTGGAACGACTGGGACGGTACGGCAACGACAGCGACAGTGGCGTGGCGAACGCGGAGCCGGCGAAATAGACGAATAAGGCGGAATCCCCGTAAGGGGATTTTTGCGTTTTTAGGCGTGCGGCGCGGCAGGCGGATATGGTGTGGACGGCATCAAATGCGGCGGTGGCAGGCGGATATGGTGAGGACGGCGACATAAGCGGCGGAGAAAGATTCAATTGGAAAAATTTCGTTGCCTGCCTGATCTGCCTTGCGCTATGCTAGTGGCATAATCGCCAACCGGGGAGGGGACGCGCATGGGGTTCTGGCAATCGGTACGGTTCAAGATCGTGCTCGGATTCGCGCTGATCCTGGCCCCCATGGTCGCATTCCTCGTCTACAACAATCTGTATGCCTCCAGCGTCGTGCGCAACCAGGTGGCGGCGAACTTCAACCAACTGTTCAACATGAACGTGCAAGAGAACGACAACATCCTCAACGAGTATAAATATTACCTCTACCGCCTGCAGCGGGAACCCGATATCCCGATCATTCAGGCGCTTCCTTCAGACGCGGACGAGTATGTGCTCGCCAAGCTGCGCATTCTGAACCGCCTGGCGCTCGACTCCGTCGGCATCTACTACAGTCTGGATTCCATCTTTCTCTACACGCCGAAGGAACAGTCGCTCATCTTCGCTACGCAAGTCAACGAGAACTCCGACGTGAAGCAGTCCGATTTGCTGAAATGGTCCAAAGAGCACTTGTCCGGCCCGATCGGACTGGAGGATGGCAGGTGGCAGACGATCGAGCTGTCGGACGGCTCTCACTACTTGCTCAAGACCGTCGACCTGGACTTGAACGTGTACGCAGGGGCGCTCGTGCCGATGAACAGCATGATGCGGCTGCTGCGGACGTTCGACGTTGGTCCCGACGGGGGCACCTTGCTGCTCGGACCCGGAGGCACGATTCTGAGCGGCAGTATGGATACCGGCGTCTTGGAAGACGGGCTCATCCGGGACATTCAGGCGATGCCGGGCACGACGGGCGCCGTCAATTACGGGGACACGAAATACCTGGTCATGAAGCAATCCTCGAAATTTGCGGATGTCGAGTACGTGCTGATGACGACCGAATCGTATATTTTAAAGAACCTCCCGTTCTTCCAGAAGGTGCTGTATATTTGGATTCCGCTGCTCGTGGCATTCTCCCTGTCGCTCTATCTGCTGTTTCTCCAGCGCGTCATGTTCAAACCGCTCGCCCGCCTGATCAGCGGGATGCGCAAACTCGGACAAGGCCGGTTCGAAATTCGCCTGTCGCCAAATCGCAGCAGCGAATTCTCATTCATGTCCAGCACGTTCAACCAGATGGCCGGGCAAATCGAACGGCTCAAAATCGACGTCTACGAGGAGCAGTTGCGGGTACAGAAGGCGGAGTACAAGCATTTGCAGGTGCAGATTAACCCGCATTTTTACATGAATTCCCTGAATATCATCTACAATCTCGCCGCGCTCAAGGACTTCAAGTCGGTGCAGAAGCTGTCGCTGCATCTGGCCGATTATTTCCGCTTTCTGATGCAGAGCCACCGCACGGTCGTCCGGCTCGAGGATGAATTGCGGCATATTCGGCATTACCTGGAAATCCAGAAAGTCCGCTACGTATCGAAGCTGGATTACGCGATCGAAGTGCCGCCGGAGCATCAGCAGGCCGAGCTGTCGCCGCTCATGATCCAGCCGTTTGTGGAAAACGCGATGATTCACGGCTTCAACCGCCGCGTCCAGGACGGAAGCCCGTATATGATCCGCATTCGCTCTGAGGAAGTCGCGGCGGGAGAGGCCGGAAGCCGACCGGAGAGGGCAACCGAGGCAGGTGCGGGAAGTCGCTCGGCGGTGCCTGCAGAGGTAGAGGCGGAGGCGGGAAGCCGCTCGGTGGAGCCCGTAGAAGCAGGTGCCCGCAGTCGCTTTATCCGCATCGTGGTGGAGGATAACGGGCCGGGCTTTCCGGAGGAGATCCTGCGGGATCTGGAAAGCGGGGATTATCTGTCCGGTACGGGGGAGCAGCATTTGGGCATCTGGAATATTTTGCGCCGGTACAAGATGCTCTACGGGGATGTCGGCGGCATCGAGTTCCGCAACGGGGTGCCCCAGGGGGCGGTCGTCTCCATCCGCCTGCCTCTGGCCGCGGGGGCGATAGATGATGAGGACGCACAGGGAAAATTGACGCAGGGGGCAGGCTGACATGCTGACGATGCTGGTCGTGGATGACGAGATTTACGCGCTCAAAGGAATTACGCAAGGCATCGACTGGAGCGATCTGCCGATCGGCACGATTCTGGAGGCGGAGAACGTCGACCAGGCCAAGAGGCTAGTGGAGGCGCAGCAGGTGGACCTAGTCATCTCCGACATCGATATGCCGGGGGCTAATGGCCTGGAATTGCTGCGCTATCTTAACGATACGTCCCCGTTGACGCTGACGATGTTCCTGACCGGGCACGCCCGGTTCGAATACGCGCAGGAGGCGGTGCAGTACGGTTGCTTCGCCTACGTGCTCAAGCCTGTTGACCATGACGAACTGAAGGAGATCGTCCGGCGGGCGGCGGATGAGATCGCGCAGCGGCGGATGCGGCAAGACATCGAGCAGACGATCGAGGTATATCGGCGGCAGTGGACGAGTCAGCTGCCGATTCTGGTGGAGCGGTTCTGGCAGGACGTGCTGGACGGCGCCGCGCCGGGAAACGTGGAACGGCTGGAGCGGGCTTTCGCGCAATACGACATTCCGCTGACGGCGGCAGGCCGCGTCTTGCCGGTGCTGCTTAGCGTCGAGGAATGGAGCGTCGCGCTGGACGAGCGGGACGAGCGCATCATGGAATACGCGGTCCGCAAGGCGGCTGCGGAGATCGTGCTCGGCGATGCGCCCGGCACGGTGCTGCAGACGCAAGGCGAGATGAGCCTGCTGCTGATCTATCTGCAGGACGGCGGCGAATCGCTGGATGCTGCCGCGTTGAAGGCGCGGTGCACCAAGTACGTGCAGGCTTGCGGGGATTATTTTCATTGCCGGATGTCCTGCTATGTCGGCGAGCCGGTCGGCGTGGCCGGTCTTGCCGACGCGCTGGAGCGGCTGTCGGGCCTGGAACGAGCCAATGTGAACCGGACGCAGTCGGTGTTCGATATACGCGAATGGGAAGAGCCGGCAGTCGGCGCCCCCGGACTGCTGCAGCCTTCGTTTACCGATTGGGGCGTGCTGCTCGACGGCGGACAGGTCGACGAACTGGCGGCGTCGATCGAACAAACGCTGCTGCGGCTGCAGGAAGAGCCGACGAGCCGGGACACGCTGGAGATGTTCTACTACGGCTTTGTCCACATGCTCTACCAAGCGGCTCAGCGCAAAGGATTCACGCTGCATGAAGCCGTTACAGCCGCGGAATTGCATGACGGCTTGACGGCCAGATCGCCGCATGCGATGTCGGCCTGGGCGGTCAAGACAGCGCGCAGGGCGGCGGAAGCGTGCGCCGGCCGGCAGCGGGAAAGCTCGGCGGTCATATCGAAGATTCAGTCTTTCATCCAGGACAATATTCACCAGGAGCTTGGCCGCGATGAGATCGCCCGCTCCGTCTTCCGCAACCCGGCCTATCTGTCGAGACTATTCCGCAAAGAGACCGGGATGTCCTTGACGGACTACATCGCGCAGGTCAAGATCGAACGCGCCAAGCGGCTGCTCGCGGAGACGAACGACAAGATCAGCCATATCGCCGAAAGTCTCGGTTACGTCCACTTTTCCTATTTTGCCAAGCTGTTTCGCAAGATCGCCGGCGTCACGCCGCAGGATTACCGCAAGCACAATCAGCATTTGCCTGGATAACGGCGGGTTCCCGTCGTTATTTTGCATTTGGGCGGGTATCCGTTGGCAGAAGTCACCAAAGTGCTATGTCGGTCACCTCAGTAGATAGATGCGCCGCGCCCTCTCCCTTACAATGGTCTCATACACGGCAATGAGCTAAAGACAGAGGGTGGATGGGGATGGAGCAGGTTGCGCAAGCGGCGCCCGGGGCAAGGTCCTCCGGAAAACGCGGCAAAGTCAAGACGCTGAATCAAGGGTACTGGCAGCGATATTGGGTGTTCTATACGATGATGGCGCCCGGCTTGCTCGTCATGCTGGTCAACAACTATATTCCGATGATCGGGACGACGATCGCCTTCAAAAATATCCGGCTGGCGTCTCGCAGTTTTTTCACCGATTTCATGAACAGCCCGTGGGTCGGATGGGACAACTTCCGTTACTTGTTCACGACGTCGGACGCCTGGTTGATTACGCGCAATACGGTCGCTTATAACGCGGTGTTTATCGTGCTGAATCTGGTCATCGGCGTCGCGTTCGCTCTGATGTTCCACAATATGCGCAACCGCCTAGCGGCGAAAGTCCACCAGACGCTGATGTTCCTGCCGTATTTCCTGTCGATGGTCATCGTCGCCTACCTGGTGTACGGATTCCTGCATCCCGACATCGGCATCATGAACCGCGTCGTGCTCCCCTTGTTCGGGGCCGAGCCGCGCATGTGGTATCAGGACACGACCTGGTGGCCGCTCATTCTGCCGCTGGTCAACACGTGGAAGTCGATCGGCTATTACGCGATCTTCTATCTGGCCGCCATCATCGGGATCGATCAGGAATATTACGAGGCGGCGCACATCGACGGCGCGTCCAAGTGGAAGCAAGTATGGAGCATTACGGTGCCGTTGATCCGTCCCATAATCATCATATTGACGCTGCTGCAGATCGGCAGGATTTTCTACGCGGACTTCGGCTTGTTCTTCCAGGTGACGCAGAATTCCGGAGCGTTGTACGACAAGACGCTGATCATCGATACTTACGTCTATCAAGGCTTCCTGGTCACCGGCAATATCGGAATGTCGGCTGCGGCGGGCATCTACCAGGCGGTCGTCGGATTCGTCCTCGTCTTCTTGTCCAATCTGATCGTCAGAAGAATCAGCAAGGACGACGCACTGTTCTAGGAATGGAGGATTCTTAAAAATGACAACGGCAACAGGTACGGCGGGCAAGCGGAGATTCGACGTCAATCAGATATCCTCCGGTTCCAATGCGGCGATCAACGTATTTTTCTGGATCTACTCGGCATTCTGCGTGCTGCCGCTGCTGCTGGTCGTCGCGGTCTCGCTCTCGGACGAGAAGTCGGTGCTGATCGGCGGATACAAGCTGTGGCCGGATCAATTCAGCTGGGGTGCATACGATTTTCTGCTCAACGACTACGCCGCCATTCTGAAATCGTATGGAGTGTCGATCTTCGTCACCGTCGTAGGCACGGTCATCGCGCTGGCGATCATGGCGATGTACGCATACCCGATTTCGCGCAAAGATTTCAAGCACCACGGTCTGTTCTCGTTTATCGTTTTCTTCACGATTCTGTTCAATGCCGGCCTCGTGCCGTTCTACATTACGTATAAGCAAGGGCTCGGCTTGTACAATTCGATGTTCGCGCTCATGCTGCCGTTCTTCGTGCAAGGCTTCTTCGTCATCGTGCTGCGGACGTTCTTCTCCAATTCGATTCCGCTCGCGTTGATGGAGTCCGCCAAGATCGACGGAGCCGGGGAATTCCGGGTGTTCTGGCAGATCGTCATGCCTCTGTCGCTGCCGGTGCTCGCCTCGGTCGGGCTGCTCTGCACGCTGAATTACTGGAACGACTGGTTCCTCAGCCTGTTGTTCATCCGGGAGGACGGACCGATGAGCATCCAGTTCAGGATGTACCGGACGCTGCTCGATATCCAGTTCCTCAGCTCCAACACCCAGGCTTACTCGGCGATCATGAAGGCGAATCCGAACTTCACGATTCCGGGCGAAACCGCGAGGATGGCGATGGCGGTCGTCGGAATCGGGCCGATCATCTTCGTGTATCCGTTCCTGCAGCGGTATTTCATCCAGGGGCTGACGGTCGGCGCGGTGAAGGGTTGACAGGTGAGCGACAGGCATGTGTCGGCAAGCTATAGACTGGCGATTGGCAGGAGTCAGACGAGCGATAGACAAGCGCGGTCTGCAGGCAAGACCCAAGGATGGCTTCGATCGGTTACCGGCCGATTCAAGCATATAACCAATTCTCTTATAGGGGAACAAGGGAGGCAACACCATGCTCAAGAAGAGCAGCAAATTCAGCAAGTCGTTCGTTCTGATCGTCGCACTCATGATGACGCTCGTCGTCGTATTGTCGGCTTGCGGCAGCAAGAACAACGAATCGGGAGCCAGCAGCAGCACGGCGCCTTCGGCTTCGTCGAAAGAGCCGGACGCATCTTCGGCAGCTCCAACGACCAGTAGCGGAGATTCGGCAGCGTCCAAGCTGCCGGAGTACAACTTGACGATCTTCTTCCCGGGCGCTCCGCCGAAGGATGAGACGCTGGTTGAAGAAGAGATCAATAAGTACCTGAAGGACAAGATCAATGCGACGATTGACATTCGCATGATCGATTGGGGCCAATGGGACAACAAGATGAACCTGGCAATCGCGAGCCGCGACCCGATGGACATCATCTTCACGGCTTCCTGGAACGGGCATGCGACGAACGTGGCCAAAGGCGCATTTCTGCCGCTGAACGATCCGAACGGCAAATACGGCAACCTGCTGGAGAAGGACGGCAAGGACATCCTGTCTTCGCTGCCGGAAGCTTTCCTGCAAGGCGCGAAGATCAACGGTCTTAACTACGGCGTGCCGGCGAACAAGGAATTGGCGGAGCAAGGCGGCATCCTGTACCGCACCGACATCGCCGATGAGCTCGGACTGACCGATCAGATCAATAACGCCAAGACGATCGAGGACCTTGGGCCGATTCTGCAAGTCGTCAAAGAGAAGAAGCCCGATATCATTCCGTTGTTCTTCCGCGACGGCGAGAACTTCAACTCGCACTATTTTGCCAAGTACGATTACCTGGGCGACAACACGATCGAAGGCGTCGTCATGAAGGACGGCACGGAAACGACCGTCCAGGCGCGGATCGACACGCCGATCTACAAGCGCACGCTGGAAGTGACGCGCGACTACTTCTTAAAGGGATACATCAACAAGGATGCGGCCACGACGCAGCTTGGCGTAGCGGACGCGCTCAAGAAGGGCAACGTGTTCATGGTGCCTTCGCCGCTGAAGCCGGGCAAGGATACGGAGATGGCTGCGCCCGCGGGGCTGGAAGGCAAGCTGAAGCAAGTGGCGATGAATATCCCGACGACTTCCACGGGCGAAACTTCCGGTTCGATGCTCGGGATCTCCACGACTTCGGGCGATCCGGAACGTGCGATGATGTTCATTAACCTGCTGCACTCCGACAAGTACCTGAACAACCTGATCAACTTCGGGATTGAGGGCAAGCACTATACGCTGAATGGCGAGCAGATGACGCCGACGGCGGAAGCCGGCAACTATGCGATCGGCGCGGCGTGGATGTTGGGCAACCAGTTCCTGAACTATCTGGCAGCCGGCGAACCGGCCGACAAGTGGGAGCAATTCAAGAAGTTCAACGAGAGCACGCATAATTCTCCGGCGCTGGGCTTCACGTTCAATCCGGAACCGGTGAACTCGCAAGTGGCCGTCATGGCGAATATTCGCAAGCAATATGATCCGGGTCTGGACACCGGCTCGATCGATCCGGCCAAGGCGGAGGAATTCTTCAATAAGCTGAAGCAGAACGGCTTGGACGGCGTGATCAAGGAAAAGCAGGACCAGTTGAACAAGTTCCTGGGCAAGTAAGCGTACGGCAAGCTGCAAGGCAAGTGCGAGGCAAGTGAAGGGTAAAGTAAGATTGGGCTAGGTAACGCGACCCCGCTAGAAGACTTGAACGAACCGTCTGGCTCTCCCATGAGCCAGACGGTTTCTGCATATTGACGATCGTATCGCCAATACCGCCAATATGATGCTGTCCGCACCATCCACGCCCGCTGCCCCGCCAATACCGCCAATATGATGCTGTCCGCACCCGGAGGCTCGTCAAATTCGTATGCGATTACCCTATTTGATGAGAATATATACCTTGTTATTCCTCTGTTAGCCGGATATAATAGCACTTATGAAGCAGAAACTTCATTATTGATATCATTCTGGTGTTTATACTCCAAAAAGAGGAACTGATCGAATGGAGACGATTCGGAATCAGATTCGCAAAGCATTTGACGGCATGACTGCAAGCCAAAGAAAGATTGCGAAGTTCCTGCTAGAGGATCCGAGCCGGATCACGATGTTGTCGGCCAAGGAAGTCGGCGCGCAGACGGGCACGAGCGAGACGACCGTGATCCGGTTCAGCGTTGCGATCGGCTACAACGGTTACGGAATGCTTCTGAAGAACATTCAGAATGCGCTCGTACAGGAACGCAAAGCCGGAAGTCCGCTCCATAAGCTGAAGGATACGGCTGCCGGCGAACCGACGGATGCGGCGGCATATATCGCTCACCGCACAAGCCTGAATGCGGCGAACGTCGAGCGCACCTTGGCGGCGCTTGGGTCCGAGGCGCTGGAGACCGCAGTTGACCGAATTCGCTCCGCTGAGCATATCGCGGTCATTGGACTGCGGGCATCCTTCGCTCCGGCCCACTGGCTCACGTACTCGCTGAACATCCTTCGCGGCAATGCGAACCTGTACCGCGGCGGGATGGAAGACGGGAACTACTTGCTGTCGCGGATCGAGCCCGGCTGGCTCGTCATCGCGCTCTCTTTTCCAAGGTACATGCGCGAGACCCAAGAGTTCGTAAGCGAGGCGAAACGCCGCTCCGCGCAGATTCTCGCGATCACGGACAACGAACTGTCTCCGCTGGCCCTGCTTGCGGATCAACTGTTGAAGGTGGATACCGGACAACCAGTGACGCTGCAAGGGATGCCGGCCGTATTCGCGCTGTTGAATACGCTTACCGGCTATCTGGCGGTGCAGGACCGCAGCCGGGTACAGCAGCGGCTTGACCAGGAGCAAGCGATCGGAGAACGCTCCTTCTATTTCATGAATTCTGTTAATGAAGGATAAGGGGCGATGCGGGTTGCATGGCCGATGATCAGAATCGGAGGAATGGCTGATGGAGCGACTGGTTTACCGCAGCGTAACGGACTATGACGAACTTCGGCAGCTTGCCGGCTTGCAAGGCACGGCGTGGCATGCCGAGATGTTTACTTCCGCTGTCCATATGAAGGCAGCCGTGCTGCATGGCGGATCGGTGATTGCCGTATATGACGAAGGACGACCGGCGGGCTTCTGCTATGGGTTCCCGGCGTATGACGGAAACGTTCCGTATCTCAATTCGCACATGATGGTCGTACATCCCGATTACCGCGATCAAGGATTGGGCACCCGGCTCAAGCTGGAACAGCGGTGTTGGGCGATCGAACGCGGCTATTCGGCGATCACCTGGACGTTCGATCCGTTCCAGCTTCGCAACGGATACCTGAATATATGCAAGCTCGGAGGAACGGTGAGCGCCTATATGCCGGACGTGTATGGCACCGACCAGGATGCGGATCCGAGCGACCGCTTCCTCGTTCGTTGGGAATTGGCGTCTCCCCGGGTATGCGCAGCAATCGAAGGAGAATATGCTGCGGAACGCCGCTGGACGGAATACGCCGTATGGTCTGGCGATGCGGAGAAGCAAAGCGATCAACATCGCACCGCGAATGCAGGCTATCTGCTGGCCGTGCCGAAAGACGCGGCAGGCATCAAGAAGCGCGATCCGGCTGCGATCGTGGCCTGGAAGAAGCGGCTGCGCGAATTGTGCGAGCGAGCGTTCGGCAGCGGATATCGCATCGTCGGCTTGATTCCCGGCGACGAGTCCTGCAGCTATTACGTGCTGGAAGGGGCACAAAGCCGATGATCGCCGAAGCGTGGAAGGAACGTATCCAAGGCTGGCTGGCTGCCCATGCCGCCGAAGTGGAAGGCATGTATGCGGAGCTGCACGATCTGGCGGAGATCGCCTGGCAAGAGCAGCGTACGACCGCCTACATAGGCGAGAGGTTGGAGAGGATCGGCCTCAATGTGCGGACATTCGCCAGCCACACCGGAGCGATCGGCGTCTGGTCCGCTCCGGTCCGCGGACGCTCGGTCGCGCTGCGCGCCGATATGGACGCGCTCTGGCAGCAGGTGAACGGGCAGTGGCGAGCCGGGCATTCTTGCGGTCATGACGCGCATATGACGATGGTCTATTCCGCGGTCCGCTGTCTGAAGGAAATCGGATACCGGGTGCCGGCAGGCGAACTGCTCGCCGTGTTTCAGCCGGCCGAGGAAACGGCGGAGGGAGCGAAGGCGCTTCTGCGAACCGGCATTCTGGACGATGTGGACTGTATGTTGGGCATCCATCTGAGGCCCATGAAGGAATTGGCTCATGGACGGGCCTCGAGCGCGATCTATCATGGCGGCGTGGCTCAAGTGCAAGGCTCGATACGCGGTCGGCAAGCACACGCCGCTCGCCCGGAAGACGGCATCAATGCGATCGAGACGCTGGCGGACATCGTCGCAGATGTAAAGAAGATTCGAAAAGATTGGGCGGGCGGAGGAACTTGCAAGGTGACGACCGCAAGCGTGCCGAACGAGAGCGTAAATGTCATCCCTGATGTGGCCGAGTTTACGGTCGACATTCGCGCCAGTACGCTTGAGGAACTGTCGCAGCTTGCGGCGCGAGTGCGATTGGCTGCGGCGGATGCCGGGGTGGCCAGTGGCGCCGATGTGAAGACGGAATGTGCCATCAAGGCTGCGCCTGCGATGCCGAATCCCGATATGGAGCAAATTGTAGGCCGTTCCATCGAATGTATGCTTGGCGCTGACGCGCTGGCCGACCCGATCGTCACGCCGGGCGCGGAAGATTTTCATTTCTACCCGGTGGAACGCAAGACGCTGAAGGCGACAATGGTCGGCCTGGGCTGCGGTCTGGAGCCGGGACTGCATCATCCGCACATGAAATTCAATCTTGGCGCGTTGGGAGCCGGCACGGCGATTCTGGCCATGTCCGCCATCATGTTACTGGAGGAGGAAGCGTAAGGATGGACATTCGAAACGTTACTTTGCGGCATATGAGCATGCCTTTGCTGAACCCGTTTACAACGAGCTTTGGCACTTTCAGAGACCGGGAGTTTATTACCGTAGAGGTTACGGATGCGGAAGGAAGATCCGGCTGGGGCGAATCGGTCGCGTTCGTCGAACCTTCCTATAACGAGGAGACGCTCAAGGGCAATTGGCATCTGCTGGACCGATTTCTCATCCCGCTCTTGCGCCAATCGCCGGTCGGCCATCCGTCCGTGCTGGCGGAGCGGTTCAGCCGCATTCGCGGCAATCGCATGGCCAAGGCGGCGCTGGAAACCGCATGCTGGGATCTGTATGCCAAGAGGCAAGGATTGCCGCTCGCTTCCGTCATCGGAGGCAGCAAATCCTCGATCGACGTCGGGGTCAGCATTGGCATCCAGTCATCGGCGGACCGATTGCTGGATACGATCGGCCAGAAGCTCGATGAAGGCTACAAACGCATCAAGATCAAGATTAAGCCGGGCTGGGATATCGGCATCGTCGACGCGATTCGTCGGCAGTATCCGGACATTCCGCTGATGGTTGACGCCAACTCCGCTTATACGCTCGCCGACGCCGATCATCTTCGACAGCTGGACGACTACGGGCTGACGATGATCGAGCAGCCGCTTGCGCATGACGATCTTGTCGACCATCGCGAATTGCAGCGGCAGCTGCAGACACCGATCTGTCTGGACGAGAGCATTCATTCGGCGGACGATGCGCGCAAAGCGATCGAGCTGGGCAGCTGCCGGATCGTCAATATCAAGACGGGCCGCGTCGGCGGCTTGACGGAAGCCATCAAGCTGCATGACCTGTGCGCGGAACGGCAAGTCCCGGTATGGTGCGGCGGCATGCTCGAGTCCGGCATCGGCCGGGCGCACAATATCGCCTTGTCGTCGCTGGGCAATTTCACCTTGCCCGGCGATACGGCCGCTTCGTCGAATTATTGGGAAGAGGACATCATCGATCCGGCCGTCACGATGGCCGAAGGTCGGATTGCCGTGCCGGAAGGCCCGGGCATCGGCTACAGCGTCAACCTGAAGCGGCTTGCCAAATATACGTTGCACGAGGAATCGTTCGCGATCCAACGGCTCGAACCAAACGTTGCAGTTAAAGCGACGTAACCGGGGGATCGCCGAATTGGAACCAGCAAGCGTCGGATTTGAACGGAAACCGTAGCCGTAACCGTGAGCGAAAGGCGAATTTCTTAGCGGGAGGTTGAGAAGCATGTCCCCAAAAGACGATCAACTGAGCGACTTTATCAAATCGATTCTCATTTTCGCGATTCTGACCGTCGTCACTGTCGGCTCTTTCGGGTTCTATCTGTTTTCCAACTCCCGGACATGGGTGACGCAGGAAATATCCCGCGAAAGCCTGTATCGGCTAGGCCATGTCCGCGATTACATGGATGCGACGTTGAAGCATTACGAGGAAGTGTTCCAGGATAAAGTCGTCTCTACCGCATTTCAGAAGTATGACGGACTCGGATTCCTGCTGAACGACACGAGCGGCCAACTCGGCTACAAGTTTCTGGAATTGTACCAGGATATTCAGAATGCCAAGCTGTCGCAGGCGGGGATGACGAACATGACCGTCCACTTTCTGCAGTCGGGATTTACGGTCGACTCCCAATATGTCTACGAGAAGGCCGACAATGCCAGAGATGCCGCGTTCATCGACGACCTGCGGTCCTTCCCGCTCAACCGCTGGACGATTCGCGAAGACGGCAGCGGCGATCGGGTGCTGACGTATGTGCGTTCGCTTCCGTACGGAGCGCTGCACGAGGAAGCCAAAGGCTATCTGTATCTGGACGTGAGTCTGAATTACGTCACCGACTTGCTCGGTGCGATGCTCGGTTCGGCCGATGAGCGGTTCTATGCGCTTGACGCGGACGGAACGATCCTGCTGACGAATTCGGAACAGACTGCGGCCGAGTTTGACATCGGAGATGAGACGGCGGGTATGGCCACTTCGGTGACCGTGACGAAAGAAGCGGGACGGACGACGGTGCAGGCGTATTCTCCCGCAAGCTTGTCCGATTACGGCTGGGGGTTCGTCGTCACGCGGCCGCTCGATACGCTCCTGCTGGAATCGAAGAAGTCGCAGCATAACCTGATTATCGCCACCATCCTGGCCGCATTGGTCGGCCTGGTGATCTCCTTGCTGATGTCCAGGCGCGTGTATGTGCCGCTTAAGAACATGATGGGCCGCATCCAGACGCTTCATCTCAGTCTGGAGAAGACGCGGCTGCTGAAGTTGATCCACGGGGATACGGAGGAAGCCGGAGCGCTCCCATATCCGTATCCCGAACACTCGTTAATGACAGTCGCCTGCATCCGGTTCCGCTCCGGAACGCTTCAACCGGAGCAGCTGGTCAGCTTGTGGAATGGCAAGCCATTCCGGTGGGAAGCCGTGGCGATCTCGCAGGAAGAACTGGCGGTTCTGTTCGTGCTGGCACCGTCGGATCCGGATGCGGAGCAGACCGTAAAGGCGGCGCTGCAATCGCTGCAGACCGAGCTGATCGGCGTCTGCGAGTTCGGCGTCGGGTTCGGCCGTCCGAAGCTTGACCTGGCGCGTATATCCGAATCGTTCCGCGAGGCGAAGCAGGCGGCCAGATACGAATTTCTGTACGGCCCTGCCGCCGTCATCGGCTATCGCGATATCGACGATCGTGACAGCGAACCGGCGGACATGCACTTCGAACGGTTCGAAAGCGGCATTCATAACCAGGATATGCAAGCGGTTTCTGCCTATCTGGGCTGGCTGGAAAGCACGCTCTCGGACAGCGGCTGCAGGATCGAGACGGCGGAATGGGCGCTGATGCAGCTGTGCGTCAGCATGCGCCGGCTGGCGCTCCACTACCGTCTGTCCGACCGCATGGAAATTCCGGATATGTCCGCGGCGCTCAAGAACGGCACGCTTAGAGAAGGACTGGCACGCATCGAAGCCGACAGCAAACAGATCATCGCCTGCTTGCATAGCGATGCCCCTCATGCGCATGCCGAGACCATCCAGGCTATCCAGCGATATATTCACAGCCATCTGCACGAAGACATTTCCCTGGACCGGGTGGCCGAGCTTGTCTCGTTCTCCCCGTCCTATATTTCCAAGCTTTTCGCCGAAGTGCTGCACATGCCGTTCATCGAATATTTGAACCGCGTTCGACTGGAGGTTGCCGCAGAGCTGCTGCAAGCGGACAACGAATCGGTGACCCGGATCGCCGAGCAAGTCGGATACAGCAATGTCCAGTATTTCTGCACGAGATTCAAATCGAAATACGAGATGACGCCGAACCAATATCGCAAGATGGCGCGCGCGAAGGTTCAGGCAGAGGTCATATAAACAAGCATTTCTCTCGTTCGACGGGCGGCTTTCCTTAGCGAAGGCCGCTTTGTTGCTTCAAAATAAACAAAATTCCATGAATCTGAACTGGATTATCGCATGTTCTTGTTTATAAAATGAGGGCAAGCAAGACGATGCGAGGAAATCGACAGATTGGAGAATTGCGCTATGGCATCCTTGGCACGATCGGGCAAGCTGCATGCAGAGAGCAGATGGAAGCGCTACAAAAAGCACAAATATTTGTTTGTTCTGCTGCTGCCTGCATTGATTTGGTACTCGGTTTTTCATTATGGGCCGCTGTACGGCGTACAGCTGGCGTTCAAAGATTTTCGCGTATTGGAAGGGATAAACGGAAGCCCGTGGGTGGGGTGGAAGCATTTCGAGACGATGTTCACCTCGACCAGCCAGTTCTGGAGAGTATTCCGCAATACTGTAGTCATCAGTTTATACCATATTATTTTCGGTTTCCCCGCCCCCATCATACTTGCGCTTATTTTTAACGAGATCCGAGGGAAAATATTCAAACGGGTCACGCAATCGATCAGTTACTTGCCGCATTTTCTTTCCTGGGTCATCTTGGCCGGCTTGTTCGGTACGATTCTGTCTCCGAGCACGGGGATTGTCAATTACATCTTGACAGCGCTCGGCTTCGATTCCATTTATTTTCTGGGCGATCCCAACTACTTCCGGTTCACACTGGTGGCGACAAGCATCTGGAAGGAAATCGGTTGGGGCACGATCATTTATTTGGCCGCCCTGGCATCGGTCAACCCGAACTTATACGAAGCGGCAGGCATCGACGGCGCCGGTCGCTGGAAGCAGACGCTGCATATTACGCTGCCTTCCATCCTGCCCGTTGTCAGCATCATGTTTATTTTCAAGATCAGCGGCATTCTGGACGCCGGCTTCGACCAGATTCTGAACCTGTACCATCCGGCCGTATACGGAGTAGCCGATATTCTCGACACTTACGTGTTCCGGGTCGGTCTGTCGCAAATGCAGTACAGTTTAACGACAGCAGTCGGATTGTTCAAAAATGTGATCGCCCTCCTTATGGTGCTGGGAACCGATTACGTGATCAAAAAGTCGGGCCAGGAAGGGCTTTTCTAGGAGGCGATGCGAATGTTTTCCCGTATGACGAATGGCGAGAAGTGGTTTCAAATATTTGCGGTATTGTTCATGATCGGGATCAGTGTCCTGTTCGTATACCCTTTCCTCCACGTGCTGGCGATCTCGCTCAGTACTCCGGCGGAAGCGATCCGGGCCGGCGTCCACTTGTATCCGCAGGAATTCTCTTTGGAGGCTTACAGGAAGGCGGTTGCCTCCTCACAAATTTGGTACGGATTCCGCAATACGATTTTCCGTACGGTTGTCGGTACTGCGCTGTCGGTGTTCGTGATGGTCATGGCCGCGTACCCGTTGTCCAAAAAATATTTGCCGGACCGCCGCTTCTTTACACTGTTTATCGTATTCACGATGTTCTTCAGCGGCGGCCTCATTCCGACTTATTTACTGGTGAAAAGCCTGGGGCTGTACGATTCCCTGTGGGTCTACATTATTCCTAGCATGTTCAGCACGTTCTCGCTATTGATTTTACGCAATTTCTTTATCGGCATCCCCCAGGAGCTCGAGGATTCGGCTCGAATGGATGGGGCTAACGATATCCGGATTTTGTTCTCCGTTGTCTTGCCGCTGTCAGCCCCGATTATCGCGACCATTACGCTGTGGGCGGCGGTCAGCTACTGGAATGAATGGTTTCAGGCGCTTATCTACGTCCAGGATCAGACCAAGATCGTGCTGCAGATCTATTTGCGCAGATTGGTGGTGGAGAACCAGGATATGGAGCTGCGGATGCTGATGTCGCAACAGCCGGGCCAAGAGACGGTGACTCCGGAGACCGTCAAGGCTGCTGTGCTGATGATCATTACGGCGCCGATCATTATCGTCTATCCGTTTCTTCAGAAGTACTTCGTCAATGGCGTGATGATCGGCTCGTTGAAGGAGTAGGAAGTTGTGGGGGAAAACTTGCCTTTGGCAATTTTTCATAGATTAAAGTTTACTCAATTAAGGGAGGAAATGAAATGAAGACGGGCAACAAAGTGAAGAGCTTGATCGCAGCGGTTGTATTATTGATGTTGCTGTCAGCATGCAGCAGCGGGAGCAAGAGCAATACGAACAGCGAGGCTTCGCCGACTGGCTCGGCCTCGGCGCCGGCATCATCGTCAGCGTCATCGCCGCAACCCGAAGCGCCGATCAATCTGCTCTGGCTCAGCTTCGATCCGCCGGAAACCGACGACACGCCTGTTCAGAAGTTTCTTGAGGAACGCTTTAACGTGAAGATCGAAAACATGCGGGTGGACCGCACGAACTGGAAAGAGCATTTGAATATCCGCCTGGCAACGAAAGAAGTTCCCGATTTGTTCTTCATGTTCTCGGGAGAGGAAGTTTTGGAGTATTCCAATCAGGGCTTGCTGAGCGAGCTGCCGGTCGATTTGATCAAGCAGAAGATGCCGAAATACGCGGCGTCTGTCGATGAACTGGATCCTTCGCTCTGGAACAATGCGGTCGTCGACGGCAAAAATTACGCGATTCCGCTCTACTGGCTGGATGGAAAAACGCCGTTTCTGCCGGCCTACAACGGAGACTGGTTGAAGGCCGTAGGGTACGACGCTCCGCCTGAGACGCTGGAAGAGTATGAGAAGCTGCTGTATGCCTATACGAAGGACGATCCGGACAAGAACGGCAAAGCGGATACGTACGGCCTCACCGGCCGAGGCAAGGACTCGATCGCGACGCTCGCGTTCAACTCCGTCTACTCGGCGTTCGGCACGAGCCCCGGCGCCTGGGTGAAAGCCGATGACGGCAGCCTGGCGTACGGCATGACGACCGAGCGGACCCGCGAAGCGCTCAAGATGCTGAACAAATGGTACAAGGACGGCGTCATCGACAAGGAGTTTCTGACGACGGATTACGCGAAGCAGCGGCAGGACCTGGCCAACAGAAGGTCGGGCGTGGTTGACGTCGGGATGTGGAACAGCTATGCGATCGCCATCGAGCCGGAATTCAAGGGGCAAAATCCGAATACCGAACTGGTCGTCGGCAAGCCGCTCGTCGGGCCGTATGGAGACAAAGCCGGCTTATCCTGGGGTGTCAAGAACAATTTCGTCGGCATGGGCGCTCAAGTGGCAAAAGACCCGAAGAAGATGGACAAACTGTTCGAAATCCTCGAAGCGCTCGCAACGGACGAAGAAGTGTACAAGATGACCTACTTCGGCGTTGAAGGGGAGCATTACGATCTGGTGGACGGGGTTCCGACTCCGAAGGAACAGTACGTCAATGTAACGGATCGCGGCGCGAAGGTGGGAGCCAGCAGTTACTACGGTATTTTCGGCACCAAGTCCAGTTATATGTCCAAGTTCGATCTGCCGGCCAAGCAAGCCGAATTCAAGAAGAGAGTGACGGAAGGCGTGCCGGCGTTCAACAACCTGCTGACGTTCATTGCTCCGGAGTCCTCCCAATATCCGGATTTGAACCGGATTCGGGACGAATATCTGATCAAGTTCATTATCGGTGAAGTCAATCTCGACCAAGGCTTCGACGACTTCGTGAAGCTGTGGAAATCTTCCGGAGGAGAGGCGCTGACGAAGGCCGTCAATGATCGTTACGCCGTATTGAAATAATGAATATTTTGTCCGCGACGGGTTACGCCGCCGACCTGCAGCTGCGCGAGGAGATCGCGGAGCGCTGCCGGCGGCAGCTGAAGCGGCTGGCTGACGCGAGAAGCCGCGCTGAAAGCCCGGAAGCGTGGGAGAGCTTGCGTGCTCCGCTGCTGGACGCGATCCGGGCGGCGTTCCCCGACTTCATGTACGACAGGGGCCCGGTGACATCGCGGGTCGTCAGCCGTCATGACTTCGGCGACTATCGGGTCGAGAATGTCATCTTCGAATCTTACCCGGGGTGGGAAGTGAACGGCACAGTGTATTTGCCTGCTGTGCCCGGCCGCTATCCCGGCGTCGTCTGCCCGACCGGGCACAGCTGCAAGACCGGGGAGAGTTACCAGATCCCGGGCCAGACGTTTGCCCGCAACGGCTATATTGCGATCTCGTTCGACCCGCCGGGCTGCCTTGGGGAGATCGCCCACCTGAACGATCATTTCACGAATGGCTTGATCGGGTACTTGACGGGCATCTGGAGCAACACGCATTTCGTCCTTGACGCGATTCGCTGCATCGATTATTTGGAAACCCGGGACGATGTCGATTTCAGCTTCGGCGGCGTGGCCATGACCGGCGTGTCCGGCGGCGGCGCCACGACGCTCTACGCTTCGCTGCTCGACGAGCGCATCCTGTTCCAAGCGCCGGTCTGCTGTCTGAACGAGCATGAGGCGCTTCATCTGACCGAGTGGTATACGAGCTGTCCGGAGCAGTTCGGTCCGGGCTTGATCGCCCGCGGCATCGATTTCACGGACTTGATCGCCCTGCATGCGCCGAAGCCGTGCCTGATCGTTGGCGGCCGCGAGGACAATCTGTTCGACTACCGCAATACCCAGCGGCTGTTCCATGACGCGGCCGACGTCTACCGGCTGTACGATCGGGAGAACGAGCTGGGGCTGTTCCTGGACGATTGCGTCCATGCCTACTCGTTGAACATGGCCAATGAAGTGGTGCGCTGGATGAACCGATTGTTCAAGTCGGGAGCGGAGCCGCTGGCCTTGCGCAGGGAAGATCTGGCCGTGCAGGAGCCGGAGCTGCTGCACTGTCATCCGTCCAATGCAGTCAACATGTTTACGATCAACCGGGATGCGGGCAGGCGGCTGCAGGCCAGCCGTACGGTGCCGCAAGGCGAGGGCGGATTGACCTATTTGCAGAATCGTTCGCGGGAAGTGCTCGGGCTGGAGGAGGCGGATTTTCCCGGGAATGCCGCCGATTGGACCGGGAGAGCCAGGGTGCTGGAAGAGAAGCGGGTCGGCCCGTTCCGGTTGTTCAGCGCCGTCAGCCTGCGGACGGCTGGCGGCGAGGTGCCTGGCCTGATGCTCAGGCGGTACGAGCAGAGTGGAATGGACGCTGGCGTGGTTGCAGGTGCGGGTGTAAGTGAGGTTGGCCGGCTGCCTGCCTTGCTGATGATCGACGAAGCGGGCAAATGGGAAGGCTTCCGCCGCTTCGGTCCGCTGACGGCGCTCGGGGAGACGCTCGTGTACAGCATTGATGTCAGCGGATTCGGGGAACTGACACCCACTCCGGTCTGGCATGATGTGGCACCCTGGTGCCACATCGAGCGGACGCTCGCTTACTTGTCCGTCGCCTCCGGCAAGCCGGTCATGGGTTTGCGCGTCCGCGACGCCCTGCTCGCCTGGCATTATCTGCGCACGCTGCCGGAGGTCGATCCGAACCGGCTCATCCTGGCGGGTAAAGGGTTGGGAGCGACGGTGGCGTTGCTGACTTCCCTGTTCGTCGGATCGTTCCATAAGCTTGTGCTGTGGGACTCGCTGTTCAACTACCAGGCGCTGACCGAAGAGTTCCCGTTCACATGGCGGCAAAGCGTCGTCGTGCCGAATATTTTGCAGCACTTCGATCTGCAGGATGCGCTTCGCAGCGCTCCGTGCGCCAGCAAGACGGTCATCAATCCGCTGAACGCCGGTCGGGCGTTCGTCGATGAGGCTGCGGCGCGCGCCGTCTATCCGGCCGATGTGCGGATTCATGCCGGTCTGGACGTAGGGCAAGCCCGGGAAGCCTTCGTGCATGCGGTCCTGGAGGAATAGCACCGGAGGATTCGCATAGTAGCTATCGCACGGGATTTGTCGGTTTAGATGCAGCAGGCGTGGCAGTTGAGTTACTGTAACAGGTAAATTCACGTAGTAGGAATCGCATAACAGCTATCAGCAAACGAGGCTGTTCTCGTCATCTGTGTGGTGGCGGGAATAGCTTTTTCTAGATACCCAAAAATATAACATTCGCTGTCCTTTTCTGAATCGTCTCCGTAAAGCACCCTCGGTGTCCAAGAACGCCGAGGTCGTTTTTTTACGTGATCGATGCGGACTGTTAGGCTAAGTGGTCGGCGGTGCTGTAGGCGGGTTTGACCGGGTTCGGACGTTTGGAAGGAAGGTCGGCGGCACTGTAGGCGGGTTTGACCGGATTAGGGCGTTTGGATTGGAGGTCTGCGGTGCTGAAGGCGGGTTTGACCGGGTTCGGG
>JAEWAQ010000027.1 GCA_023391635.1 Bacillota bacterium | reverse complement strand
GCCCGACATTTCGCCGAACTTAGGTACTTTCTATACCCAACTCCCGCCGTAGCCCCGCATTTCGCCGAACTTAGGTACTTTCTATACCCAGCTCCCGCCGTAGCCCCGCATTTCGCCGAACTTAGGTACTTTCTATACCCAACTTCCACCGCAGCCCTGCATTTGGTCAAACTTAGGTACTTTCAGTACCCAATTTCCACCTCAGCCCTGCATTTGGTCAAACTTAGGTACTTTCAGTACCCAACTTCCACCGCAGCCCCACATTTCGCCGAACTTAGGTACTTTCGATACCTAACTCCCGTCGAGATAGGAATTGGCCTGATCGGGGAGGGTTCGTGGTGCGTGCGGCGGCGGATGGCGAGGCAGCGTGCGAATATGGTGCAGACAGCATCATCGACGGCGGAATCGCGGAACAACAGATGGTTATGGTATGGTCAGCATCATTCGGGGCGACTGAGCGATCTGAAGAACATGAAAAATGGCGGCTGCAGATGGGCTGCGGCCGCCACGATTCAATCGTATGAGGAGAAAAGGATCAGTGCGCCGCCCAGCTGTCCAGGTATGCTTTCTGCTCGGCGGACAGGGCGTCGATGCCGATGCCGAGCGCCTCCAGCTTCGTGCGGGCGACTTGTTCGTCGAGCGCATAAGGCACGTTCACGACATGACTGCCGATTTCCTTGTAATGCTCGTTCACATAGCGCAGCGACAATGCCTGCAGGGCAAACGTCATGTCCATAATCTCGGCCGGATGGCCATCACCCGCCGCCAGGTTGACGAGTCGCCCTTCGGCAAGCACGTAGATTCGGCGACCGTCCTTCAATGTGTATTCCTCGATGTTGCGGCGGACGACCCGCTTCGATACCGACAGCGCGGCGAGCTCCACCAGGTTCACTTCCACGTCGAAGTGGCCCGCGTTCGACAGGATCGCGCCGTCCTTCATGTTCGCGATATGATCGCCGCGGATAACGTCCTTGTTGCCCGTCACGGTGACGAAAAAGTCGCCGACCCCGGCCGCTTCCGCCATCGGCATGACCCGGAAGCCGTCCATGTAAGCTTCCACGGCGCGAATCGCGTCCACTTCGGTCACGACGACGTTCGCGCCGAGACCTTTCGCCCGCATGGCGACGCCTTTGCCGCACCAGCCGTATCCGTTCACGACAACCGTCTTGCCTGCGACGACCAAGTTGGTCGTACGGTTGATGCCGTCCCATACGGATTGGCCCGTGCCGTAACGATTGTCGAATAAATATTTGCAATAAGCGTCATTGACCGCCACCATCGGAAACTTCAGCGAGCCATCCTTCTCCATCGCCTTCAAGCGCAAAATGCCGGTCGTCGTCTCCTCGGCTCCGCCGCGGACGCCCGCTAGCAGATCCTGCCGCTCCGCATGCAAAATCGTCACCAAATCCCCGCCGTCGTCGATGATCAGATCCGGCTTCGTTTCCAGCGTCTTCACCATCAAATCCTTATATTCCTGCGGATCGGGGTTGTATTTGGCAAAGACGGCGATGCCGTCTTCCACGAGCGCCGCACATACGTCGTCTTGCGTGGACAGCGGGTTGCTCCCGGTAATCGCGACCTCCGCGCCGCCTGCTTGCACGACTTTGGCCAGGTAAGCCGTCTTGGCCTCCAGATGCAACGAAATCGCCACGCGCAGTCCTTGGAACGGCTGGTCGCGTTCGAATTCCTTGCGGATCTGATTCAACACGGGCATGTGCGCCTCTACCCAATCGATTTTCAGTTTGCCTTCCGGCGCCAGGGACGAATCCCGAATAATGCTGTTAAGCGACGTTTTCAAATGAAAGCTCCTCCTCTATGACGTGCTGCTCATGCAACCGATACCTTCGGCCAGACGGTGGGTTCCGGTCGGCTCGAAAGACACATCGCGCCATCCCTGCAACCAGTCCGGTCCATACAAATTCCAATAAAGAATCGTGCCGTATACACGTTCTTGCGGCTTCCCTCCGGGCGCCAGAGACGAGCGAATCCATTCCCATTGCCGGAGTTCCCCTTCATGCTGCCTGATCATCGCATCCCGGGTGCGGGATTCCAAGTAATCGATCTGTGCCAGCATTTTGCCGCGATTGCTCTCTGTCAGGGCTGCAAGGCCCGGCTGCATGGCCGACACCTGCTCGATCAGCGGCGAGTACATCGCCAGGAACTGCTCTCTCGCCGTACGGAACGCGCCTTCCAGGTCCCACGGGTTCTGCGCGGACAACCACGCTTCCTTCTTCTCCTCCCATTGCTGCAGCGCCAGCTCGGGTGTCAAGGAGAATTTGTCCAACAGCTTGAGCGTCTGTGGATCCAGATACGTATAAGATTGCCGGGGAACCGCCACCGGCATCCGCATTCCGAACGCCTCGAACGCAGGGCCGAGCACGCCCCAATAAGCCAGTTCCGACGGTCCCAATACGGCGGCCAGCACCGGCAGCACGTAATCTTGCATTAGAGGGCGAGACAGCGCGCTCGTGCTGAGCTTATCGGGCATGCGTTCCGCAAGCGCCAGCAATTCCTCGCGTTCCATCGAGACGGCGCTCTTGCGGTTCACGAAACTGCCGCCGTCCCTGGCAAGCAGCAGCCTACCCATCTCGTGGTGGAGGAACAAGTTCGCGCTGCCGGGCGCGGATTCGGCCTGCAGCGGCAAGCCAAGCGCGGTTACAGCGGATTGGCCTTGACCCAACCCCGATTCCAATCGTTCATTGTCCTCGATCAATTGTCGGAACATCGGTCCTTCCAACGCGCGCAATGCCGGATCGTCCGCGTCCATCAGCACCAGGCCTTCCGGTCCAAACCATTCCGCAAGCAATCTGGCGAACGCCAGGCTGAGTGTCGGCCCGTCCGCCAGATGGCTGCCCAGCTTGGCAAGCAAATCCGCCTTATAGGCGGAATCGGGCAATTCGGCGGCCAGCTCCTTGAGCGCCTCCTCCCACGAATCCCGCGAAATGGGCGTGCGGCTCACGGCTACGCGCGGTCCTTCCGGCCGCTCGATGCGGATGCGCTTGACCGCTCCGTCCGCACGCTGGATGTGCACATGATTCGCTTCGTCGAAGTCGTGGTCTTCGCCGGCGATCCAGAATACCGGAACGACGGGGCGCCCGAGCAATTGCTCTGCATATTGTGCAGCTTGGATTACGGACCTCGCTTTATGGAAGATCATCAAGGCTCCGCCGAACAATCCGGCTTGCTGTCCGCCGACGACGACAAGGCTGTCCGCCTGTCCGAGCCGCTCCAGCGAACGCTGAACGGCCGGATGCGCGGGCAAGCCGGCATGATATTGCCGCAGAACCCCCGCTACCCTCGCCTTGTCTGCCCGACTATTCGCCGTACCGTCCAGCCAAGCCGCCCTGCCGCGCCAGTCGTCCGCACGCGACGGATGTGCGCCGAACAGCGAGACGACGTCCGGATCTTGATGCCGATAACGTTCCGCCAAAGATCGTAGAATCGGCTCATGCAGCGATGTCACTTTCAACGGGCCGTTTCCCCCGATCCATTCAAATAAGATACCATAATGATTTTACACAACGCGGGAAACCCCGTCAAAAGCTAAAAACTACACGCAATTGGGCTTATTCGCGATTCAGGAATGGGCAGAAGCCGGAAAGATCAAATGAAGGGTCATAAGCAGAAGATATAGCACGGCCATGGCGAAGAAGGAAAGACGCCATACGGCGCGGAAAATGCGGGGAGGGTCGATCGTGCCGCGCACCCGCGTTTGCGCATTGCCGATCAAGCCTGCCCCAATCAGCATGACGAGCAGAATGATGAAGAACCCGAGACTCGAGCCGGTCCGGCTGCTGAGCAAGGCGGAGACGATGCCGATCAGGAAGATCGTCGTCACGTCCATCGCCAGGCGGATCGCGTCTTTCTTCTGGCGACCGCGCAGCACGCCGATGAAATAGACGATGAGGAACGGGATGAACGGCATTGCCGCCATAATTTTGTACGTACCTGTCAGGACGTTCCATATCCAGCTCATCTTCAGCACTCCTTGGGCTTAATGGATGGCTTTCACGAGCGTCGTTACGGTTTCATTCCAGGGCGCAGGCTCGCCGACCTCTGCAGCCATGCGGCAAATCTGGCCGTTCATGGCATCGATTTCGGTCTGGCGTCCTGCCAGCACATCCTGCAGCATGGAGGAGCGGTTGGCGGCCGTCGCCGCGCAAACCTCGAGCAACGCATCCCACAGCTGCGCATCGGAAATCCCTTGCAAGCCGCCATGCAGCCGCAATAGGTGCGATGTCTCCCGGAACAATGCTTGCATGGCGATCAACCGGTCCGGAGAGTTCGGCAATTCGCCGTTGGATACCCGCCAGATGGCCGAGAGCGGATTAATGACCGCATTGATCAGCAGTTTCCGCAAAATACGCTGTCTAATCTCATTCGACAAGAACGCGGAAAATCCTGCCTTTTCCATCCTCATCTTTACGCCTTGCATCGCCAATCCGAGCTTGTCCGAGGAGTTCGGATGCGCGGTCTCCGAGCCGATCCACGTTTCGCCCTTGCCGGTATGCCGGACGGAAGCCGGTCCCGTGCGCAACGATCCTTCCGTCGTGACGGCGGACAACAATTCCCGGCCAGGCAGCGCCGACCGCAAGCGATCGTAGTGCCCGACGCCGTTCTGGAACAGCACGACCATCGCATCCTGAGCGGCGGCATGCGACATCCGGCACAGCAGTTCCTCATTCAGAGCCGTCTGCTTCACCGCTACAAGCACAAGACCCGCCTCGCCCTGCCGCGCATCCGCGAACGGAGTCGCCAGCAATCGGGCGTGCCGGATCCCCGCATCGCCCGCCGGCTCCAGCGATTCCAACGCCACGCCCTGCTCGCCGATCAGCCTGGCCTGCTCTTCGGTTCGCGTCCACAAGATCACGTCCTGTCCTGACAACGCCAACCTTGCGGACAGCAGCATTCCCAGCGCCCCTCCGCCCAGCACGGCAACTTGTTCCGGCAATCGATTCCCATCCTTCGCACTTCATTCTCTGTCCCGCAGGGGACGACGAAGTCGTTTTTACTTGCATATCATCATAGCAAACAACCTGCCCGAAGGAAAAATCCTTCAGGGCAGGCTGCAGGGAGCGCGAGCGCTTCATCCTCTCCTTATTTGCTCACGCGACGATTCGTTTATTCAATCCGTTCCAGGTTCCCGTTGGCATCCATCTTGAAGCGCGAGTGGTCTTCCTCCGAATCCTCCGATAGAAAGGCGAGCCGTCTGGCCCGGTCCATGATGCGGATAAGAGCCTTATAGTCGTCGTTCACGACCTGGTAGCCGTTTTGCGCTTCATCGACTTCCTTGGCAAGACGATCGTTCTGCTCCTTGTATCCTCTCAACTGCTCATCCTTGTCTTTCGCTTCTTTTTCCAGTTGACGAATCTGGCGATTCATCTCTTGAACGGAATTTTTCCATTGCCGTAAATAGCGGATGATCGCTTCAAGCGACAGCGATTCGACGGTTGCCATCTCACCGCTCTTGCCGGACTCCCCATCCTCGGAAATCAGCTGCTGCGCCCCGGACATCGCGGTTCCGACGCCTTGCTTTTTCAAATAATTCCTTTTTTGCCGCTGCTGTTTGGCCATGCCGATCGCTTCGTCGTAACGCTTGCGGACACAGCTGTTCCATCGGAAGCCGCATGCGGCGGATGTTCTTCCGATCCGCTGTCCGACTTCTTCGAATGCGGCCAGCTGCGTGCTGCCGTCGCGGATATGGCGCAGGGTCACCTCCGCAAGAATCAAATCATCATCCGGACTCCACGCGTCTTGTCTCACTGCCGTCATGATGCCCTTCCCTCCTTGTTTCGCATCGATTTCATCTTCTGCTTCATTCATTTCTATGCCCGTAGTAGAATTCATAGAATCTATCGGATACTCCTAGGTATATCCATTTTTCGGAGGGCTATACGTCCCCTCGCTCGTTCTTCCTTTCTCGATCTGCCGAATAGAGCGGGAGACGGAGGGGTAAAATAACGAACGGAAACGAAAAGTTTGCCACTTCGTCACTTCTTGCGGTTTACACCCGACAGGCCGAGACGGTATAATATGCTTTAGTAATGGGTCGTTGGGAAGAGAGGGGGATATTACGTGAACGGACGCATGTTCCGGGTACTTGGCTTCTGGACGCTGGCGATCGCCCTGATGGCCTTTGCGGGCGACTTGTACGAAATGTCGGTGTTATTTTTCATTGAGACGGCCGTCTTCTTCCTGGTCGGCTATTTGAATTTGACGGAACGGACCTACATTAAGCTGTTCTGGGCCTATATGGTCCTGTCGTTCCTCGGCATCACCTATTATTCCGTATTCGTGATGGAAATGCCGGTGTAATCGGTCCCGCGAATCATCCCTCGAGCGGGTGTTGCGCGCCGATACATAGAAAGCGAAACCGCCAGTGCCGATGTATTTCATCGGATAGCTGACGGTTTTTTTGTCCGCAAATATTCAACGATTACCCGGCTTGATCCACGCTTGCACTTTAAACAGCTCGCTCATGCCGTCGGACAACAGCAATTGGCGAATGGCACGGTTGCGGCGCGCGACCGGGTGGAACGGGTCGGCGATGTCGTGACGAACCAACTTGCCCAGCACGCCCGAGTCGACCAGAAATTGCTTCTGCGTGCCGTACCAATGCGCTTGCCAGCCCAATCGAACGGCGCGGTCGCGGATGAGATCGAAATCGACGTGTGCGGTCATGTCCTGTTCGCCCGGGTTGCGGAACGGATCGGCATGCGCCTGGTGGCGCTCGTACATGAGCAGCGTGCCGTCCATCCGATGAGGCCCGGTCAACTCGGCGGTACCGTCTCCGTAATCGATGAAGACGATCACGGCCGACCCGAGCCGTTCGGATAGGTCCGACAACCACGCCGCGCCATCCAGTCCGATCTCCGTCGTCTGGCCTTCCACGAGCCGCACGCCTTGCCGGTCGATCCAGGCAGCGATACCGGGGTCGCTGGGTTCGGTCAGGCACGGGGCCAATCGTCCTTCGCCCGCATCCCAAGCGACTCCCCATTCCCGAAGCTCGTCGTCACGACAGGTTACCCGGTGAACGGGGAAAGCGTCGAGCAGCTCGTTGGCCACCACGATCGTCTGCCGGTCGTGCCAGCAGCCGGCTTCCTCGGCGCTCGCCACGCCCGCCCTGCCCGCCGCGATGTACTCGGCCAATGTTTCCTCGGCACGGACGAGATGCGCCGGATTGCCGTCGACGACGGTCACGCGGAACCGATCGCCTGCTTCGCCGGCTTGCTGCCAAGCCGCCAGCATCTGTCCGGCTAACCGCCCTGTCCCGCCGCCCCAATCGACCACGTCGATCGGGGTTTGGTCCGGATACAGGTCAGATGCCAGCCGGTTCAGCCAATCCGCCAATTGCTCCCCCATGATATCCCCGATATAGGCGCTTGTGTAGAAGTCCCCCTCGCGCCCGACCCGAGCCGTGCCGCTGCGGTAATAACCGAAATCGGGATGATACAGCGCGAAGTTCATATAATCGCGGAACGTCATGCAAGATCGCTGCGTCCCGTCCGGCATTCGCCCAATCCTGCCGCTCGTTTCGATTTTCGCCTTGAGGAATTTCAATGCCTCTTTCGCTGACATGCGCTTTCTCCTTTGTTCCCGTCATAATATAATAGTAAGATACATAAAGTTGGACTACCCGCGAGTCGGCGTTGCTGCCCGAAAGGAGGGTCTCGATGCGCCGCATCATCTGGATCGGAATGCTGACGATCGTATGGCTGCTTGCCTCCTCCCGCGCCGCCCAGCCTGTCCCCGTTCATGCCGAGCCGCTGCCGGAGCAGACGAAGCAACTGCTGGAGAAAAGCTTGTCCATCGTCGAAATCGACCGTGAGATCGAACGCATTGCCGCCCTTCGCGGGCAAACCGAACAGCAAATCGAGGAAAGCCGTAACCGGCTTGCCGAGCAGGAAATCGCCATCACCGTGCAACGAGAGCAGGCAAGCAAAGTGCTGCGGGCCTATTATATGGGGCGAACCGACTTCATCTTGGACGCCCTGTTGAACGCCAAGTCGCTGCCCGAGCTGCTTCGCACCTGGGAGACGATGGACTACATCCTCAGCGCCGACCGCGGCACGCTGGACCGATACGCAGATCAATATGCCGTCCTGCGCGAAGGATATGCGTCGCTCCAGCAGGATCGAATCGAGTTGGCCGCGGTCGAGCAGAATCTGCAGGCGCAGCGCGAGCGGCTGCTGAAGCTTCAGGACGAGGTCGGCAAGGCGCTTGCCGCCAGCGGCGAAGAGGCGCGCCTGCGCCAGATGATGGCGGAACTCGAGACCTATTGGAACAATGTCGGACTGTATGAAGTCAAACGCTATTTCCGCGCCTTGGCCGAGGCGATGCAGCACTTGCCCAATTACATCCAGGAGCACCCGGAGACGTTGAAATCGAAAGGCTTGTCTGCCAAATTGACGCTGACGGACGAACAATTGAACGCATTCCTGCGTGATCGCGACGACCGCTTTCAGCATTTTTCCATCCAATTCGAGCAGGATCGGATGCTGCTGTCCGGCGACAACGGCGACATCCAAGTTCAGATCCATGGCCATTATTCGCTGCAAGACAAGCCGGAGAACGCCATCCTGTTCCATATCGACAGCCTCGTCTTCAACGGTCTCGCCTTGCCGGATACGACGCGTGCCGATCTGGAAAGAAGCTTCGATCTCGGATTTTATCCGCAGAAGCTGATCAAGTACGTCAAAGCGAAAAGCGTCGAACTGAGTCCCGGACAACTAACGGTCGAGCTTGGCATCGGATGACGGCTCAGCGAGCCGCTCCAGCCATTCTTGCGCGTTCAGCGTCCCCGCGGCGAATTGCTCCCACGAGCTGCGAAGCTCGGTTACGCGCTCCGGCAAGTGGGGGCCGAAATCCGGCAGCGAAACACGCGGGAATGCGCCCGTATCGTCTGTCAGCACCGTGTCGGCGATGGTGCGGTCCTCAATGTCCCGGTACAAAGATCGATAGACGGGAAGTTTGCCGTCTTCCAGCAGATTGTCGCGCTGGACGGCCTCCCCGGTGATGGCCGCGATCCAGCGGCGTGCGGCGTCATCCTCCGCCGCACGCGACGAGATCGTGAAGCTGCGGCCTCTGGGCCAGACGTACGGCTGCTTCCATGCCGACAGGTCCACGGTCAGCGCTTGTCCGTTGCTCGATCGGCCGCCCACCAGTTCCCGCGCTTGCGAATAAGGCATAATCGCCGCAGTCGTCCGTCCCGACAGCAGCAAGGATACGACTTCATCCGAATCGCTGGCGAACGCGACGCCCGATCTTTCGCTGTCGAGCAGTGCCAACGCCTGCCCGGCTGCCGCATCACGCCAAACATCGCCGTCTTCCCGGAACGCTTCCGCCGGTTCCCCGGTTGCCGCCTGCACCCAGTACAACAGCGCGAACGGATCGCTGCCGCTCATCGCCAGCCAGTACATCGGCGGCTCCTGCGCACGATCGATGGCCGCAAGCGCCTGCCACTCGGCCCATTCGCGAGGCGGCTCCGCCTGCTCGTTGCCTGTCCATGCATGCAGCGCATCCTTATGCCAGACAAGCACATAAGGATCGTAATCGCGGGGAACCCCCCATATATATCCGTTCCATCGGAGCGGCGAGGTGATCGCGTCGAATTGCTCGGACAAAGCATCGCCGGCAAATGCGCTGTCCGCGGGGGCCAAATAGCCGGATACCGCGAACGCCTTTACCCATTCGTTATCCATGAGCATCACGTCGGCGGCCAAGCCGACGCGGGAGGCGTTTACATAAGCGCTGTAGGCAGCGGCAGGATCGATACGCACGAACGATATGCGTATATCGCGGAATAAATACGATTGCTTCTCGCTCTGCCGGCGCAACGCTTCGAATTCGGAAGGCGCCAGCGCGGCAGCCACCTGCAAGTCTACTTGCCGGGACGGGAGATCGTCCGTGCCCGGCATATCGGCATACAAGTCCGAAGTTAACTCCCCGGACTGCCGAACATCTTCCGCATCGAGCGACGGCATCGGCGCCGACGCCCAGGGAGACAGCAGCAATACCATTAAGAACAGGAGCAGAAATACTAAGGCGACTTTGCGACGGGCCACAGCATTCACCTTTCCTCGGGTCGCTTCCTTCTCTCCCCCCATGATAACAGGATGGCGGGGCGATGTCTTGCATTTTAACAGTCTTATGCTGAAGAAAGGCGGCAGCGAACCATGATCATGCAACGCAAGTACGGGCTGGAATGGCCGATGAGCCAGAACCGCCCGCCAGAAGATGACGAAGCCTGGATTTCCCGAATCGAAGAAGCCGGTGCCCGCGTGTTCGACCGGTTCGAGCAAATGCTGATCTTCCGAAGCCGGGAAGAGGCCGATTCGGCGTTGGTCGGCATGGCGCGGGAATGGAGCGAGACTGCCGAACGGATTGATTTGCTGATGTTGACGGAGCGTGTCAATCTGTCGCCCTATGACCGATTTGGGGATTTCGCCTTTCAGGGCATCAGCGGAAATTGGTATTTCGATGCGCGCGAAGTTGCCGTGTTCCGATTGCACGCGACGAAGCCGGAAGCGGAATCCGCCCCGGCTCTGATGCAGTTGGAGGAACATCTGATCGCCGCAATCGGCGCGGATCGAAACGACGACAGCGACGGGATGTGGCACATTATCGAACGGCAGCTCGCAGAGCTGGCGGAACGGGTTGCGCGCGCCTATCGCTGCGAGGTCGAATGGCTGGACATCGCCCCTCCGTAGATGGTCAACCGAGCGAGTGTGCCGTGCCGCGGCAGCATCGCCGGACTACAGCTTATCGGCAGCCAGCTGCGCAAGACGCGAACGTTCGCCCTTCTCCAATGTGACGTGACCGCTGATGCCTTCCTGCTTGAATTGCTCGATCAGATACGTGAGTCCGTTGCTCTGGGCATCCAGATAAGGATGATCGATCTGGTCCGGATCGCCGAGGAGCACGATTTTGCTGTTCTCCCCGACTCGTGACACGATCGTCTTCACTTCGTGCTTGCTCAGATTTTGAGCTTCGTCGATAATGATGAATTGACCCGGGATCGACCTTCCGCGGATATACGTCAGCGCCTCCACCTGGATGCTGCCGAGTCCCATCAATATTTTGTCCAAGTCTCCGGATTTCTTCGTATCGAACAAGTACTCGAGATTGTCGTAGATCGGCTGCATCCAAGGGCGCAGCTTCTCTTCCTTCTCCCCGGGCAAGTAGCCGATATCTTTGCCCATCGGCACGACCGGGCGGGCAATGAGCAGCTTCTTGTATTTGTGCTCATCCTCCACCTTCATCAATCCGGCCGCCAGCGTGATCAGCGTCTTGCCGGTGCCCGCGCGGCCGGACAGCGTCACGAGCGGAATATCGTCGTTCAGCAACAATTCCAGCGCCATGCGCTGCTGGGTGTTGCGCGCCGTGATGCCCCACACCGGATCGTTGCCGAGATGCAGGGAGGTTAGCGTGCGGCCGTCCGGCGATACTTTGAGCAGCGCGGACTTGGACGTGCCCAAGGAGTCGCGCAAGATGACGAACTCGTTCGGCAGCAGCGGCACGTCGCCCAACTGCCCGGCGTCCAGCGAACGCCGGTTGTAAAACTCGTCGATGATTCCCGGATGCACCTGCAGCGTGACATAGCCCGGATAACGGTCGGTGTCCGGCCCGATTCGGTCGGTCAAATAATCTTCGGCCATGACGCCGAGTATATCCGCCTTCACCCGCACGAGAACGTCTTTGCTGACCAGCACGACCGGTCTCGGCGATTCCTTCTCTTGCTCCTCGATGTGGTAATTCAGCGCGACCGCAAGAATCCGATTATCGTTGGTCATTTCTCCGAATTGCTCCTGTACGCGCACGAACAAGCGATGGTTAATCTCCACCTTCAGCACGCCCCCGCGCTCAAGCGCAACCCCTTGATCCAATCTTCCGGATGCCCGGATGCGGTCGAGTTCGCGCGAGACGAACCGGGCGTTGCGGCCGATCTCGTCCGCCAGCCGCTTCTTGGCGTCAATCTCCTCGAGCACGACGGAAGGAATGATCACTTCATTGTCTTCGAATGCATACAAGGAGAGCGGGTCGTGGAGCAGTACGTTCGTGTCGAGCACGTAAATTTTCCTCATCGAAGATTCCTCCCGGATATGATGATCGGACATAGCGCCACGATGCGCGGGTCATACTAGGAATGCATTAAGCATTTTGGATGCAAGACGAATCGAACAGGGTGGTGATCAAGCATGCACGGGCATTGGCATTGGCAGAAGCCGCAGCTCCTTGCGCTGATGCTGGCGGCAGCAATCGTCTGTTTGCCGGGCTGCGCCTCGAAGGATCCATCCACGCCTTCGCCTGGCGACGGTCAGGTACACGTTCAGAATAACACGCAAGACGCTGCGGTCATCGATCGCTCCAATGCGGCCGAAGTCTCTTCGCATCTGGAAGCTCTGGCGCGCAGCGTGCACGGCGTCAAAGGCGCCAATTGCGTCGTCTTCGGCAAATACGCCATCGTCGGCATCGATGTCGACGCGAAGATGGAGCGCTCCCGCGTCGGGACGGTGAAATACGCCGTCGCCGAGGCGTTCCGCAAAGATCCTTACGGAATCGACGCGCTCGTGACCGCCGACATCGATATGGCGCAGCGGCTGCGGGAAATCCGGGCCGATGCGGTGAAGGGCCGTCCGGTCGCCGGATTCGCGGAGGAACTCGCCGATATAGTCGGAAGGCTCATCCCTCAGGTGCCCCGCGACGTCATCCCGCCGCGGGCGCCCGAGAATACCGGAGCCCCGAATCCCGCTGCCGCGGGAAGATGACAGAAAGCCCAGTGAACATGGCTCACTGGGCTTTCCTCATCGCTTCGAACACTTGTCCATCCAAGCGATCCGCGGCTCTCTTGTCATACGTTTTCTCATACTCGGGCTGCACCGACAGCCTTGCCCCATAGAACATGGTATCGCGAACTGCCGATACTTCGATATCGATGCAAGCGAGCGGGAATGGCACGCCTTCCAGCTTGCTTGCCACGACGCTGGCCCGGCCGTAAACGGCATGGACGCTGCCGCCGCCGAACAACGTAATGCTGACTTCCGGGCAAGCTTGCAAGTTCGCGATCAATCGCGATCTGCCGTCGAGCGCAAACCGCAATTTCCCCCGGTCTACCGCGTAGATCCAGGAAATCGCGCTGGAGGTCGGACCGCCGCTCTCGGCATCCACCGTATGGAGCAGGACGAAATTTTCATGCTGGAGCTGGTCAAACATCGTTTCCGGCAAAGAAGTGAGTACCTCGGCCATTCGCACCCCTCCTGATGACCATCGTTGTCGTCTCATTATAGCATAGTCGGCTTTCGGGATGAAAGCGGGAACGGCGGCGACCCCCGCCTTCAATTTTTGCCCGCGGACGGGTCGGACGACGGGTCCGCGGGGGCGACGACGATACGTCCGCCCGGCTGCATCTCTTCCTGCAGAGCTTGCTTGACTTCCTCGAGCTTATCCCGGTCGAGATGAACGTACGGACTCCTCCACTCCCCCGTCAAGGCGATGAATCGCACGTCGCTCTTCGAAATACCGAAATACGTTCCGATCATGTTTGTGATCTGGGCTTCGGGAATGTCGGTCTTGACGTTGTCGCCGATGGCGTCCAGCACGCCGCCGAGCTTCGGGATGCTGCCAAGCGACTTCAGCTTATCCAAGATGGCGCCGAGCACGCGGTCCTGGCGGTCGTTGCGTTCGAAATCGCTAGATTCCGGCGTCAGGTTGTCGCGCGACTTGCGATAGCGCACGAATCCGAGCGCGTCCTCGCCGTTTAACTTCTGATTGCCTTTCTTCAAATCGATGTCGGTGCCGTCGGCTTTGTCCCAATAACGCATGTTCTGATCGACATAGACGTTGACGCCGCCGAGCGCGTCGACTACGTCGACGAAGCCTTGAAAATCGAGAATGACGGAATATTGGATCGGTACACCGAAAAACTTCTCCATCATATCCTTCATATGTTCCGTGGCGTAGCGCCTCGCTTGCGTGCCTTCCAGCTTCTCCGTCTTGCGAGCCGTCGTCAGGAATCCCGCGTAGAACGCATTTGCCTTCTGTTTCTTGTAGCCTTCCAAATTCAGATCCGTATCGCGCGGGATCGACACAACGGTCGCGGTCTTGGAATCCGGGTTGAGCAGCGCCATCATCATGACATCGGTGTTGAGGCCGCCGGTTTCCGCCCGGGTGTCGAGCCCCATCAGCAATATGCCGATTGGCTTCTTGCGCGCCGATTCTTCGGAGGGGACGGGATCCGTATTGTCGGTAATACCGCCGCCATACGAGGTTTCCACCGGCGGGTCTGCCGCTATCTTGCCGATATTGTCCTGAACCTTCACGATCAAATAGCCGACGTATACGCCTAACGCGATAATCATGACTGCGAACAGGGAAAGCACGATACGCAGCAGGCGCCGCGGCTTCCTCCGCACTTTGGGCGCCCGCGGCAAACTCGCTGCCTGCGTGCGCGTCACCCGCCTTGGGGGAAGCGACCCGTTGTCGTTCATGATTGTCCCCGCTCCTTTTCCGCCTCTTTATCCGTGCTGCTGACGATCGGATGATGAACCATCTGCTCCGCTGCCTCCCTGTCGAACCACACCGTGCGTTCCGTGCCCTCGGCGTTCCGATAGGTCACGTAAATTTTGGCGTCATCGACGGAAGCGACTTCGAAAGCGGTTACTCCATGATCTTCCGACAAAATTTGCGCAAAGAACAATGCCGTCTCCCGCGCCGCTTCATCGAATGGACGGGCATCGCATACCAATTTCATCTGCAGCCAATAAAATAACGAATCCATCAGGCTCAAAGTTGCATCCCGCTTCCTGAATCGTATTAGGACCGGCCGGCGGAGTCGGGCTTGGCCGCGTCCGCGCCGCGTGCCTCGCGCTCGCCTCTCCGTTTGTCATAAATTTGGCGCATGCGAACCATGACCATCATGGCGACGGCGACGGCCATGCACTGGATGATCGGCAGCTTGTCGATCTGCAGCACAAGCAGGATCAAACAGCCTGCCGCCATGATGACGTAGACGAGAATTTCCTTCAGAATCGGGAGCTTGCCCATGCGAAACACCGCGTTGAAAATATAGATCGTGAACGCGAGGATCAAAATATAGCTGATCAGCGGGTGATCGGAGAACCATTGCTGCATGGCGCACATGCCTCCTTGATTGATAATGCCGCCGTTCGTTCCGCGTCCGGCCTATACGCCGGCTTCCGCCAAGCGGCGGTTTTTCTCGTACTTGTCGCGCTCGCCCTTGGCCAGCACTTTCTTGCGCAGACGGATGCTCTTCGGCGTAATTTCGCAATACTCGTCGTCGTTGAGATATTCCAAAGCTTCCTCCAGCGACATCAGACGCGGCGCCTTCATCTTGACGGTCTCTTCCTTGTTGGCGGTACGGATATTGTTGAGCGCCTTCTCTTTGCAAATATTTACGATGATGTCGTTGTCGCGCGTATGCTCGCCGACGATCATCCCTTCGTAAATCTCGGTGCCCGGCTCCAGGAACAAGATGCCGCGGTCTTCCACGGAGAGCATGCCGTAAGCGGTCGTCGTCCCCGTCTCGCTGGCGACGAGCACGCCCTGATGGCGTCCGCCGACTTGGCCTGCCGCGACCGGTCCGTAGCTGTCGAAAGCATGGTTCATGACGCCATAGCCGCGCGTCATCGTCAGGAAGTTCGTGCGGTAGCCGATCAGGCCGCGAGCCGGTATGAGGAACTCCAGCCGAACCTGGCCGTTGCCGCTGTTGATCATGTTGACCATCTCCGCCTTGCGCGTGCCGAGGCTTTCCATGACGGCGCCCATGCTCTCTTCCGGCACGTCGATCAGCAGCCGTTCGATCGGCTCGGACTTGACGCCGTCGACGTATTTGATAATGACTTCGGGCTTGGATACTTGCAGCTCATAGCCTTCGCGCCGCATGTTCTCGATCAGGATCCCGAGGTGAAGCTCGCCGCGCCCGCTGACGACGAAAGCGTCCGGGCTGTCGGTCTCTTCCACGCGCAAGCTGACGTCGGTTTCCAACTCCTTGAACAGGCGCTCGCGCAGCTTGCGGGATGTCACCCACTTGCCTTCGCGGCCGGCGAACGGGCTGTTGTTGACGATGAATGTCATCTGCAGTGTCGGCTCGTCGATCTTCAATACGGGCAACTGCTCGGGATTCGCGGGATCGGCGACCGTCTCGCCGATATTGATCTCCTTCAGTCCGGCGAGCGCGACGATATCGCCGGCAGCCGCTTCCTCGATCTCGTGGCGCTTGAGTCCCTGGAACCCGAACAGCTTCTCGATGCGGGCTTGCCGCGCTTTGCCGTCATGGTCCAGCACGGCGACAACCTGACCTTGGCGGATGCGCCCGCGGTTGACGCGACCAATGGCAATGCGGCCCAAGTATTCATTGTAGTCGAGCAGCGTGACAAGAAATTGCAGCGGCTCGTCCGGATTTTCCGTCGGGGCCGGAATTTGCTTGATTATCGTTTCATAAAGCGGCTCCATCGTCGTGCCAAGCTTTCCTGCGTCCATGCTCGCAATGCCGTTCAGGCCGGATGCGTATACGACAGGGAAGTCGAGCTGCTCGTCGCTTGCTTCGAGTTCGATGAACAATTCGAGCACTTCGTCGACGACTTCTGCCGGCCGCGCGGCCGGGCGGTCGATCTTGTTCACGACGACGATCGGCGTCAGGCCGTGCTGCAGCGCCTTGCGCAGCACGAATTTCGTCTGCGGCATGCAGCCTTCGAACGAATCGACGACCAGCAGCACGCCGTCCACCATTTTCATGATCCGTTCCACCTCGCCGCCGAAATCGGCGTGTCCAGGGGTGTCGACGATGTTGATCAAATAATCCTTATACTGGATCGCCGTATTCTTGGCCAGGATCGTAATGCCGCGCTCGCGCTCGATGTCGCCCGAATCCATCGCTCTTTCCTGTACGTGCTCATGATCGCCGAACGTGCCCGATTGGCGCAGCAGTTGGTCGACCAGCGTTGTTTTGCCGTGGTCGACGTGAGCGATAATGGCGATATTGCGAATTCGATTTCTTGGATGCATGGTGCGGGTTTTCACTCCTTCAATATTCCGTTGCTTTATCACGTTCGGTCAGGTGTCCATCAATCACAAAACGTCGGTCACGAGGCCGACGTTTCTGGCGAGAATACGCTGATTTCGACGCATACGCGATTACCGGTAAATCGTCTTCCGATTACATCCCTATTATTATACGCGACTTGATGTCAAAAAGCCAGTAAATGTTTTTTTTCTTCAGAATCCCTACCAAATCCGCGGCCTGCGAATCACGAGCCATCCGCCGAAGAGAATCAATAAGACGGCAATCAAATAAATTCCCCAAGTCCACAGCAGCGTCATGACGAACAGGATAAGCGACAGCACCGCAAGCGCCATCGAAGCGACCCAGATCGTTCGCGATCGCGCATTGCCGAAAACATCGTATTCATACAATCCTACGGCAACCGCAAATGGAAAAAACGGCCACAGAAACCGCATGAGGTTCCATCCGAACCAATTGCCGATCAGCAGGATGACCGACACGACGGTCAGGATGCCGGCAGGCACAAGCACGATGGATGGCGCCATTCTTCCGAAGAACAGCACATGCAGCAAGATGCCCGGGATAAGAATAAACAAGGGCCAAAACACGGTGCCGATGAATGCGAACACACCAAGCTTGCCGAGCAAAATAACCAAGCCGGCGGCCAATACCAAAATGCCGACTGAGGCGGACTGTTTGTTCAAGACCGATCCCCCACTTCCGTGACATGCTCTTCAGATGCTCACTTGCCGTCTCTGCGACCGTGACACCTTTTTCATCCTAGTGTACTGGAAGTTCAGGGAAAAAACCAGTCGGTATTGCGCATTCGTTCCCTCTAATAGGGAGTTTGGGGAGCAAACTCTCACCGCTTTACGCTTCTCTTCTGCGTTTGAGCCACCAGGCGGCGGCAAGCAGCGCAGCAGCGGCGAGGTAAGGGAAGGCTTTCCGAATATCGTAAGAAACTTCCGGCAAGAGAAGAGCCAGTCCCTCGTCATGCATCATCATGTCGCCGGCCGTGTAGGCAAGCAGCGCGCCGCCTGCGTAAGCCAATCCGGGCAATCGATCGAGCATCCTCATAATAAACGAGCTCCCCCAAATAATAATGGGGATGCTCATCGCGATCCCGATAATCAGCAGCGCCATGTCCCGGTCCGCAATCGCGGCTACGGCCAGCACATTGTCCAGGCTCATGACGAAGTCGGCCGCGACGATCGTCCACACCGCGCCAGCCAAGCTGGACGAAGCCGGCGCCCGGGCATCGTGATCGATGCGTTCCAGCATCAGCTTCATCGCGATGAGCAGCAGCAGCAGCGCGCCAGCCGTCTGGAGAAAGGGTATATCCAGGATCAGCACGGCGCCGATCGTCAACGCGCATCTAAGCAAGACGGCGGCCGCCGCCCCCCACCATACCGCCCTTCTCCGCTGTCCGTGCGGCAAGCGCCTTGCCGCCATGGCGATCACGATGGCGTTGTCGCCGCTGAGCAGCAAATTGATTAACGTTATTTCCATGAACACGAAAACTCGATCCAGCAGCTCCATGCGGACACCCCCTTCTCTCAGGTGTATGTACAAGCAGAGTAGATCATGATGAAAATGAATCCATTTAAGCCGCGATCCGTATTACTGATGGTGAAACATTATGGGGGGACGTAACGTGGACTGGTTGAACGGTTTTATTTCCGATTTGGGTACGCTGCAATTTTGGTCTTCGCTTCTCACGATCGTCTTCATCGACTTGCTGCTCGCCGGCGACAACGCGATCGTCATTGGTTTGGCAGCCCGGAATTTGCCGAAAGAAACGCAGAAGAAAGCGATCATCCTGGGAACCGCAGGCGCTGTGTTGATCCGGATCGTCGCGACCGCGCTTGTCGTATGGCTGCTGAAAATTCCATTCTTGCTCGCGCTCGGCGGCGTCGTCTTGTTGTGGATCGCATACAAATTGCTCGTGCAGGAAGATCACCGCGAAGACATCAAGCCGGCTGCGACCTTGCTGGCCTCCATTCAGACGATCGTGATCGCGGACGCGGCGATGGGGCTGGACAACGTCATCGCCGTGGCCGGGGCCGCGCATGGCAGCCTCAAGCTCGTTATTATCGGCCTGTTGATCAGCATCCCGATCGTCGTTTGGGGAAGCACCCTGTTCATCAAGCTGATCGACCGCTTCCGCTGGATCATCTACATCGGTTCCGGTATTCTCGCCTACACCGCCGCCAAAATGATCGTTCACGAAAAAAGATTCGGCGACTGGTTCGGCGACACGCCGCTGCTCGGATGGACGTTCGAGGCCGCCATGGTTGCCTTGATTATCGTGGCCGGCGTCTGGACGAATGCCGTGAAAGCGAAGCGTGCCGGTCAGAGACGGGCCATGGCGGGCAGTTCCGCCAAGTCGGTGTCCATGCACAAGCACGATTAGCGGAATCTTTGCCTGCTGAGCTGATATTTGGAACGAAAAACGTCCGGATCATACGGCGAAATGCCGCGATCCGGACGTTTATTCGTTTTCAAGCGATTACGCGATTAGAACCAGCGATCCTCCTGCGATTGGCCATGGCGGACGTCCGATCGGCCGTTCTCCGTCAAGATCAGCGTCTCGGTGCCGCGGACCGCCTCCTCGATCAGACGCTCCCGCTCTAGGCCGAACTGGCTCTCAACGCGTTCGACGATCCGCAGATTCGGGTTCGTCGCCGGCGATTTCGGCACGAACAGCGTGCAGCAATCTTCATACGGCAGAATGGAAGTCTCATAGGTGCGAATTCGTTCGGCCACGCGAATGATATCCAGTTTGTCCATCATGACGAGCGGCCGCAGCAGCGGCAGCTTCGTCTCGCGCCCGATGACGTTCATGCTGCCCAACGTCTGGCTCGCGACCTGACCCAGGCTGTCGCCCGTTACGATCGCCAGCGCTCCCCTCTGCTCGGCCAATCGTTCGGCGATTTCCAGCATCGCGCGGCGCATCAGCGTAATGATGAGATGCTCCTGACCGTTATGTGCCAGCCGGGTTTGAAGTTCCGTGAACGGGACGAGGTGCAGACGGATTTTCCCGCCGTAATAGGCCAGCCGCTGCGCGAGCGAGATGACCTTCTCCTTTGCTTGCTCGCTCGTGAACGGGTAGCTGTGATAGTGCACGGCTTCGATCTCAAGCCCTTTGCGCATCGCCATCCAGCCGGCGACCGGGCTGTCGATGCCGCCTGACAACAGCAGCATCGCCTTGCCGTTCATCCCGAGCGGGAAGCCGCCGGAAGCCTGTTCGACGGCCGCATACACATACGTGCCGTCCGGTTGGATGTCTACCCTGAGCTCCAGGTCGGGATGGCGGACGTCGACCTTGAGCTCGGGCGTATTGCGAAGCACATGGGCGCCGACCAAGTGGTTCATTTCCTGCGAATCGTGCGGGTATTCCTTCCAAGCGCGTCTCACGGATACTTTGAACGTGCGCGGTGACGGCTGAACTTCGCGGACGGCTTGCAGCGCCGTATCGCGGATGTCCGCGAGATCGTGCCCGCAGCGCGCCACCGGACTGAACGACGCGATGCCGAACACGTCCTTTAGCCGCTCCGCGACAGGAGGGTAAGGCGCTCCGTTCAATTGGATGTACAATCTGCCGAACGTTTTACGGTACGTTAAGGCCGGGTAGGCCGACAAGGCCGATTTGACCTGCTTCACCATCATCTCTTCGAAGCGGCCGCGGTTTCTCCCCTTGATCGTCAGTTCTCCGAATCTCGCCAATATCAGCTCTTCCTTCATAGGAAGCTCCTCTCCAGCAGCTTCAACTCCTTGACCATCTGGCGCAGCCGCTCACTCAATCTTTCAATATCGGGTTCGGCATGCTCGTCGCCCAAGCTGATGCGGATGCTTCCCGAGGCTCTGTCGGCATCGCAACCCATCGCCAGCAGCACGCGGCTCGGCTTCAGGCTCTTCGAGGAGCAGGCCGACTGCGTGGAGACGAGAATGCCGTATTGCTCCAGCGTATGAACGAGCACCTCCGGCCGCATGCCGGGGTAGGACAAGTTGATAATATGCGGAGCGGTGCGCTCATCTTCGTCCGGTCCGTATCCGTTCGGCATTAATTCCGGAATGACGGAAACCAGCTGCATCAGCTTGCGGCGCAAGCCGAACATGCGCTGCCTTCGCTCCGACATGCCTTCAAGCGCCAGACGAAGCGCCTGCGCCATCCCCACGATGCCTGGAACGTTATACGTGCCTCCGCGCACGCCGTCTTCCTGCGAGCCGCCGGCGAGCAGCGGCGTTAATGCCAGCCCTTCCCTGACAAGCAGAAATCCGGCGCCTTTCGGTCCGCGGAATTTGTGCGCGGATCCTGTGTACATGTCGATGCCCCATTCGCGAACGCGAACCGGTACTTTCCCGATCGCCTGCACACCGTCCACATGGAACTTCGCGCGGGGATGATCAGCCAGCAAGGCGCCGATTTCCCGGATCGGCTGGACGGCGCCGGTCTCGTTATTCACGTGCATGATGCTGACGAGCGCCGTATCTTTGCGCAGCGCACCGGCCACATCGCCCGGGTCGACGCGCCCGAACCGATCGACGGGAAGCCAAGTGACGTTAACGCCCTCCCGCTCCAATTGCTTCGCGGACTCGTAGACGGAAGCGTGCTCGATCGCAGACGTAATCAGATGTCCGTCCCGTTTGCCTGCGCGTCCCCATATTCCTTTGAGGGCCAGATTGTTGCTCTCCGTTCCGCCTGACGTGAACACCACTTCGCTTGGCTTGACGCCCAGCCCTGCAGCCACCGCAACTCTGGCGCGCTCGACCAGCTTGCCTGCCTCCGCTCCGGCGCGGTGAAGCGCCGACGCATTGGCATAATGCAATTTCATCACTTCGCCGACTGTAGCCGCGACTCGTTCGTGAATCGGCGTAGATGCGCTGTGATCGAAATATAACGCGCTCGCGTTCTCCTCCATCGTGCACTATCCTTTCCTTCCATTATCCTGTCCTAACAAGAAAAAAGATCGAAGCCGCGCAAGAAAAAACGGCCTCGCCGTCCCTTTGGGATGGTGCCGTTTTCGAGCAACCTCGCTGCAACTTGATCCCCGATCGTCTCGCCATCGCAGCGGCTATGATGATACGGCTAGCGACTCCACTGCTGCATCGCCGTCAGCACTTTATGAACGTAACGCTGCGTCTCCTGCGGCAAATCGCCGATCCGCTGGCTGACTTGCGCGTCCGTCGTCAAGCCGAGCCTGTCCAAACGGCCGGGTCCCGCATTATAAGCCGCCAATGCCGGCATGACTTGACCGTCATACTTGCGCAGCAAATAGGACAAGAACCTGGTTCCGCCGTCGATATTTTGCGCCGGATCGAAGGAGTCGTTTACACCCAGACCGCGGGCCGTATCGTCCATCAATTGCATCAGCCCTTTGGCGCCTGCATGCGAGACGGCGTTCGGATCGAACCCCGATTCCGTCTGCACGACCGCCTTGACCAATGCCGGATCGACGCCGTATCGGGAAGCGGCGGACGAGATCAAGTCGTCGAAGGAGCGGTTGCCGGCAGAAATTCCGCCAGAGACCGAACCAGGCGGCAGCAGGTCGGCTTGTCCGACAGCCAGAAGATCGTCAGCCAGCGTTCCGTTCATCAGTCCGTTCAGCATAATGCCGAACAGATTGCCATCCCCTTCGTCGGAAGACGATGCCAGCGGGTTCACGTTGTTCACCCACTGAGACAGAAGCAGCTGCTTGATGATTCTCGGATCGTTCGATACGTTCAAGGAAGATCGCTCCTGATAAGCCCAAGATAGGTAAATGATTGATTCTCTTCATTGTACAACATGTCAACGCGATCGGCCAGCTGTATTCAATTGGCTCTGCATGCGGCGATGGTTCATGTAGTCGCTCTCGTAGTAGGACAGGTCGTCGCGCAGTTCCTCGTACGTGCTCGCGATGCGCAACACGATATCCCTCGCCGGGCGGACCGGCTTCATGCGGAAGCGAATGGCATCCTGGCCGGTATAGGCATAGCGGCCGTCCTCGGAGTAGCATTCGTTCTTCGGATAGAAGAACGCGTTGACGCAATGATGATACGCCTCGTACAGGGCGCGTTCGGTATATTCGATATCGAGATTCGGCCTGCGGAGCAGGGCGCCGAGCTTCTCGCAAGTCACTTCGGAAAACACGAGCAAATGACGCAGGTCGGAGAGCAAGCCGCTGTAGAAATTCCGCGTATCCTCAAGCTCTTCCTTATCGAGGTCCGGCAGCGCGTATCCATTCAGGAATTGTTCCAGTTCCTGGATGGCGATTCGCAATTTGTCCCGGGTGGATACCGCGATTTGCCCAACGTTGGCTGGCATGATGGCGCTCCTTTCTTGGATGCGAAACGAAATCATCCTCATCGTATCACAATTTTGTCCGAAAAGGTACTGTCCTCTGCCGCGTTCTCCGCTGCTTCTTCCCCGTATATTTTGCGTGCAACCCATTCAACCTAAATGAAGCAACAAACCGCTTTAAGGAGGGAATGCATCTTGCGCACATTCGTCTGGACGGGAGCGGCGAAGCTTGCCCTAGCCGTTGCTGCTGTCATCTTTCTTCTTCCCGGCTGCAAGTCGGGCCATCCGGCAGCTTCGCCCGCACCATCGCCGGTCCCTACGAGCCGCGGACATGCTGTCGTTCAAGAAACGCGCGACAAAGAAAAGTCGGTACGCCAGGATATGGCCGCAACCGAGCGGCTCGGCAAAATGCAAAGCGTGCGCGACGCGAAGCTGTTCATGAAGCAAGCCGCAGCCGGCGAGCTTGAACGCGACCCCGGAGCGGCGCTGCGACGCTACATGCGGGAGCATCCGGAAATTGCCGGGGCCTCGTGGATCTCCGCATCCGGCAAAGCCGTCCGGACGGAAGGTATCGACGCTTCCCGACTGGGCAAGTCCGCCGCGGATCGGTACAAACAAGCGCTGGCCGCGGTACGCAAAGGCGCGGCTTACGCTTCCTCCGCGTTCATGGATCGGGATCGCCGGTACTTCATCATCGGCGAGCCATCCGATTCGCGAATGGGACAAGGGGTCGTCGCCCTCCTGTCCGCCGATATCGTGCATGAAGTCGAGCGTCATCAACGGCGGAACTTGCGTCTGGTCCCCTATCCGGCGGAAGGGCGCTACCGCATCGAATCCGTCAAGCCGAATACGACGCAAGACATCACCGTTCGCAAAGGCGAAGACAACGGCAATGCCAGCCATTACTCGGTCGATGAAGTCGTCGTGAAGTTTCGCAAGCCGCTCACGGCAAGCGAGCTGTTGAAGCTGCGCAAAGAGCTGGACCTGACCGTCGTCAGGCACTCCAGGCAAACGTACGTATTCCGCTCCAAGAAGCACCGCACCGAGCCGCTCTTGGCTTATTTCAAACGCCTGAACCCGATTTACGTCGAGCCCCACTACTTGTATCTGACGAACGATCTCGGCGCGACATCGGACACCGCCGCCGAATCCCGCGGTGTCGTGCCGAATGACACCTTATATTCGGAATACCAGTGGAATTTGCCGCAGATCGAGACCGAACAAGGCTGGAACTTCAGCAAAGGCAGCCAAGACATGGTCGTGGCCGTCGTGGACACGGGGGTTCAGCTTGACCATCCCGACCTGAAGGATCGGCTCGTCAAAGGCATAAACATCATCGATCCGGCGCAGCCGCCGGATGACGACGTCGGACATGGCACCCACGTGGCTGGCATCATCGCGGCGCAAGTCAACAACAATGAAGGCGTCGCGGGCCTGACCTGGTATTCGAAAATCATGCCGGTCAAGGCGCTCGACAGCACGGGCGCGGGTTCGACGTATGCGGTGGCCGAAGGCGTCATCTGGGCGGCCGATCACGGCGCGAACGTCATCAACATGAGCCTTGGCAATTACGCCGACGCGCAGTTCCTGCACGATGCGATCAAATACGCGACCGACAAAGGAGCGCTAGTCGTCGCGGCGAGCGGCAACGACAATACCGACCGGCCGGGATATCCCGCGGCGTATCCGGAAGTGCTGGCCGTGGCGGCCACCGATCCCGGCGGCGACAAAGCCGAGTATTCCAACTATGGCGATTACATTGACGTAGCCGCCCCCGGCACCTCGATCGCCAGCACGTATCCGGGCAGCCGGTATGCCGCGTTGTCGGGCACGTCGATGGCTTCGCCGCACGTGGCCGCCCTCGCTTCGCTCGTTCGGGCGGCGGATCCGGGATTGTCCAATCGCGAGGTGATGGACGTGCTCCGGAATACGGCGCAGGATTTGGGCGATCAAGGCAAGGATCCGCTGTACGGTTATGGGCAGATCGATATTCGCAAGGCACTGCAAACCGTTAGCGGCCAATCCTCGTCGCTGCAATTGTTTCTTGGGCAAGTAAGACGGGATCTTGAACGGATCGTCCCCTGACCGCAACGCCTCCGAGTGTCCGCCAAGCGAAAGTTGTCGCTTGGCGGACACTTTTTCTTCATGCAATTTTAATGTTTTTCCGATACAATACGGGATAAGGCTACGAATCCGGGCGAAACCCGGCAAGAGAAGGAGCGTTCTTGTGGAAAAGGCGAAATTGAAAAAAGAAATGCGGCTTAAACGGCAAATAGAACTGGAGAAGAAACGCCGGACGACGCGAATTCTCGTATGGTCGCTATCCGCTGGCTTAGTCGCCGTGATCGTCCTGCTGGCGATCTTCTGGCCGAAACCGGCGCCGCTCGCGCTCGATTACGACAAAATGCCGACGATCGGCTCTCCCGATGCCAAGGTGAAACTGGTCGAATTCGGCGATTACAAATGCCCGGTTTGCGCGCGTTTCAGTCAGGAAATCATGAGCAAAATCAAAACGGAATTCGTCGATACCGGTAAAATCTCGTTTTCCTACCAGAACTGGACGATCATATCGCCGGATGCCGACTCATTCACGGCGGCGATGGCGGGTCAAGCGATCTACCACCAAAGCAATGAAGCGTTCTGGAAATTCAATGACGCCATGTACAAGTATCAAAATCCAAATGAGCGGCAGATTTGGGCTACGGAGGAATACATCCTGGATCTCGCCAAGCGGGAAGGACTTGCGATCGACTTCGACTTGCTCGAGCAAGATTTGAAAGACCGGAAGTACGCCAGCGAAGTCCGCAGCCAGAACAGCTTCGCGCAAAAGAAAAATTTCACCGGTACGCCTACCGTTCTGATTAACGGAGAGCGGCTGTCCGACAGCGTCGCGCTCGATTACAACAACTTGAAAGCGGCCATCGAGGCAGCGCTGCAAAAAGCCGAAACGGCTGAATCCGGTCAATCAAGCGGGCAATAGGAGGGCATGGGATGCGGGCACTCATTCGAAATCATGGCTTAACCTTCGCCTTCATCGTTTCGCTTGTCGCCACCGGAGGCAGCTTGTTTCTCAGCGAAGTGATGGGCTATATGCCATGCCAGCTGTGCTGGTTCCAGCGCATTTTCATGTACCCGCTCGTGCTGCTGCTGGGGCGGGCGGCGATTCGCGACGATCGCGCCATGGCCGGTTACGCACTCCCGCTCAGCATCATCGGCGGCTTGATCTCGGCCTATCATTATGCAGAGCAGAAGGTGCCGGGACTCGCGGAGATCGCCCCTTGCAAAGCGGGCATCCCTTGCAATACCGACTATCTAGACTGGTTCGGCGTCATTACGATCCCGCTCATGGCGCTCGTCGCTTTCATCCTGATCACGGTATTTCTCGCGATGAGCAGAAGAGAAGCTTCGACCGCCGAGGACGAAATCATGGCAAACTAAATTTCTCATTTTGCGAAATAAGGCCCTCGGAGGGCCTTATTTCGTGCTTCGGCATCGATTTTTCGTATATAGGAGTCGTGATGAATCTGTCTGATCGTACGCGAAGAAACACCCCGACATGCCGATTAGGCGACGCGGGTGTTGCTGTAATTGGCTATGCAATGAGCCGGAAAGCTTGCCGTAAGCCGGGTTCTGTACTCCACGTGGTCAGAGCGGACAGCCGGACGGCGGTCCTCCCACGAGACGGAGCGACAATCATCTTTCTAGGCCGTCCATTGCTGAACGGCTCAAGCGACCAACCCAACGCGCCCCGGGCAAGGGCTTGACTCGCTCGCGCGAGACGTGCGTTCTCTTAGGTCTTGCTCCAGATGGGGTTTACCAGGAACAGGGTCGCCCGTGTTCCTCGTGGTCTCTTACACCACGGTTCCACCCTTGCCTGTGCTACGTACCCCACAAAGTGACGGTAAGCTTCGAAGCTTATTCCGATTACTTTGCGGGGACCCCGAAAAACATGTGGGGATTAGCCATCGGCGGTCCATTTCTGTGGCACTATCCTTCGGCTCGCGCCGACTGGACGTTATCCAGCATCCTGCCCTTCGGAGCCCGGACTTTCCTCCCGCAGCTCGCGCTGCCGGCGATTGTCTGTCAAACTTTCCGGTTCGCAGCCTCTAGTATAACGCGAATCGCGCCGAATCACAACGGTAGTTACTTCCGACGTCTTGCTCTCATGCCCGCCGTCTGCCAGCATTAGCGCACCGGGGTTCCTCTGTTTCCTCGCCTGCCCTCTGTCCGCCCACCACAGCGGGGTCAGCGAGCTACCGCAAGCGGAACGGCTCCGTATCGACTTGCGATGCGATCGCTTCGGTCGCGTACCCTTGCTCCGTCAAATGCCGCTGCAGCCATTCAGCGACTTTCACCTTCATGATCTTCTCCGCGTTATGGCCCGGATCGACGAGCGCGATGCCGGCCGCGGCGGCGTCATGCGCCGTATGGTAATCGATGTCCCCGGTGACGAGCACGTCGGCTCCGGCGAACTGCGCTTGGCTCACGAATCGCGAACCGGCTCCGCCCAACACCGCCACTTTGCGAATCGGCTTGTCACCCGCGCCGACGACGCGGACGAACGGCACGTCGAACGCTTGCTTGACCCGTTCGGCGAAGGCGTCCAGGCTCTCCGCCTCAGCAAGCTTGCCGACGCGCCCGAGGCCGAACGAACGGCCCTTCAAATCCATCGGGTACACGTCATAGGCCACCTCTTCGTAAGGATGGGCTTTCAGCATGGCGGACACGACCGATTTGAGCGCACTCTGCGGTACGACCGTCTCGATGCGCTTCTCCGCCACCGTCTCCAGCTTCCCCTGCTTGCCGATATAAGGATCGCTGCCTTCCCGCGGCAAGAACGTCCCGATTCCTTCCGTCGTGAAGCTGCAATGGCTGTAGTTGCCGATCCAGCCGGCGCCGGCGCGAAACAGTGCATCGCGGACCGCCGCATGGTGCTCTTCCGGCACGAATACCGCCAGCTTGAACAGCTTGTCGGTATGCGCCTCCCGCAGCACCTTGCGATCCGTGAGCGACAAGACGTCCGCCATCCAGTCGTTCATCCCGCCTTCGGCCGAATCCAGATTCGTATGAGCGATGTATACCGCTATATCCCGGCGCAAAAGTTCGGCAGCCAGCGCACCTGCCGGGGTATCCGTCTGCAAGTGCGCAAGCGGCCGGTAGATGACCGCATGATGAGCGATAATAAGCTCCGCTCCGACCTCCGCCGCTTCCCCCACGACTTCGCGCGTCACGTCGAGGGCGACGAGCACGCGCGACACTTCCTTGCGCAGCGAGCCGACCTGCAGGCCGATCTTGTCGTCAGGCTCGGCATAATGCCTGGGTGCCAGGCGCTCCATCAGCTGAACGACGGTTTCTCCTCTTGCAAGCATGCGAGCACCTCCCGAATTTCCGCAATGTCAGCTTCCCATTGCGCGATTTTGTCCGCGACATCCGCTCCGCTCGACTGCCGCATTTGCCGTACGATCTTCTCGCGCTTATCCGCCTCTTGCTCCCATTTCCGGCGAAATTCGTTTCCGCCTTCCCGCAGCAACAGCGGCCCCATCTCCAACAATAACCGCAGTGAAACCGAGTTGACGCAGGGCGTCATAACTTTCTCGTCATATTGGGCGCGGGTACGTTCTTCAGCATCCATGGCCCCGTCCGCCCGAATCGCCCTTAACAGCGTGTAGATAACACCGTCTTCCTCCAGCAACAGCTCACGATCGAGCAGGAACTTTCGCTCCATGAGCCAGCGGCGAACGGCATCCTCCGCCCCGTGCGGAGACAGCACAAGCGTATGAACGCTTGCCAGCCGATCGCCTGCCGCGTCAAGCAGTCGGACGATCAAGCCGCCGCCCATCCCCGCGATGCAAACGGTATCGACTTCGCCCGCGTTCAGCACCGACAAGCCATCTCCGTGCCGAACGTTGATCCGTGCGGACAAACCTGCCGACGCGACTTGTCGTTTGGCCGCTTCGACCGGCCCCGCATGCACGTCCCCGGCCACCGCGAAGTCGATCTTCCCACCGGCAGCCAAGTATACCGGAAGCAGCGCATGATCCGTCCCGATATCCGCCATGCGGGCGCCACTGGGCACCCAATCGGCAAGCTTGCGCAAACGGCGGGACAACTTGATTTCCGCTATGTCCTGATCCTGTTCATTATGCAAGGTTTATTTCACGACCCATTCCGTCCATTGTTTGCGGAGCCGGAACAATCCGAGCCCCATCATGATTGTTTTGCCCAGAAATCCGGCCTGTACCCATTCCGCAGGCACGCCTCCGAGCACGCCTTGCAGTTCCGGCATATACCAGACGATCAGTCCGGTCCCGAACAGCACCGCCCCGACCGACCGGAAACGAACATGCAGAAACCATGCCAACCATAAGAACAGCAGCGCGGCAGGAATCCAGAAGATTTGCGTCTGGGCCCACGAAGGTTCCGGAATGTGCCGGATCAGCAGCTTCGCGTACAAAGCCACAAGCGACAGCCATCCCATCCAATGGATGAGCGGCAAGCGCAAGAGCAGTCCGCAGACAATGCACAAAGCCGCGCAGACGCCGAGCAGCACGATCGGACCGGCTCCATCATCCCAGCCGTGCAATCGCAAAATGACCGCTCCCGTACCGAACAGGAACAGCATGCCGCCGCCCATGGCGAACAGCGCTCTGATCGGATGCGGTTCCCGCCACATGCCGCCCAATGCGACGAATCCGGTCGTCACCAGACCGACCACGGCGATTTGCAATGGCAAGGGAAACACGCTAAAATGAAGTGTAACCAAGCAGATCAAGGCAAATATTCCAATATAAAGGATCCACTTCTTCCGAGAGGCGTGTTCAATGGATCGAACGACCTTCTCCACCGCTCCCTTGGGGCGATCGGTCAGATCATCCAGATACAGATTCTGCAGGAAGTCGCAATAATGCTCCGGCAACAGCTTGCTTCTGCGCCAAGCTTCGATTTCATTCACGATAAACTTGCGTTTCTCATCATTGCCGAGCGCCGGCATCGGCCATTCCTCCCGGTAAGCAACAGAAAAGCCTTCGAGCCTCTGAGGGCGGAAGGCCTCGATATTTTCTATATCGACTTATTCGAGAAAATCTTTCAGTCTTTTGCTGCGGCTCGGGTGACGGAGCTTGCGCAGCGCCTTGGCTTCGATCTGCCGAATCCGCTCGCGCGTAACGCCGAAAACTTTGCCCACTTCTTCCAGCGTGCGCGTTCGTCCGTCGTCGAGTCCGAAGCGCAAGCGGAGCACGTTTTCTTCCCGCTCCGTCAACGTGTCGAGCACGTCCTCCAGTTGTTCCTTCAGCAATTCGTAAGCGGCGGCGTCCGCGGGAGCGAGCGCATCTTGGTCTTCGATAAAATCGCCGAGATGCGAATCGTCTTCCTCGCCGATCGGCGTCTCGAGCGATACCGGTTCCTGGGCGATCTTCATGATCTCGCGGACTTTGTCCACGCTCAATTCCATCTGTTCGGCGATCTCTTCCGGCGTCGGTTCGCGGCCGAGCTCCTGCAGCAATTGCCGGGATACGCGGATCAGCTTGTTGATCGTCTCGACCATGTGGACGGGAATCCGGATTGTCCGCGCTTGATCCGCGATAGCGCGCGTGATCGCTTGCCGAATCCACCAGGTTGCATAGGTGCTGAACTTGAAGCCTTTCAAATGGTCGAATTTCTCGACGGCTTTCAGCAATCCCATATTGCCTTCCTGGATCAAATCAAGGAACAGCATGCCCCGGCCGACGTAGCGCTTGGCGATGCTCACGACAAGACGAAGGTTGGCTTCCGCAAGCCGTTTCTTCGCTTCTTCCGCTTCGAAGCCGCCGATCTCGATTTTTTTGGCGAGCTCCACTTCGTCGTCGGCGCCGAGCAACGGCACCCGGCCGATTTCCTTCAAGTACATGCGCACGGGATCGTTAATCTTGATGCCGGGCGGCAACGACAGATCATCGTCAAAATGGAATTCCCCATGCTCGTCGTCCTCGCCGTGCGGGCCTTGTTCGTCATGGTCGTTCAGCACTTCGATGCCTTGATCGGCGAGCTGTTCGAAAAACTCGTCGATCTGATCCGCATCCTGGTCGAATGGAGACAGCTTCTCCATGATGTCTTTATAGGTCAGGGAAGATTTCTTCTTGCCTTGCTCGAACAGTTGCATCTTGACTTGTTCGAGCGTCAACTCCGCCTCAAGCCCGGTATGTTGATCGTTCGTCATTTCCGACTCCCTCCTCCTAGAAACCGCCTGCGCGTTGCCTGTCTTTGCGCTTTTTTTCCAGGGCAATAATCTCTGTTAAAATTTGTGCGGCCTGCAGGGGATCCCCTGCCCGTTCGGCACGATGCAACGCTTCCCTGCTGCGATCAATTTCCCGGGTTAAGGCGGTAATGCTGACAGTTCGCAGGCAATCCTCGAATTCCCGTTCGCCGAATGGCACTTCCATCAGCGCGATCGCAGTCGCAGCCCGTTCCAGACGATCATCCTGCAAAAAGCTGGTGAATCGCCCGATATCCGGCTCGTGACCTTCCGCGTAATACGCATATAAGTAAGCAGCAAGTGCCGCGTGATTCTCCACCTGAAAGCTGTCGCCCAGCTTCTCCTGTACAACCGCGCACGTATCGGCATCCTGCATCATCCAGCTGAGCAAATGGCGTTCGGCCGATACGTAAGCAGGCGGAATATTCGGGAGTTTGGCGGAATTTCTCCTGTCATTCCATTCATTATTCCACGTACCGCCAGGAATATCCCCGGGGTTTGCCATTTTCTCCTGTGCGCGAAGAATGCCGGACACCTCTTGTTTCAGCGTATCGAGCGATACGTCGAACTCTTGGGCCAAGTCCTTGAGCAGTACTTCACGCTCCGTCGGAGAATCGCGCCCTGCCACCAGCTTCACCGCTTCGCGCAAATAACGGATTTTCCCATCTTCTTCTGAGAGTATATGGGATTTCCTTAAATAAATAAGCTGAAATTTAATGGCTGAAACCGCGCCGTCCACGCATTCCCGAACGAACGCTTCCGGTCCGTTCTCCATGATGTATTCATCCGGATCCATCCTCCCCGGGATCATCCCGATCCGTACGTTCAGTCCTGCCGATTCGAGCAGCGGGATGCTTTTGTGGGCGGCAGCCTGGCCAGCCCCGTCCCCGTCGTAGCACACGATCGCCTCCTCTGCAAATCTGCGCAGCACCGCCGCATGATCGTTCGTAAGCGCCGTCCCCATCGACGCCACACCGTTCGCAACGCCTGCCGACCACGCTTTGATGCAGTCGACGTAGCCTTCGAACAGGACGACCTGTCGGCTTTTGCGGATGGCAGACCGCGCCTGATGCAACCGATACAGCGTCCGGCTCTTGTTAAACAACGGGGATTCCGGCGAGTTCAAATATTTGGGCTGCCCGTCGGAGAGCAATCGGCCCGCGAATGCGACGATGTGTCCCTCTCCGTCCTCGATGGGGAACATGATCCGGTCCCTGAACCGGTCCACGAAGCCGTCTCCTTCGTTCCTGCGCGACAACAAGCCGCCGCGTTCCATCTCCGTCAAGTCGTAGCCTTGCCGCTCCAGCGCCCGGGTTAACGTATCCCAGCGAGCAGGCGCGTATCCGATGCCGAATGTCTCGATCATCTTGTCGTTAAAGCCGCGGGATCGCAAATAGTCCATGGCGGCGATGCCGACTTCCGTATTCCGGAGCACGTAATGATACAGTTTGGCAGCATGGGCGTGGGCTTCGATCAACCTTTGGCGTTCTCTCTGCTGCGGTGTCGGCTCTTCGGGCTGCCCGGTCGTCCAAGTCACGGGAATGCCTGCTTCTTCCGCCAAACGCTTCACGGCTTCGGGAAACGTCTCCCCTTCCAACTCCATGACGAACTTGATGACGTTGCCGCCCTTGCCGCAGCCGTAGCAATAGAAGATGTTCTTCTCGGGCGTTACCGTAAAAGACGGCGTTTTCTCCGAATGAAACGGACACAGACCCTTGAGATACTTGCCGTTCTTCGACAGGTGCACGTATTTGCCCACCGTCTCGGCGATCTCATGCCGCCGGAGCACTTCGTCGATGACCGTCTGCGGAATTGCGCCGGTATTCATAAACTGAACCACCTATCTTTAACGCACGTAATACAATTCGCTACTCGCCCCGATTCTCCTGCAACTTCCGCAAGAGTGCTGTCAGTTTTTGCAGAAATCTGACCCTGTCCTCGCTCGTGAAAGCGGGCGGCCCCTTGGTCCGCTTGCCTCCGCGCCGCAGCTTGGCCGACCAGTGGCGCTGCTCCAGCAGGCCGCCGATATCTTCGTCGCGGATTTCCTTGCCGCGCGGCGTCAGCACCGCAGCCCCGCGCGACAGCCCGATCGCCGCAAGGCCGTAGTCGCCCGTCACCAGCACGTCGCGGGAAGTCAGCATGTTGGCGATGTACAAGTCTGCCGCCTGATCGCTGGCATCGACGGTTACGACGGTGACCGCCTCTTCCGGCGTCAGCACGTGCGCATGGCTGGACACCATCACCGCCGTGGCCCCGCAAGACCGAACGACATGGGCGATTTCAGACTTGACCGGACAGGCGTCGCCGTCGACCACGACCCGATTCCGCTGCGGCATCATGCCAGGATCACCACCGGTGCAACGTCATGAGTTCCGAATGGTTATTATATACGGCAACGAGCCCGGAAATCCTTCCGAACACTTTTTGAATTTTCAAGCATGACCCGCGCAAGAGCGGCAAAAGCACCGTTGCGGCGGACAACGGTGCGGCCAAAGCGAGAATGATTGACGGAATAATTATTGACGGAAACGTTCCAGAATCAAGCTGGCGGTTTCCTCCACGGCCTTGTTCGACACGTCGATGACGACGCAGCCGATACGCGACATGACTTCATGCGCATGCTTCAACTCGATGCCGATCCGCTCGGTTGTCGCGTAGGAAGCCGTATCCGGCAAACCAAGCGCCTTCAGCCGTTCTTTGCGGATCGCGTTCAGCGCATCCGTGTTGATCGTTAGCCCGACCACTTTGTGCGGCGGTACGGCGAACAATTCCTTGGGCGGCACGAGCTCTGGCACGAGCGGCACGTTCGCCACTTTGAACATCTTGTGCGCCAGCACCATCGAGAGCGGCGTCTTGGACGTTCGGGATACGCCGACGAGCACGATATCCGCCTTATAAATGCCGGTGACATCCCGGGCGTCATCATAGCGGACGGCGAATTCCACTGCCTCCACCTTGCGGAAATAATCGGCATCCAGCACGTGATTCAGTCCTGGTTGATGGCGGGATTCGCGCCCGAATCGCGCTTCCAGGCGATCGATGAGCGAGCCGAGCAAGTCGATCGCCGCGACGCTGCGGCGGGCCGCTTCCGCGATCATGTGGTCGCGCAGCCCGGGGATCACGAGCGTATAGAGCACGATGCCTTCGTCTTCCGCTGCCGCCGCCAGCACGCCATCGATGCTCTCGGCCGATTGAATGAAGGCGGCGCGGCGGATCTGCACCGGCAGCGGATGGAATTGCGCCGCCGCGGCGCGCACAGCGAGTTCCCCGGTATCTCCCGCGGAATCGGACACGACATAAACAACAGCGCTCTTATGCATGATGGCCGTCCCCCGCTACCCGACCAACTTGGAGAAATCCGCGAACGATTGGATATCGTCCGCGATCAAGCCGAGCACCGCCAGCCGGTTGCTGCGTACGGCCTGATCTTCCGCCATGACCATGACAGCTTCGAAGTAAGCTGCGATCCGATCGCTCAGCGATGCAAGCGCCGATAAGGCATCGTCCATTCGCGCCTCGGCGACGGCCGTCAGATAGGCGCCATGCGCTGCCTGCCAAGCTTCGAACAGCGCTCCTTCCGCCGGATCCGCGAACAGCAGGGCATCGACCTGACGGGATTCCGACTTGGCTGCCAAATTGCAAACCCGGTTGAACGCTTCGACGGCCGGCTTGAATGCGGTCGCATCCGCTGCCGCTTGCTTCTGCAAAGCATGCGCTCGCAGCAGCGTTCGGCGGACGTCGCTGTTCCCTGAACCGAGCACGGCATCGATCACGTCGTAACGAATCTCCTGTTCGGCCAGCACATTCTTCACCCGCAGCGAGAAAAACTCCTCCAAATCGCGGCGGATGTCGTACAATTCCCGCTTGAAGCTTCGAGCGCCAAGAACTTCGAAGGCGATGTCGAACAGCGCAGGCAGCGTCAGCTCCATGCGATGCTCGAGGATCGTGGATACGATGCCGGCCGCCTGGCGGCGCAGCGCATACGGGTCCTGCGAGCCGGTCGGCACGATGCCGATGGAGAAACAGCCGACGATCGTGTCGATCTTGTCGGCGATGCCGACGATCGCGCCGGTCTGCGACGCCGGCGGACGATCTCCTGCGTGACGGGGCGAATAATGCTCGCGAATGGCGCGGGCTACCGCGTCCCGCTCTCCCGCCTTAAGCGCGTAGTCTTCACCCATAATCCCCTGCAGCTCAGGGAATTCGTAGACCATCTGGGTCACGAGGTCGAATTTGCAAATATCGGCAGCCCGGCTGACATCGGCGATCACGTCGTCGCTCGCGAGCAGATGCCGCGCAAGCTGGTCGGCAATCGCGCGCATCCGCCTCACTTTGTCGGCCACCGTTCCGAGCTCTTCGTGATAGACGACGTTCTCGAGCTTCGCCATCGCATCGGCAATGGCGAGCCGCTTGTCTTCTTCATAGAAGAACTTGGCGTCGGACAGGCGGGCACTAAGCACTTTCTCGTTGCCCCTGGCCACGACGTCCAAAGACAGCGCGTCGCCATTGCGCACGGTGACGAAATGCGGCTGAAGCTTGCCTTCGGCGTCGAGCACCGGAAAATACCGCTGGTGTTCCCTCATCGACGTGATGAGCACGTCCTGCGGAATGTCCAGGAACGCAGAATCGAACGAACCGCTGAGCACGGTCGGCGTCTCGACGAGGAACAGCACTTCTTCCAGCAAATCTTCCTTGACCGCGATTTGCCAGCCCCGCTGTTCCGACATTTCTCGGATGCCTTGCAAAATCGCCGCTTCACGTTCCGCCACGTCGGCGATGACCTGCTGCTTGCGCAACTGGTCTACGTAATCGGCGGGCCTAACGAGTTCCGTCTCGGCGCCCAGGAAGCGATGGCCGCGCGTGGTGCGCCCCGACGCGACGCCCGCGATTTCGAACGGCACGACATCCTCGCCATGCAAGGCGACCAGCCAGCGAATCGGCCGCACATAGCGCAGCTCGTGAGAGCCCCAGCGCATATTCTTCGGGAATGTCAGCGATGTGACGATCGCAGGCAACGCATCCGGCAGCAGCGAGGCGGTCTCCACGCCTTTGCTGCTCTTGTTCGCGTACACGTATTCGACGCCGCCCAGTTCCTTGAAGAACAGCGCGTCCGGCTCCACTCCGTTGCTTCTGGAAAATCCGAGCGCCGCCTTGCTCCAGGCTCCCGTCTCGTCCAGGGCGATCTTGCGGGCGGGACCTTTCACTTCTTCGTTCCTGTCTTCCTGCTTGTCAGAGAGGCCGACGACGTGAACGGTCAACCGCCGCGGCGTCGCATAGGCACGCACTTCATCGCACGTGAGTCTGCTCGCCTCCAGCCATTTTTCGGTCTTGTCCTTGAGTTGATCCATCGCCCCGCGAACGAAACGCGCAGGCACTTCCTCCAGCCCGATTTCGAGCAGCAAATCTTTAGGCATGTACCTCCGCTCCTTTCTTCAGCAAGGGGAATCCGAGCCGTTCCCGCTCCTGCAAATACGTAGCTGCCACTTGGCGCGACAGGTTGCGCACCCGAGCGATATAACCGGTCCGTTCCGTCACGCTGATCGCGCCCCTGGCGTCGAGCAAGTTGAACGTATGGGAGCACTTTAGCGCGTAATCATACGCGGGATACACCAAATGTTGCTCCATCGCACGCTTCGCTTCCGTCTCGTAGGTCGAGAACAATTGGAACAGCATCGGCACGTCGGAAATTTCGAACGTGTACTTCGAATGCTCGTACTCCTGCTGCTTGAACACATCGCCATATGAGACGCCGTCGACCCATTCCAGATCGAACACGTTCTCTTTATCCTGAATATACGATGCGAGACGTTCCATGCCATAAGTCAATTCCACCGATACCGGATGACAATCGATGCCGCCGACTTGCTGAAAATAAGTGAACTGCGTCACTTCCATGCCGTCCAGCCACACTTCCCAGCCAAGTCCCCAGGCGCCGAGACCCGGATGCTCCCAATTGTCCTCGACGAAACGGATATCGTGGTGACGCGGATCGATTCCAAGCCGCTTCAGGCTGTCGAGGTACAGCTCCTGAATGTGGTCGGGCGAAGGCTTCATGATGACTTGAAATTGGTGATGCTGGTACAACCGGTTCGGGTTCTCCCCGTAGCGGCCGTCGGCCGGGCGGCGGGAAGGCTCCACGTAGGCGACGTTCCACGGCTCGGGCCCGATCGAGCGCAGAAACGTCATCGGGTTGAGCGTGCCCGCTCCTTTCTCCGTGTCATAGGGCTGCACGACGATGCAGTTCTGTTCTGCCCAGAACTGCTGCAGCGTCAGCGTCATTTGCTGAAAATTCATTCATCCATCTCTCCTTCATCATAGTTAACAACAAAAAACCGTCCCTACGTCTGCTCGCGCAGACGTAGGGACGGGAGCTTAATCCCGCGGTTCCACCCTACTTGGCTCCCGAATCCGTGTGCTTTATCGTCCTTGCACGTTCGGAAACCCGCTTTTTCCATTCCACCTGCGTTTCTCAGGAATGCCCTTCGCTCAGTCTGTCTGTCCGGGCTTGCACCCTCCCCGGCTCGCTAAGCTCCGACAGAATCCGGCTACTCTTTCCCTCATCGAAACAATGCCTGAAGTCATTCTATCCAACGGATCCGGGATTGTCAAACAACGGCCATCGATCAGGACATGATTTGGGCCCGGCACGATCGGTTACAGCTGAACAGACTGCCGTTTTTTACCGCGAAAAAACACCCATTCCTTAAATCCGATTTCCTTCAGCCGTTGGCATACTTGCGCAAAATCGTCTCCAACGCGCCCGGGCGAGTGAGCGTCTGAGCCAAACGTGACGTCGATACCGTAATATTTCGCACGTTCCAGCAAATCGTCGGATGGATACCAACCGCCTGCATCCTTCGTCTTTCCCGACGTATTCACTTCAATGGCTACTCCGTTGGCGGCAATTTCCTTAAGCGTTTCTTCTGCCGCGGAAGTCGGGATACTGCCGAAGTCGGGATAATAGCCTTTCATCGCATCGATGTGGCCAACAATCTGAAACAGCCCGCTTCGCGCCGAAGCTCGAATCAACCGATAATACTCCTCTTTTTCCCGAATGAGATCGGCGTTCGTCAACTCTCTCCAGCGCGCCCTGTCGAAGATATGCATGCCGCCCGAATAATGCACGGAACCGATTATATAGTCAAAAGGATATTTCGCGTATTCGCTTCTATAAAGCTCAAGATGTTCCGCATAAAAGTCCGACTCGACACCGAGCAACACCTCGATGCGATCCGCGAATGCGTGCTTCAGCCGAAGCACTTCCGCGACATAATGCGGAAATTCACTGACCGCCATGGCCGTATCCGGCTTCGGGTGATCCTGCTCGCTGAAAAAATAAGGCGAATGATCGGAAATACCAATTATACCCAGCCCTGCTTCGATTGCCGCTTCGATGTAGCTGCTTATGGAATGTACAGCATGTCCGCACCGATCATGATGCGTATGCAAATCGAACTTCATATGATCCAACCTTTCATCTTCGTTGCATCCATCATTGCGACAGCAGTGCATGGCGACTCCTTAATTGAAACAACGGATCAACTGACGCCTCCGCATAACCGATGGAGCAAGCTTCAATCACCCAATCACCAGAAAATCCGAAATTGCCAAGAAGTCGAACTATTTCTTCGTACGGAATCGTCCCGTCGCCTACCGCCCGATGCTCGTCTTCCCGGCCGTAATTATCGTTTAAATGAAGACCTGCCAAATGCGGCCGACATCGATGCAGAGCATCGATGCACTGGCCCGGACCGCGTATATGACTATGCCCGACATCGAATACGATTTTCAGTCGCGGAGACGCAATCCTCTCCACCACCTCGACAATAAAGCGCATATCGTCGCCATACCGCCCGGGATAAGGAGGCGTATTTTCCAGCGCAAGCATCACGCCCGAATCTTCCGTGTCACGAATCGTTTGTTCAAGAAAGCTTACGCATCGCTCTAGCGCAGCCTTTTCATGCACGGAATCGTGGATATCTTCTTCCGTATCCGTCTCTCCTGCATGCAGTACGACAGAGCATCTGCCCAATCGCTCTGCAATGCGTATGGTGCGGACCAGAAGTTCGCTGCTGCGTTTTCGTAAATCTTCTTTTCCCGCGCAAGGATTCATGCCCGCGATCGGAGCATGGACGGACCAGCGAATATCCCTTTCTGTGCCGAATGCCGCCATATCTCCAATTTGTTCGTCAGTCCAGTCCAGGATCTCCCTGTGCGTTCCTTCGCATACGATTTCGATCGCCGTCCACCCTTCCCGCGTCAACCGTTCGACCGCATCTTGCAAAGGCAAGTCGATATAAGCGAACGACGATATTCGAAACAACCGCTTATTCTCTGTCATAACTTCGCTCCTCACTTGATGCCGGATTGCATGAAGCTGTTCATGAATTGCCGCTGGAACAAGAGAAATACGACGAACAGAGGGAGCACGACGATCAAAGTCGCAGCCGTCATTTCCGACCACTGCGCGCCCGTATCGCCTGCCTTGGCGAACATCGCAAGGCCGACAGTCAGCGGACGGTTCTCAACCGAATTGGTAACAATGAGCGGCCACATAAAATTGTTCCAATGATAGCTGATCGACACCAGCGCAAAAGAAACGTATGCGGAACGGGACAACGGCAAGTAAATTTTCCACATGATACGCCACTTCGAATAACCTTCCAGCGCAGCCGCTTCATCGAGCTCGTGCGGAATCGTCTTAAAAAACTGCCGCAACAAGAAGATGCCGAGTGCTGACGCAAAGTACGGAAGCATGATGCCGATCTTCGTATCAAGCAAAGAAAAATCTCTCAAAATGAGATAGTTCGGGAGGATGAGAACATCTGCCGGTATCATGATCTGGATCAGGAACAGCAGAAACACAACCTGACTTCCCCAAAAGCGGATTTTCGCAAATGCGAAAGCCGCCATCGTCGAAGTCGCCATCTGAACGGCAAATATGCCGAAAGCAATGATGACCGTATTCGCAAAATACAGGGTGAATGGCGCCCCGTTCCAAACCCATCGCAGATTGTCCATTGTAAAATCAAATGTCATGCGCCCCAGCGCCTGTCCTTTCGGCCGCAGAGCTGTATAAACGACCCAAACGAATGGAATCGCCCATAAGGCACTCGCCGCATAAATCAGCAGATGACTCGGTTTAACAGTCACCATCAGCTTCTTCATCGCCATATGATTCCTCATTGATAATGCACCTTCTTGTCTGCGCCAAAAAACTGCACGGCTGATAGCAACAGCAATAGCAAGATCATGACGGCTGTCAAGGACGATGCCAAGCCTTGGTTCCAATATTTGAACGCATTCTCGTAGATGTAGTACAGGAGCAGGTTGCTGGCATTGTCCGGCCCTCCGCTCGTCATGATGAACAGGTGATCCACAAGCTTGAATGAATTCGTAACCGCAACAATCATGACGAATAGCGTTGTCGGCATCAGCAGAGGAAACGTAATCCTCCAAAATACCCGCCATGACCCGACTCCGGCGACCGCGGCACTTTCATAAAGATCTGTCGGAATATTCTGAAGACCCGCCAAATAAAAAATCATGAAATACCCGGCTTCACGCCAGATGACGACAAAGATGACGGCCCACATAACCAAATTTTGCGAGCCCAGCCAATTGATTTCGCCATTGCCGAACCATTGCGTCACGCGGCTGAGCAAACCGAATTTAGGTGCGTAGATGAATAACCATATGTTCGCGATTGCGACCATAGGCAGGATATTGGGGTAGAAAAAAGCCGTTCTTACCCAGCCTTTCAACTTTAAAGCTTTGTTCGCGAATATCGCCATGATCAAGCCTAGCGCAATCGATACGGGCACCGTGCCCAGAGAGAACCACCCGGTGTTGCGCATGACCTTCCAGAACACCGGGTCGCCCGTCATGTCCAGATAGTTACCCCCACCGTTAAAGTACGGGACCGGCGTTGCCAAATCCGCTTGCTGGAAGCTGGTAATGAACGTCTTCACGATCGGATAGAAAGTAAAAAGGGTCAAAAAGAGTAGAGCCGGAGCCAATAAAAGCCAAGCGAACAAGTTCGATCTGATCGCCATCTGCCGTTTCCCAATAAGCAAATGATACCCCCCAATCGTCAATGGCAATCGTTACAAAAGAAGAAGCCAATCGATGGCTTCTTCTCTCGACGCGTCCGATTGTCTGTTTATTTTTTGTAAGGTTCGAGCGCCTTATCTGCTTCTTCCTGTGCCCGCTTCAGCGCCTCTTGCGGGGTCATTGTACCTGTCAATGCCGCCTGAACGGCATCGCGAAGCGCCTTGGTCACCCTGTTGTTATTGTGAGTCGACAATTCTGCAGAAGCGTACTCCAACTGATCTCGGGCGACAAGAGCTGGAGGAAACGAAGCCGTGTATTCCTTCATGCGCTCTGTCTCATAAGCCGACTTGCGAACCGCGACATAGCCGGTATCGATGCTCCACTGCGCCGCGCGCTCCGGGTCGGACATCCACTTGACGAATTTCCAAGCTGCCTCTTGTCTTTCCTGCGGGATATCCTTGAAAATATAGAAGTTGCCTCCGCCTGTAGGAGATCCGTATTGCTTGCTCATCGGAAGGAAGCCGACGCCGAAATCGAAAGTTGCGTTCTTCTTGATGTTCGACAAGTTGCCCGTAGAATTGTACATAATGGCTGTGCGCTTCTCCAGGAAATCCGAAGGTGTCGTATCCCACTCGATGATATTGGACGGCATGACGTTATGTTTCTTGGACAGATCAAGCCAGAATTGCAGCGCTTCGACATTCTCCGGCGTATCGAAGTATACTTCCGTGCCGTCGTCGGACATAATTTTGTTGCCGCTCTGAAGAGCCAATGCCGTAAACATCCACGTCGAAGGAGAAGCCGACGAAGGGATCTCCACGCCCCATTGCCCGTCTTTCGTGAGCGCTTTTCCGAATGATATCAAGTCCTCCCACGACGCCGGGGCTTTCTCGGGATCGAGTCCGGCTTCCTTGAACGCTTCCTTGTTGTAGTAAAGTACCGGCGTGCTGCGTTGAAACGGAATGCTGTACGTCTTGCCGTTGATTTGTGAATTATCCATGAAAGCGGGGTAGAAGTCGGATAAATATTCGTCCCCCCCGTCCTTCGCAATGAACTCGTCCAAGCCAACGATCGCGTCCATGTCCAGCATCGTAAACAGCTCAACAGACAGATGAACGGCCACGTCCGGCGGGTTTTTCCCTTGAACCGCCGCCTGGATTTTCACCGTCGAATCGTCATAATTGCCGGTATAAACCGCTTTCACTTTGATGTCCGGATTTTCCTTCGTGAATTGCTCGGTCATCCCTTCAATCGTTTCCGTAAGCGGACCGCCCATCTGAATCGGGTAATAGAACGTCAACTCGATCGGCTTGCTGCCCCCCGTGTTCTGCTTTGTCCCCTCCGGCTTGTTGCTGTCCGCACTTTCCGGTTGACTGGCGTTTCCGCCGCATGCCGTCAGCATGGCCGCAATCAGGATAAACCCCAATAATACCCGAAACTTCGTGATCACCAGATGCACTTCCCTTCTGTTATTTAACGAGCAAATTTAGTATACTATCTGCAATTCTCGCAAAAAATCACGTTACTTTTAGAAGTGGTACAATTTCTTTAGATCATTGGCGAGACGCACATCGATTAGGAGGCGCTTTCATCATGGTGCGACTCAGCATCCGCAGCAAGATGCTCATCCTGTTTATCCTGTTAATCTCCATACCGCTGTCTTTTCAGGGTTGGGTTACTTATAGCGATTTTTCTTCCTCCGTAGAGCGCAAGACGGCTGACTATACCGTTCGCATTCTAAGTCAGATCAATCACAGTATGGATCAACTCTTGCGTGACGAAATGCAGAAATTGTCCTTGCTTCCTTTATATAGTGAAGAGGTTGCCACGATTTTGGAGAAATACAGCAATGCCGGCGACGGACAGACAATGCCGGAAATCGCCGAGAAAACGATCATGTTTCGCAATATCGCCAGCACCACCTACTATCGGCCCGAAATTCGCGGCATACAAATCATTGCAAACAATGGCTACATCTTCACGAATATGGATCCCTACTTGGTGAAACCGTTCATCGAATACGGAAGGGAACCCTGGTACGAGAGGGTGAAGGGGGCAAGCGGAGCTTGGGTGATGATTCCGCAGCACAAGCCGGATTATTTGCTGGAATCCACCCCTCAGCTATACATATCCATTGCCAGGCTGATCAAAGACCCCGGCTCTTCGCAAATTATCGGCGTGATTAAAGTCGATTTCTGGAAAGAAGTATTCGAGCAATTATCCTCGAAATACAAATTCGGCGAGATCGGCAATCTTATCGTGCTTAACCGGAAGAACGAGCTGTTCTACGAGCAGAACAATGAAGAATTGGACGAACATACGAGATCGCTGCTGCTGCATACCGATTTGCCGAACGTCACGATGAATGCTTACAAGCAGATCGGCGGCCAATCGTTCCTGACAACAGTCGATTACTCCTCTTTCTCGGATTTAAAGATGATCAGCTATATTCCGATGAAGTCACTTCGCGAAGAAACGAACGGATTTCGAAAATTTACATTCATCATTTTCATCTCTTGCCTGCTTGCGGCCAGCTTGCTGGCCGTTCTGCTGTCCTATAAGTTAAGCGGTCCGTTGATCCGTCTCAAAGATAAAATGAGCTTGGTGGAAAGGGGCAGCTTCAGACAAAGCTTGCCGGTCGAAACGCATGACGAATACGGCCAGCTTGCCCGGGGGTTCAACCGGATGTCCGAGGAGATCAATCGGCTCATGAACGAAGTCTATGCGATCGGCCTCAAGGAAAAAGAAGCGGAAATCGCTGCGTTGCTAAGCCAAATGAATCCCCATTTCATGTACAACACGCTCGAATCCATTAATATGAAAGCCATACAACACCATAATTATGAAGTGTCCGACATGGTGACGGCACTTGGTCGGTTGTTGCATTACTCTATCGATATAAGAGACCGGCTCGTGCCCCTGCGGCTTGAACTGGATTCCATTCAATCTTATATTCAAATCCAGCAAATTCGCTACGGGGATCGAATACGGGCGATTTTCGACATCGATAATGAATTGGATGAACTAGCCGTACCGAAGATCATATTGCAACCATTGGTCGAAAACGCGATCCTTCATGGGATTGGAGATCAGGAACGCGGAGGAACGATCTGGATTAGCGCTTTGGCGTTTGAGCGGGATCTTCTCCTAACCGTAAGAGACGATGGCAAAGGAATGTCCGAAGCGGAGCTGTCCGAACTGCAGCTCGCTTTGGACGATCCGAACGAAATGAATCACAACCGTATTACGAATAGCCGAGTGGGCGTGGCTCTTCGAAACATCAATCAAAGGATAGCGCTCCTATACGGCGAGGAATACGGCGTTCACATTGACGGTTCGCCTGGCAAAGGCGTTTCCGTAACGATAACGATACCGATCGAAAAGAGGGAGCTTTCGTATGCCGACAATATTGCTGGTTGAAGACGAAGAGGTGATTCGCGCTGGAATCAAGCAGCTCATCCATTCCGTTCCCGGCGACATCTCGATCGTCGAGGCAGAACATGGGCAGGCGGCCTTCTCCTGGTTAAGCAGCGAGATGCCGGATGTCGTCATTACCGATATTCGCATGCGGGCCATGGACGGTTTGACATTGATAGGGAAGATCAGAGACATCTATCCGGATATGCCGATCATGATCATCACCGGACATGGTGAATTCGAGTACGCCAGGCAAGCGCTCCGATACGGCGTTTGCGAATACTTGCTTAAGCCGATCGACCGTAAAGCGTTCGTCATCGCGCTGGAAAAAATACTCGGTAAACGGCCGATACAGATTGCTGAAGATGAACCGATTGAACCAGCTGACGGTTCCAACCATTGGGTGATCCCGAAAATCAAGAAATATGTGGCGGACTACCCTGACAGAGACCTGACGCTTCAAACATTAGCCGATATGGTCCACCTGAATCCTGCTTACTTAAGCCACCTGTTTAAACAAGAAACCGAACTGAACTTATCCGATTACATTACGCTCACTCGACTGGAAAGAGCAAAATACTTGTTGAAAAATACGCCATTGAAAATATACGATATCGCTCAAATGTCAGGATTTCAAAGTCCGAAGTACTTCATGCTTGTATTTAAAAACCACGTCGGCATCTCGCCAGGCGCTTACCGGGAAGCGTCAAAATAAATCACTTGACAGCATCCGATTGCTTCTGAGATTTGCCGGAAACTTGAGCTAGCTTACATCGCCGCTGCTGCCCGTCCTTTCATCTCCTTCGGACAATATCGGCTGCTCAACATGCTCCCTCGCGCCGCTCTCCGGCGGCCGGCCGAGCAACTCGCCGTGCCGTTCGAGCTGGTCGAGGAAATGTCGTGATTTCAGGCGCAGGTCAAGATGCGCGTCCATCCAGCTTCGCATGGCCGTTTGCAGCTGGCGCTTCGACGTTTCCTTCACCGCAATGTTGCCGAGCCGCGTCAGATCGAGCCCCGCAAACAGCCGCAGCAGCTTCCAGACGGCATCGTCCAGCACGATCGCCGCCGGGTCACGATGCCGGCATTGCGCGCAGAGTGCGCCGCCGGCCGCGGCGCTGAACAAGAACGCGCCGTCCTCCCGCCCGCAATGGACGCAAGCATCCAGCGCGGGTAAATATCCGGCAGCGGCTGCGATTTTCATTTCGTATACCCGCAGCACCACAGACGGGTCCTTCCCTGCCGCAAGATGCTCAAGACAGGCGCGCAGTTGCCGAAACAAATACTGCCCGGCCTCCTCGTCCCCTACCGCCCGGTCCGTCAATTCGACCGCATAAGAAGCATAGGCCGGACCTTCCAGTCCTTCCCGCAATTCGCGGAACGACGCGATCACTTCGCCGCTGTTCAGCGTGCCGAGCGATCCGGATTGATAGAAGGAATAGTCCCCGTATGTAAAAAGCTGCGCAAGCGCGCCGTACCGGCTCTTCGGCTTGCGCGCCCCGCGAATGATAATTCCTCGCTTGCCGTGCGTATCCGTCAGCAAGGTGACGATTTTGTTTCCTTCTCCGTAATCCGTACTGCGAATGACGATTCCTTCTACCCGATACAGCATCCCGGACCTCTCCCCCGCCATCGTCCGACGATCTCCCGGCCGGCGTCAGGAAGGCGATGTCTCGCGTACGCCCGCCTCCGTCCCATCCGGCTCCGCTTCAGACGCGGCTGCGTTGCCGTCGGCGCCGAGTCCCAACGCGTCCATTTCTTTGTACAATAAGTACGCCTCGATATCGCCGGTTTGTCTGAATACATGCCAAGTAAAATCCCGCACATCGACTCATCCTCTCCGGGCACGGAAATAACTTGCGAATACCCGGTTAGGATAACCTGAGGCGGGATCGGTATCCTGACTACATTTAACCAAAGGACCGATGCGAAAGGTCTACTCTTGGCGAAATCCTAACGACTTCAGCACCGATTCGCGGTTGCGCCAATCCTTTTTCACTTTTACCCATAGCTCCAGGAAAATCTTGGATCCGAGCAGCCGCTCCATGTCCTGGCGGGCCAGCTTGCCGACTTCCCTCAGCAGTGCGCCCTGCTTGCCGATGACGATGCCTTTCTGCGAATCCCGCTCCACGTAGATGACGGCCCCTATGTTTACGACGCCATTATCCCCTCGGCTCATGCTTTCGATTTCCACGGCGACAGAGTGCGGAATTTCTTCCCGGGTCAACTGCAGGATCTTCTCGCGAACGAGCTCGGCGCAGACGAACTGCTCTGGATGGTCGGTCACCTGGTCGGCAGGGTAGAACATCGGGCCTTCTTCCAAATATTTTCCAAGCTGCTCTAACAGCCCCTGCACATTGTTGCCTTGCAGAGCCGATACGGGGACGATCTCGGCAAAATCGTGCAGCTTGCGGTAGCTGTCGATAACCGGCAGCAGCGCTTCGGGATGCACTTTGTCGATCTTGTTCAGGACGAGGATGACCGGTGTATTCACCTGCTTCAACCGTTCGGCGATAAAACGGTCTCCGCCGCCAAGTTCCTCCGTCACGTCGATTAGAAATAACACGGCATCCACTTCTTCAAGCGCGCTGATCGCCGCCTTCACCATATAGTCGCCCAGTTTGGAGAACGGCTTATGGATGCCTGGCGTATCGAGGAAGACGATCTGCATCTCGTCCGTCGTATAGACGCCGTGGATTTTGTTGCGTGTCGTTTGCGGCTTGTCGGACATGATTGCGATCTTCTGCCCGATCGCTTGGTTCATCAGCGTCGACTTTCCAACGTTAGGCCGTCCGACGATGGCTACGAAACCGGATTTGTAACCTTGCTTCATGCTCTTGATCTCTCCTTCTAGTCTACCGACAAATCGCGCTTCGAGAAAGCACCGGGCAATAAAGCCGATACTGTCGTCGTCAGTGTGTCGCCACGCAAATTGCCGAGCACGACCGGCATGTCGGGCGCGCACAGTTCGACCATCACCTGGCGGCACACCCCGCATGGCGCTACCGGCTCATCGGTATCCGCGATCACCGCGGCGGCGACGAATTCGCCCGGTCGGACGCCATCGGCAATCGCGCGAAATAATGCCGTCCGTTCCGCGCAATTGGTCGGCCCATAAGCGGCGTTCTCCACGTTGCACCCGGCGTACAGGCGCCCCGCCCCATCCAGGAAGGCGGCGCCGACGCCGAATCCGGAATAGGGCACATAGGCGCGTTCCCGCACTTCCCGCGCCGCCGTCAGCAATGCCTCGGGACTCCATCCCGGCCGATCCGCTGCCGGCTTAATGCCGTCATTCATATTCATCCAAGCTCCTTTCGCAGCCGTTCAACCGAACAACGCTTGCCGCAGCGGCGGTCCCAATACCGCCAAACCCACGATCGCGGCGAACATCGCCGCCACCAGCACGGCGCCTGCCGCGGCGTCTTTGGCCGCTTTCGCCAGCGGATGCGAAGCGCCGCCGGACGCCATGTCCACTGTCCGTTCCACTGCCGTGTTCACCAGTTCCGCCGCAATGACGAGCGCGATAGCCAGCGCAAGCCACAGCCAATCGTTCCGATCGACACGCAGCCAGGAAGCACAGACGATCACGGCGGCGGCGGCGAACAGATGGAACCTCATATGCGCTTCGGTGCGCACGGCTTCCGCAATGCCGTTCACGGCATAACCGAACGATGCGAGCCGGGAAGGCCCGCGGCTGCTTCGCTTCAACGGGTCAACCCCGCTTTCGCGAGCACCTCTTCCTGTCGGGCGAACATCGCGCGTTCCTTCTCTTCCTCATCATGATCGTAGCCAAGCAGATGCAGAAAGCCGTGCACGAACAGAAATCCGAGTTCGCGCTCCACGCTGTGCCCATACTCTTCGGCCTGCGCTACGGCACGGGGAACGGAGATGACGATATCGCCCAACAGTTCCGAGAACGGGTCGCCCGCATCGTCAGGCTCGTCCGTCCAAGCTTCGTCCTCGCCCTCCATTATTTCGTATTCGTCTTCCGTATATACCGGCGGTTCATCGCCGATTAATTCCCGCATCGGAAAGCTCAGCACGTCCGTCGGCTTGTCCAGATTGCGGAATTGCTTGTTGAGTGCGCGAATGCCTGCTTCGTCCGTCAATGTCAGCGAGACGATGCCGATGTCGATGTCCTCCACCTCTCCCGCATACTGAAGCAGCTGTTCCAGCAGCGCCATCCAAGCTTCCGTCTGCGCCTCTGCGCTTGCCGCTTCTTCCCGCTCGTCTATCCATTCCAGGCTTAACGTCATGACGATTGCTCCTTCGGTTTGAACTCTTTCTCATCGGGGTATTCGATGCGGGAATGGAACGTGCCGATGACCGTCTCCTTGAGCGAGACCGCCACCCGGTCGAGTTCCCGCAGCGTTAAATCGCATTCGTTGTACTGGTTGTCGTCCAGCCTGTCCTTGATGATTTTGCGGATGATCCCTTCGATCTGCTCCACGGTCGGATGGTTCAGCGAGCGAACGGCCGCTTCCACGCAATCGGCGATGCCGACGATTGCCGCTTCCTTCGATTGCGCCTTCGGGCCGGGGTACCGGAAATCGTCTTCCGTATACGGACATTCGATACCTTGCTCCTGCGCCTGCTTCATCGCCTTGTAGTAGAAAAATTTCAAAAACGTCGTTCCATGGTGCTGTTCCGCGATGTCGCGAATCTGCTTGGGCAGCTTGTGCGCCCGCAGCATCTCGCCGCCGTCGCGCGAATGCGCGATGATGATCGAGGCGCTGACGGTCGGCTCCAGCTTGTCGTGCGGGTTGTCCCCGCCATTCTGATTCTCGATGAAATACAGCGGACGCTTCGTCTTGCCGACATCGTGATAGAAGGAGCCAACCCGGCACAAGAGACCGTTCGCGCCGACCGCCTCAGCGGCTGCTTCGGACAAATTGCCGACCATCAAGCTGTGATGATAGCTGCCGGGCGTGTCGGTCAGCAGTTTTCGCAGCAGCGGGTGGTTCGGATTGGACAATTCCACCAGCTTCAAGTCGGACAGAATGCCGAACGAAAGCTCGAAGAACGGCATTAATCCGATAACCAGCACGGCCGTCAAGAGCCCGCTGGCAAACATGAAGCCGATCGACTGCACAAGCTGCACGCGATCCGGCACTTCCGCGATCAATCCGAGTGCGAGTACCGCGACCGAGCCGAACAGACTGACCATGATGCCGGCTTTCAGGATCGACGAACGCTGGCTCGCCCGGTGAATCGCGAGCACTGCCGTGAACGAGACGACAGCAGCGATGAAGCCGTATTGGAAGTCGAACGGGTTGTCCTGCCGCACGTTCAGGATGACGCTGGCAAGCAGCGTGAACAGGAAGGCGCTGACAAGGCCCAGGTGCAAGTCGAGCAGCAGCGTCACGAGCATGCCTCCCAGCGCCACGGGAGCGAGGTATCCGATGAACGGCCACTGTTCCGTATGCGTTAGCGCAACCAGGTGCATGAGCAGCAAATTCAACCCGAAAATGAGCAGCAGCATCAACCAATGTACGTTCGTCCGCTCTTGCGATATTTTTTTGTGCCCGGCCAGTTCCACATAACCGTAGATGGCGAGCGTGAACATGATGGACAGCAGCAAGGTACCGAGCTGCGGCCAATAAGTCTTGCGTTCCTTGAGCAGCTCCATCTCGACTAACCGATCGTAAATATCCTGCGTGATCACTTGCCCCCGCTTGACGACGATATCGCCTTGCTTGATCAAGACGGTAGGCGTGTTCTGCTTGGCCTCGACCCTCGCGTCATCCGTCGCCTGGCTGTCGAAAAACTTGTTCGGCAGAATGACAAGGCGGGCAAGCTCCTGCACGATTTCCCGCTCAGTCTTCTTCGATAGCGAGCTGGCGTTTACCAATTCCGCTACTTTGGTGCGTCCCGTTTCGGCTTCCGTGAGCGATTCCCTCGTCAGCTTGCGGACGACGTCGCGACCGACGATTTTCATTTCGGAAATTTCTTCTGTTGAGAGCTGCGGAATCTTATAAAAGGTTTCTTCAGGGATGCGGTACTGTTGCTCGGACGTCCCCTTGCGAATCTCCGCCAGCAGGCTGTCAGAATAAGCTTCCGAACCCGAATTCGCGGCGATGAACTGATTGATGTAACGATCGACCATGTCGGGAATTTCCCTGCGGTAAATTTCCACTTTCTGGTCCGTCGTAATCTGGTCGTCCTGATTGAGCTGGTCGATGCGGCTGAAAATCTGGTCGAGCAATGTCTCGTTGCGCAGTTGTACGATGGGGTAAACCGGATCGACCCGATCCGCCGCCCGTTCCTGCGCCTCGAGCGTCGCCTTCTTGTCCGTGAATTCATGCGCAGCCTTGATATCGCGGTCGCTGGCCGCGCCCAGCGTAATGTCGTACGTCTCCGGCACGAACCTCGGAGCAAGGCTGATGTAAAACAAACACACAAAAAGCAGGAGCAGCAGCAGGCGAATCCATACGCTCTGCTTCCACCCTGCCCGATTCAGTTTCAGACGAGTGCCCGGTGGGCCGCTGCGCTTCGGACTCATCCGACCGGTCTCCTTCCTTATGGCTGATCCAGGTCCTCGTTATAAGCCACGATAATTTTCTGCACGAGCGCATGGCGTACAACGTCCTGCTCTGAGAAATAAACGATGCCGATCTCCTCAATGTTGCGTAAAATGCGCTGTGCTTCGATCAGGCCCGACTTGCGTCCCTTCGGCAAGTCGATCTGCGTCACATCTCCCGTAATGACCATATGGGAACCGAACCCGAGCCGCGTCAGGAACATCTTCATCTGCTCGCCGGACGTGTTCTGCGCTTCGTCGAGAATGACGAACGAATCGTCGAGCGTGCGTCCGCGCATATAGGCGAGCGGCGCAATCTCGATCATGCCGCGTTCCATCGCCTTCGCTACGCCGTCCGCGCCCAGCACGTCATTCAGCGCATCGTACAGCGGTCGCAAATAGGGGTCTACCTTCTCCTGCAGGTCGCCGGGCAGAAATCCGAGGTTCTCCCCCGCCTCCACCGCCGGGCGGGTCAGCAGGATGCGCTTGACCTTGCCTTCCTTAAGCGCCGCTACGGCGCTGACGACGGCCAGGTACGTCTTGCCGGTGCCGGCGGGGCCGATGCCGAACACGATGTCCTTCTTGCGGATCGTCGTGACATAATGACGCTGACCGAGCGTCTTCGGCACGATCGGCTTGCCGCGGTAAGTCGTCGTGATTTCGCCTTTGAACAGCGAGAGTAACTGATCTGCCTTCATCTCGCGCGAAAGCTCCAGCGCGTACCGAACGTCCCGCTCCGTCAGCTGCAAGCCCCCGCGAATCAGTTGCAACAACGTGTCGAACAGTTGTTCCAGGGACCGTGCTTCCTGCTCGGACCCTTCCACGACGATTTCTGCCTCGCGGGTATGGATGGCCGAACGCGTCTCCCGTTCGATGATCCTCAGGAACTTGTCCTGCGGGCCGAATAAAGCCAGCCCTTCCGCCATCGTCTGAAGCGGAATCGCGATCGTCTGTTTCAATTCCGACAAAAAGCCTCATTCCCCCTGGTCTATGGAAGAGTGTACAATCGGCCGACTGGCGACGATCGATTGTTCCACTTCGAATAATACGGTCATCACCACTTTACCATTCTCCAATTGTTCATGCAAAATGTTTTCCGAAGTCACGCGCGCTTCGGGCCCGCAAGCGGCCAACAATTCGGCACGGGCTTGCGCAAGCCCCGCCTCCTTGGCTTCGGCTGCGGTCAATTCGGCGCGGGTGATGTTCACTTCCATCTCGCGCTCTTTCATGATCCCCAGCGGTAGGTGCCACGAGAAGATCCTCCAAGGAAAAATAGCCGCACTCGTGCGAGACTGCGCATACGGCTCGCCGCCGTACCCGGATAGCTGCAGCGCCCTGCCGCCGATGACCCAATAAAGCCGGTCTTTCGATTCTCCTGTCAGCGTCTTCTGTTCACGGACGAGCGGAGAAGAGATTTTCACTTCGTGCCAGACGAGTCCTGTGACGGTTCCTTTGGATACGACCGCCTTGCCGAACTTTCCATCGCCGATCCAGCCGGACACGAGCACTTGTCCCTTACGGACGCGGTCATGCCGTTTGACGAGCGGCCGTCCGTTCTCCGCCGCGACCCGCGTTACGACGGCGTCGGCTTTCGCTACAAGGTCACGGGGACCGTCGCCCGTCTTGGCATCGGGTTTCGTGGCGTCGACGACCGTGATGAACATCGTCGTCCCCTTTCTCTCCACACCGACCCAAGCCGCATCGGGGAGCCTTGCGGCCAGCTTGTCCGCGAGCTCCTGCGGCTGCCCCATCTTCGGTGCCCATTGCAGCGGATACAGCCCAATTTGCCGCGCCGCTTGCAAAATTTGTTGTCTCGGAATCGCGGTTTCGCCTTCGATCTTCACTTGCCATACGAATGTGGACAGCAGAAACAACAAGGCGACGAACGCCAGCATGCCCGCCGCGAACGTCTTGCGCTTCGCCAGTCGCGCCATCCGGAAAGGCAGTCCGCGCTTCTGCAATATTCTCGTCCGTGACCCGCACTTGCGCAGCAGCGGCGGCAGCTTGAAGAAATCCGGAACCGTCACGCCGAACGTCAAATCCCCTTGGGGCGTATACGCAATGTTCCACAATCCGATCCGCTGTTCCACCGCCAGGTTCAGAAACTGCTGCGTACTCCCGCCGATCAGCCTGACCCAGACATAGCCGCGCACGGAGGCGAGCCAAGTCCCTTTCATTCCCATCTCTATCGTCCCCTCCCGGGCGATCGGCCGATTGCCGCGCCCGTCAGCTTGTCCTGCCTGCATGCGCACGCTTCGTATCCGTCGTCTGCCGGGCTTCTGCGAGCCGACGGGATATCGGCCCGCATGCCCGCTGTCGCAGCCTTGAGGCGCTGCTTGTCCGGCCCCGGCCCGGCCGCCGGCCGGGTCGTCTCGAAGGCCGGGATGACGGTCCGTTACCCCTTCGCATGAAGCGTCACGCCCGTAATGCGGCCTTCCACGAATACGTCTTCCGCACCGATCGTGCGAATGACCAATTCCGCTCCGGATACTTCGAGTTCCCCTCGCTCCATCGCGAGCCGGAGCTTGTCGGGAGAGAAATGAAGGACGCCGCGATGGTTTTCCACCATGAGCTGAATACCGCCGATCATCGTGACGCGCGGAAGATCCTGCACCACATCCTGGGGAAGATCGAGAATCGCGGCAGTCCATTTGCGCAGCTTCCGGCTGACTTGCGGCATGGGCGGTCCTCCTCCCGTACCGTAAAACATATGCGGGCGAACGTAGAAATATGAGGCAGGAGACGGGGAAACGGCTAGCCGATCTTAAGAGCGGTAATGGCGCGGACAGCATCATAGGTGGCGGATGGGCGGGACAACGGGCCATGTTCGTCGATGTGCTGCCAAGCAACACCAAGAAGCCTGCCGCAATAAGACGGCAGGCTTCCGGATGCAAGATTATCTTCTGTAATATGGTCGTTTGGCGCGGGGTGGGCCGATGATTTCCGCCCATACGACGGCGCGCTTCAAATCGTCGGAAGTCAAGTTGGCACGATTGCCGTCCGTTGGCGTGAGGACGGCGTAAGAAGCCGCAGTCGCTTGCGGCGTCTGTCTTGAGCGAGCAGACACGGTTCGCGGTTGTTCCGGTCGTACCGGCTCCGTACGTTCCTGCAGCGAATAGCTCGGCGCGAGAGGCGTCTCGTCTGGCATCGCGGGCACAGGTACTTGCATGTACGGATCTTCGGCCGGCTGCGGCGCCGAATCGGCCAGACCGCCGAATGACGGTCTGATCTCGGGCTGCCGGGCGGGCGTCCCGGTTTCGGTCCGTTGCGGCTTGGGCGCGAATACCGGCGAACCGCCGAAGTTCGGCATCCGGTTCGGTCCGTTGCCTGGCCGTTGTCCTGGCGGCTTCTCGATCGGCGATTTGCGAAAAAACATCGAATACAGCAGTCCGACGATAATGATCAGGATGAACGGATTGTGCGTAATGAATGCAATCAACTTCTCCAACCCGTAACCTCCTTTCCTGGCGTCTGATCGACTTCTTTATTGCAAGAAAGTCAAGACGCTCGGTTACTTCTTGCCATTCTGGTCCGGGCGGGGGTCGCCTTGATTGCCGATCGATCCACGCATTTGCGTATCGGCCTCGATGTTCTTCAAATTCATGTAATCCATGACACCCAGCTTGCCGTTCTTGAGAGCATCGGCCATCGCCAATGGCACTTCGGATTCGGCCTCGACCACTTTGGCCTGCATCTCGACGACGCGCGCCTTCATTTCTTGCTCTTGCGCAACGGCCATCGCGCGGCGTTCTTCCGCCTTCGCCTGAGCAATCCGTTTGTCGGCTTCCGCCTGCTCAGTCTGCAGATGCGCGCCGATGTTCTTGCCGACGTCTACGTCCGCAATGTCGATCGACAGAATTTCGAACGCGGTGCCGGCATCCAGTCCTTTGCTCAGCACGGTGCGCGAGATAAGGTCCGGATTTTCCAGCACGTCCTTATGGGAATTGGCCGAACCGTTCGTGCTGACGATTCCTTCGCCGACGCGTGCGATGATCGTTTCTTCTCCGGCGCCGCCGACGAGACGGTCGATATTCGCCCGTACGGTTACACGCGCTCTGACTTTCACTTCGATACCGTCCTTGGCGACGGCGGAGACGATCGGCGTCTCGATGACGCGCGGGTTGACGCTCATTTGTACGGCTTGCAGCACATCGCGTCCGGCAAGATCAATGGCTGCCGCACGTTCGAACACCAACGGAATATTCGCGCGCTGTGCGGCAATCAGCGAGTTGACGACGCGATCCACGTTGCCGCCCGCCAGGAAGTGACTCTCAAGTTGATTGATGTTCAGGCCCAGTCCGGCCTTCGTTGCTTTAATCATCGGGTTGACGATCCGGCTCGGCACGACGCGGCGCAGCCGCATGGCGACGAGCGTAATGATGCCGATGCGCACGCCCGAAGCGAGCGCCGAAATCCACAGCATGAACGGGAAGAAGCTCAAAAATACCGATAGCGCGATGACGACGAGTGCAATGATGACGAGCAACTGAATCAACGGGTCCATGTGATCCTCCTAATAAATGAGATTTGGGGTATGTTCCAGCACCTTACACATTCGTCATGCCTTGCCGATTTCCTTCACGACGATGCGGGTACCGTCAACCGAAGTAACGCGCACTTTGCTGCCCGGTTCGATATATTCTCCCGAAGACACCACGTCCACCCGCTGGCCGTCGATTTCGGCGACGCCAGCCGGACGCAGCAGCGACAAAGCTGTACCTTCCAGGCCAAGCATGTGCTCACGCGACGCATTCGGCACATAGCCTTGATCCGTCGTCAATTGCTCGCGCAGGATGAACCGGTTCCAGATGCCGCGCTTGCGGAAAGCGTACACGACGATGGCGATCACGACGATGGCGACCAAGGCGGCGAGGCCGAGCGAACGCATCGCATGCCCGGTATCGAAAGCTGCATGCGCGATGCCGTAGACGACGCCGATGATGCCGAGTATGCCCAGCACGCCGAAGCTCGGTACGAACATCTCGATGACGAGCAGAACGATGCCCGCCAGGAAGAAAATAATCGCCTCCATTCCGGCGAATCCGGCGATGAAGGAGCCGAAGAAGTACAAGCAGAAAGCCGCAAGACCTACAATGCCCGGAATGCCGAAGCCCGGAACGAGAAACTCGATGGCGATGCCCGCAATCCCAATGATCAGCAGCAGCGTGGCGACGCCCGGGCTGGTCAGCCACTGGGACACTTTCTCGGAGAATGACGGTTGCAGTTCGACCACCGTCACGCCGGACAAGTCTTTCCAGGCGATCACTTCGTCCACCGACTTCGCGACATGATCGGCATAGCCGACCTTTAGCGCTTCTTGCGCAGATAGCGACAGAATCTCGCCTTTCTCCTTGGTACGACCGATCTCCGGCATGTTCACCACGACGTTCGGATCGACCATCGCGACCGCGATATCCGGATTGCGGCCGTTCAATTCCGCTGCGGAGGTGATCTCGGACCTCCAATGCCCGATGAGCTTGGGATTTTCAACCGCTTCCCCGGTCTGATCCACGATCATTGCCGCGCCGATCGACGACCCCGGCGACATAACGATGCCCCCGGCGTTTAGCGACAGGTAGGCGCCAGCCGATGCGGCCTTGCCGCTGACGAACGCGACCGTCGGCACTTTCGCCTCGCGTATGCGCTTGGCGATCTCTTCGGCCGTATCCAGGCGACCGCCCGGCGTATCCACATCGAGTACGACCAGCGCAGCCTTCGCTTCTTCCGCCTCGGTAAGCGCACGATCCAGGAACGAGGCCAGTCCGCCCTGAACGGTCATTTGCACCGGGATGACGTATACGTAACCTCCCGCCGCGGGTTCGGCTTGCTGCTCCGAGGCGGCAGATGCGCTCGGCACGATACTTTGCCCTGCGAATACCATACCCATCATTATGAGAAATAACCAACCGAACGCAACGATCTTTCTGCCGACTGCCAACTGAAGCCCTCCTTCTGTACGGCATAATGTCGAATAAGTGTTCATACGCGAAAGCGCTTGTCCGGTTTCATACGCACTCCGTACCATAGCGCCTATCTGATGAAAAAGCACCCCCGTGCGGGAGTGCTTTGCATGCGATGATTAAGAAAGAACTTGCTGGACCAATTGGTTGACGAGCTTGCCGTCGGCGCGTCCTTTGACCTTCGGCATCAAGGCGCCCATCAACTTTCCCATATCGGCTTTGGAAGAAGCACCGGTTTCTTGTATGGTCTGCATCACGATCGCTTTGATTTCTTCTTCGTTTAGCTGCTCAGGAAGGTACTGGCTGATGATCTCGATCTCGCCCTTCATCTGCTCGACGAGATCCTCTCGGCCTGCTCTTTCGAAATCCTGGAGGGAATCCCTGCGCTGCTTCAAATCCCGGCTGACGACTTGCAAAACTTCATCGTCGTTCAGCGAGCGCCGCAGCTCAATCTCTTGGTTCTTGATCGATGCCCGAACCATACGGATGGTCGATAACCGAAACTTCTCCCCGGCTTTCATCGCTTGTTTCATGTCTTCGTTCAATCGTTCCGCGAGGTTCATGACGCGAATGCCTCCTAGAACTTGCGTTTGCGCGCAGCTTCGGATTTCTTCTTGCGCTTGACACTCGGTTTCTCGTAATGCTTGCGCTTCTTCACTTCAGCGAGAACGCCGTCTTTGGCGATGGAACGCTTAAAGCGGCGGAGTGCAGCGTCGATTGTTTCGTTTTTGCGTACTTTCGTTTCGGACACCTGTTTTCCCTCCCTCCGCAACAGACCACAACACACGGTTATCAACCCTCATTATATGTGATTCGGAAAGAGGGTGTCAACTTGGGATCGATGTTGAAATCAGGAATTCGGCGGGTTCAACCCCGCCAATTTTTCCCCGCCGAGGACGTGCAGATGGATATGGAATACGACTTGTCCCGAATCTTGTCCGATATTGGTTAAGACGCGGTAGCCGCTATCCGCGAGCCCCGCGTCATTGGCGACCTGCTTGGCAGCCAGCATGGCGCGACCGAGCAGCTCGGCATCGTCCGATTCCGCCGCATCCAAGGAAGCGATATGCTTCTTCGGAATAACGAGCAGATGCACCGGCGCTTGCGGCTGAATGTCGTGGAATGCCAATATTTGATCGTCCTCATACACTTTGCGGGAAGGAATTGTCCCTTCCACGATTTTGCAGAAAATGCAATCCATCGCCTTCGTCCCCTTTTATCGGATCGAACTTTTCAACCTCTATCATAACGCATGGACGGGAAGCTCGTCCAATGCATAAACCCGCGATGCCCGGGGACGTTAGCCGCCTCCGGGCTCCGAATCCGCCGGTCCACTGGAACTACCAGTAATAAGGCAGCAGCGATACCGCGGTCAGCGCGGCCAGCGGCAGCACGAGACGCCCGAAACGACGTGGGAACGTATAGGGACCAAACCCGAAACCGCCGGGAAAGAAGGGCGCCGGTCCGGGAAAGAAGGCGCGAACCGGCTCGACCGCTCCCGGTACAGCCAGGCACACCCAATGTTCGTCTACATGTTCCATGATTCCGTCATAGCTGCTGCCGTCAGCCAATTTTACGCCTACGTATCGATGCATATGCGACTGAGCCATCTGCTGGGCTTCCGTCTTCTCCATGCCGATTCACCCCTTGCGTGTCTTCAATGCCAACATATGCGCCGTTGGGCGAATGGCTACTGTCGGACGACTTGATTAGCCCGTCTTATTTCAATTGTGCCGCGATCCCGATCAAAACGTGACTTGCTTGCCGGGCGGGCTCGACCCAATCGGCCCCGGCCGCCATGCTGCGGTAGCCGGAATCGACGGTAGGCAGCCGGAAGCGCCCGAGCGATTCGTTCATGCTTGCCGCGCCGTCCCGAACGGCTTGCAACAGCGCCGTCTGGTCGGCGGACAACGGTTCAGTCTGTTCCGCCATGCGGTGCAGGGCGCTGTCCGATTCGGCGAACAACGCATCCATCGCGGCTTGCAACTGCTCGGCCGTATCTTCGGAGGACGGCGTATCGGCTATGGCGGTTGCGCCCTCGAACAATTTTAACGCTTCCTTCTTCACGCCATCCGCCTCTCCGATCAGCCATGCGGCTTGCACGCGATCGGCGACAGCGCCTTGCAGCAGCGCATCGGCTCCATCATGCAGGCGATTCGCCAGGATCACCGCCTGTTCGTATTGATCGGCAAGCCGCCGACCTTCCTCGACCGCCTGCTGCTGCTGCGTCAACAGCAGCTTGGAATAAGCCAGCACGAGCAGAATCGCCATCACCGTCACGATGACCAACAGAATCGGAACCGTATAATTACGCTTGCCTTCCATTCGCGATACAACCTCCACAAAATGTGATCATGATCATGACGGCTCTCCGTGCATGCCGGTTCGCTTCCATAGGCATACTGCGCGCCCGCCGTCGAAGAAGTACACGTAAGCTTCGCGGACCGGCCTTCCGACGATCCGCTCGATGGCTTCGCCGTACTTCTCGACCTGGAACCGGTGCTTCTCCGCCGCCGTCTCCGCGGAACCGCCCTTGAGCATGTCCGTCTTGTAATCAATCAGAATGAGACCATCCTCTTCCTCGACGAGGCAATCGACGACCCCCTGTATGACAGCCGATTCATTCGCGAGGCCGCTAGCTGCACCGGGATAGACGACGCTGGCGGGGACGCCGTACGTGAACGGAATTTCCCTCCATACGCGATCTGCCTTGCACATCCGATCGAACAACTCGGTTCGGCAAAAGGCGGCGATGTCCTCAGCGCCGACTGCCGCCCGCTGCTCCGGAAACAGCAGTCGGCGTTCGACCATGTCGGCCAGAAGCCGCTCCACGTCCGACTCATCTGCTCCTGCTTGCAAGGGAAGGTGCTGCATGACCAGATGGAAAGCCGTTCCGCGTTCCGCAGGCGTCAGCTTGCTCTGGGCGATGAAGCGCGGGCGACGCAGCCGGTACGTAAAGACGGGCGATGCGATAGCCGTCTGATCCTCATTCCAGGCCTCTGTCACTGCCGTTCTGGCCAGTTCGTCCTCATCGTCGTCGACCTCTAGCGCCGCGTCCGTCAAACGGACAAGCTCTTTGCGATCATCTTCCCCCACTGTTGCTTCTAACAACCGGTTTTTCCAAGCGGTAATCGAAGTTTTGGCCGGGAGCTTCGTCGCTTCCTCGCTCGGATAACGCCAGGAGAGCACGGCACGAACGCGCCGATCCGACTCGTCATCCTGCACGATGACAGGCTCTCCTTCGATCAAAGCGTTCCGGATAGCCCCGGCCCCCTCACCCTCCAAATCTTCCCGGGACGCGGGCGAAGGCTGGCGCGCAAGCTGCTGCTGCGGCACGATGCGGCTGCTCCACTTCACCTTGCCTTCGGCGTCCGATTCGGCGAGCACGGCCGCGGGACCGATCCAGTCCAGGTAGCACGATGCGGCGGCAACCGCGTAATCCGGAAGCCCGCCCCCGGATTGGGCCGCTGTCTCCCGCCACTTGTCCCATTGCTTGGCCGCGTCCTTGACCGTACCTACAAGGAACAACTTCTCCTTCGGCCGGGTCAAGGCGACATAAAGCACGCGCATCTCCTCCGCGAGCATCTCTGCGGCCAGGCGTTTGCGAATGGCAAGCTGCGGCAGCGTCGGGTAAGCGACCCGGGAGTCCAGTTCCACCATTCTCGGACCGAACCCGAGTGCCTTATGCTTCAGGAACATCCCGTTCAAATCCCGCCTGTTGAAGCCGCGTCCGAGACCGGCTGCGAAGACGACGGGAAATTCCAGTCCCTTGCTCTTGTGGATCGATACGATCCGGACGACGTTCTCCCCTTCGCCCAGCGCGCGCGCCGCGCCTAGGTCGGCTCCGGTATCGCGCATCCGGCCGAGGAATCGCAGGAACCGGAACAAGCCGCGAAACCGGGAAGACTGCTCATAGCCGCGCGCCCTGTCGATCAGCGCACGGAGGTTGGCTTGGCGCTGCGAGCCGCCGGGCAATCCGCCAACGAAATCGTAATAGCCTGTCTCCCGGTAGATCATCCACAGTAGATCACCAAGCGGCTCCCGGCGGGCATAATTCCGCCAGCGCGACAGCTGGGCGACGAATGCCGCAACTGTCCGCTGTACGTAGGGAGACGGCAGAGCGTTCTCCGCCGCATCCGACGACTGCCGATTGCTCTGAGCCATATCCGACAGCTGCGACTCTCTCTGCGCCATATCGGGCAGCAGCGGATCGTTCTGCGCCGCTGCCGCCAGCACGGCGTCCCAGAATTGTCCGCGCCGGTCGCATAGCCGAATCCGGGCCATATCGTCAGCAGAGAGGCCAACGATCGGAGAGCGCAGCACGCCGGCGAGCGGAATGTCCTGGCGCGGATTGTCGATGATGGCGAGCAAGCTCAGCATGACGTCGACTTCCGTCGCCGCGAAATAGCCGGTCGCAAGATCTGCGTAAACCGGAATGCCAGCTGCCTTCAGTTCCTCCAAATAGATGGGAGCAAGCGCGCTAGTCGCACGCAGCAGAATCACGATGTCCCGATACTGGATCGGGCGATAGAGACCGCTTCTCCCCTCGTAGACGGAGAAAGGCACGTCTCCTTCGCGGCCTTCGCCCATCAATCGGCGGATTTCTACCGCTACGCAGCGCGCTTCCGCCTGAGCGGATTCCAGTTCGTCTTCCGCCTCGCCGGCCGCATCCGGATCATGCTCGTCGTTAACGGACGTATCGGGCGAAGCTAGTGATGCCTCAACTGCGACGGGCGCATCCGGTGCGACGGCTCCAGCCGCGTCGAGCAGCAGCAGTTCCACGCCCCATCCGTCCGACGCGCCAGCCTCGGGCTCCGCCGTCTCCGGGTAACCTTGGCCATAAACCAATTCGGCACGGCGATCGTAATTCATCTCCCCGACGGGCTCCCGCATAATCAGGTGGAACACATGGTTGACGGCGTCGACGATTTCCCTCCTGCTGCGGAAATTCCGGGCCAAATCGATTCGCAGTCCTTCCGGGGATTCCGCGTCCGGCAGTGCAGGCTCCCAGATGTCGTAGCGACGGTACTTGTCCATGAACAATCCGGGCTCCGCGAGGCGGAACCGGTAAATGCTCTGCTTCACGTCCCCGACCATGAAGATATTGCCCGGGTCGCGGCGCGCTATTAAAGAAACGATCGCTTCCTGCACCTCGTTCGTATCCTGATACTCGTCCAGATAGATCTCGGCGAACCGGTTCCGGTAATCGATAGCGGCTGCTGACGGAATGGCACGTTCCGGCGTGGAGGAAGGATCACGCAAAATGCGCAGCGCATAATGCTCCAGGTCGGCGAAATCAAGCAATCCCTTGGCGCGCTTGGCCGTTTCGTACCGCTGTCCGAACTGTACCGTCAGCGCGGCCAGCGCTTCCATGTCCGGCGCCAATTCGCGCATCTCTTCGGCATAGCGGTCCGGCGTGCGGACGAGCCATTCTTCGTGCTGCTTGGCGATCGTCTTCTTGGCCGTGTCCCGATAAGCTTTGACCTTCTCCTGCAGCTCCGAATCGTAGTTGTCGCCCCGGCAAGGCTTCAATCGGCCAAACGAGCAGCCTGCGAACGCCTCCTGCCAGCCGGACCAGGAATCTGTCTCCAATGCCGCCAGCACGTGTCCGACAGCGAGCAGATCTTCCTGCAGCGCTTCGGCGTAAGGCGCAGGGCCGCCGGGCTCGCCACACAGACGCAGCGCGGCTTCCAGCATGCGGTACGCGCCGGACAATTGAAGACGGGTATCGCCAAGGAGGCTGCGAATCCAAAGCGAAGCGAGCAACCCTGCGGCATCCGCGTCCCGGTAACGGGCGGCTGCTCCGGCCAGCCAATGCTCCGGCCACGGATGGCTACCCGCGAACGTATGCATCTCCAGAATGAGCCGATGCAGCGGCTCGTCGCTGCGTTCCCCGCCAAACCGGTCGGCCAGACGAGACAAGGCGCCCGATGCGCCTTCCCGCTCGTACGTTTCCTCGAACAATTCGTCCAACGTATCCATGCGAAGCAATTCCGATTCGGTATCATTGGCCATCCGGAAACCCGGATCAAGCCCGATCAGCGGCGCGTAACGTTCCACCGCTTCCTTGCAGAACGAATGAAGCGTCGTAATCGCCGCGCGCGGCAGCAGCGCTAGCTGCCGCTCAAGGTGCCGGGAGTTCGGCGCGCGCTCCAGCGCCTCTTCGAGCGCGTGGCGAATCCGCTCCTTCATCTCCGCTGCAGCCGCCTTGGTAAACGTGGCGACGAGCAGCGCATCGACTTCCAGCGGCCTGTCCGGGTCCGCGATGCGTCTGATCATCCGCTCGACGAGAACGGCCGTCTTGCCTGATCCTGCCGCGGCGGCGACGAGCAAGTGGGAGCCTTCGGCCGCGATGGCCGCCCATTGCTCGTCCGTCCACTTGGCGCCATCCGGCTTAGCGGGCCATCGTCCAGGTATGCGATTCATCGCGTCTCCTCCCCGTCCGCTGCAGATAAAGTGATGGCTTGCCATACTTCCTCCCGGCTGCCCGCCTTGGACCAAGTCCGGTACTTGTTGCCATCCAAGCCGGGATCGAACTGGCATACCGGCTGGAATTCGCAATACTCGCAAGGGCTGCGCTTGTCTATGCGATACGGTGCGATGTCGACATCGCCATCCGCGATCCGCTTGCCGATGTTGCGGATTTGGCCTCTAACCGACGATCGGAGCACGCGCCATTGGCTGCGATCCGCCACTTGCGACCGCGAAGAGAAGGTGCCGTCCTTCTTGAACTCCACGGGCACGACCTGCGACTTGGCGCTCCCGTCAGCAGCGAGCGCATCGTCCATGAGCTTGACCGCGGCGCCGTCCGCCAGCACGAGGCCCTGCATGCGAAACTGCCGCAGCATGGCTGCTTCGGCTTCCTCCGCCGACATGCCGTTCGTTGATGGAAGCAGCGGATTGCGCACGTGAAAATAAAGCACGCCGGCCGGCTCCGCCGGTCTGCCCAGCCAATGCGGCGCATGCGTGACGACAACGTCCAAATACGTGAGCATCTGCAGCGTAAGCCCGTGCGCTACTTCTTCCAGCTTCAGCTTGACCATGCCGGACTTGTAATCCATGATTCGCAGCAGCAGCCCGTCAGCCGTCTCCGCCGCGTCCACCCGGTCGATCCTGCCGGCGATGTCCATCGCCCGGCCGCCTCCGAGCTCCAGCGTAAGGGGAGGCAACGGCTCGTTCGGGCCGAATCCGAGTTCAAGGCCGACAGGCCGAAACGACGACCGTTTGGCTTGTTCCCCGAGCATGCCGGAAGCCCGCGCCACGATATCTCCCAGCTTGCGCGCCATGACGCCGTGTCGATGGGAGGACAGCAATATTTGCGATTGTACGCGCGGCAGCAACCGTTCGACCGCAGCTGCCGCTTCTTGCCGCCACAAGGCCGCATTCGCGTAATCCCCGCCTTCGGCCAGCAGCTTCTCCGTCGTCTGCCGCAGCGCAGCATGGAACAGCTGGCCGATGTCCGGCGCGTCCACGCGGTACAGCCTTCTCTCCTTAAGCCGCAATCCGTGGGAAGCGAACTGCCGGAACGGACAGGTGACGAAACGCTCCATGCGGGAGACGCTGGCCAGCAGCCTTTCGCCGTACAAACGCAAGCTCGTCTCCGCAGCAAGCGGCTTCTCCGCGTTGGCGTAGCGAAGCGAAGCCAGCTGCCGCTTCAACCGGGCATTCCATTCCGCATGGCCCAGCAGCCAATTGTAGACCGACAGCCAGCCTGGCGAGAGCGGCTCTCCTTGAAGATACAGCCGCAATCGCGGCAGCAGATGCGTCAACGCCCGGCCCGGGTGGGCAGCGAATGCGAGCTGCACGGATGCCGGGTCGCCGGCTTGCGGCTCCGCCGTTTCATGCTGCACCGGAATGCCGGGCAGCCGTCGCCTGATCCGCTCGATCCATTCGGAAGGCAGCAGTCCGGCCCCCTCGTCGTCGGCAAGCGGCCAAGACAACCACAGATGATCGGAAGGCGCCGTGAAGGCGAAATAAGTGAGGAACCGCTCATCGAGCAGCCTTCTTCTCGCACCTGGAGCCATGCGCAAACCGAGACCCGCCAGCTTCTCCCGCTCCGGCTCCGACAATAGGCCGTTCTCCGGGATGCGCATCGGCCAAACGCCGTCGCTTGTCCCCAGCATGTAGACCACCTTCAAGCGGTCCGTACGCGTGCGCTCGGGACTGCCGATCAGAACGGCATCGAGCGAAGGAGGGACCGCGCCCAGCTTCAGCGCTTCCAGGCCCGCATCGATCATTCCGACGAACAGTGTCGGGTTCGGCTGCGAATCGCCCATCATCTCCACCATCTGGTCAAGCAGGTTCATCACGCCGTCCCATAGAGGGCGATGAACGGCAGCACGGCCGGGCAGTCCGGATGCCGCATCAGCCGCGCTGCGGCGTTCCAATTGATCGGCTGCTCCGGTGTCGCTCAGAAAGGCATATAGCGCCTCGCATAATCCGCGGACGGATTCAGCCTGCTTGATGCGGCTTTCCAGCGAGCGCAACGGCTCCAGCAGCACATCGCGCGCTCCGAGCAGTTGCCGCATTCGTTCCGATCCCGCTTGCTCGTCCGACCGTTCGTCCTCTTCCAGATCCCCTCCCGGCAAAGGGCGCCATATCCGATCGTCATGCCAGCGCCATCCGTCAATGCCGGCGGCAAGCGCGTAATTTTCCAACCGATCGACCTCATCGCGGCTGACCCGCCGATCCGGTATGCCCAGCAAATCGGTCTTGGCGCAGCGGAATACGGCCTCGGCCTTCCAGCCGCCCGTCACGCATTCCAAAGCCGAACGGATGAATTCCACCAGCGGATGGTGCGCCACCGAAGCTTTGCCGTCCAAGTAGAACGGAATACCATGGTCGGACAACACGGCCGCGAGCAGATCCGCGTAATCTTCCAGCCTGCGGACGAATATTGCCAGGTCGCGCCAGCGGCGGCCTTCCTCGCGTACGCGCCGCAGCATGTCCCGGGCGCAGGCTTCCGCTTCCGCGCGCCGGTTCGAAGCCGCGTGCAGCGACAGCCCGCAGGCGCGATGCCCGGGGTGTAGCAGAAACGAGTCCCCTGTCCATACCGCCGATCGACGTTCCCAACTGCGCTCCAGGAAAGCCAGTACCGGACTGTCCGCATAGCGCGGAGCCGGCATTGGCTCCAGCGTTACGGCCGGCTCCGCCGGTACGCCCGCGGCTTCTGCCAGCTCGCATAGTCGAACGGCCGTCTCGGCAGTCGGATAGAACGGCAGCAGTTCATCAGGCTCGTCCCCCGCTCCGTAAGGCTTGTCCAGGCAAAGAGCGACGGATACCCGCTTCGAGCTGCGCAGCAGCGCCGCGATAACGGCCAGCTCGCTCGGCGTAAAGCCGTGGAAGCCGTCCAGCCAAATTTCCGCCTCCGACAGCCAAGCCGAATCCAAGGCGCTTGCAGCCAAGCGGGCCAGCATATCCTCTCCGTCCAGCCAGCGGTCGGCCAATTCCCGTTCCATGTCGCCGCAAATCAAAGAAAGGTCATGCAGTTTGTCGGACAGCAGCGAGTTGTCGCCCGCGGAGCCCGCTGCCGATGCCCAGTCCCTGCTAGCGCTTGCGACATCTCCCGGCGCGATCGCGTACCGCTTCCATTCCGTCAACAACTCGCCGATCCGCTCGACCAATCCGGTCTCCGACGGACCGCCTTTGAACAGGCGGAGTTCTCCCCTGCGGGCTTCCAGCACTTTATGTAGGAGCATCGCTCTGCCGTTGTCGTGAATCGGCACGGCGGCAAGCCCGCCAGTCTCTTGTACGACCCGGTACGCCAGCCTGCGGAAGCTGAGCACCTGCGCGCGCATGAATCCGCCCAGTTCCGGCGTCCGGGCCATCGCTTGTTCGGCCAGGAAGGTCGCCTGCTCGGGCACGAGCAGAATCAGCGGCGGTCCGAGCGGCTGCTCCCGCAGCCTTCGGCGAATTTCTTCCATCGCATAATGCGTCTTCCCGCTGCCGGAACGGCCCACGATCAGCCGCAGTGACATGCTAGACACCTCCCAGCGTGAACGAACGCTGCTGTCATTTCACGTTCTGATTCTCTTATTGTACCATACGCACAGACGTTCGGGAAATCGACAAAAAAAAGAAACGGCCGACAAGCCCGCTTCCCGTTCACGATATATTTAAATACCACTTGGTCCCGTCTTCCAGCTGAAAAATTGCCGCATCCGACCACAGTTCGATTCTCGAAACTTTCCGCCATCTGCGTCGAAAATCCAGATCATCCGCCAATTCGCGAACCTTGGTGTCGAACCGTTCCCGATTGCCCGTCATGCGGCCGCGATTTTCGACCGGAACCGCGCGTTTACCGAATTTCAGTACGCCAGCTGCCATTTCAATTCCCTCCGTTCCTGCCCTTGAGATTCTATACGCTCAGCATAGTATGAAGGCGTTAAGAATGTTCCCGGCGAGAAACGAGGCGTTTGTCATTTTTTCTAACAATTTATTAACATATCATTTCCCGCGTCGGACAGGCATAGGTATACATGATTGAACGCTTGTACCCGCACGGGAGGGATCGCATGTATGTTCATCTGCTGATCTCATCGGTCATCGGATTTATCCTGCTCATCGGGGGCATGAAATTGACCGAATCGGCCTTGAACCGTTGGGCCGGCAACCGGTTGTCCCATTGGCTGTCGCAGGCGACCTCCACGCCGCTGCGCGGCTTCCTGTTCGGAACGGCTGCATCAGCGGCGCTGCAAAGCAGCACGGCCGTAACGGTGCTGACGATCGGCTTTGTCAATGCCGGCTGGATTACGTTCGCGCGCAGCTTCGGCATCATTCTCGGCACGAATGTCGGTACGACGCTGACGACGGAAATCATGAGCTTGCAATTGCATCGTTACGGCTGGGCGGTGCTGGCCGCGGCGTTCGCGGGGTGGATGTGGACGGCGGTATTCGGGGAAATGAAAGCACGAGACCGGGCCGGGCCGAGCCCGGAATTGCTGCCGTTGCGCTACGGGTCCGTCGCATTGGCGGGATTCGGATTTTTGTTGATCGGGTTTCAGATTCTCGTTGGTATGGGAGATATTTTGCAACAGAGCGATGTGATGGTGAGCTTGATGAACACGGCGGCTGACCATCCGCTGGCCGGCCTGCTCGGGGGCGCCGCCTTGACGGCCGTCGTCCACTCGAGCTCGGCCGTTGTCGGCATGGCTATGGTCGCCGCAGGAGCCGGCGTCCTGTCGCCGGAAGCCGGCATCGCGATCGTGCTCGGCGCCAACGTCGGCACCTGCTTCACCGGCCTCGTCGCCTCGCTGAGCGGCGGGCCTGGCGGCAAGTTCGTCGCGCTGTCGCAGCTGGCGCTGAACGTATCGGGCGCGCTGCTGTTCGTGCCGCTCATGCCGCTGCTGCACGGCGCGGTAGACCGGCTGTCGCCCGGCGACCCGTTCGCGCAGATCGCCCACGCGCAGACGATCTTCAACGTCGCCTGCTCGCTCGCGGCGCTCCCGCTCGCCTATTGGCCCCGCTGGCGGCGCGTCGGCGGAAGCGCGAGGAAGACGTAACTCCGCCTACCGCCGCTATCAGGACAGAGTTGAGTCGATCTTCTACTTAACTCCACCCAACCGCCGCTTTAGGCATGCTACAGCTTCCCGCGGCTCCGCACCTCGAAGATGCCGAACTTCAAATAGTGACCTTCGTCCACGCCGATGAGGCGCGGGTGGTCTCGGCCGGCGCCGCGCCACTCGATCAGGCGCAGCATCTTGCCCGCATCGCGGGCCGCTTCGTGGATCGTCTCCAGAAACAGTTCGGGTCTGACGTGATAGGAGCAGCTGGCCGTGACGAGATAACCGCCCTCGTTAAGCAGCTTCATGGCGTGCAAGTTGATGTCCTTGTAGCCGCGGACGGCTCCCGCGACCGCCTTCTTCGTCTTGGCGAAGGCTGGCGGATCGAGGATGATCACGTCCCAGGTGCGGCCTTCCGATGTCAACGGCTTGGACGTGTCCACTTTAAGCGCAATCGGCTTTTTCCGCTGCGGCGCAGGAGATTCTGCTTGATCCTGCGACACGGCTTGGCCGCTGGACTGAACTTGCGCATGCGCCCCTGCCCGAGCAGCCCGCTCATCTCGTCCGGCCACCTGACGGCGCAAATATTCGAACGCGTCCTCGACCACGAATTCGACGCGGTCCGTGAATCCGTTGCGCGACGCATTGTTTTTGGCCGTTTCGATGGCATGCGAAGATACGTCCAGGCACGTAACTTTCTTCGCCCCATATTGGCAAGCATGCAGTGTGAAGCTGCCGGTATGCGCAAAACATTCCAGCACGGTCGCACCGTCCCAATAGGGAAATGTGACGACATTGCCATTGGCGTTCACCGGCAAGAACCCGCGTACACCTGCTTCCGTCTCCCGCTCTTCCAACTTGATGCCGCTTCTGGCGCCCCAGCCCTTCATAAGCGGCGCAATGGCGGCCCGATTCTCACGCTGATCGTGGAAATAGCCCGTCTTCTGCCCGCCTTCGATGTCGACTTCGATGCGCAGACCGTTCTCCATGATCTCCACGTGACGAGGACAATCTCCGTAAAGCACCCCGGTTTTCTCGCTTAGGCCCTCCAATGTCCGTACGCCGACGTCGCTGCGCTCATAAACACCTTGCGGCCGGAACACGTCGATCAGTGCGGGAAGCCACGCATCGCGCGCCATCTCCATGCCCATCGCCAGCACCTGAACGACGAGCACATTGGCGAAACGGTCGACGATCAACCCGGGAAGAAAATCGGCTTCGCCATATACGAGACGACAGGCGACTTCGCCCGCGAACCTCCGGCGATATTCCGCGCATCGTTCAAAGCGGCTGCGGAAAAATGCCGCGTCCATCGCTTCAAGCGGCGCATAGGAGACAACCCGGATCGCGATTTGGGAGTCAAGGTTGACATAGCCGACTGCCAGCCATTTGCCTTTGGCATCCACGATGTCCGCCAATCCGCCGCCGGCAGGCTCGCCTTCCCAACGTTCGATTTCATTGGCATACACCCACGGATGCCCTTGCTCCAGCCGCGGTCGCCGGGTTCGGCTTAGTATCGCGCGAGGATGATTCGGCATTCGTTCGACACCCTTTCCCATTTCACACATCATGTGCTTTATCATAGCTTCATCTTGGCCCACGCCCGTCAAAGCCGTTTAAATGCCTCACTGTTCCGTTCCGATATTCATACCAAGCAGAGATAAAGCCAAGCCTAACACTTCATGATTGTTCTCGTAACCTCTGTCGAGCTGCAAGCGCCAAGCCTCCCGCGGGTCGTACCAGGCAACGCCGGCGATCTCCTCGACCTGGGGCAGAAGGTTGCCGCCTGCCGCTTCCACCAGGAAGTAATGCACTTCCTTGTCGACGGAACCGCGCTCTTCCATTTCATAGGAATAATGCACGACGGACACCTTCTCGACGATCCGGCCGCTGATGCCGGTTTCCTCCTCGATTTCCCGCACGGCCGTCTCCTCCACCGTTTCTCCGTCTTCCATGCGCCCCTTGGCCAGCGTAATTTTGCCGAATCGGTCCTCAATAAGCTGAATTTCCACCCCGCCGTCGCCCCGCCTGCGATAGACAACGCCGCCTGCCGCGATTTCTTTCATCCTTCACGGTCCCTCCTATGCATGCAATGCCAAACTACGCGAATCTGCCGCTACGGACAACAGCTCGCCCCGGCATTCATTCACGCCGGATTCGGTAATGCGCACGCGGCACAGCTTGCCTCGCAGCGCTTCTCCGTCGCCTTCGAACACAACTTGCAAGTAATTATCCGTGTAGCCTGCTGTCAACCCCTGATCGAGCTGACCCTTCGGCTGGCCTTCGGGGATGACGATCATCTCCCGTCCGACCCACTGCCGCGCATAATCCGCTTGGAACCTCTCGGACAGCTCGATCAGCCGGTGCACTCGCGCATGCTTCACTTCTTCGTCGACCTGATCGTCCATCCGCGCCGCCGGAGTGCCCGTCCGTTTCGAATAAGGGAACACATGCATCTCGGAGAAGCCGATACGCTCCATGAAACGGTATCCGTTCTCGTACAGTTCATCCGTCTCGCCCGGAAAACCGACGATCACGTCCGTCGTGATCGCCACGCCGGGCATCGCTTCGCGGATGCGGGCGATCTTGTCTTGAAACTCCGCCTTCGTATACTTGCGCCGCATGCGCCGCAAAATCTCGTCATCGCCGGCCTGGAGCGGGATGTGCAGGTGACGGCACATTTTCGGCGAAGCGTTAAGCACGCGAATCATCGCGTCGTCGATCTGGCTCGCTTCGATCGAACTGATGCGGATGCGCTCCAGCTCGTCGATGCCGTCGAGATCCTGGAGCAAGTTCGCCAATCGATAGTTGTCCAGATCGTCGCCGTACCCACCGGTATGAATGCCGGTCAGCACGATTTCCTTGTAGCCGGACGCCACGAGCTGACGTGCCTGAAGCAGAACGCTTTCCGGCTTGCGGCTGCGGGACAGCCCGCGCGACCACGGGATAATGCAGAACGTGCAGAAATTGTTGCAGCCCTCCTGGATTTTCAGGAAGGCGCGGGTGTGGTCGGCGAAACCGGGCACGTCCAACTCTTCGAACTCTCGCGTCTTCATGATGTTGCGCACGGCGTTAACCGGCTTGCGATCTTGCTGAATCTGGCCGATGAACGACATCAGCTTGTCGCGATCCTGCGTGCCGACGACCAGATCGACGCCGGGTATCGCCATGATCTCCGCAGGCGAAGTCTGGGCGTAGCAGCCGGTGACGGCCACGACCGCCTCCGGATTGCGGCGCACGGCGCGGCGAATAATCTGACGGCTCTTCTTGTCGCCGGTGTTGGTGACTGTGCAAGTGTTGATCACATAGACGTCGGCGGTCGTCGTCTCGAAGTCGACTTGCTCGTAGCCTTCGTTCTTGAACAGCTGCCACATCGCTTCCGTGTCGTAGAAGTTGACCTTGCACCCTAAAGTATAAAATGCCACGCTAGGCATTCGGATCCTCTCCCAACTCATCGGATTCGTAAGCGATGCATGCTAGCGCGTACAACGCCGCCGTCTCCGTTCTTAATATTCTGCCACCCAGCCCGGTCAGCACGGCGCCGCCTGCCGCGGCCGCCTCGGCTTCCTCCGGCGCGAAGCCGCCTTCCGGCCCGACGACGAGCAGTAAGTTCGGCTGACGGTCTCCCGCCGGCGCGCCGCCCAGTCCCTTGCGGAATTCCGCCAGCGTGCGGCGAAGTCCCTTCCCGGCGCGTCCTTCTTCTTCATAACACCACAATACCAGATCGTAAGCGGATAATCCGCCCAGCAGCTTTTTCCAATCGCAAACGCTTCGCACTTCCGGCACGATGCTGCGATGGCTCTGCTCGGCGGCTTCCTTGGCGATCTTGCGCCAACGCTCGGCCCTTTTTGCTTCTTTGCGCTCGTCATACTGCACGACCGTACGGCGGGACAGGAATGGCTGGAACGCGAACGCGCCGGCTTCCGTTCCTTTCTGGATGACGGTCTCCAGCTTGTCTCCTTTGGGCAAACTCTGGGCAACGGTGACGCGCCACGCCATCTCGGCCGAAGTCGGCAGCACCTGCACGATATCCGCGCGAATCGCTTCGCGATCGATCGATTCGATCTTCGCCAGCACGTCGCGCCCTTGCCCGTCGCATGCGATGAACGCATCGCCCGGCTTGGCGCGCATGACGGCTCCCAGGTGCCGGGCATCTTCTCCGGTCAGGACGACATGTTGCTCCGTTATTTGCGCCGGTGTCACGAAGTAGCGCTGCATGTCGCGTGGCCTCCATCTATCGTTAATTTTACAGCAGCCTAGGACCCCCGAAGATGAACTCGCAGACGGAGCTGATCCCGCCCAAGATCGGGGTCATCAATCCGAACAGCGGATCGATCGTCACCCGGCGGAGCGGAGCGATAAAGACGAATAACAAGAACAGGAAGAAACTCCATTGCTCATATTGCATCATCCGTATTCGGAGTCCCAACGGCATGAATTCTTCCAGAATGCGATATCCGTCCAACGGAGGCAGCGGAATCAAATTGAACAGCAGCAGGATCATGTTAATCTGCAGCCAATACTTTAAAAACGTCCAGAAAGTTTGGATGCCGGCGTCAGACATGTGCACATTCGCAGCTTGCAATAGATACAGCGCGACAATTCCCAGGGCGGCAAGCAGCAAGTTGCTGATCGGTCCGGCGGCCGTCACGGCGATATTCATCGCGCGCGGGTGCTTGAAGTTGCTGCGGCGAACCGGGACCGGCTTGGCCCAACCGAATCCGGCAATCAGCAGGAACAGCGCACCGATCAGGTCGAGATGGGCCATCGGATTCAGTGTGACGCGCCCTTCCCGATAGGCGGTATCGTCTCCGAATTTATACGCGGTCCAGGCGTGCGCGAACTCGTGGATCGTGAAGCCCGCCAGCGCCGCGAGCGCCACGAAGGGCAATTCAGCGATCGGATACCAAAGGAAGTTCATGCGTCTTCATCGTCCTCCTTCGGCTTGCCCGCGACGAACGCCAGCCAGTCGTCTTGCCGGACGCGATCGATGATCTCGAATCCTGCCGCCAGCAGGCCGGCCTCGACGTCCGCTTCCTTGTTCTTGTAGATGCCGGACGCGATATAGATGCCGCCAGGCTTTAACACTTTCGCGACGTCCGCGACAAACAGCAGGATAATCTCCGCAAGGATGTTCGCCACGACGATGTCGACAGGGGGCCGGACGGAAATGGTGCCATTATCCCCTTCGCTCAGGTTATCTGTCCAGTCGCTATCTACGCCGCTATCCCCTTCGCTCAGGATGCCGAGCAAGTCGCTGCGGCGGACTTCGATAACGTCCTGCAAGCCGTTCAACGCGATGTTCTCCGTCGCGCTGCTGACCGCGATCGGGTCGAGGTCCAGCGCCAGCACGCGCGAAGCGCCCAGCTTCACGGCGCCGATCGCGAGAATGCCCGAGCCGGTGCCGACATCGATCAACGTCTCTCCGCCGCGGATCGCACTCTCCAGTGTGCGCAGGCATAGCGCCGTTGTCGGATGCGTGCCCGTGCCGAACGCCATGCCGGGATCAAGCTCGATAATGACCTCGTCCTCACGCGGTTCGTACGTCTCCCATGTCGGCTTGATCGTCAGGCGCTCCGATACTTGCAACGGCTTGAAATATTGTTTCCAAGCGTCGGCCCAATCCTCGTCCTGCACTTGCGCCGCCGAAATCGTGAATTCGCCGGCATCGTAACCGAACTCCGGCAATCCGGTCACCAGCGCGCGAAGTTTCTCCGTCACCTTTGCCAAATCCGTCTCTTCCGCAAAATAGCCCTTGATCTCCGCATATCCGGGTCGGATATCGTTCAACGGCTTGTCGTACCACTGACCCAACGACGTGTCCCGCGGTTTGTCGGTCGACCAGGATTCCTCCACGGACACTCCGGCGGCGCCGAGCTCATATAAATAATGGGAAACCATCTCCTGAGACGGTTCTGTTGCAATAATGGTCAATTCATGCCATAACACCCGGGTAAACTCCTTCCGCCCCATACCGGCCAATCCGGTCTGCGTTTTGCTAGCCTCCATTATACACGCTTGCCGATAAATCAGGCAAAAAAATAGACCCCTGCACTTCCTGAATGCCCAGGAACACATTTCCAAGATACTCATTAGCCCCCACAGCGGACTTGCACCGCCCAGGCAATCGCCATGAGCGGCGCATGGCGAACAACCCCGTATGCGGGAACGGGGTTGTGGTCGGGGCTCATTATGCAATTGTGATATACGTACTTGTCTAGTGTTGCCGTCTGAGGCAGCAGCGATTACAGATATGGAGAAAACGCATATTGCCGCCACATCCAATGGACGATTGAATCCCCCCTCCGATATTCAGCTTTCCACGATAAACCCGACGATGAACGACAGCTCTTCATCCGTTACTTCCAGTTGAAGCGAAGACCGCTCTTCCCGCTTGATCGTCCTTGCGCATTCCAACTGCCCGTCTGCCAGTCGATAGATTTTGACAGCGTTGAAGCTGCGATCGAAGGTTATCGTCCCCGCACGGAAAGGAATGCACGCGAGAAGGGAGGTTTCACGAACATCTTGCCGATCTTGGGAGATGAATGCCCATTCGCCGTCGAAGCGCAGCGATTCCAACTGTGGATATTGCTTCAACGTCCCTGTATGATTCCTTAATGCCAGCGCCGTGACCCGTTCGTCGCCATCTACATTTTCCAAGCGACCCCAGGAGACGATCGAAGGCTCGCTGCCCTTGCCGCCGAAATCAGCTTCCAGCCACAGCGGCTTCCAGCCGCATGTGCGCCTGCGCCATGCGTCGATCGCGCGCCAGCGGTTGATTTGTCGGGGGGAAATGCTCATTTGGTCCTTGTCGTATTCACCCAATGTCAAACCGCCCGCACCGATGACGGCCGTATTCAGCAGGATGGATTCGAAAGCGCCCCAATAATATCCTGTCGATGTATTGAGCGCCATCCCGTGACCTGCAGCCAGAGCCGCCCACATGCATCGTTGATTGTGGCCGGACAATTCGTACTCCGCGCTGTCTCCGGCATCGCCAAGATCGTCCTGATTGATCATGTCGTAATGATCGTGCAGCAGCGGGTGCAGGCCGTAGTAGATAATCGTCACATCGGGATCCACTTCTCTTGCGGCCGTCGCGATAATATGGAGCAGTTCGGCGCAATAACGTTCCCCGCGAAGCTCGGGATTGCGCGGCGAGCTGATATCCGGTCCCGGCACGCCGTATCCGAAGTCCAGCTTCAGGGCTGCAGGCTGCAGCAAATTCATGACATGCTTCGTTCGATCGATCAGAAATTGACGCGCGTTCTGCGAGCTTGGATCAATACAGTATTTGTACCCGGACGATGACAGCGGGCTGCCGAAGCAGCCCCATTCGCGCGGCTTGCCGTCCGGTCCGCACAGCAAATCTTCGGCGCTCAAGCCCGACTCTTCGGGATCTACCCAACTGATCGACTGCCAAGCGGCAATTTGGTATCCTTGATCCCGTATATATTGCACATCTTGTTCAAACCGTGGGAATTTCGCGTAGTTGGGCTTGCCGCTGCTGGCATTCGTCTCCCACATATCGTCGAGAATCATGATCTCCGAGGGGGTCGACTTCACTACCCGATCCGTTATCTGCCGGAGGTCCAGACGGTTCTCCTTAAAGTCGCCCCAAGTGCAGACAAACGAGCGTTGGTGATGCGGCGATTTGGCCCCGGAAACCGGAAATGAGCGGTAAAGCTTGTCATAGGCCTCATACGCGGAATCGCCCCAAGCCATCCTGAGCGGCTCCCGCCACGATCGCTGCCAGACGTTCGCGGGATGCCACAAGTCTTCTCTGTACAAATATTGCAAACACGCGGTAACAGCTTGCAATTTCAGCGTGAGTGCAGCGTCCGGAATGTCACCGGAGCCGATGGCAACCCATCCTTGCTTCCCTCCCATCGCCGCAGCGTACATGGGGCGGGGATAAGCGGCGGAATACGGCGTCCCCATCGCATCGCCGAAGCTGCCAAGCGGCAGCACGGCGTCGCCCATCTCCCACGATCGCCAGAAGCTCTTCGTCGGGCCCGAACCGGCGCAAGGAACGCAGTAGCCGCTCGAACTCCAGTTCGGCCAATACGGCTTGTCAGGAATGGAGCTTCTGTTCATCTGGCGTTCATTCAAGGTCTGCATCCCGAAGTACATCGCTACGATCTTAACCGGTTGATGCCATCTTATGGAGAGCTGCGAAAATCGCACGCCCCAAGGCTCCAAATGGCACTTTAACCAACCGCTGCCCGCATCTCCTAATCCGAGTTCCAGCCGATACTCCGTTTCCGAGAGGCTGTCTATGCCGATGGCTTGCGTTGATATGTGCAAATATTCCCGGGAATCAGACACAATCTCGAAAAAAGGCAGCAAGCTTCCTTCCCAGATCGCTCTTCCGGTAACCGCGTTAACCAGTTTGGCCTGATCGAGATGAACATCCCATGTAAATCTCTTATATTCGACAGTTGACGTCAGATACGCGTTATCGCCGTTTTTTTCCATTGAAAAGCCTCTTTTCCCGAATATTTCAGATGTCCAGCTCTGCCCCTTCGATTTTGCGAATCCGCACGGGCAAGCCCCGTTCGCCGGATTCGGCGGCGGCAATGGCGATCGCCGCGCTGTTGCGAGCGCCCCGGATTCCTTTCAACACCGGTTTTCCCTGCTTGATCAGCCCGACGAACTCCTCAACGATACCCGTATCGCCACCGCCATGGCTGCCGGCGCGCTTCTCGGGATAATATTTGACCGCTGCCGGGGCAAACCGCTTCCAGACCCGGATTTCAAAGTCCTGCTCGTTGTTGTAGAAGCCCCAAAGTTTCCCCTTCGAGCCGATAAACACGAATTCACGCGTATATTCGGGCGTAAAATGGCATTCCGTATACGAAATCCGAGCGCCGTTCGCATAATCGATCAGCACGATGGCGTTATCTTCGATATCGCAT
>JAEWAQ010000068.1 GCA_023391635.1 Bacillota bacterium | reverse complement strand
GGGATTGGCGGCTCTGCGACACTTTTTCGGCGGATTGGCGGTCCGGGGGCGGGATTAGCGGCTCTGCGACACTTTTTCAGCGGATTGGCAGGACGGGGGCGGGATTAGCGGTCCTTACGACCCTATTTGTATGATTTCTCGTATAGCTGGTTGCCGGATGCAGCTTGGGGAAATCATTTTGTAGGGAATTTCGCACAAATCCTCCACGGCCTATCAGTCGCCGCCAGATTGGAGAATCAGTCTCGGCTATTAGCTACAAAAGAACACCTCCCTCCGCCCTGGCCCTCCATCTTATACATTCTGGGGTATAACAGCGACATAGCTAATTTTATACTTTCGCAGGCATGTTAAGAATAAACGACTTCTCCATCCTTTAGGACGGTGCCGTTTATTCGAGAAATATCAGCTTAACGATAATAGGTGAAATTTATAAAGTCTTATATTGAACAAGTCTCCTTGCGCGCGAGGCCTCGCATTGGAATCGAGAAAAAAAGCCCTTGCTGTTTTTGGCACACAGGACTATTATTAAAGTAGATCGGATAACTCGGATTTATTACACCACTACGATGATGAGGAGGAATTATCAATGGCAAGCGAAGCAAGGAACGATATTCTCGTAACGACGGATTGGGTCGAGCAACACAGACAGGACGCGGGCATTCGTCTCGTCGAAGTCGATGTGGATACGAGCGCCTATGAATCCGGCCACGTCGAAGGCGCCATTGCCTGGAACTGGACAACCCAATTGAACGACCAGGTCAGAAGGGATATTCTCAGTCGGGAGCAAGTACAGGAACTGCTCGGACAATCGGGCATTACGCCGGATACGACGATCGTGCTGTACGGCGACAACAATAACTGGTTTGCCGCCTATGCATACTGGCAGTTGAAAATCTTCGGACACAACAATGTCAAGCTGATGAACGGCGGGCGCAAGAAATGGGAGCTCGAAGGCCGCAAATTCGTTACGGAAGTGCCTTCCGTGAACGTCGTTGCCTATCAAGCCAAGGAAGCGGACTTGTCGATTCGCGCCAACCAGATCGACGTATACGGCTCGCTCAAGAACGGATCGGCCGTGCTTGTCGACGTTCGCAGCCCGCAGGAATTTTCGGGCGAAGTGATCGCGCCTCCGGGCATGACGGAGACCGCGCAGCGCGGCGGCCATATCCCGGGCGCCAAGAACGTGCCGTGGGCGAAGGCTGTTAACGAAGACGGCACGTTCAAGTCCGAGGACGAGCTGCGGCAGCTGTATGGCGGTGTTGGCGTCACCCCGGACAAGGATGTCATCACCTATTGCCGGATCGGCGAACGCTCGGCGCATACCTGGTTCGTCCTGCAGGAATTGCTCGGCTTCAAGAACGTCCGCAACTACGACGGTTCCTGGACCGAATGGGGCAGCATGGTCGGCGTGCCGATCGAGCGTTAAAGGGAGCCGCGGCCAAGATGGAAACACCCGTTCAACGCATCCAGGAAGTTACGATCGCCAAGACGCTGTTTACGGACATTTTTCAAGGCGAGAAGGTCAACAAGATTCAATTGTTCTTCCAGTCCGACATCTTGAACAAGTATCGCGAAAACGACAACTTCGTCATCATTCGCACCGATACTTCGGGAAGGTTGAGCAAGAAAGGCGGCTGGAGCCTGGACTTCGGCATCAGCGGTGAAGAAGATCGCTTGATTCATACCGCCGTCGAGAGTTTCGTCCAGCGAATCCCCAAGACGGAACATGAACACTGGCTCGCCCATCTGGTCAGCCTGCCGATCAGCGCCAACTTTATCAAAGGCTTGATTCGCCCAGGTTGCCTGGACGATGGTCCGATCCGCAAGTGGGAATAGGCGAAAACCGCAAGAAAGCCGTACAGGAGAGGGAGTTCTCTTGTACGGCTTTTACGCGCTCGAATCTCGCTAAAGGCTTCACGCGTTCTCTTGTTCGTGGAGCAGTGCGCCCAATCGATCGAGATTTTGTTCGTTGCCTTCGACGCAATACGGCTTGGCTTGCTCGTACTCCTCGGCAACCATGAACTGTTGGCGGAAAGTCAGCCTGGTGCCGCCGCCCGCATCCTCGAACACCGCCGTTAACAGAAACTCGTGCCCGGAGAGATGCCGAACCGCGATTCGCTCCTGCGGCACGATCTGTTCGAATACATTGTGGTTCGGATAATCCTTTCCGTCCGGCCCATGCATCGTATACCTCCACTGACCGCCTTCCTTGAATGCGAACTCGTGAAAGGTGTTGGTGAATCCGTTCGGCCCCCACCAACGCGCCAATAACTCCGGGTCTGCCCATGCCCCGTAGACCTTGTCCCGCGGCATATCAAAGACGCGTACAGCAGTAAGCGTGTTCTCTGCTGAGCTTGCTTCCATTGCCATTCCTCCGTTCCGAATTTACAGGGATTTGCCCAGCTCGTCCAGCAGCAGATTCGTCCCGTGCTCTCGGATCTCAGGCGTGTCATGACCGTCGAAGAACACGCCTTGCTCCGTGAAGATCAATTTGGTAGCACCTTCGGTCGGGACGAATTGCACCGTCGCGATCGATACGGAGATGCGATTGTCCCCACTGTCCAACGTATACGTATAGACAATCCGCTGCTCCGGCACGATCTCTTGATAACAGGCGTCGAACGTAAAGACGGGACCCTCGGGCGGGCCGCCCTTGCTGTGCTCGCGCCCCCCGACCTTGAATTCGAAATGATCGGCTTTCGAGAACCACTTCGCCTTGGCTGCCGGGTCAGCCCAGGCTTGATAGACGCGAGCGGCCGAAGCCGGATACGTGCGCTCGACGACGAAGGTGGCATGTTGGACGTATCGTTCGGTCGACATAGATGGCTTTCCTCCTTATGTTTCCTCTGCCGATTCCTCGGTCAGATAATCGCCTAACTGATCCAGACGGCGTTCCCAACCCATTTGCCGTTCGAGGACCCGTTTTCCGTTCCCTTGCTTCATCAATTGCAGAAGCTTGACAAAATCTTGCGCGGACAATGCGGCCGGCCCCTGCATCATGTCGGCTGCATGTTCGAGCCGATCCAGCAGCTTGCGCTGATTGTCGAGCTGCTCCTTGATCCTTACGATTTGCATCTTAACGATATCCAGCGGACTGAATTGCTCATCCTCCAGGGCAGATCGGATCTCCTCCAGCGATAAGCCCATTTCCTTCAGTGACACGATCTGCTGCAGCCTTGGCAGGTCATCTTCCCGGTACAGCCTGTGGCCCGATTCCGTCTGCGCGGAGGGCGAGAACAGTCCGATCTGATCGTAGAATCGTAAAGTCCGCACCGTCAGCCCCGTCATTTTCGCCAGGTCTCCAACCTTCAGATTTCGCTTCATCATCATCCCCTTCGTCAGCGCCTGTCATATACCGGTAACTTCACTATAAAACATGACGTTACGTAACGTGCAAGCATTTTTTTACGACTGCTCTGGATGGAAGTACGCGAAGGGAAGAATGCCGTGCCTGAATCATAACGTCTCGAAAATGCACTTCTTGCCCTAAGCTCCAATAGCGACAGCTTCTTTCTTGTTATATGGACGACAGCTGATCCGCTGTGTCATTCAATCTTTTTCGAAATTCCTTGGGCGTGACGCCGTAGTATTCTTTGAACACTTTCGTGAAATGCTCGCAGTTTTCATATCCGATCTTGTTCGCGATTTCATACACCTTCAATTGACCGTCCCCCAGCAGCATTTTGGCATGCTTCATGCGGACATCCGTCACATAGCTCCAAATCGTTTGACCAGTCCCCTGCTTGAACAGCACCGTCAAATAGGAGCGGCTGACCGGGATCATGTCGGCAAGCTCCTCCACATTGAGCTTCTCGGTGAAATGCCTGTCGATATATTGCTTGACCGTGTTGATCAGCTTCATGTTCACATGCTGGCTGCTCTTTCCGATTTGCTCGAAGAAGCGGAGGATGCTCATCTCCATCCGCATTACGGCGCGTAAGCGATAATAGGACCTCACTTGATCCAGCGGCAGTACGGGCGAATCGAATCCCAGCTCGCTGTCCGGCAAACCGGCATCGTCCGCCGTCTGCAGTTTCGCTTCTGCGGCCACCATTCGAATCCATGCCGCCGCCAACCCGTCGAGCCATACGTATCGTCCATCGACCCAACTTTCCAGCATGTGCAGCGTGTCAACGACGAGCAGGGAATACTTATCCGTTTGCCGAGTCAGAACCACGTCATGCCAACGATCAAGCAGATCGCCGTACTGCCCGATTTTCTGTACGAGCAACCGGTTGGCTTCGTCCGTTCTTTTCTTCTCGATCGTTGCCGCCGCATGTTCCAGCGATTTCTGCAAACCGGCGCGATCGATCGGCTTCAGAATATAATCGGAAACGTCCAGTTCAATCGCCTGCTTGGCATACGCAAAATCGTCGTAACTCGATACGATGATGCTCAAAACCCGGCTATCGGCCTGCCTTAATCGCCGGACCAGATCCAGGCCGTCCATGACGGGCATGCGAATATCGGTAATGCAAATATCGGCATCATGCGATTCCAGCCACTTCAAGGCATCGCTTCCGTTGGCTTCGCTGCCGCAAACCACGAAAGAATTGTCAAACTGTTCGATCTTATCGGCAATGCCTTGGCGGATATGGGGTTCATCATCCACGACGAGAATGCGGTACATGTCGGTCATCCTTTCCATCGATTTTCGACATAGGAAAACGAAGTTCCACTTCGGCGCCGCCTTCACGGCCGTTCCTGACCTGAATCTCCGCAAAAAAAGAATCGTAGTGTACTTTCAGCCGATATTGAATATTCAGCAGCCCGATGCGTTGAAAATCCGCATAATGCAAGTTTCTGTTCTGCATTTCCTCTTCCAGCTCCCGAAGCTTCGGTTCGCTAAAGCCTTTGCCATTATCCTTCACCAGGATCGAGACGTGCTTCCCGGCTTCCGATCGAATGTGAACGGCAATATGAAACGGGGTGCCGGTCGATTCATAGCCATGCTTCACGGCATTCTCCACGATCGGCTGCAGGATGACCTTGATGCAGCTCGCGTCCAGACACGCTTCGTCGGTCTGGATATCGTAAGTGAAGAGATCGCCATAACGGATTTTAATAATTTGCAGGTAGGACAGCATATGCTGCACCTCTTGCCGGACCGTGACGCCGGTATCCCGGTAATTGGCCGAGTAGCGGAACATATGGGCGAGCGATACGGTGATTTGCTCGATATCATAATGACGGATTCGCGTCGCCATGGAGTTGATGATTTCCAGCGTATTGTAGAGGAAGTGGGAGTCGATCTGCGATTGCAGCGAGAAGAGCACCGCATGCTTCTCGGCCAGCTCGGATTCGGACAGCCGCTTGATGTGCAGCTGCAAATCGTCCAGCATGTGATTGTAGGAGCGTTCCAGGATCGAGATCTCGTCCTGGCCTTCGACCGGCAGCGTAGCTTCGATGTTGCCTTGCCCAACATGCTTCATCGATCGCTTGATGCGGTTCAGGCGGTTCGTGATCGAAGAAGAGATGAGCACGATGAACAGCGCGGAGACGAGCAAACAGGACGTTGCCGTCACGATGACGAAGTCCCGGATGTTGTCGACGCTCTTCGTCACTTCGGAATAGGGAAGCGTAATGACCGACTTCCAATCGGAATCGGCGATTCGTTCATAGACGACGATTTGCTTGCGATCCGGCAGCACGAATGCGCCGCTACCGTGCGGAGACAAATTCATCCGTTCCATGATGGCCTGGTCCAGCTTGGACAGAAAGCGCCCTTCCTGCGGATGCGCGACGATTTCCCCTTCCGCATTGACGATAAAGCCGGTGACATGATTGCCGATATTGATTTCGTTCAGAATCGTTTGCAGCAACGTCGGTTGAATGTCGACCTTCACGTAGATCGCCCCGTTGAATCCGAACTTCTTGACCATCGTGATGACCTGCATCGGCACAGGCTGAAACGAGTCGTTCACATAGTTCTCGCTCATCGTCACGATGTAGGTCGTCTTGCCGGCCGGCGCTACCTCGCCAAACCATCGCTCCTCCCGCATGCTGTAGTGAAAATTCAACCCGTAATGGGGGGAGAAATGCGCCTCGTTGCCGCGCGTGCTGAACAGCCCGATCGACAGCAGCTCCGAATGGCCGCGCGCGAAGGGCTGCATGTAATCTTTCTGTATGATCGAATAAGGCACGACGGATTCCGTTTTTCGCTCTCCGTACAAGGTGGACCAGGAGAACAATTCCTGGCTCATGCCCAAGGAAAACATGAACTTCTCGATTTCATCCAAATATTCGGATAAATACAAGTTCGCTTGCTTCAGCACCAGCCCGCTCGATTCCATCGCATCCTGTTCGATGGCACTGGAAACCTGTTGATGGACAAAATAGCCGACGACGGACAAATTGAAGAAGACGATCGCCATGCAGACGATGATCAGCTTCCATTTTAACGAGGATTTCCACTTGGTCAGCAGCTTTCGCATGGGGTAGCGGCGTCACCTCGCCTATTCGGGTTAGCTTGATCATCGCCTATTTTCGGCAAACATGCCAGACACTTTTTGGACACCCGTCCCATCACGCGCCAGCCGATTGTCCCTGCTGCAGTTCCGCCTTCCTCGTCCACGCATCGATCTGGCCTTCCGTCGGCAGCAGAAACCCGATGACGCCGAGCAGCGGCATAAACGAACAGGCAACGATGACGATTCTCAAGCTCGTCAGGTCGATCAGCCCGCCCAGCACGACAGAGCCGATCGCCCCCATGCCGAAGGCCAGGCCCGTGATGAGCCCGGATACGGTTCCTACCTTGCCGGGCACCAATTCCTGCACGTAAACGACCGTTACCGAGAAGCTGCTGTGGTTAATGAGTCCGAGCAGGATTAGGAGCGGATAAGCCCAGATTTCGCCCGCGTGCGGAAGCAGGATGGCGAACGGCGCCGCGCCCAGCAGGGAGAACAGAATAATTTTCTTCCTGCCGATGCGGTCCGAGAGCGGGCCGCCGAAGAACGTCCCGACGATGCCTGCCCCCATGTACAGAAAGATATAGATTTGCGCCTCGGGAATCGACATCCCGAAATTGTCCATCAAGTAGAACACGAAGTAGGTGCCGATGCTGGACCCGTACCAGGAACGAGCGAACGCGATCAGAATGATGATCAGAATGGCCCCGATCACCCGTTTGCGATACGTCTCGTCGACTTCGGCTTCGGGCTTGCGCGCCGCCGGACGCGAAATAGACTCCGAATGTTTGCCGTACCAGCTCGCCACCCAGAGCTGAATGGCCATCCCGAGGCCGGCAACGATCGTGAACCATATGGCGCCGAACTGGCCGAACGGATAGAAGATCAACACCGTCATGAGCGGTGCCAGCGCGCCGCCCGCGTTGCCTCCGACCTGAAAAATCGACTGCGCCAGCCCTCTGCGGGGACCCGCGGCCAAATAGGCAATACGCGCCCCCTCCGGGTGGTACATGGCGGAAGCCATGCCCATCAAGGCTACCGCGCCGAGCAACGCGGCATAGCCCGGGGCGAAGGCGATGCCGAGCATGCTCAGCAGCGCCATCCCCATGCCCACGGGAAGCAGGAACGGCGACGGCCGGGCGTCCGCATACATGCCGACGAACGGCTGCATGACGGACGAAGAGAAGTACAGGATGAACGTCAGGATGCCGAGCTGCGTATAGGACAGATGCAGCGAATCCCGCAGAATCGGATAAGACGCCGGAATGACGGCTTGCAGCGAATCGTTGATCAAATGGGCAAAGCTGATTGCCAGCAAAATCGGATAGATCGTTTTCTGCTTCATGGTTTGCAAGGGGAATGCGCCCACTTCACTCCATTGGCGATCACTTTTAAAATATCGTCGTTATAATAGGTAGGATGCTCCTCGTGTCCCGGGCTGAAGTAGAAAATTTTGCCCCGGCCTCTGCGGTACGTGCAGCCGCTGCGCAGCACTTCCCCCCCGGTATACCAGCTGATGAACACCAGCTCATCCGGCGCAGGGATGTCGAAATATTCCCCGTACATCTCCTCCCGTTCGAGCTCGATGCAGGAGCCGATCCCTTCGACGATCGGATGGGAAGGATCGACCACCCACAGCCGCTGCGCGTCTTCGGCCTCTCTCCACGTGTGTCTGCATGTCGTCCCCATCAGCTGCTTGAATATTTTCGAACCGCTGCTCGAGTGCAGGGCAATGAAGCCCATGCCTTCCCGGATTCGCTGAATGACCCGTTTTACCGCCTCATCCTGCACTTGCTCGTTCTTCATATGCGACCACCAAATGAGCACGTCGGTATTCTGCAATATTTTCTGCGACAGCCCCTGCTCCGGGTCGTCGAGCAACGCGGTGCGCACCTCGAACGACCCGTGCTTGACGATGCCTTCGGCAATCGCCGTATGAATCCCTTGCGGATAAATCTCGCCGATATGCGGATATTCCCGTTCGTTCACGTATTCGTTCCATACCGTTACTTGGATCGCCATGGTCATGCTCCTTTGCTGCTTTTTTCGCGCGGTTCCGCATTGCCGTACACCGGCTTATTGCCACGAGGCGAGGCTGCCCATTTCACCGCATTGGCAATCACTTTCAAAATGTCCGGATGATGATAGGTCGGATGCTCTTCGTGTCCTGGCGCGAAATAAAATATTTTCCCCAAGCCTCTGCGGAACGTGCACCCACTGCGCATCACTTCTCCGCCTGTATACCAACTGATAAAGATGAGCTCATCCGGCGTCGGGATGTCGAAGTATTCCCCGTACATCTCTTCCTCCTGGAGATGAATATACGGACCGATGCCTTCGACGATCGGATGGGAAGGGTCAACCACCCACAATCGTTCCTCGTCGTCGGCCTCTCTGCCCTTGGCGCTGCAGGAAGTGCCCATCAGCTTGCGGAATATTTTGGAGTAGGCGCCGGAATGCAGCACGACGAGCCCCATGCCGTTCATCACCCGCTCGTACACCCGCTCGACGATCTCGTCCTGAACCCGGTCGTTTACCATGTGCGACCACCAGATGAGGACGTCCGTTCGGTCCAAAATTTCGTTCGTCAAACCATGCTCCGGTTCGTCGATGAGCGCCGTTCGCACGGCGAACGGCTCATGCTGCAGGATGCCCTCGGCAATCGCCATATGAATCCCTTTCGGATAAATTTTCCCGATATGCACGTATTCCCGTTCGTTCACGTATTCGTTCCACACGGTCACGTAGATGGCCATGCTGCGTCCCCCTTGTCTATCGCCAGCTCGAGGAAGTGTCGATCACTTGCCGCGTGCGGATCGATTCCATCGTGTAATGGGCCAATGCCTGATTGTTCAAGTAGTCGCGCCCGCTCGTTTCCGCCTCCCGCTTCAGCGCGATCGACAGCAGAAATTCACCGAACGGGCCGGGGCCGTACACTTCCTTGAAATCGTCGTTCGCCTCCGTCGTCGCGCCATCCACGGTAAGCAGCACCTGATTGTCGATCAGTTCCAGACTGCCGAGCGTCCCGTCGATGCGCCAGTTGCCCGCCCAATCCGTCAGCTTCCCTCTCGACCGCAGGCTGCGGAACGACGCCGTAATCCCGTCCTGCATCCCCATCCAGATGCACAGGCTGTGCGTATGGCTGGCGAACAGTCGCTCCACCTCCCGTCCCGTCAAGTAGCGCAGCAGATCGAAGTGATGGACGGGGCCGGCTTCCAGCCTGCTTCTCCTCTGTGCCAGTTCTCTGTCGGGATGATTAACGTAGCGGTTGAACTCACAATGAATCACCTGAATGTCGCCGATCGCGCCCCGGCGGATCAACTGCTTCATCCGGCGCACGAAGATGAACGCCCGGTAATTCTCGCCGATCATGAACGGAATGCCTTCCCGTTCGGCTCTTTCCACCACACCGTTCGCGTCCGAATAGTTGTCGGCGATCGGCTTCTCGCAAAACACGGGCAGCTTGTGATCGAATGCCAAATGGTTGATTCGCGTATGAACGTCGGGCGGCGTTACGTTGATCAGCAGATCCGGCTTCTCCTGCGCGATCGCTACCTCCGCCGACGTATAGAATGGCACGCCGTCTTGCTCGATCAAGCTTCTCTTGCCTTCATCGATATCGACGACCGCCAGCTGCAGCTCGCCATGGAACTCCCGCAGCGTCCCGTACCAGCGATAACCGAAGCCGCCTGCGCCGACCAGCACCGCCTTCATGGCGTTACCTCCAGGCTCGCGGCGATATCGATCGGCCGGCCCGTGCGGATGGATTCCCTGGCGAAGTGCGCCAGCGCTTGATTGTGCAAATAGCGGCTGCCGCTCGTTTCCGCCTCCCGCTTCAGCGCGATCGACAGCAGAAATTCGCTGAACGGCCCCGGCGCGTACACTTCCTTGAAATCGTCGTCTGCCACCGTCGTCTTCCCGTCCACGGTAAGCAGCACCTGATTGTCGATCAGTTCCAGGCTGCCGAGCGTCCCGTCGATCCTCCAATTGCCCGCCCAATCCGTCTGTCTTCCAGCGGAAGACATGCAGCGGAAGGAAGCCGTCACCCCGCCCTGCATCCCCATCCAAATCAGCAAATGGTGCGTATAGGAGGCGAATATCCGCTCCGCCTCCCGCCCGGTCCAATAACGCAACAGGTCGAAGTGGTGCACGACCAATTCTTCCAGAATCCCCTCCCGGTTCTCCGCGTCTCTTCCTCCCCGGTCGGAATACCGGTTGAATTCGCCGTGAATCGCCACGATGTCGCCAATCTCCCCGCGGTCAATCAACTGCTTGATTCTGCGCGAAAATACGAAGGCGCGGTAGTTTTCCCCGATCATGAACGGGATGTTCTCCCGGGCCGCTCTTGCGACTACTTCGACGGCATCCCGGTAATTGTCCGCGATCGGCTTCTCGCTGAACACCGGCAGCTTGTGATCGAATGCCAGGTGATCGATCGCCGCATGCCTCTCCTTGGGCGTGAAATTCAGCAGCATATCCGGCCGTTCCCGCTCGATCGCTTCAAGCGCCGAAGTATAGAACGGCACGCCGTCCTTTTCGATCCGGCTTCTCTTGCTCTCGTCGACGTCCACGACCGCAAGCTGCAAGTCGCCGTGGAACTCCCGCAGCGTCTCGTACCAGCGATACCCGAAACCGCCCGCTCCAACCAATACCGCTTTCATCCAACTCGCCCTCCCTTGTAAGTCCGGAACCGTCCGCGAACACTTACCCTTTGATCGAACCGATCATGACCCCCGTGACCAAATGCTTCTGAACGAACGGATAGAGGATCAGCATCGGCAGCGTAGATACGACGATTAACGAATATTTCAACAACTCGCTCAAATAAACGTTCTGCGCAGCTTCCTTCATATTCAATGTGGAATCGCTTGTCGTATTCAGCAGCAGAATTTCACGCAATTGAATCTGCAGAGGGAACAACTGTTGATCCGACAGATAGAGCAGCGCTTCGAAGAAGCTGTTCCAGTGATCGACCGCGTAAAACAAAGTGATGACCGCGATGACCGCGCGAGAGAGCGGCAATACGATGCTGAGCAGAAAGCGGAAGTTGCTGCACCCGTCCATCTTCGCCGATTCGTAGAGTTCGTTCGGAATCATGCTTCTGAAGAAGCTGGTGACGACCACGACGTTGAAGATGTTCATCGCGTTCGGCAGCAACAGCGAGAGTCTCGTATTCAGCAATCCCAAGTCATGGACCAACAAATAAGTCGGAATCATGCCGCCGGTGAAAATCATCGTAAATACGAACATGAGCATAATGAACTTTCGTCCGACAAAATCGGCGCGGGAAAGCGGATAAGCCGCCGCAACCGTCATGATCACGTTAATGGTTGTTCCTACGGTCATGTAGAACAGGCTGTTCGCATACCCGATCCATACCCGGTTGTTGGCAAATACCGCCTTATACCCTTCCAATCCGGGATCGACGGGAAACAGCCACACCTTGCCGGAGACGAGCGCTTCGGGACTGCTGAACGACGCGCTGAGCACATAAACGAGCGGATAGAGCACAGCCGCAAGAACCGTGACGGCGAACGCGTAGTTGGCGATCGTAAACAATCTGTCGAGACCGGTATCCCTGATCAATCGGTTCTCGTTCAAGCCGATTCCTCCAAACCTACCACAAGCTGGTGTCGTTGACTTTCCTCGCGATGCGGTTGGCGGCGACGATCAACACCAATCCGATCACCGATTTGAACAGACCGATCGACGCGGCGTACGAATAATTCGGAATGCCCGACAGAATGCCCACCTTGTACACGTAAGTGTCGATGATTTCCGACGACTCCAGATTCAGCTGGTTTTGCAGCAGCAGCACCTTCTGGAAGCCGATGTTCATGATGCGCCCGATATCCAGAATGAGAATGACCACGACCGTCGGCAGGATGCCAGGGAGATCGATATGCCAGATCCGGCGGACCTTACTGGCGCCGTCCATCACGGCCGCTTCATGAAGCTGGGGATCGATGCTGGACAAAGCCGCGAGGTAAATGATCGAACCCCAACCCATCTGCTGCCAGACGCCGGACCAGACGTAGATCGATTTGAAATAGGCCGGTTCTCCCAGCAAGTTGATCTGCTCTCCGGTGAAGAACGCGAGCGCATGGTTCAGAATCCCCGTCCGTACGGACAGCAGCTGCACGACGATGCCGACGAGCACGACGACGGAGATGAAGTGCGGCGCGTAACTGACGAGCTGCAGCAGCTTCTTGAACCGGCGGCGCATCAGGTAGTGCAGCGACAGCGCGAGAACGATCGGCGCGGGAAATCCGACGGCCAAATTGTAGAAGCTGAGTTCGAACGTATTCCGAATGATGCGGACGAAATCGTACGAGTTGAAAAATCGGTCAAAGTGTACGAATCCGGCCCAATCGCTTCCGGTAATCCCCTTGGGGATGATGTAATGTTTGAACGCGATCTGCAGCCCGTACATCGGCACGTAGTGGAAAACCGCGACGTACAGGAAGGGAAGCAGAATGAGCGCATATAACTGCCAGTTTTCGATTATCCGTTTGCGCATGGCGGCATTCACGGCATCATCCCCCGGTTCGTTACTTGTTGCCTTTCTGATTCATGTCGTACGTCTTCTGCAGCACTTCCAAATATTCTTGCAGTCCCGCGCTGTCCAGCTCTTTCAAATATTTGTTCCAATCCTTCTCGATGTCCATGCTGCCCGTCACGAAGCGGAGCAGGAATTGCTGGACGGTGTTCTTGATGTTCGTCTGCAGATCGCCGAACTTCGCCAAATCTTCCGGCATGAAGTACAAGAACGGCAGCTTCTTCTCCAGATTGGAGTAGGGCTTATACATATCGACGGTCGTCCGGTAAAGCACCCGCTCCATCTCCATCTCCGGCGTCACTTCGTACGTTCCGAGCCACTCTTGCGTCTTCTCGCTGCTCCACGACGGAACGGTCTGATTCCAGTAGTAGTTGCCCGCCGTGCCGGGCGTAACGAGAATCCGGAACGTCACCTTCGTCTTGCCGTCGATGCCGACTTCGCCGGGCTTGTCAACCTTCTCCCAATGCTTGCCTTCCTGCCCGTAGCTCGGACTCCAGCCGGTCTTGAACATCGTTTCGTTCTGCTTGTCGTAGAAATGGTCGATCCAGCGAATGGCCGCAATCGGATCCTTGGCGTCCTTGGTAATGACGAAATCGGCCGGCTTCGTGCTGTCGCCCTTATCGAACCCGTAACGCTCGCCGTCGGGTCCGGCCATGATCGATACCGGAATATATTCTTGGTATCTCGGACCGTCAGGCACCGTGAAAAATCCCCACCAGAGCGACGTCCCCGCACCCAGCAAATTCGCCTCCGGGTTTTCGGCGAGCGCTGTCATCGCCTTGCGGTCCTGGGTGAACGATTCGGGGAGCAGCAGCCCTTCGCTGACCAGCCGATGGATGTATTTGAGCCCCTCTTTGAATCCGGGCTTATCCGCGGCGAATACGATCTTCCCGTCTTCCACCATCACGTAGTTGTCGCGATCGTAAAAGATGAAAGACTGCATCAGATAAGAGTCCGGGTAATCGAACGGGTCGAACGCGTTCTCCGCCGAGCCGGCGTAAGGAACTTCATCCGCTTTGCCGTTGCCGTTCGGGTCCTGCGTTTTAAACGCTTTCAATACGTTATACAATTCCTCGGTCGTCGTGGGGACGTCCAGCTTCAGCTTATCCAGCCACGTCTTGTTCATCCACAGCTTGAAGGGCAAGTAGGAATGGTGCATCGTCTCCGAGAACCGCGGAAGGCTGTAGATGTTCCCGTCCGGCGTATACATATATTTCTTCGAGGCCGGCGACATCTCCATCATCTGCTTGATGTTCGGCGCATACTTGTCGATAAGGTCGTTCAACGGAATGAAGATGCCCTGGCTGCCGTATGCGACCACCTGGCTCGGTGTCAGGCCCGCATTCATGATCACGTCGGGCAACTTCCCGCCGGCCAACGTCACTTGCAGCTTCTCCGCCAGCGCGGCTGTCGGAACCGTCTGCCAATCGACGTGAATATTCGTCTTGTCCTCGTAATACTTCGTGTATTCGTTCGTCTTATAATCCTCGATTTTCGGATCCTGCCGGGTGAAGATCGACATCGTAATTTTCTCTTTGGCGATCGGGTAAGTGCCGACTTCCGAGTAATTGGACCCGTCCACAGCTTTCCCTTGATGTTCCCCTTGCCCGCTTGACTCGGGCGCTCCTCCCTTCCCGCTATTCCCTGTACTGCACCCTGTTAACGCAATAACGACGCAAAGCAGCAAAACCAAGGAACCGTACGCGAGCTTCTTCAACTTCTCAACCTCCTTCAATTTAGTAGTTTCATTATGGAGCGAGCAGCTTCCTCGAACAATGAGGCAATTGATTAAAAAATAGAGTAATTGTTATGGACCAAACGTCTGCATCTTCCAAACAAAAAAAACGCCCCAATGACCAAGGATGAACAATCGCCAATTCTCATCGGAGAAAACGCGGCATCCTTACTCGATTGAAGCGGTTTATTTGGTCCAGATATGGTTTGCCGAAAAATCACATGGTTAAAATACCCAATGCTCCTGCCGGAAGACGAGGTGTTTACCCGCCAATCCAATCGAGCAGCGTCTTCGCGTCTTCCCGGAAAGCGTCCTCGGCGTCGTCCTTGACGAATTCGAGCATGGCGTAGCGCGGCTCCGGCAATTCGGACGCAACCTGCAAATACCGGCGCCATTCCGTTTCTCCCTCGCGCAGCGGCAACCTTTCGAGCTTGCCGTCTCGTACAGCCCACGAAAACACATGCAAATGCGATAAGCGCGGGAGCATGAGGCGCAAGCCTTCCATTCGCTCGGACGAGTCAATGCCGACCGGCGGTTGCCAGTACGTGTATACATTCGGATGCCCGACCGCATCCAGCAAAGCCGTTGCCGACGCGCTCGTATCCGTCAGCGTGTTCCCGTGATATTCGTACGCGATGCGGATGCCTGCCGCCGCGGCCTGATCCGCAATCGCTGCCGATTCACGTACGATCTCCGTCCGCTCGTCGACCGTCGTTTCGGCAGAGCCTTTCTTGCCTGCCCACACCCGAATGACCGGAGCCCCCAGCGCCTCGGCGGACGCGAGCACCGGCGCGAACGCCATGCCGCTGCCCAGCCGGTAATAGGAACCGTAGGCGGCTACTTCGAGTCCGTGATCCAGCGTGAGCTTCCGCACCCGCTCGGCCTGCGCGATGTCCCCATGCGGCGCATGGATATCTCCGCCCCATTCGATTCCTTGCAGCCCGGATTCCGCAACCAGCTTCACGATTTTCTCCGGCGTCAACCCCCGAAACGTAACGGACACCAATCCCGCCTTCAACATGCGATCCCTCTTCCTTCAACTTAATCTACCTGATCTGATGGAAGCACACGAATACCGTCTTGATCTCGTAGGGGCGAAACCGAAGCCGGATCGGGCCTGTCTTTTGAAGCTGCATGCCGCAATCTTCTCCCGCTGCACGCTCCCCGTTCTCGTCGATCGGCTGCTCCATCAAGTCAGTCTCCTGCCACCAAGCAAACGGGAGCCCCAGCGCAACGGACACTTCCGAACGCATGCCGGCATATTCGTGCATCCGCACGATCGCCCCGCCGCCGTCCTCTGCCCACTTCACCGCGTCTATCGTGACATTTCCAGCCGATAACGACAACAGCGAGAACGGAGCCTGCTCAGCGCAGCCAGGCGCGGCCCGCATCGGCGCATTCAGCTCCCACGCTTCCCGAACGGTACCGCCTTCGTACCAATCCCCGCGGTGCGGATACAGCGCGTACGTGAATTCGTGCCGGCCTTGGTCCGCCTCCGGGTCCGGCACGGTAGCCGACTTGATCAGCGACAGCCGCAGCACGTTGTCCTTGACGTCGTAGCCGTACTTGCAATCGTTCAGCAGGCTGACGCCGTAATCGCGCTCCGACAGGTCCGCCCACTGGTGGCCTACGCTCTCGAACCGGGCGTAGTCCCAGCTCGTATTCCAATGCGTCGGCCTGCGGACATTGCCGAACTGCACATCATACGTCGCTTCGCACGCGCGGATACGGACAGGAAACGCTGCCTTCAGCAGTTGCTGCCGTTCCCGCCATTCGACGACCGTGCGGAAATCGATCCGCCTGCTATATTTATATAATAGCATGAGCTGAGAGAGGATAGAATCTCCGTATCGCCATTCGAAGCGAACGGCTGCGCGCAGCGGACCTCGCTCTTCGATCTCCGCGCGCGTCAATTCCGTGATATCCCGCCGCTTCTCCTGGTAGTACAAGTCGATATCCCATGCTTCGTGCCGGCTCTTCGGCTTATCCTCGAACACCTGCAGCTTGTTGCCGAGCTGTCCGGGTTCGAGCACGTCCCGGTCCGCTTCCTTATCGTAAATGCGGATTAACCGCCCTTGCGTATCCCATTCGATCAGGTAGTATGGCGTCTCGATGCCGCTTGGGTTGGCCGTGAACGCGTCGGCAGACTGCGTGTCCGCATCCGTGCCCGCTCCTATCCGCCCGGTTTTCCCGGCCGCCGCAACATCTCTGGAAAAATAAATAATCGCGAATCCCATGGAAGGCACTCCGCGCACGAGCACGTCCCAGCCGTCTTCGGTCCGCTGCGCTTCCAGCCGGTCACCGCCTGCGCTCCGCCACATACCTGCCGCCTTGACCGGCTCCGTCCGAATGCTGACGATTCCGTCGCGTGCCCACGAGGCATCATTATAGACCGTCATGCCATGTTCATCCGAAGCATCGTTATATTCCGTCAGTTCGTGTACATCAAGCGCCGCCATGCGCTCATCGCACCGGCTAAGATGGTCCAGCGCCAGCCGCTCCGCCTGTATGTATTCCTCCCGACTGTCCGCGTATACTTCCGCGATCGACGAACCCGGGATGATGTCGTGAAACTGATTGCACAGAAGAATCTGCCAGCCTTCCGTCAGCCCATCGTGCCCGAACAGCGCATCGTCCCGATGCAGCAAAGCGCTCATGACGCCGAGCCATTCCGCATGGCGGTACATCAACTCCAGCTTGCGGTTCATGCGCTTGATCCACGCTTGGCTCGTATACGTGCCGCGATGCAGTTCGAGGTAGAGCTCGCCGTCCCACACATGCACGTATTCGTCGGTGTCGCGAATCCGCTCCTCAAGTTCCGCAAAATATTCGTCCGCCCTGCCTGTCGTCACGCGCGGCAAGCCCGGCATGGCCGACAGCCGCTTGCGAAGTTCCAGCATGTCCCGATTGACCCCGCCGCCCCCGTCTCCATAGCCGTATGCCAGCAGCAGCTCGCGATTGATCGGCTTGTCGCGGTACGTTTCCCAGATGCCCTGGACCGTCGCGGCCGTCACCGTACCGTTGTACGTATACTGGAAGGAATCGTCAGGGCCCTCTTCCTCCGGCGTCGTGATGAAATGCGTCAGCACCTGCGTTCCGTCCATGCCCCGCCAATAGAACGTATCGTGCGGCATGCGGTTGTACTGGTTCCAGCTGATCTTCGTCGTCATGAAGACGCGGATGCCCGATTTCGCCAGGATTTGCGGCAGCGCCCAGCTATACCCGAACACGTCGGGCAGCCACAAGTATCGGCACGTGACGCCGAATTCCCGGGTCAGGAACCTCGTACCCTGCAGCAGCTGCCGCACGAGCGATTCCCCCGACGGGATGTTGCAGTCCGCTTCCAGCCACATCGCGCCGCCGGCCTCCCATCGGCCCTCCTGCACACGCGCACGAATGCGTTCATAGATTTCGGGATAGTCGGATTTCAGGTAGGCGTACAGCTGAGGTTGGGTTTGCAGAAAAAGATACGAAGGATCTTGCTCCATCAAGCGCAGAACGGTGGAGAAGGAGCGGGCGGCTTTTTCGCGCGTATGGCGCAGCCGCCACAGCCAGGCAACGTCGATGTGCGTATGGCCGATGCACCGGACCGTGACGAGATCATGCTTCGGCAGCAGGCGTAAGCCTTCATGCAATTGCACTGCAGCCTGCTGTACCGATGAGCGGAAGGCTTTCGAGCCGGGCCGGGACCAGTCGACCTCGCGGAACGCCCGGTTCAGCAGGGCGAGCAGTTGCGGACGGATCGGATCGCTCTCGAACTGCACGCTAATGGTCTGCACTGTGGCCAAGCTCGTAAAATAAAAATCGTCCACAGCCTTGTCCAACCAGCAGATTTGCGCCAATTGCAGCCGATGCTCGACAGGACCCCGCTTGGCATAGCCGTTCAGTCCGGACCACAGCCGGAAAACCAGCTTCACTTGCCGGCCGGCGCTGTCTTCTGGCAGGAACACTTCCGGATGATTCTTGTCCACACCCTGATACGGATGGCCATCCACGAACAGCAGCGCTTCGCAGCCGACATTGTTGCCGCCTCCGCCGCTGCCGAAGTCGAATCGCCCGAGCACTGCCCGGCCGTCCCATGCCGCAGGAATGTTCACGTCCGCAGCCAGCCACAAATACGTATCCCGGCCTTGCCAGCGGTCGCCGATGCGGATGGGCCGCCATTGGCCTTCCGAAGGCGGGTAAGCGCCGCCTGCCCCTTCCGCATCCTCCATGCAGTGCATGTTCGCAAGTCCGAATCCGTCGCAATAACGATAGGCCGCAAGTTCGTTCACTTGCTTGGTCAGCTTCTCCAACGTCCAGAACATAATGCCCTCTCTCCTTCGATGCTGTGGCTTGCACTTGTTAGCGGATCGATCATGGATTCGATCATCAGATCAGTAATCGCCGAAAATCGGCGACGAAAACGCGGCGGGTACCGCGAACGAAACCATTGAACGCGACCCATCGCTCGTCGGGGCTCCACGCCGGATGCGGGTCTACACGCAACGCGCTCGTCCGCCCCGCTCCCGGATTGCCTACGTTCACCCGTGCGACGGCGCGCTCCGTGCCCGCCGCCAGGTCAATCCAGCGCAGCGGGACTGTGCCGTCTCCGAAGGAGGCCGGCTCGCGCTCATACGTATCGGTCAGCACATGCCGGCCATTCGAATGAACGGTCGGATGGCCCGAGCCGGGAATCGCTTCGTGGATCTTGCGCAGTCCGGTGCCGTCGGCATTGACTTGGGCCAGATACAGCCGGCCATCGCCATCGATCGCCAGGTTCATCGACAGCCGCCGGCCGTCGGGGAACCAATTGATGTGATGGCCCTTCTTCTCCCACTGCTCCGGCCCGACCGCCAGGCGAATATCGCTGCCGTCCGGCTTCATCGTCACGACCCAGAACTTCAACCCGTGCCGCATCTGATGCCATGGGTCCGGGTCCGCCGTCCGGAACCAGCGCAGGCTGAACATCAGTCGGTCGCCCTGTGGGTTGAATTTGCAATGGAAGCCGTAGCACTCCCCATCCGCGTAAGGCGACAGGTCGACGGCAGGCTGCATCCGCTCGAACACCTCGCGAATCGATACGAGCAATCCCCTTTTCCCGCTGTCCGCATCGGTGACGTACAGTCCGTCATTCTCAGCCCATCCGAAATTGCGCGGCACGCAATCGTCCGGCACGACGACGCCGTAGCCGAACTGCGTGCGGCGCATGCGCTTGGCGCAGGCCGAGATGATCGTGCGGCCATCGGGGGAAATGCGGTAGATCGAGCCTTCGAGCCGCTCAGTCGCGCCCGTCAGCGGGTCTATCCGGACGATGTAAGGCTCCCAAGTCCGCGTGTCCACGTTGTTGAAATAAAGCTCATGATCGTCGCGGCCCCAATTGAGATTCGCGCCCAACTGCGGCTCCCAGCCGCATGTTTCCGCGATCTCCCGCTCTTCCCCCGTATGGAGGTCGATCAGTACGACCTGCGCCGCCTCGCCCGGCTGCGGAAGCCGGTCTTCCTGCGGAATCCGCAGCAGCCCCATATAGCGTCCCGAAGGGCTGAACGGCGACGTGTCGAAGAAACGGTGGATCGTCCGCCCTTCATTCGGCGTAACGCAGTAAACGGGCACCTCAGGATCGTAATCCGTGTAGCGCGGGAACAGACCGGGGCGGATCATGGGCGCGCCTCCCTATGTGCGGATGACCGCTCGATTGAGGCACACGGCCGTTGGCCGGCCGGGACGATGGAATCCGTCATACGATTCAAGTGCGATCACTCCTTTGTCATGGCTTGTGGAGCTCGTCGTCTGCCGCGATTCGACCATAACGCTGCCGATCCGATGTCGGCTGATGCCACAGGTCAAGCGAGCCCATCCCGACTTCCTTGCCCCACCGGGTCAAATACTTCAGCGCGGGCTCCTTGGCATCCAGACGCGCCCGGATATGCTGCGGGTCCCAGTCGCCGTCAAGGATCAGCGCCGTCAAAGACGATCTAGCTTCTCCATACGCTGCGTCGGCCCACACGTTGCGAAGCTCGTTCGGGTCCTGCCGCAGATCGAACAGCAGATGATCGTCCCACCCGGCAAAATACACGAGTTTCATCTCGCCGCGTATGACGGTGCGAATGATGCCGTCCTTGTCGTTCGCCAGCTCCGCATAGACCGGCCGCTCCTGCCAGCTTGGCTGGAACTGCGCCCGATCGTCTTGGAGGAGCGGCGTCAGGTCCCGGCCAGCTTGTTGCGGAAGCGCCGACGCCTCTGCCCAGCGGGCGAAGGTCGACGCCAGATCGATGAGGCTGACCGGCGCATCGATGCGCCTGCCCTGCGTGATGTCAGGCATATGATCGGATGTACGGCTCCCGTTCAACGTACACATCAGCAGCGGCACGCGAATCGCACCTTCAAGCATATTTCGCTTCCAGAACATGCCCCGGTCCCCGGCCATGTCGCCATGGTCGCTCATGTAGATGACCCGCGTCTCGCCCGGCAACCGCCTTGCCGCTTGCACGATCCGTCCGACATACGTATCCGTCAAGGAAATCAAACCGGCGTAGCAGGCCCGCGCCGTCAGCAACTGCTCCTCGCCGATCTCATCGGCGCTTAGCCGTTCGCGCCATGCCGCGTACCAAGGGTGGAGCGGCTCCTCGTCAGGCGGCAGCAGCGCATCGGCTGCCATCGCCTCGCGCGCTCGTTCGTAATAAGCAGGCGGGCAGACATAGGGATGATGCGGCCCGTACAATCCGACGCATAGCAGGAGCGGACGGGTAGAAGCGGGCTTTCCATCGGTTTGTTGATGGGCTTGTTGATCGGTTTGTCGATTGGTCTGCTGATTGACGAGATGTTCGGCGTGTCGCCCCGTATGGCCTGCCGCCAATTCGGCAAGCAAGCGTTCGCTGGCGCGGACGACCTGCTCGTCGTATTCCAGCACGGGACTATGTCCCGGACCGGCAGTCCGGATCGACCGCATCCCCTGGCCTGAAGCGCCTTGCAGCGCGCCGTAATCCGTACGTAGTCCACCGGGGTAACAATGGGTGATGTCGCCAACCAACCGACGCTCGAACCCGTGCCGCTGATCGGGGCCGACGAAGTGCATGCGCCCGCACAGCACAGTCTCGTATCCGCCAAGCCCGAAGGCATGCGCCCAGGTCGGCAAGTCCGAGCGCAGCGTGTCGTCGTTCGCGTAGACATCGTTGACGTGCGGGTATAAGCCGGTCAGCATCGACATACGGGAGGGCACGCAAAGCGGGGAATTGCAGTAAGCGCGGGTGAACGATACCCCTTGCGCCGCCATTCTGTCCATATGAGGCGTCTCAACGATCCGGCTGCCGGCGCAGCCCATCCAATCCCCGCGATGCTGATCGGAGACGATGACAATCACATTCGGTTTGCTCATTTATTCCCCCCATTTCTTCAATAAAATGTTTTCCTGTTCCTCCGCCGAGCCGCTGACCGCCGACTTTAGCGCGCCCGAGTTTCTCTAAGCTCTCACTTAACCGTCGTCTGCTGTCTTTAGCGAATCTCGGAGCAGAGGGGATGCTATCCCCTTCCTCTTTCTTGCAGAAACTGGCGCAACAGTGGCGCAGGCTCGGGCAGTGTCAGCAAATCTTCCGTCTCGGCCATGTGCCGACGCAGATGCGCCAGCAGGTCCAACACCAACTCGGCGTTCTCCTCCGCGAATGCGAGATTGCAGCGCTCCATCCGGTCGGCCTCGACGTCGTACAACTCCAAATAATGTTCATCCTTGAACAGATCGACGATCAGTTTATGCTGCCCTTTGATGATGCAGCGTTGAAAATTGCCCCGTGCGCCATTGCCGTCATATTGGATGAACAACGTTCTGCTGCCGGGAGACATAAAACGATTCGAGCCGTTACGGGGTGGAACTGCGGGATTCGGATTGCCGGAAATAACGCCAGAAAACTCGTCTACTTGTTGAACCAGCTGAGTTGTGCCGTCTGCTTCTGAATCTGGCCTTCCCGCGTCTCCCGCAAGCAGCGGCGCCAGCGACACGCCTTGCATGCTTGGCGGCACATCCAGTCCGAGCAGATCGCACAGTGTGGGCAGCACGTCGATCGCGCTGACCGGTGTGCCGATGCGGGTGCCGACCGGATCCTTCACAACTGCGATTGCGGAACTGCCTTTGCTGTCGGATGGATCGCCGCGGTCGGCAACAGCATGTGCTGTTGGCATGCATTCGGACCCGCCTCCCCTGCCGGTTTCGTCACCATGCTTCCTTCCCGGCAGCTTCACGTATAACGGCACACGAACCGATTCCTCGTACATGCACATCTTCTGCCAAAGCCGATGCGAGCCGAGCATCTCGCCGTGGTCGCTAGTGAACACGATCAGCGCATCCTCGTACATCCCCTGCGCCTTCAACTCGTTCACGATCGTGCCGACGCAGTGGTCGAGCAAGCTGACGAGCCCCAGGTACACGCGCCAGGTCGCCTCCCATTCCGCGCGGCTGTACCGAGTGCCGACGAAGCCGGTCAGATTGTACAGCTGCAGCGGGGATTGGCCCGAATCCCAGAAGCCGACGTTGTCCGGCAATTCAAGCTCGCCATCCGCCCACAACGAATGCCAAGGTTCGGGCACGTCGAACGGCGGGTGCGGCGCCAGAAACATCGCGTTCAGCAGCATCGGCTTGCTCACATCGCGTCCGCGGATCGCCGCCACCGCTTCATTCGCGAAGAACCCGTCGAAAAAATGGTCAAACCCCGGCTCATATACCCCCGTAGTCGGAATGGAATACGACTTGGCCCGCGTCGTCCGCCCGCCGGTCATTTCCGGTACGAGCGATTTGTAAGCTGGACCGCCCGGCGCCCGAACTCCATGCTCTCGCAAGTGCTGCTTATATTCACGCATGCCGGCGACCCAGCGCGTCCGCCCAGTCTGCGACTGATGCATCCTCTCGCCGGTCAGCAGGTGCTGCTTGCCGACATGCCAACTGTCCCACTCTTCTTCCATCAAGGAGATCATGTTGGGCAAGCCTGAGCGCACCTGCCCGTGCTGTGCATCCGCTTCGTTCCACGGATTGATCAGACATCCGTTCGCATTCGGATACGTGCCGGTAAAGAATGCGCCTCTGGCCGGGACGCACAGCGGGGAAGCGCAGTACGCCCGGTCAAACACGGCGCTGTCCGCGGCGAGCGAATTCAGGTTCGGCGTATAACGCATGCCGAGTACGTCGTACCGCAGTTGGTCGGCCATGATCACGATGACATGCGGCTTCCCTTGGTGCGTCGACTCCTTCCTCCCGGCTGCTCCCGACTCACTTTCGTGTGCGTCCATGGCTGCCTCCTTGCGACGGTTCGCTGCGCTGATGCAAAGCTTCCAATTCCGCACCGTCGAACGTTTCGTTCGCTGTTCCGTAACGCGCCCGATTGTATAGTCCGGCGAGTTGGTCCATCGGCACGGTTGTACGTCCTCGCTGCCATGCCGCGAGATCGCTTGCGGTCTCCGCGGGCGTCAGATTCGGCTGAAACGCGTATCCCTCTTGGATGCCGCGGCGGATCGCCTTCCGATACAGCCACCTGACTCGCTCGCGGGGATCGGCCAACTGCGCCCACTTCGGTTCCCCGTCCCGACCCAACAGATCCCGCATCCGGCTCTGCATGCCAGCGCGCAGATCGCTCCAATCGAACAGATTTTCTTTCACATCCTCGTATCCCGTCTCTTCTCCGTCCCAAGCACCGCGCCCGCCACTCAGAATCCAGCCCATGACCTTGCCGAACAGGCTGCGCAACCGCCGACCTCCGCGATAGAGGATATAGATGAGGAATATAACGAACGCGATTGCCGCGAGGACAAACACGATCTTGATCAGCCAGTTCATCCACAGCGGATCTCCCTGCGATGCGCCTTCATCCGGCATTTCGAATGCCCCTGACCCATCCAGGGGCAATTCATTGTCCAGCTTGCCGGCTTTGGACCCGAATAACCCCGCGAACCAATGGAACAAAGCGGATAACTGACGGCTCAGCCAACTGCGGATGATGCCGAGCGACCCGACGAGCGCGATCAAAGCCAGCACAAGCAGCGTATACAGCCGATTGGCTCTGCGCATCGATGACGAGACGGCGCCGCGCCCGCCCGACTTGTTCTCCCGTCGCAGCCTTGTCTCGTTAGCCGCGAATATCGCGACGGCCAGTGCCGCCATGCCCATCCATAGCAGCACGCCGGATTCCGGCTGCAGACGCTCGTTGATGCGGAATGCGACAGCGGCCGGCACATAGATCGCGACGGCGATCCACATCGCCTGGATCGGGAACGCATCGTTCCATACTCCTTCGGCGGATCGTCTTCCGCGCAGGAGCAGAACGAAGCCGCAGACGGCGCCGATCCACGCCCCTGCCGAACCCGGCCCGAACAGCAACAAGAATACGACAGCTGCCACGATTGCCGAGAACAAAGCGCCAGCCGACTTCGGCGCAGCAGGCAGCAGGCGGGCAAACGCATATCCAGCGAAGTAACAGAGCGCCAGACACACCAGCCACCAGACAATCCGATCGTGCGGCACGCTGAATATTGCCGCGACGAAGATCAGCGGGAACGTCAGCACGACTTCCGCCGCGCCGCGCGCGACTGCCGCGATCCAAGGCATGAACTTAGGCATGGCGCACCTCCCGCTCGCCCGGCTTGCTCGATCCGCGCGACCCTTGCTGCGTCTGCGGCCCGCCCGGTCTATTCAACCCGTTTTCCCTATTCGCACCACTTTCACCATTCGCGCCATTCTCTCCGCTAGCACCGCTTGTGCCATTCACACCACTCACGGCACTTGCGCCATCCGCCCCGTTCGCGCCTGCCGTATGGCCGCCGCCCAGCCGACGCGACCGCCATGCCCGATCCTCGTCGTTATCGCTTCCCCAGCTGTCCGGATCGGCGATCGACATGACGGTGACAGCATTGCCCAGATCCTGCAGCGCCTCGATCTGCACCTGGATGCGTTCGCTCACGAACGGCGTGATCAGCACGTAATCGCCCCCGCTGCGTCCCTCATCCGCGTCGCGCGCGAGCAACTGCTCGAACGGCACGCTGCGGGAGATGACCGTCGCCGCCATCGCATGCAGCACAACCTCGCGGTGCGTCAGGCCGGCGCCCGGCTCCACATATACCGGCACCCGCTCGGACTGTCGGTACGCATGGCCGTTGCAGGCGTATCCCACCTCGATGCCCTGATCCAGCGCATATTCCGCGACCGCGGCGGCACGGTGGATTTCGCGCTCCACGAGCTCCGGGTCGGTCACTTTGCCCCACATGTTCTCATCCGCCTCGGTGTTGACGAAGATCATGAGTCGGTGATCCGACGTGAAATCGTGATGGTGCACGAGCATTCGCCCGGCCCGGGCAGTCGCCTTCCAATTGATGCCCTTCAGCGGATCGCCCGGACGGTATTCGCGCACGCCGGCGATCATGAACGGATCCTCCATGATCCATCGCTTGACGACGATATCCCCCTGCCAGCTGTGCGACGGCAGCTCCGCTTCATCCCATTCCGGCGCCCGCGGATATACGACCAGCTCGGCTTGGACGCCGAATTGCCGCGAGGTCTGGTACGTGCCAAGCACGTCCCCGGTGCTCATCGTCATCGTCTCCAGCTCGTAGACGCCCCGCTTCAAGCATCGAACCTTGTGCTTGCGTGTTATGCGCGAGAACGGCGCCATGCTGAACAGGCTGAGGTGATGCTGGTATTCGCTGCCCTCGCTGACCTCAAGATTCGCCTGGCGCTGGAAGCGCAGGCTCGCATGCAGACGCGATTCCAGCCGCAGCCAGGGCAGCGGGATCCAGCTGCGGTTGACGACCTGCTCCACCAGCTCCACTTCGTCGCCTTCGGTGCAAGCGCCCGTGCTGAAATACCGGCTGTAGCCGATCCGCTTCAGGCCTCGCAAGCGGAACAGCCAGCCTTGCAAGCCGATAACGGCCGCCGCGATGACCAAATACCATACGATCTGCATGAGATCAGGCTTCCTTTCCGATCAGCGCCTCTTCCGCAGGCACGGGCGTGCCCGCCACGATCTGGCCGAGCGTCTTGCCCGCCAATTCGTCCCGGTTGCGCGAACCGCCCTTCATCCAGATCCGATGTCCCCACACCGGCTGGATCATCGCCTTGACGTCGTCCGGCGAAGCATAAGCCCTCTCCCGCAGAATCGCATGCGCCTGCACCGCCTTGAGCAGCGCCTGCAAGCCGCGCGGGCTGATCCCCGTCGCGATGTCCGGATGCCGGCGCGTCTCTTCGGCCAGGTCGATCATGTATTGCAGCACCGGATCGCTCACGTACACCGCGCTGTAGCCGTTCTGCGCTTGGACGATGTCCGCCGCCGTCGCCTCCGCCTCCAGCGTATCGAGCGGATTGGCGTTCTTGAACCGTTTCAGGATGTCCATGCTCTCGACCGCGGTCGGATAGCCCATGCGGATCTTGATCAGAAACCGGTCGAGCTGCGCTTCCGGCAGCGGGAACGTGCCCTGGTTCTCCAGCGGGTTCTGCGTCGCGATGACGAGGAACGGCTGCGCGAGGCGATGCGTCTCGCCGTCGATCGACACCTGCCGCTCCTCCATGCATTCCAGCATGCTGGCCTGCGTACGCGGCGTCGCCCGGTTGATCTCGTCCGCCAGCAGAATGTTCGTGAACACGGGACCCGGCCGGAATTCGAATTCCGACAGCTTCTGGTTATAGAAATTGATGCCGCTTAAGTCCGTGGGCAGCAAGTCCGGCGTGAACTGGATACGCTTGAAGTCGCAGGCGAGCGACTTCGCCAGCGTCTTGGCCAGCAGCGTCTTACCGGTGCCCGGCACGTCTTCCAGCAGCACATGGCCCGAGCACACCATCGCGATCAGCAGTTGATCGATCACCTGCTCCTTGCCGATCACGACCCGGTTGATGTTCGTTTTCACGCGTTTCATCAGTTGCAAAATTTCCTGGATGCCTTGGATTTCCGTCATTATGACTCACTCCTGTTCGGATTGCCGCCGCCAAGCGTACGGCGATATTGGATCGGCGTCATGCCGTACTGACGCTTGAAATGCCGGAGGAAACTTTGCACGTTATTGAATCCGACCCGTTCCGCGACTTCCTGCACCTTGATGCCGCTGCGGCTGCGGAGCAGCTCCGCGGCCATCTGCATGCGCAGGGTAGTGATGGAATCATAGATCGTCGTGCCGGTCTGCTCCTTGTAGATGATGCTTAAATAGCCTGCGGACAGGTAGACGCTGCCGGCGACATCGTCCAGTGAGATGTCCCGGTGGTAATTGTCCTGGATGAAAGCCTTCGCCTGCGTGACAATGCGCAAATGCTGCACCTGCTTGATCCTATCCAGCATCGTGACCGCCTGCCGCATCAACGCGAGCGCATACGCCTTCAGCTCATCCATCGTCTGGGCTTGCTGGATGTCGCCGAATATCGTCTTGCCGTCCGGGAATTCCTCCTGTACGTCGAATCCGAGTTCGGCCAGCGCTTCCACCATGTCCGTGCAGAATTGATTGAAGATATAACGGATATAATCGATGCCCGCCTGTTCGGATAACAGGTCGGATGCGAGCTGGCCGAGCGTCTCCTCTGCCTTGTCCAGATGGCCTGCCTTCACGTGTTCAAGCAATTGCTTCTCCAGCCTCCGGCCGGCGCTCATGCCATCCGCTCCGCCTTGCCAGGAGCGGTCGGTGATCAGTTCGTTCTTGCCGATGAAAAACTTGCTTTCCAGCAGCTGCTCCGCTTCCCGATACGCCTGCGGCAGCGCTTCGGCGGCGCCGACGAACCCGCTCATCGCCATCGTGATGTCGATCTGGCGATGGTTGAAGTCTTTCTTGACGGCCCGAATCCGCTCATAGCAAACCTGCATCGGTTCATCCGTATTGAGCACGATCATGGCGCGGCGATCGTCCACCTTCGCAAGTACATGCCGCAGGGATGCCTGATGCGCATCGAGCAGTTGATCCGCCTGCTGCTTCATCGCGAGGTCGAACGGCGCGTTCTCCGTATCGAACAGGACGATCGCGTATTGGCCGAACGGGAACCGGATGCCGAGCAAGGCCAGCATCTGATCGAACTTGATCGCGTCGAGCGGCCTGCCGCCGATCAAGTCACCGAGGAAATAGCGGCTGAAGTACGGAAAGATCAAATTGTACTTCGAGGTCAATTCGTCGTTGCGGGTGAACAGGTTGCTGATCGTATAGTCGATCAATTGATATTCATTGCCCGATTCGCCCGCTTGCAGGCCGGCGGCCTTGCGGATTTTACGCATGATTTGCATCAGCGGCTTGTAGAGATAAGCGGAAATCACATACGCGAGCCCTAGCGACACGAGCAGTACGATCCCGAACGAATAGAAGACGATGCTGCGCACGAGCGCGGCGGATTCGACGAGCGCGGCATAATCGTGCAGCGCCACGATCGTCCATTCGGCGCCGGGCATCTCCTTCTTGAACACATAATAGCGGCTTTCGTCGTCCTTCAGCAGGAAGGATTCGTCCGTCTCGCCGATGATCCGCTCAAGCTGGGGCGCTTCCAAGGGAGGCGGCTGCGTACCGCTGTGGAACAGCACTTCGTGCTGCCGGTTGACGATCAGGATGTCCGGCGGCGACTCGTTCAACTGGACGTCCTCGAAGAACATGTCGGCATACAGATTGATGACCAGATACGATTCGCGCTTGTTGTAATTGCCCGTGAATTTGCGGATATAGCTGATCACTTCGGGGCCTTCGTCAAGCCCCCGGGCCGAGAGCGACTTGATGTGCCGGGGCGCAAGCATCTTGAAAGTGCCGGACATCTGCGGATGCAGGACTGATGGGTCCGGGAAGTCGGACTTCGAATAGCGCGCGTCGCTGAGCACGAAGTCGTCCTGGTCGTTGAACAAGTACATCGACTGGATGTTCGCCTGTGTCGATACGGCGGAAGTCATGTAGCCGATCGCGTTGCGCATGAGGAAATATTCCTGCGACACATTCTCTCCCGACATGACCAAGGTCCAGATGTCCTGCCTCTCCAGCATGTGGTAGGACAGATTGGCCAGCTCCGACATCGCCTGCTCCAAAATTTTCTTCCGCTGTGCGAGCAGGTCCAGGTTGAACTGCGTCGCCTGGCGGATGATATGATCGGAGCTGTAGCGCACGGATACTTCCGTAATGATCCATAAAGGCACGCTGATCGACAGCAGCAAGATGAGGAAGAAACGATAAAAGATCGTCCCCCTGTGCCGCAGCATTCTGTCTATGCCTCGCCGTATGCTGTCCATCAACCATTTCAATCGAGATCACCCGGCCGCTCTCAAGATGACTTGCCCGTTTGCCTACTTACGCTTTCCTAGCCCTTCACCGATCCGATCATCACGCCTTTGACGAAATACTTCTGCAAGAACGGATAGATCATCATGATCGGCGTAATCGACAGGATGATGATCGCGTTCGTCAGCGATTCCGGCGTCACCTGACCCCGCGTCTCAAGAGTGGAGGCGGTGGACGACTGGATCTGCTGCAGAATGCTCCGGAGAATCGCCATGATCGGCCACTTCTCGGGATCGTTGATATACAGAATCGCCGGGAAGAAGATGTTCCACTGGTGCACCGCCATGAACAGGCCGAGCGCGGCCAGCACCGCCTGCGACACCGGCAGGATAATGCGGATCAGGATACGGAAATCGTTGCAGCCGTCGATCCGCGCCGATTCGATCATCTCCTCCGGGATGTTGCGGAAAAACTTCAACATGATCAACAGATTGAACACGCTGACAACGTTCGGAAGGATGAGCGCCCAGAGAGAATTGAGCAGTCCGACGCCCTTCACCAGCATGTAAGTCGGGATGATGCCGGCACTGAAGATCATCGTCAGGAACAAGAACGTCAGGATAACGTTCTTCCCTTCCAGCGTCCGCCGCGACAGCGGGAACGCCAGCATGGACGTGATGAGCAGGTGCAGTACCGTGCCCACGACCGTAATGAACACCGAATTGACGAATCCGCTATAGATCGTCGGCTTGCTGAACGCGACGATGTAATTTTGCAGCGAGAAACCGCTTGGCACGAGGAACAACTGGTCCAGCGCGATCGTAAGCGGGTCGCTTAACGAATACATCAGGATATACCAATAGGGATACAGCATCGTCAGTCCTAGCAGGACGAAGAAGCTGTAAATGATCGCTTCGAACGCGCCGAATCGCTTCGCCTTCAATATAACCCCTCCTCGCCGAGCAGCTTGGCGACCCGGTTAGCCGATGCGATCAGCACGAGGGCCACCAAGGATTCGAAGATGCCGACGCAAGTCGCGAAGCTGAACTGCGCTTGGCCGAGCCCGACCCGGTACACATAGGTGGCGAACACTTCGCTGACGCTCCGCACCAGGTTGTTTTGCAGCACCAGAATTTGTTCGAAATCGGAGTCCATCAACTGGCCGATACGCAGGACGAGAAGCAGCACGATCACGCTCTTGATGGCGGGCAGTGTAATATGCCACACCTGGCGCCAGCGCTTCGCGCCGTCGACGACGGCCGCTTCGTACAAAGCCGGATCCACTGTCGTGATCGCGGCCAGGTAGATGATCGTGCCCCAGCCGGCTCCCTTCCACACGTCCGACCAGACGAGCACCCAGCGGAAGTGGGCGACATCGGTGAAGATGTTTACTGGCTTGCCGCCGAACGCCTGGATGATCTCGTTGACGACGCCGTTATAGGAGAAGATCGTCAGCATGATCCCGCCGAGCGTTACCCACGAGATGAAATGGGGCAAATACAGAACGCTCTGGATCGTACGCTTGAACTTCGCATGGACCACTTCATTGAGCAGCAGCGCGAGCAGGATCGGGGCGGGAAATCCGACCAGAATCTTGTAGCTGCTGATGATGAGCGTGTTGCGCAGCACTTGCCAGAAATCGCTGGACGCGAAGATCGCCTTGAAATTGTCCAAACCGACCCAAGGACTGTCCGCGATGCCGATGAACGGGTTGTAGTTTTTGAACGCGATCACCAGGCCGTACATCGGGAAATATTTGAATATCAGTACGCTGAGGACGCCGGGAATGAGCATCGCGTACATGTATTTGTTCTTGTTCAGGATTTTGACGAGATTCGACTGTCCCAATCGCGGCACCTCCACTTCTCATCCGCAAGCGGCCGGCCGATCCGCCCGAACCCGGCGGTTCAGGCAGTCGGTCCGGCGCCTCTGTCTAGGGCGAGCTTCGCCTTCGCGTCACTTCGCGTACTTCTTCCACTCCACGTACTGGGTGTTCAGGTCTTCCATCCGCTGATCGTTGTTCTTCTTCTTCATCTCGGCCAGGAAATCTTCCCATCCGCCTTCGATCGGGATTTGCCCGATGATCATCTTGAAGAACGTTTCGTCGACGAAGTCGCCGAGGTCGGCCTGCGTCGTCGCGTACGTCTTGTTCGGAATCATGCCGGAGACCGGCGAGTACCAAGCATTCGCGACGACATATTCATGGATCGTTTCATACTCCTTGGTAACCTCGAGATTCTCGATATCGTACTGCGCCAGCTTGAGTGCCTTAATGCCGATCTTCGCCTGTTCCTCGGACGGAAGCTTGCTGCGGATGATACCGTTCTCGTCGAGCTGGTAGTGCTCATCCTTCAGACCTGCCCAATAGAACGTATTGCCCTCTGGACTTGCCAGCCAGTTGAGCAGCTTCAGCGCCGCTTCCTTATGCTCGCTTGTACTCATGATCGCCGTACGCAGCGGTCCCCGATAGCTGCCGCCGGTGCGGTATCCGAGCGACTGAATGCCATCGGGGCCTTGCAGCGGCACGCCGAGCACCCAGCTTCCGTCCGGGTTGGCTTTCTTGAACTGCTTGTTGTAGCTGTCCAATTCGTTCATGACCCAGATCTTACCCGTCGCGGCGCCATAGGTGCCTTTGGCGAACTTGTCTTTCCAGCGGGAGTTGTTGTCGGTCACGAATTCCGGGTCGATCAACCCTTCCTCGTACATCTGGTGAATGTATTTGAGCGCTTCCTTCGTTTCCGGCTGGATCGAGCCATCGACCAGCTTGCCATCCTTGAGCATGACTTCGCCGACATAGACGCCGTAGGCGCCGAAGATATACTCGAAGAAGCTCAGCCGATCGCTGCGGCCGGCGAATGCGTACGTGTCGTTCTTGCCGTTGCCGTCGGGGTCCTTGTGCGTCATCGCGCGGGCGACTTCCATGTATTCGTCGAGCGTCGTCGGCACCTTCATGCCCAACTTGTCAAGCCAATCCTTCCGGTAGACGAGCGCGAATTGCCACGGATCGCTCGTGATCGGCAGCACGTATGCATGTCCGTCCGCATTCTTGATCGAGTTCCATTGCACCGGCGGACGAGAGTTGTACAAGTCCGGATATTGCTCGAAATACGGGGTAAGCGGCTCCAACATGCCAGCTTGCTCCAAATTGATCTCCGTATCGTTCGACGAGAACTGGATGATGTCCGGCCGCTCGCCCGACGCCAGCTTGACGTTCAGCGCCTTGTCGCCGTCGCCTTTCGGGAGCAGCGTGATTTTAAGCTTGAGATTCAACAGCTCCTCGACGTAATGAACCGACCATACGTCCATGGATTCGCCCGGGTCATCGCTCTCCATGTAGATGCTAAGTTCCACCGGCGGGCCTTTCTCTTCCGGCGTGGGTGAAGCTGACGCGCTGGACGACGCGCTAGGTGAAGCGGCCGTCGACGCGGTCGGCACTTCGCTCTCCTGGCTTGCCTCCTTACCGTTGTTGTTGCCGCTGCCGCAGCCTATCGTGACGAGCAGCATCACGGCTGCCAGCAGCAGAGACAAGCTTCTTCTGGTCTTCGTTGACATTCAACCCTTCCTCCTCAAGATCTTGGTCGCGGTTCGCGAGCTTTGCCGGGCTCCCGATGGCTTGTTGGCTCCGACTGCACGAACGGCTCACCCCAAAAATAACAGTGCAAACGCTTACGATAAACTGTACATTCCCCATATTCTGAACGAAAACCGTTGAAAATACGCTTATGCGGCTGTGTTTATTGTTCATAGTCGCGATCGCTCGGGTGCAACGACGTGCGGACGTTGACGCGTGCGCCCGCCGGGGCTTGCAAGCCCCCTTCTTGCAGTAAGGGATCTGCCGTCTCCCGCATCCAGTCGTCGAGTTTGCGAGACAGATCGGCGCCTATGTCAGCGTACGAAGCCTCACTCCGGACGTTCTCGTTCTCTTGCGGATCCAGGTACAAATCGAAGAGCTGCTCGGTTGCTTGGTCGGCAGGATATTGCAGCCATCCCGCATCCAGCAGGAACCGCTTGGCGGGTCCGTCGTCGACGTTGGACGGCAGAACCGCGCCCGGCGTCTCGTAGCGGCGTATCAGCTTGTACCGCTCCGTGCGGATGCCGCGCAACGGCTCCCTTGCCGCGTGGAAGCTGAGTTCCGCGTAGACGGCGTCACGAATGCTTGCCGTGGTGCCGCTAAAGAGCGGGAGCAGCGAAGTACCTTCCAGCCATTCGGGCTGCGGAAGAGCGGCTGCGTCGCACAGCGTCGGGAACAGGTCCAGCTGCGACACGAGCGCATCCGTCGCCTTGCCGGCCAGTTGGTTACCCGGCATTTTCACGATAAGCGCCACCCCGATGCCGTTGTCGTACAGCGTACACTTCATGCGCGGAAAGGCGATGCCGTGGTCGGTCGTGTATACGATCAGCGCATCCTCATCCAGGCCGGTCTCCCGCAAGGCAGAGAGGACGATGCCCGCGCATTCGTCCATGACGGCAGCCGAGGCGATGAACGCCGCCATGTCCCGGCGATTGGCCGCGTTGTCATACAGCGGATAGGGCGGCGCGACGTAGTCGGGGTTGATGTCGTGCTGGTCCGGAAATTCCCGATGCGTGCTGACCATGCCGAAGGAAAGGAAGAGCGGGCTGCGGCCGGGCTCGGTATTGGGCTCGATGTTGGGCTCGATGTTGGGCTCGATGTTGGACTCGGTGTTGGGCTCGGTGTTGGGCCCGGTGTTGGGCCCGGTGTTGGGCCCGGTGTTGGGCTCGGTGTTTGACTCGGTGTTGGACTCGGTGTTGGGCTCGTTCACGTGCTTGAGCTTGTGCTTGGGATCGAGCTCGGACTTGATCCCGGACATAGTCTCGATTTCGTCATCGGGTCTAGGCCCGGACACGGTCTCGGTGTGTGGACGCTCTGCGTATCGGCGGATGAAGTCGGCCGCCTTGCGCGCATTGGCCAAGTCCCATTGCGCGAGCGACTCACCGGGCTGCCGCTTCTCATGAAGGATATGCTCGTAGCCGAGCTCGCTGTCGTCTTCCGCTTCATGCTGGATGCCGCATAGCGCGGTTTCGTAACCGTGGCGGCTAAGGTAGTGCGACAAGTGACGGCTTGAATCATTCAGCCGGAAGCCCCGGTGAGCGAGGCCGATCATCCCGTTGGCATGCGGCGTCATACCGGTCAGCAGCGCGGAGCGGCTCGGCGAGCAGTTCGGGGCGGCGCAGTAGGCTTGCCGGAACAGCGTGCCCTCGCGGGTCAACTGCATCAAATTCGGCGTGGAGACGCCATGGCCGTAAGGCTCGATGTATCGGCCGGTGTCGTGAGAATGGATATATATGATGTGCATAGGTACGATATCCCCTTCGCTCAGGATTGGGTATGGCGTCTTGAATAGAAGCTCGACGTCGTATGATTCGTATTTGAACTACACGCATGATAATGCGGGAGATGGGTGCTTGCGGTCCCTAGTTCGGCGTTTTCTGTACCAATTTGCGAGAGTTAGGTACTCTTGGTTCCGAACTCGGCGCGCTTGAGCATAAATTTGCGGGAGTTAGGTACTTTTGGTGCCTAGTTCGGTGCGCTTGCCATCAATTTGTGAGAGTTAGGTACTTTTGGTGCCTAGCTCAGTGCGCTTGCCATCAATTTGTGAGAGTTAGGTACTTTTGGTGCCTAGCTCAGTGTGCTTGC
>JAEWAQ010000040.1 GCA_023391635.1 Bacillota bacterium | reverse complement strand
CAACCTCTGTTCCCCGGAGCGCGGAAATGACTTTGTTCTGATCGGCCGGCGCAACGACCGAGCACGAGCCAAGCGGAGCTACAGGCGACAACTGGATTGGCGTATACTTATGGCTCTGCGCGATTCTGAGCAGTTCAAGCTCCAATTGCTTCAGTGCGATTGGATCGACAGTTGCCGGCTTCACAAACCGGTTTTCTTTGTAACTGCGCATAAGCTCGCCCGGCGATCTATCGGCGTTCCGTCGCCGAAACACTTCCAACAAAAGCGTGTTCAGCTCCGAACCTGACTTGCCTGTGGATAGCAGCTCGATGAGCTCTTCCGACATATTATCGCCCCCCCGTTTTACAACATTTTACCAGATGGTTGTTGCTATATCTATCCGGCCTGGTATTAAGAGAGAATTCACCCTTTGGGCCAACGATAGGGCGCTGCATGTTGACGCATCGCATGAAAGAGTGATGCCCACTGCTCCAGCGACAACAAGGCCACTGCTCGCTCCCGATCGACCCTTGCGTTCTTTAATGCCGTTTTCAGCTGAACTGACGTAAAGATCCCTTTAAGTGCGTCAGCCGCCAACAGTCGCGGTCTACTTAAGACATAGGATGCGAATGCAAGGAATCTCTTCCCTTCCTGAGCAGGGATAAGAGGGTGGTCCCTTCGAACAATTCGTACGATCGCTGCATCGACGCGTGGAGGCGGGGCAAAGTGAGTGCGTGGAACCACCGTTCTCATTTCGAACTGAAAATTCATCCTCCACATCAACAAATGCGGGTCCGACGTAGATTCTTCCGTAAACCTTCGAGCCGCTCCCCTTTCCAAAATCAACGCCCCTCTTTGAAATGCTTTGCCTTCGACTCCAAGCAGTTTGTCCAGAATGGCAGTCGTGATGGAAAATGGAATGTTCGCCACAACGCAAAATGGCCCTGTAGGCAATCGCATTCCCCTGATATCGCCTTGGATAATTTTTATTTTGGGACAGCATCTCGCTTTTACGCGCAAAGCCTCAACGAAATCCGCATCAATTTCTACCGCTATGACTCTGCCGGCTTTCTCGGCAATCGGGAATGTCAGCCCCCCTTTACCTGCACCGATTTCAAGCACGGTTTCGGTCGACTGTAAACATGCCGTTGCAACGAGTTGCTTGATCGTTCTCGGATGATGCAAGAGATGCTGGCCCGTAAAGTTGGGTCCCGATTTGCATTTCCTTATCATTCTGTGCTTCTTATTCTGTCTGCGCATTGTCCTGTTCCTCCCGACTTCGTTCATTTCCGCGAACCAACGCAAAAAAGCCACAGACGTATGCCTGCGGCGGAACAACGGGAATGGAGATGAACTTCTGAGCGCATTCAGATAAACTCTTGTCCATGAATAACAAAGACAACAGTTAGCCGGATTTTCAGCTGCAGAGATGGGTTTGAGACCGTTTTAGAGTACGCAAAAAAGAGACAGACGCGCTGTCCCCAATATCCATCTATGCAGCAGGGATATCCTAAAATGGGCAGTCCGATTCCGTTTTGCTCCGCACGCAGGCAGAGCCTTTGTTCACTATTTAATTAGTGGCACAAAGCGACAAAACGCAATCTGAAGTAATTAATAACACCCATCGTTAGGACAACCCTCCGTTCTTTGAATTGAATCTATAATAGCACAGCCCAGGTTAAATCCACAACGTTGTTTGCAGTCTGCAGCGTTTATAGCGGGAATATACCTTGCGCGGAGCCGCTGCGGACAGCACGACCGCGACGACGGTATTTTCAACACTGGCAACGCCTGTCGGGATGATTCTATGGCATAGCCAAATGCTGCTTTGTCCAAAAGAAAAAGACTGTTTTTATTTGTCCATTGAAATATTCAGGGTATTCCCTTAGGATAACAAAGTAACATAAATGATAATGATAATCATTGTCTATTGAACTTTTGGAGGGGAATTCAGAATGAGAGGAACCAAGAAATACGCCAAGCTGCTCCTGCTAATCGCCACCATGATATTCGTACTAGCTGCCTGCGGCGGGAATGCATCCAAATCGGGTGAACAAGGGACAAAAATATTCAAGGACTGGACCGGGCATGAAGTGGAGGTCCCTACCACGCCCAAACGGATTATTTTTCACGGTGAGACAACAGGGGATTTGCTTGCTCTGGGCGTGAAACCCGTGGGAATCTTAAAATCCAATGTTGATGGAACGATATATGCTGATCAGCTTGGAGATGCTGAGGACATAGGCTTCCCCTTCAATGTAGAAAAGGCGTTGTCGCTGGATGTCGATTTAATTATTTTCGGCAATGCAGACGAGACGCAATACGCACAAATATCCAAGGTGGCCCCTACGGTTACTTTTGATACCTTTGCTCCTCTCGAGGATCGGATGCATACGCTCGGTGAGCTTCTCGGCAAGCAGAAGGAGGCTGAGAAATGGCTGGCCGACTACGACGTGCAAGTCAAGGCGATGTGGCGGCAGATTCGTGAAGCGGGTATCGATCAGAATGAGACAGCTTCCGTATTCACGATGTATCCTGGCAGCCGCCTCTTTGCAATGGCTCGTACAGGTCTGTCCCAAGTATTATACGATGAAGGCGGCTTTAAGCCGACTGCTGCCATTCAGCAGGCTTTGGAACAGGATCAAGGTTTTGTGGAGCTTTCTATGGAGAAGCTCCCGGAATTTGCCGGCGACCGAATCTTTATTTTAACACCGCTTGACGAGGAGGCCGTGAAAGATACGAAGCAGCTGCTGGAGAGCAGTATATGGAAGAGCCTTCCGGCAGTCAAGAGCGGGAAAGTATACACGTTTCATATTTTAGAAGCGTATAGTGATGCATTATCACGGGAATGGATTGCTAGCAATCTGCCCAAGACTCTTATTCCGTAGAAGTCGCTTATAAGTTGAAGAAGGCGGGGGCTAATTCAAGGTTGATTAGCTTCCGCCTTTTGTTTACACTAAATTAAGTGATAATGATTATCAACGGCAGGTGGCTCAGCTATGCATGATGACGTCTCGGAGCTGACCAAGCTGGACTCCTTACTCTTTCAACTGTCTTCTGCTGCAAAGCTGCATTATCCGACCCAATGGGTATCCGAGATACAGCGCGAGGAACAGCGGCATACAATGGTAGTTACAGCTGGGACCCCCTTGAGTCTCTATGTCAACGATCAGTTGATTCCGGCCGGGGAGCCAAGCTGTTATTTGCTTGCGCCCGGGAACAGTTGGTACATCAGCAATCTCTCTAGCACGGATGTCGAATTTTACTGTATTTATTTTTCCATTATCAGAACGGATGAGCAGGGTCCGAAAATATATAAAGAGCAACTGCTTCCAGCCTATCATGCTTGGCATATGTAATTGTACGAGCGATGCAATCGGCTGGTTAACGAAATACTGATGGATGATGATAAAGCGGGGGACCTGGGGTGGTTCAGGCGGCATTTGTCATTTCAGGAGTTGATTGGCTTATTACTGGAGCATAACTGGCCTTCTAGCAGAGATACGGGAGATATGGGGGCGGTCGAAAGAACGATCAGCTATTTGGAAGCCCACTATTCCAAACCGATAACGGTGAAGCAGCTTGCTGAGCAAGCACAGCTGACTACGTGGCGATATAGTGCCCTGTTTAAGTCCCTTACGGGAAAGAAGCCGCTGGATTACTTGAATCAGTTGCGTATCGACCGATCAAAGGAATGGTTATTGTCTGTAAATGTGCCTTTGCGTGAAATTGCCTGTAAGGTCGGTTTCGCCGACGAATATTATTATAATCGCCGATTTCGGCAGTTTACGGGGATGACGCCAAGGCAATATGCCCAGTCGGTCCATCATGGGCGGAATGTTCAGGATTGGACAGGCCATCGGGTTCAAATTCCGATGCAGCCGCAACGCATTCTCTATTATGGGGAAGCCTTAGGAGATTTTCTCGTTCTGGGTGTGCGGCTGATTGGCGCGAATACAAGTATTATGCGGAATACATGGATGGAAGATGCCGCTAAGGAGATCGAAGATATCGGCATTCCGCTTAACTCGCATAAGGCGGCAAGCTTGGAACCGGATTTGATCATCTTCTCAAGCTCGGACGAACGGCAGTATGAGCAACTGGCCAAGATCGCACCGACAATTACCTATGATACGTTCGCGCCGCTGGAGCAGAGGCTGCCATGCTTAGGGGAGTGGCTTGGCAAGCAAACGGAAGCCAATCAATGGCTGGCTGAATACAACAATGGGTTAACGGCAATGCGGCAGCAGCTTCAGGGAATGATCCCATCGTATGAAACGGCTACAGTATTAATCTATCATCGCGGGCGCCGTTTATTCGTCATGGGGACGGGCGGTCTGGCCGGGTTGCTCTATCATGCCTCCATATTCGAAGCCAGGGCTGCCATTCGCCAAATGCTGGAGCAAGGGGAATCGTACCGCGAAATCAAGGAATCTGATTTGCCCTTGTACGCAGGAGACCGGCTATTTGTGCTGATGCCAAGCATTCGGCCGGCATGTCAATCAACCTGGGAGCTAATGGACAGCAAGAGCTGGAGGGAACTGACTGCAGTAAGAAATGGGAAGGTATATGTGCTGGATGAAGCCAAGTGGAACTTGATGGACGCCTGCACGAGAGAGCATCAAATTCGCTTGCTGCCCGAATTATTAACAGGACAGCCGACATGATTATTTCTTTTTAAAACTGAAGATGCGAGCGTTTTCATACAACTGATCTTCCGTCTGCCCATAAAGAATCGCGACGATGATCTCCTCGCGGGTACGAAATACAAGGCCGTTCATTCGGACCACGACTTCTTGGGCAATATTGTAGCATGCAAAACGGAGAAGCTCTCCATTCTGATCCGCTTGATCCTTTTCTCGCTCTCCAAAATCATCGATATCGATTGCGAACAGCAAAAAATAAATGACTTAGATTTTTCTTCTTCAAATATGATAATCCAATGAACAACGGCAGCCGATCGCGTGCCGGCTGCCGTGGAGTTCATTTTCAACTATCGTTCCCGCCAGGTCAAGGATCCTCTGACTGCCGCTACAGCTGGAGAATCCCTATTAAAGTAAATGTGCCCTTAAGGCCGCTGGATCAACCGTACAACTAAGCTGGAACGTAAGTCAACCTGATCACCTGCTCGCCAATTCGATCGCTTGCCACGAGGCGCAGCGGCGGCCGCGGACCGGCGAAGAACGGCTTGCCGTGACCCAGCACGACTGGATGGAGATAGAGTCGATACTCATCAATGAGACCGAGCTCCGTTAGACTGTGCGCCAACTCCGGCCCGGCAACTTCAATCTCCCCTTCATGCTGAGCCTTCAGCCCACGTATGGCCGCTGCGAGGTCGCCCTCGATCAGCGAAGCGTTCGGACCGACGGACTTTAACGTCCTCGACACCACCCACTTCGGATTGCTTTGCCACGCTGCTGCGTATTCCCGTTCCGGCGCATCCCATTCAAAATGGTCTCCGTCCCAATACCGCATGATCTCGTACATTCGGCGCCCGTACAGGCTACCCGCCAGGCCGCGCACATCGTCGATGAAATGACGGAATAGCACGGGGTCAGGCTGAAATGCCGGGTGGTCGTGGTCGACGAATCCGTCCAGAGACTGGTTCAATGCGAAAACGATCTTTGCCATGCGACTGACTCTCCTCCCTGGTTTTCTCGCACATTCATCATCAAGACTACACGTTCCATATGCAGCCTCCTTTATGTCTACATTTTATCATCCAACAGCATGTCCGGTTTCTCATGGATTGCTAATGTGCACAGTCCTGGCTCGACCGAATACAAATTTAATTTAACGAAGGATGGTAAATTAAACAATTCTGCCCTTTTGTTCGACAAACTGCCTAACTACACTTTGTTTTGCTCATCTGCATCGCCGAAATTAGACAAAGAACTAAAATCATCCCAAAGAGGTTCCAATTACTTGGTAATGACGCCAAACATAAATAAAGTCCATAAGGTAACGACAACAAAAACACGATATACATTTTACGGATGCAACTAATCCTAACATGGAAATTTTCATTAGTACCAGCCTTTCCGTTGTTGAACAAAACCGCCTGTTAGCGTAGCGAAGCTACCGAAAGGATTCCGAGGCTGCTTCGTGGTATGGTTAACTGGGCATATGTACCCGTTAGCATAAGAAAAAACTGATTAACTTTCTGACGTTGCTATTTGCTTCCCTTCCTTAGATATACCAACTATAAGAGGAAAAGGTGAACTAAGAGGAGCATCATAAGTATGAAACCAAATTCTAATCCCATTGGATGTTTGAATAATTTTTGCTTTGTTTACCGCATCATCAACTGATGAAATAACCTCGATAATATCTGGATTTGTAATTATGCCATATGAAAAATATAGAGGAATTTCATCACGATTGGAGAACACTACTGACAAACCATCATCGGGTTTAAGAGAAGCATACCCTGAATTTGATACCCATTCCCACGCATTTGATTTTTGTTTGATAAATCCTGCACCAAATCCACTAGTACTTTTATAAAAGACAAGTAACCCCATTTTAATGATTTCTATATGATAAATCTCATCATGTTGAACATCATTAGGGAAGCTATTTTCAATCTTCTCTATAAGAAATGTATCATTATCTTTTGAACAGCCACTTATCATGATCAAAATTACAATTAAAGTTAAGATGACAATAAACGTTTTTCTCATTCCTCATCCTCCTATAAATATTTACTCGGCACCTTATTTTACCATAGTCTTGCTAAATTAAACCGCCCAGTTACTTCAATGAAACAGGGAGCAGCGCCGCGGCGATCTGCTCCCTGTTTCATTGATCCATCTATTAAAAGGGTCGAATCCGGGAGGATGCCCCAGCTTCGACCCTTTTCTTATTAAGGCTAAACCCTACCTGCGTGGGAAAACTTATTGCGCCGTCTGCTGCAAAATCCACGTGGCAATATCTGTGATGACTTCTTTGGAAACCGTTCCTGGGACGCTATATTCGGCTGTGGTGCCTTCGCCAGGTCCGCTGTAATCGACGAAGCTATGATTGAGGCCGGGATAGAGCTTGAAGGAAGCCAATGGATTATTCTTCAAGAGTTCTTTCCACAATGGGAAATCTTTATCAGCAAAGACTTGGAAGTCGTCCTGCCCCTGTAGGACAAGGATCGGCTTTGTTAGCTCTTTCGCATAATCGACTGCGCTATGGCTGTCCATTTCCTTGAAATAGTTAGCGGAGACGCCGAATACGGTTGTCTTCTTGGCGTCATCATCGGACATGTTGGCGATGGTTTTCGCTTTGGCGTACTCCGCCTCTACAAGATCGTTGCCTGCCTTCTTGTTGGGGTCGCTGTCCGCCATAGTAGCAAGGAGGTCCTTGTTCTGATCATAGATAATCTCCCAGAGCGTTCTCGGCGAGCCTGCCAGCAAAACAAGTCCTGCAAAATCGCCGCCCTCAGCGTCGATACGCGGGGCAAGCATGCCGCCTAAGCTGTGTCCGATCACATAGACGCGGGACGGATCGATCCGGGGATCGGCCTTGAGCAGGTTCGCTGCGGCAATGGCATCGTCGACTGTTTCATCTTTTACCGTGATGGCAGCTGCCATTTCCGGTGTATACGAGGCTCCGTATGTATAGGTTCGCTTGTCATAACGGAGCACTGCAATCCCTTGCTCCGCTAGCCCCCAAGCCAGGTCGCGGAAGGGTTCATAAGCGTTGGCGGTTTCATTGCGGTCGCTGGGACCGGAGCCTTGGACAAGCACCACTACCGGCAACGGTCCGGTGGATTCCGCCGGCAAAGTCAACGTTCCTCCCAAAGGATATTCGGTACCTTTTCCGACGATTACCTCTTCTTCTTTCACGCTTGCAGGCGCTGTCGCCTCGGAAGGAGCTTCCTGGAACAGAAGACGATTTACCTTCAAGTCGGCGTCTATGCTGAGGGTTAGCTTGAGGTTCGCCTGCTCAAAGGAAAGGATGAGGATGTATACCTTTGTGCCGTTGGCTGATTGAGTCTGGGCGGAGTTCACTTTGACGAACGCTCCCGTGGTCATCGCCAGTTGCGTTCCAGCAGCGCTGAGTTGAGATACGGATATAGACTTTTTCAGATCGACGCTGAAGTAGTCTTCCGATAGTTTTTGATAATCTCCCTGTGTAAACAGGCTGATAACGCTTGAGACGGCTTTATCTTGAAGTGCGGAGACTGATTTAACGGCGGCTTCTTTTGTGGCGGTGTCATACTTGACTTCAGCTCCGAGCACGTCCCGATAGAAGGAAAGTGGCACATACACCCGATTCTCCTTCATGAAAGCAGCTGATGCAAAAGGCTTTTCCACGCCATTGAGGGAGGCTTTGGCGCTCCCCACTTTGACGACGGCGTCTACTCCGTATCCCACAAGATGAACTTCTTGGGAGGCGTTTGAGTAAGTAACCGTCAGCCCCAGCTCTTCTGCGGCAGGCCGAATTGGCAACAACAAGGCATCTTCGCTTTCATAGGGCTGCACGTCCGGGAAGACGATGGGAGTTTGATTGATCAGCACTTTTGGACGTTCTGGGCTAGCCGCTGAAGCCATGACCGGCATGACGGACATAAGTAGAAGAAACACCATAGATAACCATATCATTTTCTTCATTTGAAAAATCCCTCCTCTAGCAAGAAGAGTACTATATGCGAGAGGGTTGTACAAGTCTGCCCTTTAGTTTAGCGGAAGAGAAGATCCGCCTTTTGCAAGCTAAAAAAACCGACGGTAAAGTTCTCTTCGACGCTCGCCGCGGAGCTGAGCGTAGATTTGCGTGGTTGATGCTTTCTCGTGCCCCAACATTCCCTGAATGAAATCCAGAGGAGTCCCGTTATCAAGCAGCTGGCACGCATAGGTATGACGAAAGCGATGCGGATATACATTCGCCTCTATTTCTCCCCGATCTGCCAGCCGTTTCAATGCCCATCTTATCGTAGGAATGGCCATTCGTTTAGTGGGATTAGTTTCAGTAACGAATAAGGCTTTACAGGAGTCCCCACGGCTGGCCAGATATTTCTTTTTCTGCGAAACCCGATGTATACACATTCTAAAGCCAATTGTTGAATCCGTGTTGACTTCAGTCAATAAAAAATACATCGTCGTTGCACGTAAGCCACGTGGCGATGTATTCACAATCTGTATACAGTTATGCCTTGCTCGGCTCTTCTTCATCACCGGTAGCGACGTGCCAGTGCTATTGGCAAATAGTGATTCCCCGTTAATTAATTACAATTTCTTCTTCAAGTAATCGTGTTCCATAAATGAGTATTAGTTTTGTTTTTCCTTTGTTAATAGCAGTAATTTGATTGCTGTTGATTTTTGCTATATCAGGATTTTGTATATAGGCCTTTACAAAGCCTAAAGAAATTAACTTGTGTAGTTCTAATCTCTTATTATTACGCCACATATTTTCGGGCGAGATATAATCAAAAGATATTTCTTCTCCGTTCCGATATAATTTAATTGAGGTAGTTCCTCCTTCTGCTATTTTAATGGTTTTGAGAGTTTTCATGGTTTTGGCATCTATAAGCAAATATTCAGGCTCAGTTTCGTCAAATTTTCTACTTAGATAAGCGTCTAATATCCCTAACTCCGTTATATCTAATTTGCTAAATTCAGATTTTATTATTTCTTCTTGACTATCAATTAGCGCTCCGGCCACTATGCCGAATGCACTTTGCAATTCATATAATGCACCAAGTCCATCCCTATCTTGTTTTAGGGGATGCTCTGGTGGCAACTGTTCAAGCCAATAGCTGTAATGTGTTGATGCTAACTTGGCCTTTTCGGCGTTTTGTACCAATGTTCCTACAAAAGTTATGGAACCGACTATTGATAGGAGTGCAATAATGAGAAGTATTGTATCACATACTCTCTTAACAGTGTTATTATCGTGATAAACTTCCTTTATGAATCTTAATATATCGCTAATGTAGAACGCCTCCTCTGTTTTGTATTCCATAACGTTTTCCTAACAAACTTGATGATGTAGAAATTGCCTTCAGGCTTTCGTTCTCTGTCAGCAACCGTTCGTATTCTCTATATAAATCCGCGCTCGTAGTCCATCAGGATTCCCCTTTTCGCTCTATGGCTTGAGTGTATCACGGATACAGCAGGATAAGGAGTATTCTTTATACAGCGTATATGGCCATTAATGAGTAGACAGAGTAATGCCTTCGGCGTCCTTGACGCTAAAGGCATTTTGTCCCGATATGAGTTCGGGGCTGTGAGTAGTAACTTCTCCCGATCTTCGCCGACAACGCCGTTCATCCCCATCTTGACAAGCCGACCCAGCAACTCCCACAACCAAACAAAGGTTGGTTGTCCTGTTAACCCGTATTATTTTGAAGCACGCTGGCTCGATTTGCTTCGGAAGTCCGATCTGCCGAGGATTCGTTTTCATGATCTCAGGCATACAAGCTAGTCTGTTGCTCAAGCAGAACGTGCACCCGAAGATTGAAAGTGAGCGGCTTGGACACTCGTCGGTCGGCATTACGCTAGACCGTTACAGCCATACGTACGGGCAGGGGCTGTACACCGTAATGGTGGGCTTTCCTGGCCCTTTATTTGTTTGTACAGGGCATTATGAGGTATACGAGCGAGCGTTCGGTGCGCCCCGCCTTGTAAGCATTTTCAAGAACCACGTGTTGACTCCTTGTTGACTCCGAACATAGAAAAATACATGGCCGTGGCAACTAAGGCCATCAACGATGTATTCAAAATCTGCATACTACTATGCGTCTTTACGTTCCGTCTCATCCCCAACCGCAATCGGATTCCCCTCATAGCTAATCCAATCACTCCAACTGTAGAATTTTACTTTTAGCTAATAAAGACCGAACGCGGAAGCGCCCGGTCCTTCATCGTACGGATAGTTATTTGTCTGCTTTGAGATTCAATAAGACCGTTATGCCTTCCGCTCTAGTTGCATAGGTAGAGGGGTTAAACTGATTCATGCTCGAACCTTTCATCAGCCCTTGCTCCCTAACCGCCGCGATCGCGCCTTTCGCCCATGAAGGAATGGCTTTGTCGTCAGCAAACCCGGTTGGAGCGTTGGCGACAAGGGTCAGCTTTAATGCTTTGGAGACCATAACCGCCATCTCAGCGCGCGTGATGAGCGCATCCGGATGGAAGGAACCATCCTCGTAGCCATTGACGATGCCGGCTTGCGCTGCCTGCGATACCGCTTTTGTAGCCCAAGCTCCGATCTTATCCGAATCCTTGAACTGTAACTTTTGTTCCTCGGTCGGGGGAGACATGACCTTCATCATCATCACCACGAATTCCGCGCGAGTGATGGATTTGTCCGGCTTAAACGTTCCGTCCGCGTATCCGTTCACAAAACCCTTACCGCTCGCTTGCATAATGCCTTTCTCCGCCCAATGTCCCAAAATGTCTTTGAAGAGGACGTCTGCCGGCTGAGCTTCCGGTTTCGCACGCGTCACGGTAAGGGTATAAGTTTTCGTCTCTCCGTTAAGCGCGGTGATGACGATATTGATGGTATTGCCCCCTGGGTTCAAAGCGATCGGTATCGACGCCTTTCCGCCCGCTACCGAGATGCCGTTGACCGTCACCGACGCTGTACCGTCCAACGCTGTCGGCGTGACCGCGATGCTGTCCACTTCATTAGCCACGCTTGCCGTGTAACTCGTCGTGCCAGAGTCGAACTTCGGACTGAGCGTACCGCTTGATAGCGTTAATCCCGACAAGTTCGGCTTTCCGACCTCTTCGTTCGGCTTTCCGACCTCTTCGTTCGGCTTTCCGGCCTCTTCGTTCGGCTTTCCGGCCGTTTCCCTCGTAACGATAAGAGTATATGCATTAGTCAACGTACCGTCTTGGTTTGTAATCGTAATCCTAATCGTATTCTGACCCGTCTTCAGATCCATCTTCTGCGACGCTTTGCCGCTAGCGACCGCGATGCCGTTCACCTTCAACGTCGCTTTGCCGTCCAACGCTGTCGGGGTTACCGAGATGCTGTCCGCCTCATTGACCACGTTCGCGGTGTATTCCGTCGTATCCGGGTCGAACTTCGGACTGAGCGTACCGCTTGTCAGCGTTAGACCTGACAAGTTCACCTTCTCCCTTGTCACGACGATCGTATAGGTCGTAAACAAACTGCCGTCTTTACTTGTAACCCGAACAGGTATCGTATTCTCTCCCGGCTGCAGGTCGATGGACCGGCTGCCGCCGCTCGTTACCGCGCTGCCTTCTACTTCAATCGTCGCTCCGGCATCGCTTGCAACGGCAGTTGGCGTCACCTCGATCCGGGCCGCGGACGCATCTACAGTAGCTGTATATTCCTCCGTCGAGGCCGCGAACGCTGGCGATAAGTTCACGCCTTCGCTAAGAGACAGGTTCGTCAATACTGGCTTAATCACAAGAGTATAAGGTTGCGAGACGGTATTGCGTGTCGTATCGTCCGTCACAGTCGCCGTGAAGGCATAAGTGCCGGAAGCAGCGGGAGTGCCAGACAGCTTGCCGGACTCGCTAAAGGTTACGCCTGCCGGAAGCATGCCTGAAGTCATTTGCCACTTGTAAGGAACGCGTCCGCCTGTTGCCGCGAACGTCCTCGACACGGATTGCCCGACCGTTCCGTCGATGACGATCGGCGAGTCGGATTTCGGATCAAGCGTCAATGGAGACAACGGCTTGATGGTCAATGATTTCGTAATCGATGTTGTCAAAGCCGAATTACCCAAGTCTTGATTCGCGATCTTCAGGGTTGCCTTGAATTGAACGGAGGTATCCTGAACGACCTCGGGAGCCGTCCATTGTGCGGTAAACCGGCCCTCGTTATCCGTCGTCAACCTCACGCTTGCACCGGGCGAACCCGCCCAATTGCCGACCGTGTTCGACAAGTCGACTTTCACGCCGGCAGGCGCCGGTTTGCCCTCCGCGTTATAAACTGTTCCGCCTATCGCGATCGTGCCGCCGGACTGGCTATCGCTAGGAAGCGAGGACCACGACATCGAATCCAGCTGCAACAGCCAAGGATAGCCGATGACGTTGAAATACGGTCTCCATACGTTGTCGTTGTCCCACCCGGCGTTGTACGCGGAATTGATATTATCCTTCAAGAAATAGTAGCGATATATATTTTCGGCCTTGCCGTCCTCGAATACGGCTACCGCTCTTTCATGCGAAACGAGCGGCGTATTCGCTATGATATTGCCAATCGTCGCGCCAGGGCCATAATCCTTGATCGTTCCAGTCGCATAGCTGTCGGCAATGATACCGTCCTCTTTATAGCCTACCAATCCGCCTGCTTGTAATCCTTCGATATCGCCCGCGAAATAACTGTCACTGATGGTTCCCCCGGACACCCCTGCTAACCCGCCGATAAAGGCGAGCGATTTTTCGGTTATGATATTGCCTGTGACGTAACTGTTTAAGATCGTCCCGTTCGCATACCCGACGAGACCCCCGATATAACCAACACGATTTTTTACCGTGCCATGGAACGAGCTGTTCAGGATTACGCCGCCTTTCGGCAGCAGGGCCGCCATCCCGCCCGCAAATAAGCCACTCGTACTATTTACCGCGCCATCCAGATCCAGATTGACGATCTTTCCCGTGACGATACCGAAGAAGCCTGTCATGGGGTCGGTCGAATTATTGATCTCCCACCCCTTGATCACGTGTCCGCGCCCGTTAAACGTTCCTTTGAAAACAAAAATCGAATAAGCGCCCCCTAGCGGCATCCAAGAGAGATTCGAATGAGCGGAGAGGTCGATATCATTCATCAGCTCGATATTCGCATCCAGATACTTCGCCTGGCTTCCCGCCTCGATCGGCATGGACTGATTGTAGTCCAGGTACAGCAGCTCCTCGGGCGTCCTGATTTGTACCCAAGTCTCTCCGTCTCGCCGCACGACGGCAGGCCGCGAGAAGCCTTCTACGCGATGGCGAACGTCAGGATACCAGCTCCTCCCCCCAAAACCGCCTTGAAGCAACGCAGCGGCGAAGTCGAGCATCCCACCCCCTAAGTTGGAAGATTTGACATCTCCGATAACGGAGCCGTAGTCTGCGTAGTCATCCCAATGAAGCCCCTTGATACTATTGCCCTGATATTTTAACGTTCCGCTCCAATCGGTTTCAATAACATCGGCTCTATACCAACTGCTTCCTCCAAGCGGGATCCATCCCGTCTTCTTATATACCCCCATATCGATGTCATTCATGATCGCGATGTTCGACTCCACATACAAGTGTCCCGTTTCGTTTCTCTCTTCCTGATGCGAATCGATATACATAAGCTCCTCCGGGGTATACACGAGCACCCATTTCACCCCGTCAACATCCATTACTCCGGGCTTGACAGGAGTCGGATCGCTGTCGGAGGCGTATGCCGTCGAAGACAGAATGCCGACGCTGCATAATGCCGCGGACAGCATCGCTTTCATCAGGAGAACACAATGTTTTCTCATCATCACTTTTCCTTTCGTATCCTTACATTAAATTCAATACCAATCGTATAAACATGGCTAATCTTAACTGTATGCCTTCGCAAGCCATAAAAAAACCTCCCCAAACGGGGAGGGTCATGCGCATAGAAGCGGTATGGATTAACGTAGGAGGTTCCGTTGCCGGGCGTGCTGCACTGCCTGTACGCGGTTATTCGCCTCGAGCTTCCGGAAAACGTTCTTGATATGGAACTTCACAGTCTCGACCGTAATCGCCATCCGATGGGCGATTTCCTTGTTCGCGAGTCCGTCCGCCATCAAAGCCAGCACCTTCGTCTCTTGAGCGGATAGCGAAGGTATACTTGCCACTTCCTCTCGCGGCTCCTCATCGATCGCTTGCAGCAGTTGCCGGATATAGGGCTGCAATTCCGGTTGCGCAATCCCGCTTCTTCGTTTCGCCAGCTCGGACAGCATCTTCGCCATCGGTTCGGCTTCATCGATGAAGCTTCGGATATAGCCTTGCGGCTCTGCCTTGCGCAGTGCATATACAAGCTTCTGAAGCGCGGCATCTATATGACCCGCTCCCCACAACGTCACGCTATGGACGGCAGCGATTCTAATCTGCTCGCGGTGGAATCTGCCCAAGACCGCTAAACGATGGAGCTTCTCCAGCAAACCGAGGGCTTCATCGAACCGATGCTCGGAAGCGAGCACCCGGACCAATATCAGATACTCGGCCATGCGGTCCGGCGACAGCTCGTCGGCAGGCGATAGCTCGATGGCATCCATCCACTCCCGTGCGGTTTCGGGACTTCCCATGCGTAGGGAGAGAGCGGCGCGTTCGGCTTGAATCTTCCGTGCGAATAAGGCGAAATCTGGAGAATCGATCTCCGACTCCAATATTCTTAGAAACTCCTCGGCTTGGCCCTCTCGTCTCTTCGCTAATTGAATCTGTGAAGCTGTAATCGCGATATGGGCCTCCATTCGGGCATAGGGCTGCAGATCCTTGCGTTCCAGCGCTTCGTCTATGAATCGTTCGGCCTCTTCTAGACGATTCCACTCGTACAATAACGCGCAATAGGCGGCATACATGTAACCGATGAACGGAAACCGCCGTTTATGCCTCCACGCTTGTATCCATTTGTGGAAAAACGGCTCCGCCTTGCGCATGTCGCCAACGACCGCCAGCACGTCGTGATTCGTGTCGTAACCGTGATAGCGATTGCGCCCCATCATCTGATAGGAGCTGCCTTCCGGCACGAACTGCTCGGCCAGCTCGAAGCCGTTGGACGCTCGCTCGAGATCCCCGCTCAAAAAAGAAACGACTCCGCAGAAGAAATGAAGATTGCCCATCGCTGTCCGCCAATCCTCCGGAGGCTGCCGTTCCTTAAGCGCTTCGAACCGGGATTTCGCCTGTTCCGCTCGCCAATATGCCGCGTCCCATTGTCCGCTTACGACTAGCGCGGTGATCGAGAACAGCATAAGCGCCGGTTTATCTGCCAGAGAAGCTTCCGGCAAGACGGACACCCACCTTCCAAGCGCCGAGATGTTCGCCTGCATCAAGGAAGGCAGGTGGTGCTCGATGACCCGGACCGCTTCCGCGTGCAGACCGCCCTTGATATAATGCTCCACCGCCTCTTCCTGAGAGCCGTACTGTTCGAACCAACGCGCCGCGCGGATGTGCGCCTGCGCGAGCCGGTCGGGGGCGGTCTCGGCGAACAACCGATTCAAGAAGCAGGTCAGCAAATGATGATACCGGTACCAGTTCCGTTGTTCGTCCAACGGGACGATAAACAAATTGAGATGCTCGAGCTTCTCCAAATGCTCCTGGCTGTTCGATTGGCCCGTAACGGCTTGGCACAACGAACGGTTCATTCGAGTTAAGACGGACGTCTCTAATAGAAAATCGCGCAGGGGCTCCGGGAGGCCGGAGAACACTTCCTCAAGCAAATAGTCGAAGATAAGATGCTGCCGGCCGTCGAGCAGACGAACGGACTCGGCTAGATGAGCACTTCGCTTGAGCGAAATGGCTGCCACCTGCAGCCCGGTAATCCAACCTTCCGTCTGATGGACGAGTCGGGTCGCTTGTTCTCTCGTCAGCGATAGCTCCGTCGCTTCTTGGAAAAACGCAAGCCCCTCGTCTAGCCGAAATTTCAAATCCTGCATGTCCACGCGATGCAGTTCGCCTTTGGCTATTAATCTTGTGACGGGAAAAGGCAACTCTGTACGGCTTGCGATACACATCCGAACAGGGGGAGGCAATTGCTCGACCAGATAGCTCAGGGAATCATGGATGGAGGGCAATTCGATACTCTGGTAATCGTCGAGGACGATGATCATCTCGTCTGTCATATGGTTTAAATCGTTCAATAGCGCCTTGATGGCAAGCTCCGGATGAGCAGAAGCACCGGCTTCCAATAGCGGCGTGCACGTCGCGCCGAAATCCGGAACGTGCCATTGAATCGAGGCGAGGACATAACGCCAGAATGACGCCCAATCATTATCCGATCGATCCAAGGACACCCATGCAGCTAGTGCGCTATTGCGAGTTACCCATTCGCTCAGCGCCGTCGTTTTGCCGTACCCGGCCTGTGCGGAGACAAGAGTCAGCTTGGCGGCCTTCCCTTCGTCCAGCAGGCGTATCAATCTTGGCCGGTCTACTACCGGATGACGCGAACGGGGGAAGTGCAGTTTCGTCGTGGCGATCATGGGATCCTCATCCTTTAAGAGAGGTTGAGCCTTTTTCGATAGTATAGCAAATTATATGGGATTCGTTTGTCACTTTATAATCACTTGTTCCCGATTTCCGGGCCTGTGAAATGTGGCTTTGGCATCCTCCTCCACCAGGTTCGGAATGTTCCGAAACAAAAAAATGGGGGTTCGGAGCAGCGCGGCGGGAATGCCTCCGAGGATATGCCAACTTCCATTTGCAACGACCTCCCTTGGCTACACTTAGGAGGACTTAGAGAGCAAGAAGCCCGTGGAGGACGGGGCTGGTGAAACAGTGTGGTTTGAGCCAAGGCAAAGTATACCCCTGTGGCTGGGTCAAGCCGAACGGAACGCCAACAAAAGGCCAAGTGAAGCAAGGTAGCACCCGGAGGGTGGATGGGCTGGGTTGCGGAGGGATGGGGACTGTTTGCAAGTTGTTGAATGATTGTTGGCAGGCTTGTTTGCAAACCGGTCCACATTGAACTAACGTGTCCCGTTAGAGCGTAATGGTTCAACTAACAAAAAAGCATTTCTTAATGATTAGAGTAATGCTTTTTTGTTCAAGTTGACTTTACGCGTTTGATTTTTTTGTTCCACCTAATTAGTTATGTAACGTTATGTATTGCAAAATCATTAAACTTCTGTGAGCTGTCAAAAAAGATATTCAATAGTTATTTAAAAGGCTGTCGATTTCTCGACAGCCTGGACAGAAGAATTACTTCTGCTGTTCATTGTATTTCAAATGTAAAATGGGATAAGGGCGACCTGCTCCATCCGTCAAATCTTCACCGATTATTCCGAAACCGCTTTTTAAGTAAAACCTTGTCGCATTCTCATTTTGTTTATTCACATCAACGGACGTGATCCCAAGACCATGGATGCATATTTGCATAATTTGTTTCCCATACCCTTTGCCAATTTTATCGGGATCGAGAAATAGTGCTTCCAAGTGATTTTCATTGATGGCGGTAAAACCAATGATAGAGTCCTCGGTATACCAGAGACGTACATCAAGATGAGGAAAATACATGGGTAATTCTTTTTTGATTTCCTCTTTATCCTTAAAACTCAAAAAATGATGAGTGGCCCTTACCGATCTTTCCCAAAGATTTATAATCATATCATAGTCATTAACGGTTGCTTTTCTGTTTTGTATCATTTCATTCTGCTCCTTTTTCTTTTTAATTTATCACGCTCCTTTCATCGCTATCTTGAAGATGGTGATCGTATATCTCCAATTGATATATGACTTCATGCTTACCACTCTTTTCGGAATTATATTAATCGATTTGCAATCAAACATATTTCACTTAAGTTATCTAATCTATCATATTTAGTTGATGCCATTCAATAGCTGTTCCTCTCTTTTACGGTAGAACTATGTTATCCCTTTTTTACTTATTTCTCAAAGTATTCATTTTGCACAAGAAGCTAAGCGCTCCGCTTTTGACCTTACAGGGGGTGTGGCTGAATCACTCTCTTGACCTTGTTACTCATTCAACCATGCCAGCGCCCATGTGAAACGACCTCCCTTTGCTATGCTTGGGAGGAGTAAAAATGTGATTTATTCTTTGGGAGTAATTGCTTGGCACCATGGTAAACGAATCGGCAATGGCAGCAGCCCCCTTCTCATTCATCAAGTAGTTTTCGTTAATCGCAAACAAAACCTGATTCAAGCAAGATACCGACCTGAAACAACATCCGGCAATATAAGATAAATCTTTTTGTAGATACCTTTATATCCATTTTCTAAAGAATAGCTTGCCTCCCAATAAAATTTTTGAATGATTGCTTTTTGAAAAGCGGAGGGATATGGAATTGTTCTGCTTTTCAGTTGCCCTACAACCCCCGAAGGATCCCACAACACTTTACACAATGCTATCTCAGCAAAATAAATCGAATTGACAAATCCATGGGGATGTCCTGGTTGATAATCAATTGTGATATCTCCCATGACACATTGTTCAATTACTTGTGACACTTTGTTTTGATCACGGAATAAAAAATCGACAGGAGTTTGATTCACTTTCAACCAACCGCCACCATTAATCCATGGTCCCCAGCCGCCTATTTCTGTCACTAAGTTTTCTCTATGGTCGTCATCAATTACAGCCGCAACCCGACGAAGCTAGGCAATGTCTAGCCCTTTTTCGGAATCGTAGTAGATACCAATATCAATATCAGAGTTGGGGCTTTCCGTCCCCCTAGCTCTTGAACCACCAAGTACTAGAGCGCTCACTCCGGTGATTCGTTTTAAACTGTCAACGATTTTAGAAACTATATGTTGTGCTTCCATACATGTCACTCCCATGTTTTGGATTATACTAACTTAATTATAATGAATGCAGTCCTTGGCGAGAAGGGAAAGGATCCATTAAGCTATTCTGCCCGTTCGCTCAGGGGCTCTCTTGAAACAGTGGGTAGATACCTTATCCGCTTGGATTCCAAAACGTAAGGCTTGATGCCCCGGACGCTGAACGACCACGATAGCCACTATCGCTACTGCAACGCTGGTTGGTCGAACAGTATCCGGCGCTCCTGCAACCACTTTCCTTGACTTCCTGTTTGCAAGCTGTTTGCAGAACAACCTAAAGAGGGCCGCAACAGCCTGCCCACCGGCAACCTGTCACAGCCCCTAAAACCGCGTCCGACGCGGCCTCTTGGCTCTTACTCTTCTCCAGACGCCACCGGATTCCCCTCATAACTAATCCAATCGCTCCAACTGCCCGCATATAGACGCACCTTCTGAAAGCCCGCTTCCTGCAGCGCCAGTACGTTCGGACAGGCGGTGACGCCGGATCCGCAATAAACGATGAGCTCGCGAGCTCGCGGCAGATCGTGGAACCGCGCCGCTTGACCGGAGACGTCTTTCCAGGCGCCGCGCTCATCCAATGCATCTTTCCAGAACCGGTTGATTGCGCCTGGAATGTGTCCGGCGACGCGATCGATCGGTTCCACTTCGCCGCGGTAACGCGGAGCTTCGCGGGAATCGATCAGAGTGAGACGGTCGGAACCCAGCAGTTCCCGGACCTCGTCCACCTCCGCCAGCATGTTATGCTGAACGGTTGCGAGGAACTGCGACGGGATCGCTACCTTCTGCTCCGCGGACACCGGATACCCCGCCTTCACCCATGCGGCGAACCCCTCGTCCATCACGTACGCCTGCTCGTGCCCAAGATACTTGAGAAGCCACCACAGCCGTGAAGCCATGGCGCCGCCTTGATCGTCATAAGCGACAACCCTAACGTTGTTTCCGATTCCAACGCGGCTCAACGTCCCCGTCAATGTCGCGATATCCGGCAGCGGGTGACGCCCGCCGTGCTCTCCTAACGGAGCAGACAAGTCCTTCTCCAAGTCCAAATAGACCGCGCCCGGAATATGCGATTCCGTGTAAGCCGCACGGCCCGACTCCGGTTGTCCCAATTGAAACCGGCAATCCACGATCACCAAATCCGGTTCGTACATCCGCGCTAAAAGCCATTTCATACTCACCACGTTTCGCAACCCATACCACCCTTTCGCCATTCGCTCTCTACATTTTACCATGAGAATCCGAGGCTTGCTCCCCTTTTCAATGGCGACTAATTCCTTGCCGTATGTCGCACATTAAGGTCTGAACGGTCAACGGAACAAGCGGAGGTGAATCAGCCATGGCGACAAGCAGAAACCATCAAGGCGCGCACGGCATTGGGCAGATCGAGGAGCAACTGAATCAACAAGCCGATGCAGCCGACAACATTCAAGGCGTTAACGAAACCGATCGCGAAATTGCGCAAGCGGCAAACCGAGACGAGCGCACCTCGCTGGATGAAGTGATCATTAGAAACGATACCTAGGGAGGAAAGGAAATGGCACGCAAAAGATCCAAAAACCAAGGAAAGCAGTCGCCTGGCAACAATCACGATTCTGCAGTGCCGGGTTCGACTAACCGATAATAATGAACATGCCAAACCTTTAACCGAATTTACTGTAATAAGAAACTGCAGCAGCCTGCCCCTCGATGCAGCTGCTGCAGTCCCATACTCTCAGCGGATGAACCCGTCAAGGCTTGATACATAAGTCATCTCCATTACGACCGGGTAATGGTCCGAAGGATATTTGCCGTTCACAAGACTGCGATCAATGGCGACCGTCACGGGCTCGAAATGCTTGGTTTGAAAAATATAATCGATCGGTTCTCCCTGGACCCCGCCCTTGTAATCATGGAAGGTCAACCGTTCCCCTTCCGGATCCTGCAGCCGATCGAACCCGTTCCGAAGTCCCACGGTATTCACGCTTTCATCTGACAGCATTGCGATGCACCGCTCTTGCGGGTACGCATTCATGTCGCCCATCAGTACCATTGGCAGAACGCCGCCATGTTCAACCGACATCGCCGCCATCCGCTCCAGGATCAATGCCATTGACCGCCAGCGTGATTCCTCCCCCTCATGATCGGTATGCACATTGAACAAAGCGTACGTGAAACCGTCCTCGTGCCTCCTCAGAATCGCCCACGTGCATATTCTTGGACATACCGCATCCCAACCCATGCTGCCGATTACGCTTGGCGTCTCCGACAACATGAAATCGCCCGTTTCCAATAGCTCCACCAGATCCGGGCGATACCAGACTGCGCTCGTTCCTCCGTCTCCGCGATCCACGCCAACCCACCGGTATTCCGGCAGCAGCGGGGCCAAGTCCTGAATCATGCCCGGATTCAACTCTTGCGTTCCAACGACCTCGACGTTCGAGCGCCGAACGACTTCCGCAACGTAACCTGTCCGATGTGGCCAAGCGTTCTCACCGTCAGAAGCGGTGTTGAACCTCATATTGAATGTCATCAGCTTCATCGTCTCAGTCCTTTCCAATCGCCTACTCAACCATGAATATATCATATTTGCCTGTTCGTGCGATGCCCACGAAAGGAGTTCATCCGTCTATTCGTAAATATTCTTTATGGCGGGTTGCTGCACAAAGCACTCCCATACTACCATACAAGTGTGGTAGTATAAAAATAAAATAAGGAGGGAGTCCATGACCGCGGCATCCTACGGCATTCCACCGGCCCACTCCACCCGAGACGCCGTCTATCTGCAACTGAAGGAGCAGATCCTCACCTTGACCCTGCTCCCAGGCTCGGCGCTGTCCGAGCAGGATATGGCCGCCGCCTTCCAGGTCAGCCGGACGCCGGTCCGCGAGAGCTTCGTCCGCCTAGCGCAGGAGGGGCTTGTCCAAGTGCTGCCCCAGCGAGGCACGTTCGTGTCGCTCATCGACGCGGATCATGCCCTGGAAGCGAGATTCATGCGGGAACAGCTGGAGCGGGCGGTCGCTAAGCTCGCATGCGACGCTTTTCCGGCTGCCAGCATGCGAGCGCTGGATGACAACTTGGCCGCGCAGTTATCCACGCTGAAAGCACGCGACGAGCTCAGGATGTTCGAGCTCGACGAAGCTTTTCACCGCACGATTTTCGCCGGCTGCAGCAAGCTCAACACCTGGAACCTGCTGCAGCAAGCCAAGACCCATCTCGACCGCGCCCGCCATCTGTCGCTCGCGCCGGACCGGGATTGGCGCCATTTGTACAACCAGCATCTCAAGATCACGGAAGCGATCCGCAAGCGGGACGCAGACTGGGCGGAGCAAGCGATGCAAGAGCACCTGCTTCAGACGGTAACCGACCTGAACGAGCTTAAGCAGCAACATCCCCATTACTTCAAGTCATAAGGAGAACGAACGGCATGAGAATGACCTTCCGCTGGTACGGTGAAGGCAACGACACCGTAACTCCGCAGCAAGTCAAGCAAATCCCCGGCGTCGAAGGACTCGTCTGGTCGCTCCACGACATGCCGGCTGGAGAAGAATGGCCCGAGGAACGCATCGCGCAGACCGTACAGCATATCCGTGATGCCGGCTTCCACGCCGATGTCGTAGAGAGCGTCAACATTCATGAAGACATCAAGCTGGGGTTTCGATCACGGCAACGGTACATCGACAACTACAAGCGTACGATCGAGAAGCTTGGACGCGCCGGCGTGAAGGTGATCTGCTACAATTTCATGCCGGTGTTCGATTGGCTGCGGACGGACTTATACAAGGAATTGGAAGACGGTTCAACGGCATTGTTTTTCGAAAAATCACGCATCGACGGCGTAGACCCGTTCGAACTGGTGCGGCTTATTAACGGCGACAACAAGATGACGATGCCCGGCTGGGAACCGGAACGGCTCGCACGGCTCAGCGAACTGTTCGAGGCTTACCGCGACGTGACCGAGGAAGATCTGTGGTGCAACTTGGGATACTTCTTGGCTGAAATCATCCCTGTCGCCGAGCGCAGCGGGATCCGTATGGCCATCCATCCGGACGATCCGCCTTTCTCCGTGTTCGGCCTGCCGCGCATCGTCACCGGCCAAGCCAACCTGCGCAGACTGCTCGCCTTGCATGATAGCCCGGCCAACGGCATCACGCTCTGCAGCGGATCGCTCGGCTCGAATCCGGCGAACGATATCGCTGCGATGGCCCGCGAGTTTGCCGGACGGATTCCGTTCGCCCACATTCGCAACGTACGCGTCTACGAGAACGGAGATTTTATCGAAACATCTCACCGTACGCAAGACGGCAGCGTGGACATTGCCGGACTTGTGCAGACGCTGCATGAGACGGGATTCGACGGCTACTGCCGACCGGACCACGGCCGGCATCTGTGGGGCGAGCAATGTCGGCCCGGCTACGGACTGTACGACCGCGCGCTCGGTATCATGTATCTATGGGGATTATGGGATTCGCTGGCACGGCGACAATCGGATAAAGGAGCAATCGCGAAATGAGCGACTTTCAGACGAATGCACAATCAGCGCTTCCGCTGCACGAAGGGTTGAGAGGAAAAACGGCGGTGGTGACAGGGGGCTCCGGTGTATTGTGCAGCGCGATGGCGCGGGAGCTGGGACGGCAAGGCGCACGCGTCGCCATATTGGGCCGCACGGCCGCCAAGTGCGAGGCGGTCGTGGAGCAAATCAAGGCGGCAGGCGGCGATGCGATCGCGGTCTCCTGCGACGTGACCGATGCGGACAGCGTGCGGGCCGCCGAACAGCAGGTGCAAGCGGTATTCGGCCCGTGCGACATCCTGATCAACGGCGCAGGCGGCAATCACCCGAGCGCCAACACCACGAACGAGACGTTCAAGCCGGGCGATCTGGACCTGGCTGACGTGACGACGTTCTTCGGACTCAGCATCCCCGGGTTCCGGCAAGTGTTCGACTTGAACTTCGTCGGCTCGCTCATTCCGACGCAGATCTTCGCCCGCGGCATGATCGGCCGGCCCGGCGCGGTCATCCTCAACGTCTCCTCCATGAGCGCGCCTAGCCCGATGACGAAGGTGCCCGCCTATAGCGCGGCCAAGGCGGCCATCGACAACTTTACGCAATGGCTTGCCGTCCATTTTGCCGAGTCCGGCATCCGCGTCAACGCGATCGCCCCCGGCTTCTTCCGGACGGAGCAGAACAAGAACCTGCTCACGAACCCGGACGGGACGCTGACCGAGCGGTCGCAGAAGATTCTCTCGCACACGCCGATGCGCCGCTTCGGCGTTCCCGAGGACTTGCTCGGCACGCTGCTCTGGCTCGCCGACGAGCGCACCTCGGGCTTCGTCACCGGCATCGTCGTTCCGGTCGACGGCGGCTTCATGTCCTACGCCGGCGTGTAATTCAGGCATAGCGACACCACGACGACTTCACCTCTCCACCGAAGCAAAAGGCCCGGCGCCTCGCGGACATCCGCGAAGTACCGGGCCTTCTTTTTATCTTCATCTACTCACAAATGGCTATTTCAGCATTGTTTCGCTGCCATAAAGTTTTTCCCATGCCGCTTTGCGCTCGTCGATAATCGCTTGACCGCCTGAGCTGAGGTAATCCTTCATACCCGCATCATATACGGAGTCAAATTTGTCGGCTGGCGCTACAACAGCCTGGTCCAGGAAGGCATCACGTTTCACTTTAAGCGGTTCACCTTGACCTTCTTCAGACTTGATTTCTCCCGCTTTGGCGTTTTTGCCTACACGACCTTCATGGGTCGTAATTTGATTAGCAATCACAATTAATCTGGAGTCAACCCCAGCATAGCCGTTGGCAATGGACTTGGCGGTCTTATCCGCGTCGCCGGTGTCAAGACCGTTGCTTGTGATCGTGTAGTCGATGTTTGCCGGTGAGTTCATGATGTATTCGTCAGTAGCGGCAATCGTCTTGTAGGAACCGTCCGGCATCTTTTCGTGGGTTTTTCCTTCTTCGCCGAATTGCAGGTAAACACGATTTTCGAGCTTGGAAATCCAATCCAGATAAAACATGGAAGCTAACGGTTCTTTGTTGGTACCTGGGAAGAATACCTTGCGGTCAACAGGCGCCGACAAGAACTTCCTGTAAACCCCGGCGTCGTTCTTGAATGGCTCAATAGCAATAAAATTTGCATCCGGACCGACAAGCTTATGAAGGTTCGCAGTAATGCCGTCTTCGCCGTCACGATACGGGTAATCCCAGTTGTGCATAAACGCACCTACAAAGCCGGCTTTAATGAGATTATCTTCTGTTTTATCTCCGGCAGGATAGAGCGGGAAGTCTTTCCAAACTAGACCTTCGTTGTACCATTTGTTCAACGTTCTGATGCCTTCTTTGTAATTCGGGTAAAGAAGACGCCGATCGTCAAAGCCGTTAACGAAGATGTCCTTGTCCGTTATATTGTCGGGCACAAAGGACGTTGTTAAATGATCTGTACGCCATCCGACGTCAAAGCTCGTTGAAAAAGGAATCATCTTGTTCGCATCTTTGCCCAAAAGCGTGGATGCGTTGTCCTTAAATGCTTTGAGCATGTTTTCAAATTCTTGCAGATTTGTTGGCGCATTGAGATTCAGCTTCTTTAACCAATCCTCGCGCACGAAAGTATTAATGCGGTTCAGGACGTTCAAACGAGCCTCCAATGCCCACAGTTTTCCTGTGTTGGGATCCCTGTCCCAATTGATGTTCGAGTCGGTAAGATACTCCCACAAGTTCGGCAGAAGGTCTTTATAATCGTCGACAAGAGGTCCCAGGTCCGTGACGCCACCCATGTTAGCGTAAATTTGAACTGTAGGATACGAGTAGGTGACGCCGATATCCGGCGCTTGACCCGCGGCCAAAAGGTTGTTAATGACCTCGCCTTCCGTCCAACGCGGAACCGGAACAAAAGTAACTTCTACGTTATGGTCGCGCAGCATTCCGTCTTTGATGTACTTTGTATAGACGTTGTCCTCGGGTTTGGATCCCCCGGTATTGCCGCGATCATAAATCTCTACGGTGATTTTGCGAGTCTCCTTGAATCTGAGATTGGAGTCAAGACCCAACTTTTCAAGTTTTGCAGCGGCTTCGTCGACAGCGGGGGGAGCGGATGATTGTTCGGATGCCGGTGGAGCCGATGAATTGGACGGGCTTGCCGAGTCGTTGTTGTTGCTCTTGGTACATCCCGCAAATGCCAAAGCGAAGACGGAACAAAGCACCACAATCGTCAATACTTTGCTTAAACGCATGTAAGATCCTCCTTTTTTTGTTTGATGCTGTTGATTCATTTATAAAAATCGACTATAGTCGATTCTTACCGCGGGCAAGAAGTTAACCTTTTACGGCTCCAATCGTGACGCCGGAAATAAAGTAACGCTGCAACCACGGGTAAACAAGCAATATCGGAACGGTTGCAAACACAACGGTTGCAGCTTTAATGGATTCGGACAAGCCCGGGCTGGTAAAGCCCTCCTGCGTAGCCACCTCAACGCTGTTAATACTGTTGAGAATGTTATAAAGCAATAATTGTATAGGGTAGTAATGTCTGTCGGTCATAAACATCAACGCATCCGTGAACCCGTTCCAGCGGCCAACCGCGTAGAAAAGCGACAGCGTTGCCAGCACAGGCATGGAAAGCGGCAGATAGACATTGACAAGCACCCTGAGAGGCCCCGCCCCATCGAGTTCGGCGGATTCTTTAAGGCTCTCGGGAATGCCAAAGAAGAAGCTGCGCATGATGATGACATTGAATACGCTAATGCTGCCAGGCAAAATCAGAACCAGGGGATTATTGAGCAAGTGGAGCCCCTTCAACAGCAAATAGGTCGGGATGATGCCGGCATTAAAGTACATCGTAAAGAGAATGAGCGCCAGGATTAGCTTCTTGCCTTTGAGGTTGTCATAGATAAGCGGATATGCGCAAATAATCGTCATGAACATGCACCAAATCGTGGCGACGACGGTCAGGATCGCTGTCCAACCCAACGACCATGTGACCTTGGTATCCGCAAGTACCGTTGTATAAGCGGTGAAATTGAGCCCTACGGGCAGAAGTAGAACTTGATTCTTCACCATGGCATCTGCAGAACTTAAGGATCGTGCGACAATATTCAACAACGGCAGGAGACAGGCTAGAATAACCAATATACAAATGAAAACAATAACCCAGTCGCCGATTCTAGTCCCTCTAGATTTAATCATCTGTTTATCAGCCCCCTACCAAATGCCGCGATCGCCGAATTTTTTGGCAAAAGCATTTGCTGCGAACAAGAATATGACACACACGACGGATTGGAACAAACCGACGGCAGTGGACAACGAGAACTGCAATCCTTTAATACCGTAGTTGTATACGAATATGGGAATAATGTTGTAAACATCCATTACAAGCTTGTTGCCAAGCGCGTAAGCTCTGTCAAATTCGCCGCCCAGAATCTGACCAAGACTCAGAATCAGCAAGACGACAATGGTAGGACGTAATCCCGGCAGCGTAATGTGCCAAATATTTCGCATGCGACTTGCCCCATCCACCGAAGAAGCCTCGTAAAGTTCTGGGTTGATCCCTGCAATCGCTGCCAGATAGAGAATGGTGCCCCAACCGACATTTTTCCATATGCCCAGCGCAACGTAGGTGATCACCCAATTCGTGGAGTCATTCAGAAACGGAATGGAATCAAACCCCATCTTGTTTAGCATGATATTGACGAGCCCTGTGGTAGGAGCAAAAAGCTGAAGCGCCATGCCCGCAACGATAATCCATGACAAAAAGTGCGGCATATAGGCTACCGTTTGGGTGAACTTCTTAAACCGTTTGAAGGCTAGCTCATTGAAGATGATGGCCAGAATGATGGGTGCAGGGAAGCCAACTAACAAATCAAGAAAGTTAAGAACAAGGGTGTTTCTCAGGGCGTAAAGGAAGTCTCGATTGGAAAAAGCCTTAATAAAATATTCAAACCCATGGTTTGCTGCCCAGGCCATCTCCGATGGGCTCTTTACAATGCTGTAATTCTTGAAAGCAATTTGAATGTAGTTCATCGGTATATAACGGAAAATCACAAAAAAGGATATCGGAAGAAACAGCATCGCATAGAGGACCCAGTACCGTTTCATATATCCGAGCGATTTTCTTCTAACTGCAGCAGCCAAATCTTCACCCCCTGCCTAGTAGATTGTTCTGCCTTGCTCGTCCGCGATACCCGACTTGCGCAAGAAATAGCTGTTTACAACGTCGCGCCATTCCTTCGCATGCTTCGATTGCTCTTGCAGACGACTCAGCACGCTCGCATAACGTTCGTCGTCTATGCTTCCTTGCAAGCCGCGCCAGGTGTCCACCAGCTGGTCCGCCTGTTCGGCGCCTTCGAAATGGGTGTCGTATATGTGCTGAATGACGGTTTTGCCGAATTTCAATACATGCGTATAGGGCACATGGTGGAAGAACAGCAGCAGTTCATCCGGACAACTCTCGATCGCGTCATAGCGTGCAGCAACCTTATGGTGATACTGTTCCGTATACCCTGTGCCCGTCTCTACGGTTCGATCTACTCCGATGCCGTGGCAGTCCGCATAATGGTAAGTCCCCCACTTCGAATATTCATATCCGTCGACGTTCGGGCCGTTATGATTCCCCGGATTGACCATCCATCCGACGCCGAGCGGCGACGTGTAATTCTCATAAATACTCCAGGAATCAAGCAGCATGCGGCTGATCGTTCCCACGACGGTCTGATCGTTGCCGAAGGTGAGCCGTACCCATTCGTCGGTAATCTGCTCGGACGTCAGTTCCGGGCGCCAAGCCAAACGGCCGAAACCGTAGAAGTTGGCCTGAGCCAAGATGTGCCCGGTCCAGCTTCGATCGTCCCCGATATTGGCTATGCCGGCGAACCCGCCGAACGGCCGGCCGAACAGCGCACCGGTCGCCGCTTTCGCCACCGTCGAACCCTCGCCTTGCGCATAAGTGTCAAAGTCGAATACTTCCTTCCACTGCGGTACGAGGTAGCACAAATGCCGCTGCTGCCCCGTATACTCTTGGGTAATTTGCAGTTCAAGTAGCTGATTCGTTTGACGCAGGCCGCCGAATAGCGGGGAAACGGGCTCTCTCACCTGGAAGTCCATAGGGCCGTTCTTGACCTGCAAGACGACGTTCTCGTCGAATTTGCCGTCAAGCGGACGGAAATGGTCGTAGGCGGCCCTGGCCCGGTCGGTCTTCCGGTCGCGCCAATCTTGCAAGCAGTCGTACACGAAGCACCGCCAGATCACGATGCCGCCGTAAGGACGCAACGCCTCGGCCAACATATTCGCTCCGTCTGCATGGTCGCGTCCGTAGGTGAACGGTCCCGGCCGGAATTCCGAATCGGCTTTCACGAGGAATCCGCCGAAATCGGGAACGTGCCGGTACACATCGGCCGCCCTTTCCGCCCAGAACTGCCTGACGGCCGGGTCGAGCGGATCGGCTGTCGTCAACCCGCCAAGCTGGATCGGGCTTGCGAAGTTCACGCTCAGGAAAAGCCGGATGCCATACTCTCTGAATCGATCTGCCACCGCTGCGACGGAGGGCAGCAGTTCGGGTCCGATCAAGCTCGATTCCCTCTCGTGCACATTCACATTGTTTACAGCAATCGCATTCAACCCGACCGCTGCCATCATCCGGGCATAATCCCGAATACGCCCTCCATCCCCAATGAATTGTCCGTTACGGAAAAAAATCGATCGGCCCGCGTACCCCCGTTCGATACTGCCGTCCATATTGTCCCAATGGTCGATCATTCTCAGGTTGGCGGCCGGTTTCTCGATCACGCGAAGATCGTGAATGCTTTGTCCGGCTTGAAGGAGGCGAAGCAAATGAAATGCTCCGTACAGCGCACCCCGGTCCGTTCTGCCGACTATCGCGATGTAGCTGTGTTCGGACTCCTGAACGGTGATCAGTGCATACCCTTCGTCTCCCAATGCTTCGAACTGAGCGGTCTCAAGCGAGCTTTGAAACTCGGGCAGGACCCCTGTACCGATCAGAACATAACGATCCTGATCCGTATTCCCGCCTATTGGAGGCCTGTGGCCAAGCATCGATTCGATTCCGAACGCGAGCTCTTCGCAAGCCGCGGACAATAGCGGAGATCGATCGGAAGCGGCCGTAACGATCGCGGCGCACCAAGGTGCGTATTCCTTCGCTTGATCGGGCGGTAAAGGGGCATATCGCAGCCAAGCTTTGTATGCTTCTCCCATTACCTCCCCGCTGCGGTTAGTCGTGGTCAGGACGGTCTTGTTGTCATTTTCCAATTTGATTTCCTCCAATTAAAACTTGAAACAACTAAATATCCATGACGGAAAAATACCGAATAGAATAACTGATAAAACAATCGGAAATACGGGATTGTCCGCATGATTAAAGCTTCTCTCGCTTTGATTATAGTATTAAAGCGTTTACAAATTCCATAGAACAATTAGACAATTTTCTTGTAATTATTAAACATTTTTGTTCTTTATTTTACCGGGCGTCGGTGATAATATGAAACCATCTCATCCAAGCAGCAGGGAGGTGAACGAAATGAAGACGGCATTGGATCGCGCGCAAGAGCTGGTTCCCGAAGTTGTTTTCTTCGTGGACAGGCGATGTTTTCCCGATTGGGAAATTATTAAACAAACGATCGATTTCCATGATCTGACATTCATTGTGGAAGGGAAATCCAATTATTTCGTCGACGGGGTCAAATACACCATCGAAGCCGGCGACGTCATCTACATTCCCGTAGGCAGCGTTCGGGAGGCGTATACGTTCACGGAAAGCCCCGCGCATTCCTACGCTTTCAATTTCAAATGGTTGCCGAACGCACGCACGGACCCGCTCCCACTTCAAACCGTGACGAAGAACGTCATCTCGAACGACTTGATCGGGTATTTCAAGCAGTTCACGCAAGTATGGATGAGCAAGCAGCCGGGGCATGTCATGCAATCCAGGGCGTTGTTCATGCTGATCATCCATCGGTTGCTGACGATCACGAATAGCGCGGCCGCGCTCATGAAAGCCGACCCGAGGGTCAATCAAGTGTTGAAGTTCGTCGCCGAGCATTATTCCGAAGAGCTTGATCTACCCGGCATGGCCGAACTCGTCAACCTACATCCCGTCTATTTGGGGAAATTGTTCAAGAAGTACATGGGCTGTTCATTCAAGCAATACTTGAACATGATTCGGATCAATCACGCGGAAATGCTGCTGTCCACCGGCGGATTCTCCGTCACGCAGGCCGCCGAACGGTGCGGCTTCCGCGATATTGCGTATTTCAGCAACGTGTTCAAATCAGTCAAAGGGTATCCCCCCTCCACCGTATCCAAATTTCATAGCGGTTGATAGGGGAACAGTCGGCGGCGGGCAATTACGAATAGAAAGCTCCGTCGCCACGTTGTGGACGCGGCGAAACGGAGCCTCCTTCCTTACACTTCTTGTTCCAACGGACAGAGCAGAGCGAATGCCGCCGGTGATTTGCCGATCAGCGAGCAGCTTCTGCCATCCGGTTGGGACGCGCCTACATAGACGGTATAGTTTCCGCGGTACAGCATCCTTTTGCCCGCTTCGTCATAGAGACCGAAAGCTTCCACTGGCAGATGCAGCGTAATCTCCCGTTCTTCCTGCGGCTGCAGATGGACTTTGCGGAAGGCTTTCAACTGCGGGTTGGGCGTGTTCTCGCGTTCCGCCTTGACGTATACCTGCAGCACTTCTCCGCCTGCCATGCCGCCGATGTTGCGGATCGTCGCGGAAATACCGATGCCTGCCGTCGTGACCTGGTCCTGATCGAGCTTCACATTGTCTATTGCGAAGTCCGTATAGGACAGCCCATAGCCGAACGGATACAGCGCCTCTTGCTGCATGTACCGGTACGTCCGGTTCTTCATCGCGTAATCCGCAAATTCCGGCAGCTCCTCGATCGAATGGTAGAACGTAACCGGCAGCTTGCCTTCCGGAGAGAAGGCGCCGAAGATCGCTTCCGCGATGATCCGTCCGCCTTGCGCGCCCGGATACCAGCCCTGGATGATAGCCGAGACGTGCTCGTGCGCCCAGCCGAGCCCCAGCGCGCTGCCCGCCAGGACGACCAGCACGACCGGCTTGCCGCTCTCGACCGCCGTTTTCAGCACTTGCTCCTGATGGCCCGGAAACGTTAAGTCGCGCTTATCTCCACTGCCGTACTGGTTGCCGGTATCTCCTTCTTCGCCCTCCAGGCTGGCGTCAAGGCCGAGGCATACGAAGACGACATCGCTCTCCTTGCAGACGCCTTTCACTTCAGCAATCCGATCATTGCTCGCGCCGAGGTTCTCGACTTTGTCCTTGTACAGGTGGCAGCCTTCCGAGAAGAAGACCCGCACATCGTCGCCTGCGTAGTCTTGAATGCCTTCCTTAACGGTAATGTAGCGGGAAGCCGTCCCTTCGTAATTGCCGACCAGTGCCCGCCGGTTGTCCGCATTGGGCCCGATGACGCCGATCGTGCGGATCTTCGATTTGGCGAGCGGCAGCACTCCGTCGTTCTTCAGCAGCACGACGCTCTCTCTGGCCGCCTTGCGGTTCAGCTCCCGCATCGGCGCCGAATCGACCTCGGCATAGCCGATCTTCGTGAAAGGAACCTTCTCCGGCTCATCGAACAAGCCCAGCTTCATTCGCGTCGTGAACAGCCGGATGACCGCCTGATCGATCGTCGCTTCGGTGACGAGCCCTTCCTTGACGGCTTCCAGCAGGAACAGGAAGATGCTGCCGCAATTCAGGTCGCAGCCTTGATTGACCGCGAGCGCGACCGATTCGACCGGACCGGGCGTCACCTTGTGATTCTCGTGGAAATCGCGGATCGCCCAGCAATCCGATACGAAGTGTCCTTCGAATTGCCATTCGCCGCGCAAAATGCGCTGGATCAGATGCTCGCTGCCGCAGCACGGTTCGTCATTGGTCCGGTTATACGCACCCATGACCGCTTCCACCTTGCCTTCTTCGACGCAAGCCTGGAAAGCCGGCAGATAGGTCTCGCGCAAGTCTTGTACGGATACGACCGCATTGAAGCTGTGTCGGACGTCTTCCGGTCCCGAATGGACAGCGAAGTGCTTGGCGCATGCCGCGGACTTCAAATAATTCTCATCATTGCCTTGCAGCCCCTGGATGAACCGCACGCCCAGCCTCGAGGACAGATAAGGGTCTTCGCCGTACGTCTCGTGCCCCCTGCCCCACCGGGGATCGCGGAATATGTTCACGTTCGGAGCCCAGAACGTCAAGCCCTTGTAGATATCCGTGTCGCCGAACTCCTGCTGCATGTTGAACTTGGCTCGCCCTTCCGTCGCGATCGCGTCCGCGACTTCCTCCAGCAGTTCCTCGTCGAACGTCGCAGCCAATCCGATCGCCTGCGGGAACACCGTGGCCACGCCGGCCCGGGCGACCCCGTGCAGCGCTTCGCTCCACCAATTGTAAGATTTCACGCCGAGACGCTCGATCGCCGGGGCGGCATGCAGCATCTGACGCACTTTCTCTTCCAGCGTCATCTGCGCAACGAGCGCCGCCGCTCTTTCTTTATATTGATTATTTTTACTTTTGTTTTCCATTATTTTTGTCATTGCGATATGCACCGACTCTCCGTATTATTCGCAATATTCGCACATATCAGCATTCAATCCGAAATCCCTTTATTTATAAGGGATATCCCTGCATTTCCGTGAGAATATTTTACGCTTTATTGCATTTCCTCTTGATGAATCCGGTTTCAATGCTATTATTATAGTGTCAAATCGCCAAATGATCTTCGTATATTTTGCTTTTTGCTCCTCAAATATTGCGATTTTTTGAGCTTCAACGGTAAAATTGCCTCAGGAAAGGATGAGACCCCATGATCGAAATTCTCAATGGCACCAAGGAAACGGTATCCTATCGCGAACACTTCGGCATCCGGCTCTATTTGAACGAGCAAGTCGAGAACTACCCTGTCCACTGGCATACCGCGGCCGAGATCGTCATGCCGCTCGAGAATATCTATACCGTTATCGTGAACGATACCCGTTACGTCCTCGATCCCGGCGACATCCTCGTGATTCCCCCGGGCGAATTGCACGAGATCATCGCGCCAGACTCCGGACTGCGCATCATTCTGAATTTCGATTTCTCCTTGCTTTACAATTTGAACGGCTTCGATTCTACCTTTCACCTGCTGAGGCCCAGCTGCCTCATCACGCCCAAGCGTCACCGGGAGCTCGGGCAATCGCTCCGATCCATCCTGCTGAACCTGAAGGACGAATATTTCTCCGACTCTTTGTTGAAGGAAGCCGCCGCCTACGCCATGTTGATCCAATTTTTCGTCCATCTCGGCCGGAACGCCATGGGCGGGGAGAACCACCCAGCTCAGTCGAAAGGCCGTCAATATCATAAGAATATCGATACGTTTATGAAGGTCTGCAACTACATGAACAATCATTGCACCGAGGATATCCAGGTTGAACAACTCGCCGAGCTGGCGGGATTCAGCAAATTTCACTTCACGCGTTTGTTCAAGCAGTTCATCGGCATGTCCTATTACGATTACCTAAACCAGCATCGGATCATGCATGCGGAGAAGCTGTTGATCGATCCGAACATGTCGGTGACCGAAGTGGCTATGCGTTCCGGCTTCGGCAGTCTCGCTACATTCAACCGCGTCTTCAAGACGTACAAGAAGTGCACGCCGACGCAGTACAAGATTTTGCATGACAGCCGTCCGCACCGCAGCGACTCGTCTCTCCAATCCAAACAAGGAGTTAAACAACCATGAACGAGAATCGGAAATTCAACGACGATTGGCAGTTCGCCAAACAACCGCTCGGTACCGGCTACGCAGCCGCGGTGGCCGACAGCGTCTCTTGGACGCCCATCGACTTGCCGCACGATTGGCTGATCTACGATGCGCGCAATTTGTACGAGAACGGGGAAGGCTGGTATCGCAAGACGTTCATTTGGCCTGAAGCGTCGGCTTCGGGCACTCGGGCATCTCTGCGATTCGAAGGGGTCTACATGAATTCGACGCTCTATGTGAACGGCCAAGCGGCTGGCGAGTGGAAGTACGGATACTCGACGTTCGAATTTGACATCACCCCGCACTTGAAGGCAGGCAGCAACGAGATCGTCGTCCGCGTCGTGCACGAGTCCCCGAATTCCAGATGGTATTCCGGCGCGGGCATCTATCGGAACGTATGGCTGCGGACGTACCCGGATACGCATATCGCGGCCGACGGCGTCTATATCTCGACGTCCTGCGAGGCTGACGGCGCGTGGTTCGTGGATGTGGAAACAGAAGTCGTGTTCGGAGAACGCTTGGAAATAGCCGGCCGCTTTGCAGCGATTGGAGCCGCAGTGGGTGCCGGAACTGCCGGCCTTGCCGTACGGCACCGCGTTCTCGATGCAGACGGCAGAATCGTGGCCGAAGCCGCGGCGGAAGTAACTGAATTCGCGGATCCCAACGGTATCGCGCGCGTCAGCACGCGCATCCCGATCGGTCAGCCGCAACTATGGGATCTCTCGCAGCCCTACCGTTACCGCCTAGTCACCGAGCTTACGGATGGCAATGCCATCACGATGACGGAGACGAACACCTTCGGCTTCCGAACCTTGGCGTTCGACAGCCAGCGAGGATTTTTTTTGAACGGACGACAAGTCAAGCTGCATGGCGTCTGCCAGCATCACGACCTGGGCTGCCTCGGCGCCGCGGTGAACAAGGCCGCTCTCCGCAGGCAGATCGCCTTGCTGCAGGAGATGGGCGTCAATGCGATCCGTACAGCACACAACATGCCGGCCGTCGAATTCATGGATTTGGCGGACGAGATGGGTATACTCGTCGTATCCGAAGCGTTCGACATGTGGGAGCGGAAGAAGACGACCTACGATTATGCCCGGTTCTTTCCCGACTGGTGGCGCAAGGACGTGGCCAGTTGGGTACGCCGCGACCGCAATCATCCGAGCCTCCTGATGTGGAGCATCGGCAACGAGATCTACGACACTCATGCCGATGAACGCGGGCTGGAATTGACGCGAATGCTGCGGGACGAGGTTCATCTGCACGATCCGAAGGGCAACGCGCCGGTAACGATCGGGTCCAACTACATGCCTTGGGAGAACGCGCAGAAGTGCGCCGATCTCGTGAAGCTCGCCGGTTATAACTACGCGGAGAAATACTACGATCAACATCATGCAGAGCATCCCGACTGGATCATCTACGGCAGCGAGACTTCCTCGACGGTACAGAGCCGGGGCGTCTATCACTTTCCGCTGGCCCAGTCCGTGCTGGCGGACGACGACGAGCAATGCTCCTCGCTCGGCAACAGCTCCACGAGCTGGGGGGCGAAGAGCACGGAATGGTGCATTATCGCCGACCGCGACGCCGCCTACTCCCCCGGCCAGTTTCTATGGACCGGATTCGACTACATCGGGGAACCGACGCCGTATCACACGAAGAATTCTTACTTCGGTCAACTTGACACTGCAGGCTTCAAGAAAGATTCGTTCTTTATCTACCAAGCGGAATGGACCGACTACAGAGTTCGCCCGATGGTGCACGTCTTCCCTCATTGGGACTTCTCGCCCGGGCAGATGATTGATGTGCGCGTATGTTCCAATGCGCCCAAGATCGAGTTGTTCCTCGACGGGGCATCGCTGGGCGCCGTCGACATCGATCATGAGCACGGGCAGAAGCTGCTCGGCGAATGGCGGATTCCTTACGTGCCGGGCAAGCTGCGGGCGGTCGCGTATGACGATAAGGGCACCCTTATCGCCGAAGATATCCGCGCTTCGTTCGGAGATGCAGTCGCGCTTGTGCTCAAGCCCGACAAGACCGAGCTCGCGGCGGACGGCTCCGACCTGATCTTCGTGGAAATTAGCGCCATCGATCGCGACGGTCATCCGGTCTGGAACGCCAACAATCGCGTACAGGTGACGGTCGAGGGCCCCGGCCGGCTGGTCGGGCTGGATAACGGGGACAGCACGGACTACGATTCTTACAAAGGCGACAATCGGCGCCTGTTCAGCGGCAAGTTGCTGGCTGTCATCGCCGCGACATTGGAAGTCGGCGCGATTACGGTACGGGCCGCTTCGCGGGGGCTGCAAGCCGAAGAGCTGAATTTGACGGCGATACCGGCTGACGTTGTCGACTCGGCGGACCGCAATGCGCTTGCGTTGTACGATCGTTGGTCCGGAGCACCGGACAAAGAGTTCGTGCGGGATGACGGCTGTAACGGCAACAACTTTGACCGTATCGACGAAGTTCCCGTTCGCAAGCTTGAGATTATCTGCCCGCAAGGCAACCGGCTGACGCCGGAGAACCGTTCCCTGCCGGTACGGGTGAAGCTCCATCCAGCCCATGCAACTTACCGTGACGTACAGTGGCGGATCACGAACGCAGCCGGGATCGACGCCAATATCGCGACGATCGAAGCGGATGGACATGAAGCCGTCATTACGGCCAACGGAGACGGCGAAGTCTATATCCGCTGCGCGACGACGAACGGCGCAGACCGTATCCGGCTCTACTCGCAGATGGAATTCCGGATCGAAGGGCTCGGTCAAGCTTGCCTGAATCCGTATGAATTCGTGTCGGCCGGCTTCCACGGACCCGCAAGCCGGAACTTGACGAACGGCAACGAACGCGGCATGGCGACAGCGCGGGACGGAGAAAGTTGGATCTGCTTCGACAATGTCGACTTCGGCAGCTATGGCTCGGATGAGCTGACGCTTCCGGTCTTCGCCCTTGACAGCGAGGAATTTCCGATTGAGATCTGGAAGGGAATGCCGGGCGACAGTCAAGCCTCCGAGATGCTGGCCAGGGTGACCTATCAGAAGCCTTCACGATGGAATGTATACCAGGAAGAGACGTATCGGCTGCCCCGCCGATTGTGCGGCATCACGTCTCTCACCTTCGTGCTGCGACGCAAAATTCACCTGAAGGGCTTCCGGTTCGCCAAGCCGAACAAAGCATTCGCGCGTCTGGGTGCACTGGACCATACCCGCATCTACGGGGATTCCTTCGCCTTGTCCGAAGACGCCGTCGAGCGGATCGGCAACAACGTCTCGCTGATCTACGAAGATATGGATTTCGGCGCGGGGGGAAGCACGAAGCTCGTCATCTGCGGGCGTTCGCCGCTCGACAAGAACACGATCCATATCCTGTTTAGCGGGCCCGACGGCGAATCGCGACAGATCGTGGAGTTCGACCGACACGCTGCAGAAGGCGAGTATACAGAGCAATCATTCCCGCTGGAGCCCATCGCCGGCCCGCTCACGGTCACGTTCGTGTTTCTGCCCGGCAGCCAGTTCGATCTGCGATGGTTCCGGTTCTTGCCTGACTGATACGCAAGCGCCGTCAGAATCGGGAACTCCCGAGGCTGACGGCGCTCCGCCTCTTCCCATCATCGTATAATTATAGTATTATGTTTCTCGAAGACGGCAATGGTTATCATCCGAAATACCGTCAAACTTGAATCAAGAGAGGAGCTTCACCATGGGAATGTCGCAAGCGAAGAAGGATCGCCTTAGAGCGATGAGGGAAGGCCAGCCGGACCCGGCGGATAGCCGATTAAGCTGGCAGCGCAAGCCGATGACGCAAGTCCAGCCGAATACGAAAGCGCAGCAGCGCCGATCGCAATGCCGCCTCAAGGGCAGCCGCGACGGCGCTGATTTGTTGATCAACCGATACAGGAACGAATTCGTCGGCCGATACGGGTTCCTATCAAGAATGAATAAGCTTGTCCCTGTCCGTAACTAACGGCGGCTGTTCCAACCAATTCCGCTCGACCATGATGTCGAACGTTTCCTTGGCATACAACATGATTTCCCCGACGATCTTCGTGTACTGCGCCACCAGATCAACCCTCATCGATACCGACATGGCGTGTGAAATCAGACTGATATCAACGGAATTCAGCGCATTCAGCATCGCAATGATCAGCTTGTCAGAGAACGGCGAGACGGTCGAGGCCGTGACTTCCATCGAAGTCGGCACCGTCCCGAGCAGATCGGACTTCATCAACAGATTGTTGAAGAAATGGATCTGTTTTTCGCTGATCTCCTTCCCCTTCAAGATGAATTTCTTCAATTTCTCGTCCTTCATGACTTGCGCGAAGGCCAGTGTGATCAGCACAGAGAAGTAGTTCCGCTCGATATTGAAGTAGATTTCAGACAGTTCAATCGCATTCAGCGGCCGGCTCTTGCTCAGAAATCCCGAAATCATCGATCCATTCTGGACGAATTCGATCCTGTCCGGATAGTTCATCTTCGGCGGCCGATCATAGATCCCTTTGGACAGCAGCAGTTTGACAGCTTTCCCGAGCGACTCCGTCGACGTATGAAGACATTCCGTGAAAAAATCAAGCACGTCCAGTCGAACGTTATTGGTCGCGACATACGCATAGTTGATTATTTTCAGCCGATTCGCCATATACAGGTAGCTCAGCGTGAAAGAATCATGAAACAACTGGGGAGCCTCAGGATTCACGTCATCTTCCGTAAAGGCAATTGGGACAGGAAAGTGCTCGTCTTCGAAGAACTTGCGAATGCGGCTCAGCCGACCTTGCGTGATTTTCAAAGCCTCGGCGGCAAGCGGTACGATCTCCGCATCCTGAAGATGCTTGACGAAGTAGGTAAGGAAGCAGAAAGACAAGCTTTCTTGATAGAAAACGCCCCACAGGCCGCCGATTTCCGTGCAAGAAAACTCGATATTGTGGCTTTTGGCATGCGGTTTCTGCGTTGTCATGGACCCTCCATTAACCGGTACGACGTTGTTGGCAAACATTAGTATCGCACGCTTCCCGGGGTCCTATTCAGCTCGCTCAACCTTCCGCGGAGCCGCGACATCGGACAACCATTGCGCCAGATGCACCCTCCCCCGCCGCATGCAGGATTTGATCGCGTTCTCGGAGCAGCCCAGCAATTGCGCGATATCCCCGTAGCTCAGACTCCCACGGACCCGCAGGCGGAATGCGTCGCGAGCGCGCGGATGTAATCTCTGCAGCAGCCGATCTACCTCGTCTTCGAGCTCGCGTTCGAGATACGCTTGCTCGGGCATCGTGCAGCCGACCGGGTTAGGCGTCACCATCCGCCCTCTTGCCCGCCGCTTGCGCCGCCACTCGTCCACGAACAGCCGGTATCCGGTCCGCGCGAGCCAAGTACGCGGATAAGGAGGCAGGCGATCTTGCTGGCATAGCCGAAGAAAAGTCTCCTGCACGAGGTCGGCGGCATCCTCCCGATCGCGCGTCAGCTTGAGCATATAGTTGCGCAAGTGCGTGGCGTGAGCGACGAACAGGTCATTCAGTCCGGGTTCCGGCTTCATCATCTCCCGCAGCCGCCTCCGTCCCTGTGTCCACCCCTTGCGGAGGGCGAATGATCACGCGGCCGCCGTCGAATTCCAGCACCGCCTTGTCCTCCACACGCATCGTGTCCAGATACGCCTTCGGCACTTGCAGACGGCCCAGCCGGTCAATGACGACGAATTCCTCATGCCGCGTAAAGGTACTCTTCTTCGTTGAACCGATTTCCTGTGCCGCAGTAGTTTCCGCCTCTTCTGACAAGGTCGAACGATCTAGCGCTTGATAAGCATCCTCCCCCCGTCTGACCCACTCCGTACTGGTCAGCCCGTCGCGGATCGCCACGACCCGGTCGACCTTGTCCGCGACCGACAGGTCATGAGTGACGATGACGATCGTGACGCCCATTTCCCGGTTCAGCTGGCGGAAGATCGCCAATAGCTGCTCCCCCGTCGCGCTGTCGACCGATCCCGTCGGCTCGTCGGCCAGCACGAGCTGCGGCCGGTTGGCCAGCGCGATCGCCATCGCGACCCGCTGCTGTTCGCCGCCGCTCAGCTGCGTCAGCCGACTGGCCGTCCGGTGCGACAGTCCGACGGCTTCCAGCAGTTGCTTCGCATACGCGCGATCCGCTTTGCCCTGAATAAGCATCGGCAGTTCGACGTTCTGCAGTGCCGTCAAGTAGGGCACGAGGTTTCGGCCGTTGTTCTGCCAGATGAACCCGACCGTCTTCCGCTTATACTCGATCAGCTGATCGTCGGTCATTTTCAACAGATTCCACGAACCAACCGTCGCTTGCCCGGCGGACGGCCGATCGAGCCCGCCCAGGATGTTCAGCAGCGTCGATTTGCCGCTCCCGCTGTTGCCGATGATCGCCATCATCTCGCCTCGCGCCACCGTTAAGTTCAACCCTTGCAGCGCCACGACCTCGACATCGTCGGATTTGAATATTTTCACCAGGCCCTCGCAGTGGATCATGCGTCTCGTCTCCTTCTGCCGAATATCGCCGACCGCGAATCGTGCTGACGATCCGTACACGACCGTCATTATGCCAAGCTGCCGCCCTAACGTTCTTCGCCCAGCTTGACGGCTTGCGTGATGCGCAGCCGCCGCAACTGCCACACGAGCAGGCACAGGCCGGATGCCAGCATGACTCCGATCGCGGCATACAGTCCCGTCATGCCCTCCGCTCCGAATACGACCCGCAGCGGCGGCACCTGGCGTGCGCCGTCCGCAGGCCCGCTCTCCAGGAACGGCAGGAACAGACGGCTCGCCGCCGTACCGAGGCCGATGCCGGCTGCGACCGACAGGCCTGTCGTGAACAATTGCTCCAGCAGCAGCATGCCGGTCACCTGCCCGCGCGTCAGCCCGGTCGCCCGAAGGATGCCGAGCTCGGCGACCCGGCGGGATAGGGCGAAGAACCAGAAGATAAGATAGCCGAGCAGCGAGACGATGAGCGAGATCAGGAAGCCGAGGCTCAGCATGCCGAACACGCCCCCTTGGGCCGGGTGATTCCGTGCCTCGATCAGCTTGCCCCGGGCATCATCCACTTGCGCCACCGCGATGCCGCGGTCCGCAAGCATCTCCAGAATCGGAGCAAGCTGCGCCCCTTCCTTCAGATTCAACCAGACATCATAGGGAATCTTCTCTATCTGCTGGTACAAGTAATCCAGATTGGCGATGAAGAACGGCGATTCGTCCGGGTACAGGCTGGGCCAATACGGCACGATGCCGACCACGACGAAATCGACCGGCGGGTTGTCATACCCGATCGTCAACCGCAGCGGGTCTCCGGCTTGCAGCCCGTATCGCGCGGCGAACGCTTCCGACACGAGTACGGCCTGTTCGGCCGACCCCAAAGCGTCGAGATACCGATGAGGGGGGTAACCGTACAGATCCTCCCGGAACCAGGCGGTCCGGTAGAAGTCGCGGTTGTCGATGCCAAAGATCTGTCCGCTCCCTGCCGTCTTGCCTCCGACCTCCGCTTTGGCCGCCGATTTCATGACTCTCGCGGCCGCGTCCACGCCATCCAAGCCGCGATAGACGGTGAAAGGCGGCTCCGTATAATAAATCTTGTTGGCATCCTGTTCGTCCAGCACGCCTTCCCAAGCCGTCTTCAACACGATGTCGCTGCCATATTGGTACTTCGTCCGATCTGTCGCATTCACGTCCATCGTCCGCGCCGCCGAAGCGTTGTAGACGCCGAGCCCGATCGTCAGAATGAGCAAAATCATGAGCGGATAGAATGTCGGCGCCGAACGCGAGAGCTGCGTCAGCGTGAGATAAGCCGTGACGGGCATGCGACGGCTCATCATGGCGTTCCATAAGCGCAGCAGCAGCGGAAAAACGCGCAGGACGACAAGCCCCGCGGCGAAGATCAGCAACGCCGGTATGACGAACACCGCAGGCCCGATCGCCGTTACGCCGCCGCTGCTCATCGTCGAAGCCAGCCGGCCGGTATCGAGCATGTACCAGCCGCCAGCAGCGGCGGCGAGCAGAGCCGCATCCAGCCAGTAACGCTGCCAGTAAGGCGCCCTGTCCGCTCTGGCCCGCTGCTGGGTCATCTGCACGATCGACGCTCCGGCATAGGTGCGGATCGGCAGCGTTCCCGCCGCGGCGGCAAGCCCTGTCGCAATCACCCCGTTCAGCAGCGCTCCATTCGTCCAGCCGACCGGTATGGACTTGCGATGGACGAAGGACAGGAACCCGCTCGACGAGCCGATCGTCTTGGCCATGAACCAGGCCAGCGCAAGGCCGGCCAGCAGCGCCGCCGCCCCGAGCAGCGCCGCCTCGATCGCGTACAGCGCGGCGATCTGCAGCGGACGCGCCCCCCGACTCTGCAGCACGGCGATCTCGCCCCGCTGCCGCGTCAAGGACAACGTCGCATTCAGCGCGATGAAGTACAGCACCATCGCCAGCACCGGTGCCGCCAGCGCAAGCAGCATAGCCTGCAGCCGCACGCCCTGCCGCTCGAAGTCGCGCAGCATATCCAGGAACGTCAAACTTACTTTCGTATTTTCCAACTTGCCGTGAAGAGCGACCTCCAGACGCTGCAGTTCTCCGATGAGAGGCGCCAGATCATGCATGCGGATATTTTGCAGATCGAACGCATAGTACCAGCCGGCTGAGTCCAGGCTTAACTCTTCATCCCCAAGCAGCGTGTCCGTCATCGTCGCCTCGCTGACCCAGAGCGTCTCGGCCAGCCGATCCTTGCCGTCCACCGCCCAGCTCAAGTCCGCCTCATCCTGCAAGCGGTAGGCACCTGCGATGCGCACCGAGAGCCGCCGTTTGTTCCCATCGCGGTCTTTCGCATCGTAATAGAAGGTATCGCCGATGCGCCAGGCGTAGCGATTCAGTGTATCTTCCAGCACAAGAACTTCCAATACGCCGTCATGCAAGCCGTCCCGCGGCAACTGCCCCGTCGTCATCCGGATCCGATCCGACAGGCTGCGCTGCGCGGCCAGCTCCATCCGCACCAGCCGACTCCCGCCTCCGCCACCAGCGTCGACAGACCGGACCGTAGACATCGGCAGCGCGAATCTGGCCGACGATGCCAGTACGGGAAACCCGATCCGATCCGGCAATTCGCCGCGAATCCAGCCGTCCGCTTCCGCAAGCCCTTCCGCATCGCGATCGTCCATTCCGCTCGTCTGATTTTTCATATATAGCGAGGCGGCAGGCATACCTTGCGTCTTCTCCTGCAGCGTGCTCGCCACGACGCGTTTCAGCGTTCCGTCCGCATACATCGGGATGCTCATCGCGAATGCCGCCGCGACCGTCAATCCGATCAGCGTGCTGAGCGTGAACCAGCGGTTCTGCCACATTTTCATGACCAGCAAGACGAGTATGCGCATTATTTCCCCACGACCTTCTGGCCCTCTTGCAGCCCGCTGACGATCTCCACTGCCGTCTGGGTCTGCAACCCGATTTCTACGTCCGTTTCTCCCTTGGTACCATCCTGATTCGAGACGATGACGTAGTAGCGGCTATTCTGCTTCCGCAACGCGGCGACGGGAATGGTCAGCACGTCCGCTCGCCGTTCCACGATCACCGTAGCCGACAGCGGCGTATCGCGGCCGACGTCTGCCGGCAATTCGGACAACTCGATGAGCGCCCGCGAATCGAGATCATCGGCGCCCGCTTCCGCGTCTACCGGCAGCCTTCTCACCTTGCCGGCAAAATCGCCCGCCGTATTGATGCTGACGACCGCCTCCATGCCCGGCGCGATGCCGGACAGATCGCCGGACGAGAATCCGACGGCGACGACGAGCGCGGACAGATCGGCAATCCGCCCGACTTTCTCGTACGCCTTGGCCAGGTCGCCTTTCTCTGCCGTGAAGCTGACGATCGTGCCGTCATACGGCGCGGTCAGCTTCGCATCCGCCAGGTCGCGGCGCAGTTCGTTTAAGTCCTCCTTGAGCAGCTCGTATTCCAGCTGTTGCTTGCGAAGCTTGACGGCATCTCCGGCAGCGTCGCCCGACTCCCGCATTGCGCTCTTCAGATCCAGTTCCGCCTTCTCCAGTTCTATCTCCTTGCGGCGAATCTGGCTCTGCGTATCGCCCATGTCAAGCTCCGCCAGCAATTGTCCCGCCTTCACGCTGTCGCCCGCCTTGACGTGCACCTCGGCGATCCGCCGATTGTCGAGCGTGAAGACCAGATTGTCCTCCCGCTCGCTCATCAGCTTGCCGGAACCGCTCACCTTGCGCTCCAATGTGCCGCGCGTTACCGAATATTCGGGCTTCTGCGAGATGTTCGGCATGCGTATCTCCGGCAGCTTCTCCTGCTCTTCCTCTTGCGGCAGCAAGGAGCATCCCGCTATTAGCGACACAGCCATGCTTAGCGCGACTGCTGCCAGCAACCGCTTGACCGCAATAGCGGACGCTGCTCCCGCCGCATTGTCAGCGCCTTTTCGCTTACGCTTGGGCAATCCGGCCGTCGACCATCTGATAGACAACATCCGCAGCCTCCCATAGCGTAGAATCATGCGTAGTCATGCAGATCGCGATCCCTTCCGCTTCGATGATCGTCCGGAATGCCCGGATGATCCGCCCCGCCATCTGCGAATCCAGCTCTGCCGTCGGTTCGTCCGCCAGCAGCAGATGCGGCCGGTGGGCGATCGCCTTGGCAATCGCCACCCGCTGCTGCTCGCCTCCCGACATCTCGGACGGACGATGCTGCGCCCGCTTCGTCAAGCCGACGAGATCCAGGCAGTATGTCGTCCGCTGCTTCCATTCCGTCCCCGGCACACCAGCCATTCGCAGTGACAGCTCCACGTTCTCCCAGGCGGATAACAATGGCATCAGAGCGCTTGTCTGGAAAATATACCCGATCTCCCGCCGCCGCAGCTTCGTCAGCTGTCGGTCGCTCCATTGATGCATCGGCCGTTCGCGAAACCACACTTCCCCTGCCGACGGGCGGTCGAGTCCTCCCAGCAGGTTGAGCAGCGTCGTCTTCCCCGAGCCCGATCGCCCCTTGAGCATCGTAAGCTTGCCGGCAAGTATCTGCAGCCCTATGCCCTTCAGCACCTCAACCTCCCGACCGCCGGACGAGAAGCTCCTTCGCACATCCCGTACGTCCAGGAGCGGCCCCGCCGCATCCCGGCTCGCTTCCGCTTCCCGTTCCCGCACTACCGCCGCCGATTTCACGACCTATTCCTCTGACGCCAGATCGGCTTTCGTGAGCAAATCCTGCCCCTGGCTCTGCATTTTTGCCAGCGCTTCGTCCAGCGACACGCTTCCGTCCACGACCTGCTTGATCAAGCCGGAGGCCATCTGCGCGAACGAATTGGCGAATCCCGCCGGCAGCGTCTGGAGCAGTGCCTGCTCGTTGACGCCAAGTTTATAGAACGCGTCGACGTTCTTGCCATCCGCCGCTTTCTTGTACGCCGTTCTCGCCGATAACGTAGGCGACGACATCGCGCTTGTCTTGGCAAGTTGTTCGCCATTGACGTACTTGACAAGTTCCCATGCGGCAGGCAAGTTCTCGGAAGCCGCGTTAACGGCGAAGATGCTGCCCAAGCTGATGCCGCCCATCACGTCGGGCTGGGACGGATCTACGGGAACCGTCGTCAGATCCCATTCGAAGCCTTCGATCGGCCTTGGCTGCGTTCCCTCCCCTTGTTTGCCGCCTTCGCTTGTCGCCGAGCCGATGCTGATTTTCGCGCCACCGCCGCCCATATTCATTTTCATCATCTCCATGAGCATAGGTCCGTCGATCGTCATCGCCGCCTGACCCATCATGAACTTCATCGAGTCCGGGCCGAAGCTGAACGTCTGGCCGCCGCCCGCTCCGCGTACGGACAACGCCATGCCCCGACCGCCGCCATTGCCGCTGGCAGGCATGGAGACGCTGCCCGACTTGTAGCCATCGACGACCGTCTGGAAGATCGCCTTCCACTCCGGCGAATCTATCGAGACCGTGCCCGAATCCGCATCGGCATACAACAGCCCTTTGGCTTCTCCGATCGTGCGAATCAAGGAGAACAAATCCTGCGTCTGCGACGGCTGCATCAAGCCGAACGTCGCATCGTCGCCATCCTTCTGTACCGGGAACCGCGCCGCGAGCTGCATCGCCTCTTCCCAACTCATGCCATCCGTCGGATACGGAATGTTATATTTGTCGAACATATCCTTGTTATAGTAGAGCGCCTGGCTGGAGAAGTCGGGGCTGAGTCCGTACAGCTTGCCTCCGCCGCGCGTTTTCAGCAGTTCAATGACCGACGGCTGGAAGCTGGCCAGATCGAATTGATCCTGCTTGGCGGCCGCATCCAGATCATACAGCAATCCCTTCTCCGCAAGCGCAGCATATTGCTCTTCCGTCAGATACAGCACGTCCGGCCGCTGCTCGCCCAGCAGCTTCTCCATCTGCGCCACCGGATCGTCTGCGCCGTACACCGATTCCAGCGAGACCACTTCCATTTTCACATTCGGAAACATTGCCTGAAACGCATTGCCGTACTGCATGTAGAAAGCTTGTTCGTCGAAATAGGCGATCTTGAGCGCCCCGTCGTCTTCCCGGTCTAATCCGCCGATTCCCTCCGACTTGACCTTGCCTCCCGTCCCCGAGCATGCGGACAGGATCAGCATCACCGCCAGCACCCCCGCAAGCGCGCCGATCTTCCATTTTCGATTGTTTCGCATCCTAGGCCATCACCTTTCCTCTATTCGTTCATGGCCCATTATGCCGAGCAATTTTTAGAATCGGGTTAGAGAAGCTGAAAGTTTCCTTAAAACTGCAAACACCCCCTGCATATCTCCTGCAGGAGGCGCTTCGAGCGGTCGGCGCAAATACCGATCGTTATGGCAGGTTGCCGATCCGGAGCACGATTCGTCCTCTTTCGTGTCCGCTACATGGAACGAGGCGGAACCCTGCGGCCCTGACCGCTAAATCGGCAACGCCATATATACCGTCGTACCGACGGACAGTCTGCTCTCGATGCGGATCTTGCCTCCGTGACGCTCCACGATCCACTGGGCGATCGCAAGACCAAGCCCCGTGCCGCCTTCCTGGCGCGTGCGGGCTTTATCACTGCGGTAGAAGCGGTCGAATACGCGCGGCAGCTGATCCGGTGCGATGCCAATGCCGGTATCTTCGATCTCCACATGCACGGTATGCGCGAGTTTGCGGCAAGCGACGCGAATCAGGCCGCCTTCGGGCGTGTACTTAATCGCATTATCCAGCACGATCACGAGCAATTGGTGCAGCCTGTCCTCATCCGCCTCCAGCGGCACGGACGCCTCGATCTCTGTTTGGATAATAAGGTTCTTGACCTCCGCCAGCATCTGCATCTTCTCCACGCTGTCCTGCACGATCCGATCCAGCCGGACCGGCTTGCGATCCAGCTCGAGCTGTCCTGCATCCGACCTCGCCAGCGTCAGCAATCCGCCGACCAGCTTGCTCATCCGTCTGGCTTCCTGCAGCACCGTCGACACATGCTGGCTATCTTCCTCGATCGTATGGCCCGGATGGCGCAGCATCAGCTCCGCGTGAGCCTGCATGACGGCAAGCGGCGTTCGCAATTCGTGGGAAGCGTCCGAGACGAATTGCTGCTGCCGCTCCATCGACTCGCGGATCGGCACGAGCGCCCGATTGGCCAGGTAGTACCCCGCTCCCACCGCGACCAGCAGTCCCACCAACCCGCCGAACAGCAAAATATACGCCAGCCGGTTCAACATGCCGATCTCCGCGGAAATGTTGCGGAGCATGACCTGATGGGCGATAACGTACGTCTGGCCATTGCCGTTGGCCATCGCAAGCGCTGCCGGTTCTACCTTCAATGCGCGAAAATATTGATTGCCCAGCTTGACCGTCTGCGGCGAACTGCCGACCCGATCCGGCGAGAGCTGGCTTAGCTGCGCATCCGTGAACGCATCGCTGTTCGGCTCGGGGATCGGCTCCATGTCCTTCGTCCAGTACAACGAGATCGTCGGCCGGTCTGCCTGACTGAGATTGAAGAACACCCGATCCATCTCGTCCGCGCCCTGCGCCCTTACGGCAAATGTAGAGGTTAGCCCGGACAGCGCGCCCGTCTTGGCAGTCGTTTCCACGCCGAACGAACTATCGATCTGAGCGTATAACATCCCCTTCATCACCCAATAGACCGATATGTTCAGCGCAATCAGAATGACGCCGAGCACCGCGGCATTGCGTATCGTAAGCTGGATTCGCGTGCGGTTGAACATCAGTTTCTCCCCTTCAGCATATATCCGATTCCGCGAACCGTGTGGATGTACGAATCGCAGCCCGACGGCGCCAGCTTCTTGCGCAAGTAATGCACGTAGACGTCCACGACGCTCATTCCCGCGTCCGAATCGATGCCCCAAATCCGGTCCAGCAGCTGCTCCTTCGTCAAAATTTGCTCCCGGTTGAGCAGTAAATACTCGAGCAGGTCGAACTCCTTCAACGTCAATTTCAGCGGTTCGCCGTTCGCGTATCCTTCCATCGACTGCCGTCTGAGCAACAGCGCGCCGTATCCGATTTCTCCGTCCGAACCGCCGCCGTACTTCCGCCGCAGCAGCACGCGGATCCGCGCCAGCAGCTCCGGCGTCGCGAACGGCTTGACGAGATAATCGTCCGCCCCGGAGTCCAGCCCCTTGACGCGGTCCTCCACGCCATCGCGTGCCGTCAGCATAATTACCGGCGTCTCGATCCCTTGCGCCCTCAGTTCCGACAGCAAGGATAGCCCGTTCAAGCCTGGCAGCATCACGTCCAGCACAATCAGATCATGAATGCGCTGCTCCGCCAAATAGAGGCCCTCCAGGCCATTCTCTTCCCCGTCGACCTGGTAAGCCTCTTCCCGCAGCACCGTCACCACCGCTTCCCGCAGCGGACGGTCATCTTCCACGACCAATATGCGCACGGCAAGGTCCGCCCCTTCATTTTCCGGCAATCGTTCCGAACTCGTCAGCGGACTCAGTATACCGCAAGAACCTTAAAGAAGGGTTAGAAAATCAGCAGAATATGGGTTTCTTTCATCCACGGCAGAAGATGCGGCTTCTTGATGTCGGCGGCGGCAATATCTTGTACCAGTAGAATGGGATCGCTTCAGATCGGTTCCCGGGAGGTGAACTGTCAATATGTTGGATCAGATGGTTTAGTTATTGTACTTTCTTGTTATACATGGCATTCTCATATCCAATTCGTCGGCAAGCCATGAAAGACATGGCAAAAAGGATTTGAAAGGTCGATAATACGTGGGATAGACCCCATCGCCATAAGTCCGTCAATCGAGGTGATTCCATGCTAACCGAATACTTGAACAATCGATCCGCGCCGCTGACCTTCTTGCCTGCAGAGGAGTTCAGCCCATTCCCGAAGGCGGGGCAACGCAACAGGTGGGACAACGTTCCGCGCGAAGCCGCCTCCGCATGGCTCCACGCTGCCCAGCCCTACCTCGGCTATGCTTGGCCCGCTCTGCCTGCCGCTCGATATGCCCTCTTCAAACAGAAGGGCGATCTGATGGCTTACTTGAACCTGTACTGGCAGCGGCGCAGCGCGCTTGGCTTTCTGGTTGCCGCGGAGCTGCTGGAAGGCGAAGGACGTTACTTCGAAGACATCGTGAACGGCATCTTCGCCATATGCGAGGAGACGACATGGGTCATCCCGCACCACAATGCGCACCTCAAAGATAGTGTCTCCGAATGCCTGCCGAGCGCTACTGATCACGATGTCGAGTTGGCCAGCGCCGAGACCGGAGCCCTGCTGGCGTTGACATGCTATTTATTCAAAGAAGCGTTTGATCGAATCAGCCCGAGATTTTGCAGCCGAATCGAGCAGGAAGTGCGGGCCCGGTTGATTGAACCTTACCTCGCCCGCGACGATTATTGGTGGATGGGCTTCGGCGGGCAGAAGCACGTAAACAATTGGAATCCGTGGTGCCATTCGAACATGCTCATCTGCCTGCTGTTCCTGGAACAGGACGAAGAAATGAGAACCGCCGGCATTCACAAAGCGATGCGAAGCCTGGACGAATATATTCGCAGGTATCCGAAGGACGGGTGCTGCGACGAGGGGCCGATGTATTGGGAGGCTTCCGGCGGCGGGCTTTACCGCTGCCTGGACCTGCTGCACACGGCCTCTGGCGGCGCTGTCGACGTTTTCTCCGATCCGCACATCAGGCAGATCGGCCAATATATTTACCGCGTCCATATTCATGACCGCTATTTCGCGAACTTCGCCGACGGCGACGCCATCGTGAATGTCGGCTTCAGCGCATTCGGATACGGGCGGCGGATCGGAGACGAACGCTTGGTCCAGCTTGGCGCGAACGCGCCCGTGAGGGAACCTGAAGTGTTCAACTGGTTCTCGTTATACAAAGTATTGAGCGGCCTGTTCGACGCAGAGGCCAAAGCCGGAATTCAGGATGGAGCTCCCTATGTGCGTGAAGCCTGGATGCCTAGCAAGCAGGTGATGACCGCCAGGGAACGAGAAGGAAGCGAGCAAGGCTTGTACCTGGCCGCCAAGGGCGGCGACAATGACGAATCCCACAATCACAACGATGTTGGCCAGTTTATCGTATATGCCGATGGCCTGCCTGTCTTGATCGACCTGGGAACGGAAAATTACCGGGCGCAGACGTTCAGCCCGCAGCGCTACGAGTTATGGTACTTGCAGTCGCAATACCACAACCTGCCGACAGTAGACGGCGTCATGCAGCAGAACGGGGAACAATATCGGGCGGCGGATGCGGAATGTCTATTAACCGATGAGCGCGCCGAGTTGAAGCTGGACATTGCCCCCGCTTATCCCGAGCAGGCGGGCATCGACACTTGGCTTCGCTCCTGCACGCTGCTGCGGGGTACGACGCCGGAGATCCGTATTACCGATCAGTTTGCGCTTCGTCAGCCGGTCACAGAACTCTCTTATAACCTGATCACGCCATGCGAGCCGATCGCGGATGGACAAACGGCGGTGCGCTTGACGTATGCGCCAGGCCGTGATGCCGTGCTGTCATACGACGGAGAACACTTGAGTTGCCGATTCGAGCGTATCCAACTGGAAGATGAGAGGTTGCGCGGCAATTGGGGAGACTGCGTCTATCGCATCGTGTTGACGGAGAAAGCGCCGGTTCATGCCGGAACACGCACATTGAAGATCACGACCGCATCTTGGAGAATGGATTAAGATGACCATTCCGAGAATGCGAACAAGCGCCGCTAGGCCTCTAAACATCCCTCATACCCCGCAGAAAGGCAGAAAAAGCGGATGATCCGCATCCTCTGCCTTTATTCGTGCCGCGCAGGTCCTGCGTACAGACGAATAGACATTGGCGACACTACACCTATTTGACATGGATCAAATGCTGGCGACGCGCGTTGTATTATGCTTGTGATAGGCGTCTTTGCAATTTGGGCAATAATGGTATAGAGGTGATGATATGCCTATCTATCGCAAAGTGTTCTGGGCGGCGGGATTCGGCTGGATGTTCGACGCGATGGATGTTGGTTTGCTCTCCTTTATCGTTGTCAAACTTGCGTCAGAATGGGATTTGTCAGCCTCAGAAGTCGGATGGCTCGGAACCGCCAATACGATCGGGATGGCGATCGGGGCAACACTTGGCGGATGGCTTGCGGACCGATGGGGGAGGCGGCCGATTTTCTTGCTCACGTTGATCTTGATCGGACTGGCGAGCTTCAGCAGCGCGGCGGCAACAGGGTATGCAATGATGCTTGGATTTCGCTTTCTCATCGGGCTGGGTTTAGGTGCGGAATTGCCTGTTGCGTCGACTTTGATGAATGAATTTGCTCCGGCCTCCCGGCGGGGGAGTTCCGTTGTGCTGTTGGAGAGCTTCTGGGCGGTTGGCTGGATCGCGGCGGCGGCGATCTCCTATTTCGTCATTCCTTCGTTCGGGTGGCGGTGGGCGGTCATCATCGGAGGCTTGCCGTTGTTCTATGCGATTGTCGTCCGTAGGAATGTACCGGAGTCGCCTAAGTTTCGAAGTGAATTGGCAGCTTCGGCCCGAGATCCTGACCGGAATCGCCCGTCCGCTCACGCGACATTCGCGGCCAGTACGACTGCGAAGCCTACATGGGCGACGCTGTTTCGATCCTTCCGCACTCGTACTCTCGTCTTATGGATCGTATGGTTTGCCGTAACCTTCTCTTATTACGGGATGTTCCTGTGGCTGCCGTCGGTGCTTGTGGGCAAAGGCTTCACCATGATCAAAAGCTTCGAATACGTGTTGTTCATGACCTTCGCGCAGTTGCCCGGGTATTTCTTGTCTGCCTACCTGGTGGAGCGCTGGGGCCGCAAGCCGACTTTGGCTCTGTTCATGGCGATGACCGCTGCGGCGGCTTTCTTGTTTGGCGGCGCGGAAGCCCGCTGGCTGCTGCTGACTTCAGGCGCGATGCTCTCGTTCTTCAATCTCGGGGCTTGGGGAGCGCTTTATGCCTTTACGCCGGAGAATTATCCGACCGCGGTCCGCGCCACGGGCTCCGGTCTCGCTTCAGGAGTTGGCCGGCTCGGAAGCGTCGCGGCGCCTCTGCTCGTAGGTTGGTTGACTGCCGCGCAGATCGGATATACGGGGATATTCAGTATTTTCACGATCGTGTTGGGAGCGGGGGTTGTCGTACTGCTGCGGTTTGGAGTGGAGACGCGGGGAACAACGGAGCATACCGAAATCCAGCTTCGCTAACTTCCCCCTGCTTCCTCACCTAATTCAAAGAAGGCAGAAGAGCGGAAACGCCCGCATCCTCTGCCTTCTTACTTGTCTTGCTAATATAGCTGTCTTAGATAGTCGATTACTTCAAGCCCCGCAGGTTGTAAAACGCTGCTTTGCCGCCGTATTGCGCGGTCGTGCCCAGCATGTCCTCGATGCGGAGCAACTGGTTGTACTTGGCCACGCGGTCCGTACGGGACGGCGCGCCGGTCTTGATCTGGCCCGCGTTCGTCGCCACGGCGATGTCGGCGATCGTGCTGTCCTCGGATTCGCCGGAACGGTGCGAGATGACCGCCGTGTAGCCGGCGCGCTTCGCCATCTCGATCGCGTCGAACGTCTCGGTCAGCGAGCCGATCTGGTTCACCTTGACCAGAATGGAGTTGCCGATGCCCTTCTCGATGCCTTGCGACAGGCGCTCGGTGTTCGTCACGAACAGGTCGTCGCCGACGAGCTGCACTTTGCCGCCAAGCTTGTCGGTAAGCAGCTTCCAGCCTTCCCAGTCGTCCTCGGAGCAGCCGTCCTCGATCGAGACGATCGGATACTTCTCTACCCAGCTGGCGAGCAGGTCGACGAATTCGGCGGAGGTGAAGGACTTGCCTTCGCCTTCGAGATGGTACTTGCCGTCCTTGAAAAATTCGGTAGAAGCGACATCCATGCCGAGGAAAATGTCGACGCCCGGCTTGTAACCAGCTTTCTCGATCGCTTCGATGATCGTCGACAGCGCTTCTTCGTTGGAGCCGAGGTTCGGAGCGAAGCCGCCTTCATCGCCGACGGCCGTGTTCAGGCCCTTCGCCTTCAATACGGATTTCAGAGCATGGAAGATCTCGGCACCCGCACGCAGCGCTTCCTTGAAAGAAGGCAGCCCGATCGGCAATACCATGAATTCCTGCACGTCGACATTGTTGTCGGCATGCGCGCCGCCATTGACAATGTTCATCATCGGCACGGGCAGCGTCTTGGCGTTGAACCCGCCGAGGTATTGGTACAGCGGAATCGCCAGAGCGTCAGCTGCCGCGCGCGCTACGGCCATCGAGACGGCCAGAATCGCGTTTGCGCCCAGGTTGCCCTTATTCGGCGTGCCGTCGAGCGCGATCATCGTATGGTCGATCAGCACTTGATCGATGGCATCCAGGCCGATCACTTCGGGCGCGATCTTCTCGTTCACGTTGTCGACGGCGTTCTGTACGCCTTTGCCGAGATAGCGGGACTTGTCCCCGTCGCGCAATTCGACGGCTTCATAGGCGCCAGTGGAGGCGCCGGACGGCACGATGGCGCGGCCAAGCGCGCCGGACTCCAGGCGGACTTCGACTTCCACGGTCGGATTGCCGCGGGAGTCGAGCACTTCGCGTGCGTAAACGTCGGAAATGATAGTCATGCTTGTTCGACACTCCTCTTCACGATTTGGGTGGTGGGTTGCGATATAGCGCCTTCCGTTTGTTGCCTTCTGCTATTGTACCAGACTTGCCCCTGTCATTTCCTTAGGTTGCGCAATTTGCATCAAGGCAAGCAGCGTTGGTGCCACATCGGCCAGAATACCGCCTTCGCGCAGAGCTACGCCTTGCTTCGTCACGATGCACGGGACGGGGTTCGTCGTATGCGCCGTAAAAGGACGGCCTTCTTCGTCGAACACCATGTCCGCATTGCCGTGGTCGGCGATGATGACGGCGACGCCCCCTTTGGCGATAATCGCGTCCACTACCTTGCCCAGGCAATCGTCGGTCGCCTCGACCGCCTTGATCGTCGGCTCCAGCATGCCGGAGTGTCCGACCATGTCCGGGTTGGCGAAGTTGAGGATGATCGCGTCATGCCTCTCGGCTTCGATCTCCTTGACCGCCGCCTCGGCCACCTCGTACGCACTCATTTCCGGCTTCAGGTCATAGGTCGCAACCTTCGGCGAATTGATCAGAATGCGCGTCTCGCCTTCAAGCTGCACGTCGCGCCCGCCGCTGAAGAAGAAAGTCACGTGCGGATACTTCTCGGTTTCGGCAATGCGCAGCTGCTTCTTGTGGTTCTGGACCATTACTTCACCGAATGTATTGTCAAGCTCCTTCGGCTTGTAAGCGACATAGCCTCCGACTGTCTCCGCGAACAATGTCATGCAGACGAAGTACAGATTGCTCGGGAACTTCGGGCCGCGATCGAATCCTCGGAAATCCGCATTCGTGAACACATTCGACAATTGAATTGCCCGGTCGGGGCGGAAATTGAAGAAAATAACCGCGTCTTCCGATTCCACGAGACCTACCGGCTTCCGATCCGCATCCACGATCACCGTTGGCATGACGAATTCGTCCATGACCGACTTTTCGTACGATTCTTTCACCGCCGCGACCGGGTCCGTATAAGCCGGACCTTCGCCGTATACCATCGCCCGGTAAGACTTCTCCGTGCGGTCCCAGCGCTTGTCGCGGTCCATCGCATAGTAGCGGCCTTGCACCGTTGCGACGCGACCGATGCCGATTTCCTCGATCTTGGCTTGCAGCTGCTCCAGGTAACCGACGGCGCTGTCCGGCGCTACGTCGCGTCCGTCGAGGAAGGCATGGATATAGACTTCGCTCAAACCTTCCTTCTTCGCCAACTGCAGCAGCGCGAACAGATGCGCGATATGGCTATGTACGCCGCCATCGGACAGCAGGCCGTACAGGTGCAGCTTCTTGCCCTTCTCCTTCGCATGACGGACCGCGCCCAGCAGCGTGCCGTTCTCGAAGAACTCCTTGTCGCGAATCGACTTGGAAATCCGGGTCAGATCCTGGTACACGATCCGACCGGCGCCGATGTTCAGATGACCGACTTCGGAGTTGCCCATCTGCCCTTCCGGCAAACCGACCGCTTCGCCGCAAGCGGTAAGCTGCGTGTGCGGATAGTTCGTCCAGTAGCGATCGAAATTGGGCTTATTGGCCTGCGCGACCGCGTTGCCCTCGGTCTGCTGTCGCAGACCGAATCCGTCGAGAATGATAAGCGCGACGGGTCTTGGTACACTTGGCGTCATGTTACTTCGCCCCCTCGACCAGCGCCACGTAGGACGCAGGCTCCAGGCTCGCGCCGCCGACGAGCGCGCCGTCGATCTCCGATTGCTGCATGTATTCGCGGATATTATTCGGCTTCACGCTGCCGCCGTACTGAATGCGCACTTGGCTCGCCGTATTGTCATCGAACAACTCGCGAATGACGCCGCGGATGTAGCCGATGACTTCGTTCGCGTCTTCCGCCGTCGACGACTTGCCTGTGCCGATCGCCCAGATCGGCTCATAAGCGACAACGACTTGCGCAGCTTCCGTCGCGGCCAGACCGCGGAACGCCGCTTCGGTCTGGACGCGGCACACGTCCTTCGTATTGCCGGCTTCGCGCTCTTCGAGTTTCTCCCCAACGCACACGATCGGAATCAGGTGGTGGCGGAATGCCGCATGCACCTTCTTGCTGACCGTCTCGTCCGTCTCCGCGAAGTAGGCGCGGCGCTCGGAATGGCCGATGATGACGAAATCGACGCCGAGATCGTTCAGCATGATGCCGCTGATCTCGCCCGTATAGGCCCCGTTATCCTCAAAGTGGAGGTTCTGCGCGCCGATCTTGATTTGCGTGCCTTTCGCGGCTTCTACCAGCGCGGGAAGCGCGGTGAACGGAGCGCAGATGACGCTCTGCACGCCTTCGATCTCCGCCTTGCCCTTCGCTTCGTTCACGAACGACACCGCCTCTGCTGCCGTCTTGAACATTTTCCAGTTGCCTGCAATGATTGGGGTTCTGCTCACTCGTATCAACCTCGCTTTACTTGTCGTTCAGCGCCACGACGCCCGGAAGAGCCTTGCCCTCCATGAACTCGAGCGATGCGCCGCCGCCGGTGGAAATGTGGTCCATCTTGTCCGCCAGTTGGAACTTCTCTGCCGCTGCCGCGGAATCCCCTCCGCCGATGACAGTGTAAGCCCCGGTCTCTGCGCAGGCTTGCGCAACCGCGCGCGTGCCGTGGGAGAACGCGTCCACTTCGAAGACGCCCATCGGTCCGTTCCAGACGACCAGCTTGGAGTTTTTGACGACTTCCGCATAGACCTCACGGGTTTTCGGCCCGATGTCGACGCCTTCTTTGTTCGAAGGAATGCCGTCAATGCCGACGATGTCCATGTTGACCGCCTCCTTGAAGCTTTCAGAGACGACGATGTCAACCGGCAGGTACAATTTTTTGCCCAGCTTCTCAGCCTTCGCCACGAATTCCTTGACCGTTTCCAGCTTGGAATCGTCACACAGGGAAAGGCCGATCTCGTGGCCTTGCGATTTGAAGAACGTATAGGAAATTCCGCCGCCAATAATGATATTGTCGGCAATATCGATCATCTTGTTGATAACGTCGATCTTGTCCTTCACCTTCGAACCGCCGACGATGGCGGTGAAAGGACGCTCGGGATTGTTCAGCGCCTTGCCGAGCACGTCAAGCTCCTTCTCCATGAGGAGGCCGGAAACGGCAGGCAGATGATGCGCGATGCCTTCCGTCGAAGCGTGCGCCCGATGCGCCGCGCCGAACGCGTCGTTTACGTAGAGGTCGGCCAGTTCCGCGAACGCCTTGGCCAGGGCAGGGTCGTTCTTCTCCTCGCCCGCATGGAAGCGTACGTTTTCCAACAGCAGCACGTCGCCGCCCGCGAGAGCGTCGACCTTCGCCTTGACGGCGTCGCCAATCGAATCATCCGCCTTGGTTACCGGCTTGCCAAGCAGTTCCGACAATCTGTCGGCCGCCGGGGTTAGACGCAAATCTTCCACCACTTCGCCCTTCGGACGGCCGAGATGACTGGCGAGGATAACTTTTGCGCCCCGCTCGATCAGATAACGGATCGTCGGCAGCGTCTCCCGGATCCGGGTATCGTCCGTAATCGCACCATTTTCCAATGGCACGTTGAAATCCACGCGTACGAACACTCTCTTGCCCGCCACGTCCACGTCCCGAACGCTCTTCTTGTTCATCAATCGATGGCCTCCTTGTCACTACAATTATCGCCTTTATGCAAGGGTGTCCCGGCATTGCACCAGCAACCCGGGACCTCATGTTCTAACCTCACGGCACATGCCGAGCGCAACGATCGACAGTCGTCACTCACCGTCGCACCTCGCCACATGCCGTCACACGCCTTCGCACCTTGTCACATGCCGTTACACGCCTTCGCACCTCGTCAGACGCCTTCGCACCTCGCCACATGCCGTCACACGCCTTCGCATCTTGCGGAAAAAGCTGCATTTTGTACATCTTTTTTGTCGCCAGGCCTCAAGGTCTATACAAGTAACTGCATTTCATACATCTCATTCACCATTTTCGGCGGAAATCAACCGTTTTTAGTCCAATGAGATGTACTTTCTGCAGTTGTTAGCTTGGAAACCTAGCAAATCGCGCAAACAACTGTACTTTTTGCAGTTTTTCCTTCTGAAACCGCCCCACTTAGTCGTCGCAACCAAGAAACAACTTCAATCTAGTCGCTCGCTATGGCCCTCTGCTATCCACTTTAGCCCGTGAACCCCACCGCCACAGCCCCACCGAACCGCTACCGGCAGCACACGGCTACCCGACAGCGCGGTCCCGCATTCCAACCACAGTCCCAGCGGGCCACCACCGCCAACATACAACTACCCAACAGCGCGGTCCCTCATTCCAGCCACAGCCCATCGTACCGCCGTTGCCAAAATGCGGGTGTCCAGAGGGCGCAGCGCCTCGGAAT
>JAEWAQ010000067.1 GCA_023391635.1 Bacillota bacterium | reverse complement strand
GGGATGCAAGCTGATTCTGATCCGAAATGAAGAAGATCGCCTCTTATCCCGCCTTCTTGGCCAGGATATTAGCGATCTTCTTTAAATTCTGGCAGGTTGCGGTCATCAAGGCTTGTTGCTGCACCCTCTTGCGTCCGCGAAAACGGCAATAACGAAGCCCGTGGAGCTCCTTAGCGTCCGCAAAGCTTCGCTCTATGGTTTGGTATCGCAATCGATACAAATACTTGCCAGATCTGCTCCTGCTGTTGGCACTGACCCATTCCTTACTCTGTTGCCAGACATGCCGCGTGATCACTTTCGTTTTATTACACGACCTGGTGCATTCTTTCAGCATCGGACATCCGGCACAATGCTTGGGGTCGGATTTGTACTGACGATATCCATCCCGGTCTGTCGTGCTGTATTTCAACTCGTGCTTTTGAGGGCAGACGTATACATTCTTCTCTGCATCGTACTTGAACCGCCACTTCGCAATGAGTCCTTTGACCGGGGTGAACGCTCTTCTACCGATGACCGCGTAGATGTTTTTCTCCTGTAGTTTCTTACATATGTACGACGTGTTATATCCTGCGTCAAGCGCGACGGCTTCTAGCGTCTTTTCAAATCCGAACTTCTGAACGATATGCTCCAACCGGCCGACATAGGGAACGGAATCATGAACGTTGCCAGCCGTAACGTGTACGTCGGTAATAATGTTGTACTTGTGGTCGACAGTTCGATGATCTAGATAGAAGAAGCCCTCCGGCTTGCCGTCGCGTACCATATAGCCGCTGTCCGGGTCAGTTGTGCTCACTTTGATCTCTTTTTGTTCTTCCACCTCCTTCCGGGGTTTCAGGGCTTTTTTCCATGTGCCTCGCGATCCGCTTGAATCGCCTCATCCAACTCATTCACATAAGCTTTGGTACTTTGCGTTACTTGTTCTTTGACGAGTTTTCGTTTATTGGCGTTGGCCTTCAGATGAGTCGAGTCCGTAATGAGTACCCGGCCTGCAACCAGACGATGCTTGATAGCCAGAAGCACCACCTCGTCGAATATTTTCTGAAGCACATCTCCTTCACGGAGGCGTTCTCGGAAGTAACTAAGCGTGCTGTGATCCGGGACGCGGTCCGTGAGACCAAGACCTAAAAACCAGCGATATGCGTTGTTGGAATGCACCTCCAGCTCCAATTGCCGCTCAGAGCGGATGCCGAACATGTAGCCGATAAAGAGCATTTTAAAGAGCATAACCGGGTCAGCGGAAGGCCGGCCATTATCTTCACAATAGTAAGGCCGAACAAGGTCGAGGATGAATGAGAAGTCGATGAATTTCTGAATTTTACGGAGAGGATGATTAGGAAGAACGAGATCTTCGATACAGACAAATTCATACTGGTTTTGCACGTTGGGATTTGACCGAAGCACATGACCACCGCCTATACAGTATAGCTATATTATACCATATTAACGCGGTAATTTGTTAAAGAATAATGATACAAAAAAAGCCTGTTGAGGTTTTTCAACAGGCTGACCGTCATTTTTGACGGTTCTTTTGTGACGATGGAGATCGGGAATCCGGCGTGAAATGCGTATTTTCGAATACAAGCTTAATAATTGCAAATTGTCACGATGACGACCGGAAGCTAAGATAGGCTCGGAGACTGCATGAGATTGCGAACGGGGAAGCGATGTGGAAGATCGTTCGCAAGTATCGCAAACATGTCGCTGCATGCTTCTTCGGCCACGTTCACTATGACCAAGTGCGCGTAAGAGACGATATTCCGATGATTTCTACGCTGAACGCGGTATCGTACAAGAACTTCGATGATTGTCCCAACAAAGTCAAAGGAACGGTTAGCGAAACGGCATTCGACATTAGCTTGAATTGCGCGAGAGACGAACTCGCGATTACCCGGTTCGGCGCAGGTGAAGACAGAATCGTACCCCTAACATGATCGTGACCAGCCGCCCCGCATTCGTGAGGAGGGGCTGGTTACTTGACGAAACCTTCAAACCCCTCTGTATTGGGAAGGGGAAACACCGTATTTCTTTTTGAACAGCCGGGAGAAATAGCGATAATCGTTAAACCCGACTTCGTCTGCGATCCGCTGTATGCTCTGATAGGGGTCACGGGTTAATAATTTGGAGGCGGTCTGCAACCGAAGCACATTGACGTATTCAATGGGTGTAACGTTAAAGTGCTTCTTGAAATATTTAATGAAGTAGTTCGGATGCAGATGAACAAGGTTGGCCAACTCCACCAACGTGATCTCGGTTTGCAGATGGTTTCGGATATAGGCGTTGATTTTATTCGAGAAGTCATCCGTATTTGCAGGCAATATCGCGGCGAGATTAACGTTTTCCAAAAAAAGCTTCAATATTTGCAGCAAAGTTATTTTTTCGGTAAGCGCGTCCAGCGGGTTTGCGGCAAGATCCGTGTGCACCAACGCCTCGAATGTCGGTACGATCTGTTGTTCCGGAATCGTGCATTTGACGGTTTCCCGGCGATAGATAAGCTTCTGTTCCCGACCCAGATTAAGATGAAAGTGCGACCAGTATTTCAACACCGGACGATTCGGGTTGTGGGAATAGGTATGCTTGGTATGGGCGGGTATCAGAAACAGTTCCCCGGGCCGAGGCGTGAAGACATCGCCTTCTATAATGAGCGTAGCTTCGCCCTCGATAAAATAATAAAATTTGTTGAATGCATAGATGCAGTCGGTTTCTCCCCAATCGTGGGCGCAAACGTTAAATCTGCACATTAAATTATGGATGGTAACGTGCTCGAAGCCGTTCATTTCATATGCCTCCAAACCGGGAAGTCGCCACTGTCCTGAAAATATCATATAGGCTTAATATCGTCCACATATTCGTTCATTTACACCCTTTGATTGGCGGCTACAGTTGCTATAATGACCATGAAACGGCTTATGGCGGAGGTGCGGTTCGTGAAAGAAATTCATGCACGTTACTTGCAGACGATTGACGACGTAATTCAGCAAGGGGTCTATAAGGATAATTGGGCTTCATTGCGCGAATATCCGGAACCTGCGTGGTACCGGAATGCGAAGTTCGGCATCTTTATTCATTGGGGCGTATACAGCGTGCCTGCTTTCGGCAGCGAGTGGTATCCGCGCAACATGTATTTGCAAGGAACGAAGGAATACGATCACCATGTTCAAACTTACGGAGCGCATAAAGACTTTGGCTATGCGGATTTCATCCCGCAATTTAAAGCGGAGAAATTCGATGCGGATGAGTGGGCCGCGTTGTTCCAAGCAGCCGGCGCCAAATATGTGATGCCGGTAGCCGAGCATCATGACGGATTTCAGATGTACGACAGTGAAGTGTCGGATTGGAACGCGGCCCGGATGGGGCCGGGGCGCGATATTGTCGGAGAGTTGAAGGCAGCGGTCGAGAAAGAGGGCATGGTCTTCGCAGCTTCAAGCCACCGTGCGGAAAATTATTGGTTCTTCGGCGGCGGAAGACGATTCGATTCCGGAATCCAACAGATAACGTTCCAGGAGCCTTACGGTTTTGCCGATTCGATGTATTCCTCGGGCAATCACGGGGATACGCATGACATTTATTCGACGCCGCCAACGAGAGAGCATCTGGAGGATTGGCTTGTCCGCTCGTGCGAGCTGGTCGATAAATATCAGCCGAAGATCGTTTGGTTCGATTGGTGGGTTCATAACGTGGCTTTTAAACCGTATCTCAAAAAATTCGCAGCTTACTACTATAACCGCTCGCTGGAGTGGGGCGCGGATGTGGCGGTTAACTACAAGTACGATGCGTTTGCTTACGGAACGGCAATCTTCGATGTCGAGCGGGGCCAGTTGAGCGACATCCGGCCCAGGCTATGGCAAACCGATACCGCCATCGCCAAAAATTCCTGGGGCTTCACGAACCGCAACGATTTCAAAAATCCGGTCGACATCGTCTGCGATCTGGTCGATATTGTCAGCAAAAACGGTTGTCTGCTCCTGAACGTCGGCCCCCGATCGGACGGCACGATTTGTGAGGAGGAAACGGAAGTGCTTCGCAGCATCGGGAACTGGCTGGAAGTTAATGGAGAGTCGATATACGACACGACGTATTGGAAGACATATGGCGAAGGATCGACAGAAGTGCCGGAAGGTGCTTTCACGGACGTGAATAGAGCAGCGTTTACAAGCGAAGATATTCGTTTTACGTACAAAGCCCCTTGCCTCTACGCCAACGTGATGAGCTGGCCGGACAACAATGAAGTGCTCATCAAAGCGTTGAAAGCAGGCAGCAAACATTTTGAAGGCCATATCGAAAAAGTGGAACTGTTGGGATTTGATCATCCTGTTTCGTTAATGCGAGACGAAGACGGTCTGAAAGTCAAGGTGGACGGGAGAATCGACACGAAATATCCCGTTTGTTTGAAAATTACTTTGGATTAATAGTCAGTACTGGAATTACGTGTCAGAAAGTATCGTAACCACAGCATGGACAAACAGCTAGCCGCCGCCAAGCAGAGAAGCTGCCTGATCGGACAGGCAGCTTCTCTATTTCAGAAGCGCGGGCAGCACGAGGGTATTGATCGTGTCGTGCAGCTCGGCGGCGGAATAAGTCTCTGTCCGCTTAACGGCGTACATGCTCGCGCTTTCGATCATGCCGATCAAGCCGGCGGCAGCCAGGTCCGCATTCATCTTATGCAGGGCGCCGTCTTCATATCCTTGGCGTATGATGCCGGACAGGAAGTCGATATAGCTTTGCTTGATTCGGTTGATCCGCTCCAATATTTCCGGCTCGATTCCGTTCGTCAGTTCATTGGAAATAATATGGACGAGTTCACTGTATTGCAGGAACAGTTCCACGTGCTTGTGAACGATCTTCCTGATTTGCCGGTCGGGAGCTTCGTCTGCCTGAAGCACCTGTTCGATGTTGTCCCTCAGCAATTGAAAACCGTAGGTAACGATCGTTTCGAACAGTTCGCCCTTGCCCGAGAAGTGGTAATACAACGTGCCCTTGGCTACGTTCGCTTCCCTGGCGATGTCGTCCATGCTTGTTCTGTGATAACCGAGCTCGGAGAACAGCTTGACAGCCGCATCAACGATTTTATTCCTGCTCACTATGTGGTCGGTCTCCTTTTGGATAACGTTTATAGCGCCCATTATATCACAAAGCTCGCCGCTAGCCGATTTTCAAAGTTCTGCTCCCGCCGCTAGCCGCCTCGTATGCAGAGATGTGGATGGAGGGAGAATGCAGCGGCAGCAAGCTGGAGAAAGTGTGCTATCCCAAAATCAATTCGGGTCTGCTTACGGCGATGCTCGAACAGGGTGACGTCAAGGGGACCTTCTGCGGGCACGACCATCTGAACGATTATTGGGGAGAATGGTATGGTGTTGGGTTGTGTTACGGCCGCGCTACAGGGTTGAACACGTATCGACGCGAGGACTTCCCGCACGGTACGCGAATCATTCGGCTGCAGGACGGCGTTCGCAATTTTACGACATGGCTGAGGTTGGGAACAAGGAAGAAGATCGAGCATCAGGAGAAGAACCCAAGATAATAGAATGCATGCACCTGGCGGCGGACGAGCCCGCCAGGTGCATGCGCAGGAATGAATTTTATGCATGAACGGCGAACCTGACGATTTTGACCGGTCCGTTGTTTCCTTGTGTGTCGATCGCATACACTTCAATCGCGTAAGTTCGAATGGGCGCCTCATACGGAATCGGATAAGACCAGGAGAACTTGCCGTCCTCTTCGCGCTTCATTACGTCGTAAATCCCGTATTCCGGAATACGCACGACAGACTTGTCAATGACGGCGTTTGTCCCGATATTGATGTATTCGACCTGCAATAATGCCCGTTCTCCGCGTCTGCCTTCATTAGGCGTAAAGGAAATGTTCGCTTCATAGGTCAAGCTCATGATTCATAACCTCCATTGTTTTAATTTTATACCGACTGGTCAGTTTAATCATAATGAGAATAACTGATCCTGTCAATTTTATTTTTCAGCCTGCCTCCCGTACAGGCGGTCTGCTTAAGATTCTATAAAATTCGTGGGAAACAACTGCCTTCTCCGCATTCGCGCAATCGAAGTATAAAACGAACATAGTAAGAGGGAAGAGGCGATGGTTACTTACAGGGGTCAGGACTTCCCGAATCGTCCATTGGTTGACAAATCAAGCCTAAAGATATTATCTTTGTAGTATTAAGATCATATCTTTGGTAGAACGAAGGACAATGACCTAGCATGAAGAAATTGGCGCATGAAGAAATCCTGGAACAGATGGAAACGCGCATCCGCAGCGGCTATTGGAAGCCCGGTGACCGTCTGCCGACGATGCAGGAGATGGCGGCGGAATACAAGCTCAGCCTGACGGCCGTCCGGGAAGCGCTGCGCTTGCTCGAGAGCCGCAGAGTCGTCAGCATCGAGCATGGCCGCGGGATATTCGTCAGCAACGATCCGACGTTGCTGGAGGATCCTGTGGCGCCGATTCGCGGGATGGAGCCTCGGTCGCTGCTGGAGCTGCTGGAAGCGCGTCTGGCGATCGAGCCGGAATTGGCTGCGTACTGTGCGCTGCGATCGTCTGCCGCGCAAGCCCGCTCCATTCGCGAGTTGGCGGATCGGATGGAGGAGCAGATGAAGCGGGGGGAAGACCACTTCGCGACGGATGTCCTCTTTCATCAGGAGATCGCGGATGGCGCCGGCAACGCGCTGCTGGCCCGGATGCTGGCGGTCGTGGCCGACTTGTCGGCACAGGGAAGGAGGGAGACGGACAAGCTGCCGCAGATGCGCGAGAAGGCGGCCGGCTATCATCGGCTGATTGCGATCGCCATCCAGGAGCGGCAGGCGGAGCAAGCTCGCATTCTGATGAAAGGCCATATTCAAGATATGATGAATGCCGTACAGGCGGGGGGAAGCGGATCATGAAAATCACAGGCATGGAATTGTTCGTCGTGCCGCCCAGGTGGCTGTTTCTGAAAATCTCGACGGATGAGGGCATTACGGGCTGGGGCGAGCCGATCGTAGAGGGCAGAGCCCTTACGGTCAAAGCGGCGGTCGAAGAATTAAGCGGCTATCTGATCGGCAAAGACCCGCTCGCCATCGAGGATCATTGGCAGGCGATGTACAGAGGCGGTTTCTATCGGGGCGGTCCCGTGCTGATGAGCGCCATCGCGGGCATCGATCAAGCGTTGTGGGACATCAAGGGCAAATATTATCAAGCCCCGATCTATCAACTGATGGGCGGAGCCTGCCGACAGCGGATCAAAGTGTATTCCTGGATCGGAGGAGACCGGCCTGCCGATGTGGGAGACGCTGCCAATCGCGCGCAGGCGCAGGGGTTTACGGCGATCAAGATGAATGCGACGGAGGAATTGCAATATATCGATTCGTACGCGAAGATCGATCAAGTGCTGGAAAGGGTAGCCGCCGTGAGAGAAGCCGCCGGTCCGCATATCGGCATCGGCATCGACTTCCATGGCCGCGTCCATAAGCCGATGGCGAAAGTTTTGGCGAAAGAACTCGAGGCGTTCCGCCCCATGTTCCTGGAAGAGCCCGTATTGCCGGAGAACAACGAGGCGCTGCGGGAGATTGCGAATGCGAGCCACATTCCCATCGCGACCGGCGAACGGATGTTTTCCCGGTGGGATTTCAAGCAGTTGCTGGCGGACGGATACGCGGACATCATTCAGCCGGATGTCTCCCATGCGGGCGGCATCACGGAATGCAAGAAGATCGCCTCGATGGCGGAAGCCTACGACGTTGCCCTGGCTCCCCATTGCCCGCTCGGCCCGATTGCCCTGGCGGCTTGCCTGCAGGTAGATGCGACCTGCCATAATGCGTTTATTCAGGAGCAGAGTCTGGGCATTCATTATAACCAAGGCAACGATCTGCTCGACTACGTGACCGACAAGTCCGTATTCGCCTATCAGGATGGCTTTGTCGCCATTCCGGACGGCCCGGGGCTCGGCATCGAGATCGACGAAGATCACGTGCGCAAGATGGCGGAAGTCGGCCACGATTGGAAAAATCCGCTGTGGCGGCATCAAGATGGCAGCGTAGCGGAGTGGTAAATTAACGCCAATGATCGGTGGAAAACGAAGGGCGCCCTTGCCGTCAGCGGCAAGGGCGCCTTGTCAAGATGACCAACTTCGCCCCAATGATGCTGTCCGTACCATTCGTGCTCGTTGCCCCGCCGTCATCCCCCCAATGATGCCGTTCGCACCATTTGCACCTGCCCCGCTGTATTCGTCAGCGATTGACCTTCATCGGCCGTTCTGCATGTCCAGCAATTCCGGCACGGTAACGAGCTTGACGCCGTCGCTCCGCAACTTCTTGATGATGTCGGGCAGCGCCTGCACCGTGCCGGTCAAGTCTTCGCCCGTACCGCCGGCGGAGTGCTGCAGGATAATGGCCCCGGGATGCGCATGTGCCAGCACGTTCGTCTTGACCTGCTCCGCGTTAAGCCCTTTCCAGTCCAAAGAGTCGATGTCCCAATTGACGATGACTTTATGTTGGCTCGCCAGCCACTGAATCTGGTTCTCATCGATATTCCCATAAGGCGGTCTGACGAAGGTAGGCCGGTATCCGGTCAACGATTCGATGACCTGATCCGTACGAAGGATTTGGTCCCGGAATTCGGCATCGCCCAGCTTGGGCAGGTTCGCGTGATTCCAGGAATGGTTGCCGACGACATGGCCTTCCCGGACCATCCGCCGCACGATCTCGGGATGCGCTTGCACCCGGTTGCCTACGACAAAGAACGTTGCCCGCACGCCTTCCTTTTTCAACACGTCCAATACTTTCGGCGTAAAGTTGTCGTCAGGCGCATCGTCGAAAGTCAGGGCAATCTCGCGTTTGGACGAAGAGCCGTTCAGCATAAAGGTGCTTCTGTACTTGGCGCGCAAATCCGACAGCGTGAGCGGATGAGGCTGGCGGACCTGCCTCTCCGGCCCGTCTTGAAGATCGGGTGTACGGGTAGTAGTGGCCGTTTGGTTTCGCTTAGTTGCTTTCTGCTGAATCGGGTTCGCACGCGAATTGGCTAACGGGCCATCATGCGGAGTTGCGTACGGATGCACTTGATTTGCGCGGGGGCTGGGCAGCGACTCGTTGTTCCGGGTCATCGTGCAGCCGCAACAGGACAAAAAGACAAGCATCAGCACAAGCCAAAGTTTTTTCATGGCGATCCCTCGTTTCACCGGATTTTTCACAGATAAGGTTATATTTCCCGGTCCCCGCGCAAAACATGCATCAATGAGGCGCCGTTCGCCATTTCGGGAGTTTCGGAGTCGCGATGTACTTCCCGTGCGCACTCAAGTATACTAATGCTGAATTTTATGGACGGGAGATGCTTGCCTGTGGAGTCAACGTGGATCGTCAATGCGCGTATCGCGGCTGAATCGGGATGGATCGAAAATGGGGCTGTCCGCGTTGAGCGGGGCCGAATCGTCGAAATCTTGTCTGAAGGCTCTGCGGCTGCGGGGGCGGGTGTGAAAAGGTTGGATGCCGTAGGGATGATGCTCATCCCCGGCATGATCGATGTCCATATACACGGGGCGAACGGGTTCGACATGATGGACGGCACGACCGAGAGCATCCAGGAAGTGTCCAAAGCATGCGCGGCAACCGGATGCACGTCCTTCCTCGCCACGTCCGTCAGTTCCAGCTTGGTCGATCTGTTGGCTATGATCGATAACGTGAAGAAAACAGCGGGCAGCGAGGAAGGCGCATCGATCGTCGGGATCCATGCGGAAGGCCCCTATTTGAACGTCAAGCGCAAAGGAATGCAGAACGAGACGTTCCTCCGGCATCCGGATTTGGCGGAAATGGCAGCGATCATCGAAAGAGCGGGGCTGCTCCTGAAGATGGTGACCGTCGCTCCCGAGTTGCCCGGCGGAATGGAACTGGTTGCGTTCCTGAGCGAACGGGATATCATCGCGTCGATCGCGCATTCGGATGCGAGCTATGAAGAGGCGAAAGAAGCATTCAAGCGAGGTGCGAGTCATATTACGCATTGCTTCAACGGAATGCGCCCGATCCACCATCGCGACCCGGGCATCGTCGTCGCCGCGATGGAGGAACGGCAAGTCAGCGTGCAGGCGATCGTCGACAACGTGCATCTGCACCCGGCGATCGTGCGCTTGCTGCACCGGGTCAAAGGCGCCGAGGGGGTCGTTCTCATTACAGACGCGCTTCAGGCGATGGGACTTGGCGATGGGGAGTATCGTTTTGGCGGACACAACGTGAAGGTGCGGGACGGCATTGCGAGATTAAGCGACGGCACGCTCGCCTCCAGCACCGTCACGATGAACGAAGCGTTGCGTAATACGGTCGAGCTCGGCGTCCCGCTGCAAGATGCGATTGCGATGGCCAGCCGAACGCCAGCCGACATCCTTGGCTTGCGGCATAAAGGCCGGATCGCGCCGGGCGCGGACGCCGACCTGGTGCTGCTGGATGACCGCTATGAAGTCCAATGGACGATGGTTGGCGGCCGCAGCGTCTACCGGAGGTCGCTTTCTTAGAAGAACATGGCCGTGACGGACCTCCTCATATTAGTAAGCGACTTATAAAAACATCGTGTTCAGTCGGAAGAATCCTGCTTGTCCAGCGCCGCTTTGAGCGCATCGCCAAGGCTCGAACCGAGCGACACGTTGTCGCTGAATTGCTCTACGAGCCGGGCTTGTTCCCGGCGCCCGGCTTTGCCGCCCTTGATGCCCGCTCCCCCGCCGCTTGCCTCAAGCTTCTCGACGAAATTGCAAGGTCGGCATTGGAAGTACTTGCCGGCTTTGCCGTCGTGGATTTCCATCTTCTTGTGGCACTGCGGACAACGGCGGTTCGTGAGCTGCGGGTCTGTCGCCTTGCGGAAGCCGCAGTCCCGGTCGGGACAGACGAGCATACGCCCGCGCTTGCCCTTCGTTTCGAGCAGGTTCTTGCCGCACTCCGGACACTTGGAATGGGTGATATTGTGCGGCTTATAGGCTTTGTCGCTGGCGATGACTTGCGAGACGAAGCGCGATGTCTGCGCGCGGATGCCGGTTAGAAACGCCCTCGCATCCCCCTGGCCCTTGGCGATTCTCTCCAGTTCCTGCTCCCACTTGGCCGTCAGCTCCGTCGACCTGAGGTCGTCCGCGACCAGCTCGATCAACTGCTTGCCCTTGCCGGTCGGCATCAGGCGGTTCTGCCGCCGTTCGATCGTATCGGTTCCGAGCAGCTTCTCGATGATATCGGCCCGGGTCGCCGGCGTGCCAAGCCCGTGTTTCGCCATCTTCGCGAGCAGCGAAGATTCCGTGTAGGGAGAAGGCGGTTTCGTCTGATGCGATGCGCTTCGGGCGTTTGAAGCTTTCAATGGCTGGCCGGGCTTGAGCTCCGGCAATGCCTGCGTACGCATATGCGCCTCTGCATGCCGCGCGGCGGTCTGCCCATTTTCCGAATCGCCGTCGTCCTCATCCTCGTCCATTTCCGCGCCCAACCGATCTCCGGCCCCGTACACTTGCTTCCAGCCGGCCTCCTTCGGAACGAACCCTTTTGCGTAATACCTGTCTTCTCCGGTCCGGATCACCAAGCTCGTCTCGTCGTACCGGCAAGGACTATAGAACAAAGCGATAAATCGGCGGACGATCAAATCGTACAGCCGGCGTTCCTCCGGAGACAGCGTGCCGAGGTGAACGACCTGCTCGGTGGGGATAATCGCATGATGGTCGGTAACTTTGGCGTTGTCGACGAATCGCTTTGTGATATTCAGCGGCTTGCGCAGGAGCGGCTTGACGAGCTCCGCATACGGTCCGACCGCGATGCAATCGAGCCGCGACTTGAACGTAGGCGCCATGTCCGAGGTCAAATAGCGCGAATCCGTACGCGGATAGGTGACCAGCTTATGCTGCTCATATAGACGCTGCAGCACGTTGGAGGTTTGTTTGGCCGAGAACCCGAGCCGCTTGTTGGCATCGCGCTGCAATTCGGTCAAGTCGTAGGCGAGCGGCTGCAGCTCCGTACGTTCCGTGCGGCGGATACTGTCGACGACGGCGGGGCGGCTCATTGCCGACTTTGCCAGTGCTAGGGCTTCCGTTTCTTCGTAAAGTCTTCCGTCGTGCTTGTCGTCCTTGCGCCACAGCGCCGTGATGCCGTTGAAATCGGCATGAACCGTCCAGTACGGTACCGAGCGGAATGACGCGATTTCGTGGTCGCGGTCCATCAGCATGGCCAACGTCGGTGTCTGCACCCGCCCGGCCGCGAGCTGCGCGTTGTATTTGCTCGTCAGCGCGCGGGTCACGTTGAGCCCGATTAGCCAATCGGCTTCCGCCCGGCACACGGCCGAAGCATACAGGCGATCGTATTCGCGTCCCGGCCGCAGCTTGGCGAACCCTTCGCGGATGGCTGCATCCGTCTGCGACGAGATCCACAGCCGCTTGAACGGCTTGCGCCACTGGGCGAGTTTCATGATCCAGCGGGCCACGAGCTCGCCCTCTCGACCGGCATCGGTGGCGATGATCAGCTCGCCGATGTCGCCGCGCTTGCAAAGCCCGGCGATCGCTTTGAATTGGTGCGACGTTTCGCGGATGACCTTCAAGTTCATCTTCGGCGGAACGATCGGCAGATCTTCCAGCCGCCACGTCTTGTATTTCGGATCGTAATCTTCGGGTTCAGCCAGTTCGACGAGATGGCCGAGTGCCCAGGTTACGACATGCTTCGGTCCTTCGAACCAACTTTTCTGCTTGCCCGTTGCGCCAAGTACGCGCGCCAGTTCCCTGGCCACGCTCGGCTTCTCGGCGAGTACTAACGATTTCATCTGCGTCCAATCCTTTTTGTCACGTATTCGATGATTCTTAGTTTACCATAAATGGGTCCGACGAGCTCACTCAAGTAGCCCAGTGCTCAGGTCACGACGCAATTCGGTCCTTCGAACCAGATTTGTTGGTTACCGCTTGCTCTGAGCGCCGGCATCAATATACTGACTACAGTCGGGTTCTAGAAGCCGGTCGCTTTGTCGATTGCAGTCGATGAAATAATATTTCGAATTACCTATATCAAAAAAGAATAAAATTTAGTAAATTAATTTTCGAGGCCATCATACCCAACGAATTGGAGGAGACTAACGGAATGAGAATGAAGTCGATCGGCAAACTGCGTCACCCCGTCCTGATGGGCTTGGTGTTCATGTTGATGTCCAGCTTGTTTATGGCCGGAATTGGAAGCGCTTCAACTCTTATAGGTGCTGAAGGAGGGATGGAACTGAACGCGGCGGCGTCCCCTGCTGCAGCGATTGTAGATGATTTCGAACAGACGGGCTCGCTGGCCGCATCTTCCGTCTCTGCGAAATCGGCAAGCATTGGACTCGTCAGCAGGCCGGAGACGATCCGATACGGCTATCACGCGACCAAATTAGCCTACGACTTTACGGACATGGGCGGGACTTCGGCCGCTTACGTGAACTTCAAAGATCCGGCGGCGGTGCTGGGCGAACGATTCCGGGCAATCCGATCAAGATTGGCGTATGGGTGTATAGCGAAGGGAACACCCATTGGCTTCGCGCTCAAATTCAGGATGCGGCAGGCAGCAAGACCGCGATTGATTTGTCGCCTTCTGCCGGATACGATCTGAATGGAAGCTGGAAGTATGTGACCGCCGCGATACCAAGCACGGCAGTCGCGCCGATTAGACTGACCCAGATCTATATCGCGGAGACGAACGCCGTCAAGAAAAACAGCGGGTCGCTCTACTTCGATCGTTTAAGCGCATTTTATACGAATTCAACCGTATATGGGTTAGATATTCTGGATCTTCCGCCGCTACAAGTCGGAGATGCGAAACAGGCGCAAGTATTCGCGACTTATGCGAATGCATCCGAACCCGTTCAGGTAACGAGCGGGGTTGTATTCGAAAGCGGCAACCCGGAAGTCGCGACGATCGATTCCTCCGGCACGGTACAAGCGCATCAGCCGGGTACTGCGACGATCACCGCTGCTTACGGCACGGCTCCGCAGGCATCGTACGTCTTGACCGTAACGGAGAACGCTCCTGTTCCCGAGAAGCTTGAATACGCCTCTTCGGCTGTATTGGAGCGGGGAACAACGAATCAAATTCGCGTATATGCGGCCTATGCAGGGTTGCCCGAACCCGTCGCCGTACTCACCGGGGCCACGTTCCAGAGCAGCGCTCCGGACATCGCGGCTGTCGATGCGGGCGGGCATGTGACAGCTCAGAACAACGGAACGGCAACGATCACGATTGGCTACGCGGGCGTCTCAGCAGCCTATACGTTGACAGTGAAGGAGCCGATTCCGGTGCTGCAGAGCATCAAGCTGTCGGGTCCGAGCGCCATGACGATCGGGGACACCGAGCGTACGGAAGTATTCGGAACGTATACGTGGATAGAGAACCCTGTTAAGGTATCGAGTGGCGTCACGTACACCAGCAGCAATCCGGGAGTAGCAACCGTGGACGCGGATGGACGCATTGCGGCGCTTGCGATGGGGGCGACCCGAATCACGGCCAAATTCGAAGGCGAACAAGACAGCATTTACATGGTGGTGAATAAGATGGCTGCGATTCCGAAGACGGAACTCCGCGCAGCCTGGATCGCGACCGTCGACAATGTCGATTGGCCGGCGAAAGGCGTAACGAATCCGGATCAGCAGAAGAGCGATTTCACTGTACTGCTGGATCAACTGCAGGATGCAGGCATGAATGCGGTCGTCGTGCAAGTGAAACCGACAGCCGACGCCTTCTATCCGTCGCAATTCGGACCTTGGTCCAAGTGGCTGACAGGCGTTCAGGGTCAAGACCCGGGCTATAATCCGCTGGCGTTCATGCTTGAGGAGACGCACAAGCGCAATCTGGAATTCCATGCCTGGTTTAATCCATACCGCATCAGCCTGGACAACGACATCGATCAATTGACGCCGGATCATCCTGCGCGCCTGCACCCGGATTGGGTCGTGTCGTACGGCGGGAAACTGTACTTCGATCCGGGCAATCCCGAGGCGATGCAATTTATTATCGACGGGATTATGGAAGTCGTGGACCAGTACGATATCGACGCGGTGCATTTCGACGATTACTTCTATCCCTACCCGGTGAGCGGCGTCGACTTCCCTGATCAGGCAACGTATGAACAATACGGCGCAGGCTTCGCAAGCAAGGCGGATTGGAGGCGCAACAACGTCAATACGTTCGTGCGGAGAGTTTCGGAAGAGATCAAGAGTCGGAAAAGCTACGTCAAATTCGGAATCAGCCCTTTCGGCATCTGGAAAAACAAGTCGCAAGACCCGCAAGGTTCCGATACGAACGGTCTAAGCAGCTATAATGACATCTTCGCCGACTCGAAGATTTGGGTCGAAGAGGAATGGATCGACTACATTACGCCGCAAATTTATTGGTACATGGGCTATTCGGCAGCGGCTTACGACAAGCTGGCCGAATGGTGGAGCGGCGTGACCGCAGGCAAGAACGTTCATCTCTATGTCGGTCATGCGGCTTATCGCATCGGCGCGGGGGACCCGGCGTGGGACAATCCCGACGAAATGCCCAATCAAATCGCCTACAACCGCAATTTCAACAACATTAGGGGCAGCACCTTCTTCAGCGCCGTATGGCTGCCCGCGAACCCGCTCGGGTTCACGGACCGGTTGAAGAACGATTTGTACCGCTATCCGGCCTTGATTCCGGCGATGCCCTGGCTCGACCATACGGCCCCCGCAGCGCCAATGTTGGCGAATGCCGTACGCAAAGCGGCGGGGATCGAACTGACTTGGAACGCGAGCGATTCGGATGCTGCTTACTATGTCGTGTACCGGTTTGCAGGGGCTGAAGCGGGAAGTCTGCAGGACGCGACGAAGATCGTGGGCACGGTCCGCAAGCAAGAAGGGCAAGTTCAGCGGTATGTAGACCGGGATACGGCGGCAGGAGAAGAATATACTTATGTCGTTACCGCCGTAGATCGTCTGCATAACGAGAGCACGGGCAGCAATGCCGTAATCGTGAAGGATCTGCCGGACTTTGCGCCCCCGGTAACGACGGCTGCGGTAGCAGGCACGCAAAATAACGGCTGGTTCGTATCGGAGGCAGTCGTTCAGCTTACGGCTTCCGACGAGGGGGCTGGGGTGAAGGCGACGGAATACAGCATGGATGACGGCGTGAATTGGCAGCTCTACGCCGCTCCGATCGTGTTGGCTGAGGATGGCGTGCATATGCTGCAGTATCGCTCCATCGATCATGCGGACAATATCGAGCAACCGGGCACGCTGACCGTTCGCATCGACCGGACGGCGCCGGAGATCAGGATCAACAGCCAGCCGGTTTACACCGTCGATCAGAAAGTGCAGATCGGCTGCGCCGCATCCGATACCGTCTCGGGGGTCGTATACAATCCTTGTACGACGCTGCTGGTGGATGCATTCGGCTACGAATTGGGCCTGGGCGATCATACGGTTACCGCCAGCGTGCAAGATGCCGCCGGCAACGCCGCGACTGCGTCCGTAACGTACGCGATTCAGGCCAGTACCGACAATCTGGCTCAATTGGTGGATGACTTCGTGACCGGGCCGGGTGCTAACGGCATTAAGAATGCGTTGAAGCAGAAGCTTGCGCATGGTCAGTTTGGCGCATTCATCAACCAAGTAGAGGCGCAATCGGGCAAGAGCATCGCGAAGGAACGCGCCGATGTGCTGATCCGACTGGCGAAGAGCTTAAATCCGTGAGAAGCCGTAACCGCATATAGCTTGCGCGTCAGCGGGGTTGTTCCAAAGGTCATAAATTGACCTATGGACTCGTCCGCGGCGGCGTTCGTAACGGGCGTCGATCTGCGAATCGACGGCGGGGCAGGCATCGGCTTCTAGGTTCCAATTGCTGCTCCTTAAAGTTGCGCATCGATCGGGTGCTGCGCAATTTGGGGAGCAGCTTTCATTTATATGCGCATCGCCGATTAACCCGGCTCGCGAGCGGTCAGGACCGGAGCCTCTTCAGCGTTTGCGGATTTCTTACGCTTCGACGACGGCCCGGCGAAGACAAGCACGCTGACGAGGCCGAGCGCAATCATGCCCGCACCGGCGAGCAATGCCGGCACAATGTGATCGCCGAAATCGCCAGGAGAGGCGATCGCGTTGCCCGATTCGAAGATAAGACCCGTGATCGCGATGCCGAATACGCCGCCGAGCTCGCGGGTCGCATTGCTGACGCCGCTCGCCTCGCCGGATGAAGCCTCCGGCACGGAAGTCATGACGCCGTGAGCCAGCGGCGTGAAACTGAGTCCCATACCTGCGCCGGCCAGCATCATGAGCGGCGCTTGGTAGCCGAACGGGAAATCGACGCCAGCCTGGAGAATGAGGATGCCGAAGCCGACTAAGGCGAGCCCTTGCAGCAGGAGCCCGAGTGACAGGATCGCGCGATTGCCGAATCGGCCGACGGCCAGTCCGGCGAGCGGTGCCGCGATCATCGTGCAGCCGGTCCAGGCCATCGTGCGGACGCCGGCTTCGAGCGCCGTGTAGCCTTGGCCTTGCTGCAGGAATAGCGTGAGCAGGAAAATGGAGCCGAAGATGCCCGCATTCATCCAGAAGCCGGTGAAGATAAAGGCGGCATAGCGGCCGGTGCGGAACAGGTTGAACCGGACGAGCGGTTGGGCACGGCGGCGTTCCACAAGGTAGAAGAGCAGGAGCAGGAGGGCGCCGATGGCGAGCGAGCCGACGACGAGCGGCGAGCCCCAGCCTTCGCTGTTTCCTTTTTGCAGTCCGAAGATGACGAGGAACAAGCCTGTGATGATCAGCGCGATGCCGACAGGGCCGATCGGCTTGCGCTCCCCCCTTGATTCCGTCAGCCATGCCGATCCGAGCAGGATCGCCAGCGCGCCGACCGGAACGTTAATCCAGAAAATGAGCTGCCACGGCGCTCCTTCTACGATCAGACCGCCAACCAAAGGTCCGATCGACAAGCCGAGGCCGGAGATGCCGGACCAGATGCCGAAAGCCGCGGCCCGCATCTTCTCGGGGAAAGCCGCATTCACAAGGGTGAGGCTGAGCGGGACGATCGCGGCACCGCCGATGCCCTGCAAGGCGCGGGACAGGATTAATTCGATCGAACTGTCGCTGAGTCCGGACAGCGCCGATCCTAAGGTGAAGACGGCGACGCCGATCAGGAACATCCGCTTGCGTCCGAAGCGGTCGCCCAGCATGCTGAACGGGATGAGCAGTACGGCGAAGGCGAGCGTGTAGGCGTTCATGAACCATTGCAGGTCGGAGATGCTCGCGTCGAACGACTTCTGAATGGAAGGCAGCGCCACGCCCAGCACCAGATTATCGAGCATGGCCATGAACAGCGCGGCACAGGTTACGACTAACAAACGAATTCTTGCAGCGGTAAACATAAAGGATCAACTCCAATTTATTTATTAATAAATAAATAACAAGCGAAAAAATCTATTCGTCCCGTCGACATGATGCAGTCAGCACCATAACCGCGGACAGTTCCGCCAAACCCACCGACATGATGCAGACAGCATCATAACCGCGGACTGTTTCGCCAAACCCGCCTACTTGATGCAGTCAGCACCATATAAGCGGACAGTTCCGCCAAACCCGACGACATGATACAGACAGCATCATAACCGCGGACAGTTCCACCAAGTCCACCGACATGATGCAGTCAGTACCATAACCGCGGACAGTTCCGCCAAACCCGCCTACTTGATGCAGTCAGCACCATATACGCTGACTGCACTTACGCTCTCTCAATGTACCATCAACTTCGGCAAACTCAACGTTTCCGCCAGTGCGCATAGCATCCCTTGGCCGATAAACTCGCTTGCACGCTCACCGGCATTCGGCAGTCCTGCGTTGTCGAATCGGCTCTTGACCCGTTCATAGACGCGGTCGAACTCCTGGCGAACGTATTCCCTGACCGTCGGTTCGGGTGTCGCGAAAGCTGTCATCACGAGCAGAATCTCGTTGCGGTGGCTGTCAAGCAAATGGACGAATGCCATGGCCATTGCCTCTTTAAGCTCCTCGGGCGGCGCTTCTACCGCCGAGAAAGCATGATGGATGCGCTGCGAAGCTTGTTCCAACACGGCCAAGTACAAAGCTTCTTTTGTCTTGAAAAAATGAAAAACGTACGGCTGCGTCACGCCGACCTCTCTCGCAACATCGGCGGTGGTCGTCTTATAGTAACCATTTTTGGCGAACAGCGCGGCGGCAGCTTTGAGTATTTGCTCTTTCCGATTAAGCGCGAGTTCTTCTTTAGGACTCAAAGGGCATTCAATCTCCCTTCTTCAGTGATTATTTATTGATCAATAAATTACAGCACGTTCCGCTCTTTGTCAATCCCTCAATTTTGTTCATTTTGCTGAACATGCCGAACTCCTAATCTTATTGTTGCAATGTCGCTTTTATACAATACAATCCAAAGGAAACGCACTTATAATGATGTCAGCGAATGCAATCCGATTTGAAACAAGGAGGGCTCGAAATGACAGATCAAGAACGTCAAGGACAGACTGGCACATATACGCGGAATGGGACGCCTGTCGGATACACGGCGATTACGCCTTTTATCGTGGTTAGCGATCCTTCTGAAGCGATCGCTTTCTATGAAACAGTATTTCAGGCCAAGGCGAAAAGCGTGACCGAAATGGACGCGGCAGGCAACAAAATGATCGTACATGCGGACTTGGATTTTGGCAACGGCTACTTGCAACTGGGTGCTGCCAATCCGTCATATAAGCTGGTCATGCCGCCGGGGGATGGCGCAGCGTGCTATTCATTGGGAATCTACGTACCGGACGTCGATCACACCTGTGCCTTGGCTGTCGCCAATGGCGCCAGTGTCAGAGAGCCGGTTGCGAACTTCGTGTCCGGAGACCGCTATTGCAGCGTATTGGACCCGTACGGCGTCCGATGGTCGATCATGACGCGCGTCGAGGATATTTCCGAGGAAGAGAGCTGCCGCAGGGTCGCCGAGTGGAGCAAACAGATGTAATTTTGCTAATGAGACGGGATGACCAATTCCTATTCGCAGGGCGGAACGACCGCCTGTCATCCGGACTGTGCTCGGTACGCATACATGCAGACATCTTATAACGAAAACGGCACCGTCCGCTCCATCATGGCGGCAAGCCGTTTTTTTGCGCTTAATAGGGGCAGTGGCCGGTCGGGGGAATTAGACGCAAAGGTCAACCATATTGCTGGCCGGAAGCATATGCGGACACCGGACAACATCCTGGGACCGACCGGACAGCGCCTCAAGACCGCCTGGCACCCTGACTTCAGTCCAGGTGCAAAAACAATCGCGAGTCCGTTATGCGAACGCGCGCCGGCCTTTACAATGAGATTGTGAGTTGAAACCAAACAAAGAGACGTTGGAGGGAGAGCAAACGATGGGCGTATTCAAACGGATGAAAGACATGACGAAAGCGTCGATTCACGATTTGCTGGACAAGATGGAAGATCCGATCGCGATGCTGAACCAGTATCTGCGCGACATGGCGGAGGAGATCCGCGATGCGGAAGTGACGGTCGCGCGGCAGATGGCGGCGGAACGTCGGATGAAGCTTCGCCTGGACGAAGCGTTCCGCATCGGTCAAGCGCGCGAATCGCAAGCCGAAGAGGCGCTGCGCGGCGGCAACGAGCTGCTGGCTCGCAGGCTTCTGTCGGAGAAGGTGCAATACGATCAGCAAGCTGCTGACCTGGCTGGCCATCAAGCGCAGGCTAGCGCGCAAGTATCCGAACTGACCGCACAGCTCCAAGAGATGAAGGAAGAGTTCTATGCGATGCAGGGCAAGAAGAGCGAGCTGGCTGCCCGCGCCCAGATGGCGAAAGCCCGCAAGCAGGTGGCGCAAGTCAGCGCGCTTCACGCGATCGAGAGCGGCAACGCAGCCGCCGGCTTCAGCCGGATGGAGGAGAAGATCCTGCAGATGGAAGCGGAAGCCGAAGTGTCCCGCATCCCGAGTACACCGATCTATGGCATCGGCCACGGCGTTCGACTGGATCCGGAGAAGTCGCTGCAAGTCGACCAGGAGCTGGCTGCGCTGAAGAGTCGGATCGCGCAGTAAGCCCAAGCGAGCAGGAGGAGAGCGGACGGGACGGACCGAGCAAAGCCCGGAACAGACCGGGCAGATTTCCAAGACGGACCGTGCAGAGCCCTTAAGACCGTCCCGCTCCCCGACTTGGGTCCAGGGTCAAAAACATCCGCGAGTCCGTTATGCATCATCGCACTACCGTTTACAATAAGATTGTGAGATGAACGAAGAGAGGTGAACGACATGAAAAGAGGTAATGGGCTTGCGCTCTTGTTGATTGCCGTCGGCGTGTTCGTGATTTTGGTGAAAACAGGCATTCTCGGATGGTTCTTCAGCCTGCTGATCCCGCTCCTGATCGTCGGACTCGGAGTGATGGCTTGGCGCAACGGCAGCCGGTTTCTCGGCGGTGTGCTCGGCGCGATCGGCGTCATCATGCTGCTCGGCAAATTGAGCTTCCTGTTCGTATGGGTCGCAGCGATCGCCCTGATCGCCTTCGGCGTAACGATGATTCGCCGCAGACCGGGCGCCGGAATATAATCGGACGAAGCAATCGGATGCAGATATAGAAAGCCGGAAATGGAGGAACGAGCATGAGTGTAATGAGAAGAGTGCGGGACATGACGGTGGCGACGCTGAACGACCGGCTGGAGAAATCGGAAGATCCCGTCCGCGTGATCGATCAATTCTTGTGGTCGACGCACCAGGAAATCATTCAGAGCGAGCAACTGCAGCGGCAATACGCCGCGCATACGGACAGCCTGTATCGGCAATGGAAGGACGCCGAGCAGTGGGTCAACCGGCGGGAGGAACAGGCGATTACGGCCTTGAAGGCCGGAGAAGAGCACGCCGCCAAGCTTGCGTTGCAGGACAAGGTCGTGCACGAAGAGCGTTCCAACCGCTACGCCGGGCTGTATGAGCAGAGCCGGCAGGAACTGAACGAATTGGAGCAGCTGCTGCTTGAATTGCGCAGCGAGTATCGCACCGTGTACGACCGCCGCCAATTTTACGTAGCCCGCATGGAGTCGCTGCGATTGCAGCAGCGCTTGAACGCCCGGTTCGGCCCGGGCACGGACGATCCGTCCAGCATGTTCCGCAAGCTGGACGACCGCATGACCGACTACGAGCTGGAAGCGCGCAGCTTGCGCGAATTGCGGCGAATCGGCCAGGAGTCTGCGCTGCGGGTTGGCACCGTCCTTCAAGAGACGATCGAACAGGAGCTTCAGCATCTGAAGCACAAGCTGCAACAAGGAAAATAGCAAGGAGGGACCAGCGTTCATGCGTAAATTGTATCGTTCGTCGCGGGATCGGAAAATATTCGGCGTCTGCGGCGGCCTGGCGGACTTTCTGGGCGTCGATGCCACGCTATTGCGGATTCTGCTGATCGTCGTAGCCGTGTTCTCCGCAGGATCGGTCATCCTGGTGTATATCATCGCGGGATTCGTCATTCCCCGCGAAGATCATATCGGATACGGACCGGGACCGTGGCCTGGAGCCGGCGCGGAACGGCCCTACTATGGTTGGCCGCAGGGCAATCAGCATCAGCCGCAATGGCCGGGAGCCGGCAGCGTGCCACAGGCTCCGCCGCCGCAACAGCCCCGCCCGGCGCCGCAGGCAACGCAAAGCTCTGCCGCACCGACGAATCACGGACTCGATGCCATGATGGAAGACATCGAGAAGAAGGCGTTAAAGCGGGAAATCGAAGAGCTGAGAGCCAAAATCAATCAGATCGAGCAGAGCTCGAAAGGAGAATAAACGATGGGTGTATTTCAACGGATGAAAGACATGACGAAGGCGTCGATTCACGATTTGCTGGACAAAATGGAAGATCCGATCGTGATGCTGAACCAGTATCTGCGCGACATGGAAGTGGAAATCCGCGACGCGGAAGTAACGGTCGCACGTCAAATGGCTGCGGAGCGCCGGATGAAGCATCGTCTGGACGAAGCGTCCCGCATCGCTTACGATCGCGAGTCGCAAGCCGAGCAAGCGCTGCGCAGCGGCAATGAGCTGCTGGCCCGCAAGCTGCTGGAAGAGAAAGTGCAATACGATCAGCAAGTCGCCGACCTGGCCGGCCATCATGCACAAGCCAGCGCGCAAGTGTCCGAGCTGACTGCGCAGCTGCATGAGATGAAGGAAGAGTTCTACAAGCTGCGCAACAAGCGCAATGAGCTTGCCGCTCGTGCCCAGATGGCGAAAGCCCGCAAGCAGATGGCGCAAGTCAGCACGCTGCACACGATCGAGAGCGGCAACGCCGCTTCCGGCTTCAATCGGATGGAAGAGAAGATCCTGCAGATGGAAGCGGAAGCCGACGTGGCTCGCATCCCGAGCTCGCCGCTCTACGGCGGCAGCCAAGTATCCCGGCTGGACCCGGAGAAGTCGCTGCGGGTCGACCAGGAGCTCGCCGCGCTGAAGAGCCGCATCTCCCCTGCCCCGTCTTCGGCACCTGATGCGGAATAATCGAAAATCGACATTTTCCGCGAAACGCTTGTATGTTAAAATGTGAGAATGTGTGTCAGATTGCCATAACGGACCTCTTCCGTTATGGCTTTCGACGTAAAACCGGAAGCGCAGAAGCGGGAAGGAGGCGTCCGGTCATGAAGCTGTCGGGTCATGTGCTCTTGTTCGTCGCGGCCGGACTATACCTTGCGCTGGGCGGTCTTCTCGGATACGCCACGGTGAACGCCGCGATTCTGCTGTATATCGGCTTCGTTCGTTTTCGCCTGGATCGTTCGCGCTGGGCGGTCGTGTTGATCGCGATCTGCACGCTCGTGCTGATCCTCAATCAATTCGCCATCTTCGCGCTGATCGTGTTGTTCTCGCTCGGCCTGTATTATTTCCGTTCCCGGCCGCACCACGCCTCGGGACATCATCGCAACAACGCCCACCGCCTGTTCCTGAACATGCGGCTGGACGAGCAATCCTGGGTACTCAAATCGATGAGTTTCTGGCAAGCGATCGGAGAAATTCGGCTGGATCTGTCGCTGGCCATGCCCGAGGAGAAGGAGACCGTAATCGTGCTGCAGGGCTTGGTCGGGGATGTCGACTTGACGATTCCGGAAGATTACGGCTTGCAGATCGAAGCATCCGTGCTGGTCGGCCAAGTCGGATTCGGGCAGTCGAAGGACGGCGGGATGATGCATCGGCTTTCGTGGCAGTCGCCCGATTACGAACGGCGGGAATATCGGGTGAAACTGCAATTGTTCTATCTCGTAGGAGATATTAAAATACGCACGGTGTAGCGGGGAAGGGAGACTAGCGGATGGAATCGCGCAAAGTCGCCAATATGGTATGGCGTCAGATGGGGGAATCCGTCCTATACTCCCTGTGCATCGGAGCGCTCATTATTTATTTGCTGATGCGATACGGATTAGCCGGCGAAGTCGATGATTGGGGATCGCTTGTGCCGTTCACTCTGACCACGATCGGCGTGTTGACGGTAGGAGGGGCCGCATTCGGGTTTCTGCGCGGGTACCCGATTCGCCACCGGCTGCGTCTTCTGAGTGAAACGATGATGCTGCTCGAGAAAGGGAACCCTAGCGCGCCGCTGCCTCCGCTGGGCAATGACGAGATTGGGCGCCTCGGCGAACAGCTGGGCAAGCTGAGCCGCAAGTGGGAAGAACAAGTCAGCACGCTGCAGCGGCTCTCGAGCAATAATACGGAGCTGGAGGCGAAAGCCAAGATGAGTGCGGTCGTAGAGGAGCGCCAACGGCTTGCTCGCGAGCTGCACGATGCCGTCAGCCAACAGCTGTTCGCCATCTCGATGACGGCGACGGCGGTCAGCCGGACGCTGGAACAGGATTTCGAGCGGGCCAAGCGACAGATCGAATTGATCGAGGAGATGTCCTCCGCCGCGCAATCCGAGATGCGGGCTTTGCTGCTGCATCTGCGTCCGATCCATCTGGAAGGCAAGCGGCTGGCGCAGGCGATTCCCGATTTGGTGCAAGAGATGAAAGCCAAAGTGCCGGTCGACATCTCGCTGGACATGGATGAAGATCTGCCGTTGAACAAGGGGATGGAGAATCATCTGTTCCGGATCGTGCAGGAGGCGCTATCGAACACGCTGCGCCATGCCCGGGCAACCAAGATGGGCATCGAGCTTCAGCGCCGCGGAGACGCCGTGCGGCTCGGAATCCGGGACAACGGGGTCGGCTTCGACCCGGAAGACAGGAAGCAGGCTTCCTACGGCATGTTGAATATGGAGGAGCGGGTGAACGAGCTAGGCGGCTCGTTCCAGGTGTTGAGCGCTCCCGGCAAAGGAACGCGCATCGAAATACGGGTGCCATTGATGACGGATGGAGGAATCGTCGGTGAAAGAGGATAATGTAGCACGGGTGCTGCTTGTGGACGATCACGAAATGGTCCGGATCGGTCTTGCGGCAGTGCTCGGGACGGAAGAAGGCATCGAGGTGGTCGGAGAGGCCGGCAACGGCATGGACGGCTTGCGATTCGCGCGGGAGTACAAGCCCGACGTCGTGCTGATGGACCTGGTCATGGAAGGGATGGACGGCATCGAGACGACGCGCCGGATCATGGAAGAGATGCCGGATTGTCGCGTCATCGTGCTGACCAGCTTCCTGGACGATGAGAAGATGTACCCGGTTATCGAGGCTGGCGCGTTCAGCTATCTGCTGAAAACTTCGCGCGCTTCGGAGATCGCCGATGCGATCCGCGCGGCTGCCAGAGGACAGTCGGTGCTGGAATCCCAGGTCGCCTCCAAGATGATGAATCGCTTCCGCCGCCCGGCGCAGACGACCGCGCTGCCGCACGAGGAATTGACGGAACGGGAAATGGAAGTGCTGCAGTTGATTGCCCAGGGCAAGTCCAACCAGGAAGTGGCGGATGAGCTGTTCATCGGGATCAAGACGGTGAAGTACCATTTGACGAACCTGTTCGGCAAACTGGGCGTCGAGGACCGCACTCAGGCGGCGATCTACGCGCACCGGCACGGTTTGGCGGAGTGAAGCGTCAGCCCCCCACCATACACACGCCATAATTTCAGAACCTTTATGTTGCAGTTCCGCTCGATTCCTCCGCCAGCGTTTGGGGACTCCGCCGGCGGGCAATCACATCGATTTCTACCAGCAATCCGAAGTTAAGCTCACAATAGATCAGTGTCCGAGCCGGGAAGGGCCGAGGAAAGAGCCGGGCGTACACTTGATTGAATACCTCGTAATTTTTCCGGTCGGTCAAATACACATTCGCCTTCAATATATCGGCCAGAGTCAATCCGGATTGCGACAGGATGTTGGCGATATTCAGAATCGTTCGCTCGGTTTGACTTTCGATATCGCCATCATCATTGCCCTCATAATCGGGATCGAATCCGCCTTGTCCGGAGACGAAAAGCAGGGAATCCGAAGGTACCGCTGCGGAAAAAGGGATTGTTTCTGTTCCGTACCGATTCAGTTTGTTATTCAATCTTCATATTCCTCTCCGCAGATCATATTAAAATCTAAAATCCGATTTCTTTCCGAATTTCCGCAATCTTTCGGTTGTATTCCTCCACGTACGGAATGACCTCGCTGAAGTTGCCGCCATTCCTCATGATGACATCGATTCTGGCAAAGACGCTGTCTTGATAGTCCCTGAGATTCATCACGAGGGAGTCGCTCGTATAGTGTCCCATCTTGGCGCTCATCTTGACGACTTCCCGGTTTTTGTCTCCCCAAATTTCTACTTGATCGTAATAGGCATCCAGTTCAGGACTCAGCACCCAGGCGGCGGAGCCGTTCTCGATCATCACTTTTTGCGCTTCTTCGCTGAACAGGAAGCTCATAAACAGGAATGCTTCTTCTTTATTCACCGACGCTTTCGTCATCGCCATCGGGCCAACCTGGTGCATCGTCACTTGCTTTTGTCTGCCGACCGGGAAAGGAAGGACGTCCCAGTCGAATTCCGCCCGTGTAATCAACCTTTGCAAATCCCAGTCCGCTACAGCGGCCATGAGGATGTTGCCTTTGATAAACGCCGCGCTCGTGTCGCCGGGAATACCGTTCTCATCCGCCTGCTCTTCCGTAGGCACTACGTTCCATTTCAAGGTCAGATCTTGCAGCCATTGCAAATCTGCCAGCACTTCGGGTGTATCGGCCACGCTTTCCAGATGGTCTTTGCCCATTAATCGGAAGTTGGCCGCGCTGCCATTGGCGACAGTCATAATGTCGGTTAACCAACTGGTCCCATACATGCCCCAAATGTTGGCGCTCGGGTCCGCCACGACCTTCGCCAGCGCGAGCATGTCGTCGTAGGTCCAGTCAAGAGGAGGCATCTCCTGACCGTAATCACTCAACATGTCTTTATTGATGACGATCCACATCGGAATATCCGTAAAAGGCATCGTGTACTGTTTGTCTCCGAGTTTGAACATATCCATGTATCCTTCCGGCAGCTTCGCGTTCCGGATACGTTCATCCTTCTCGATATAGGGCGTCAGTTCCTCCAGCAGGTCGTTGCCGCCTGCGATCCATTGGGACAATCCGGCATCGAGAAAGACGATATCCGACTTCTCGCCCGCGATAATGTTATTGATAATCGCACCGGAGATGGATTTGTTAAGCTTAACCGTAATCCAGGGATACGTTTGTTGAAACAAATCGATCGTCGCCTGTATGCTCGGGCTGGTATACCAGACATGAATGTTGAGCTCTACGGGATCCTTGTCCTCAAAGCCCTGAGGAATCGGATTGTCCGAAGTGACGGTGGCATCCGGACCGGAACCGGGACTGAAGCTGGGGCTTTGACTGCCGTTTGGAGCGGAACCGCCCATACAGGCTGATAATACGACCATTGCAGCAAGCAGAATGGCAATCACACCGGGAAACTTCAATCGAGCACTTGTCAAAAAAACCCCTCCCGAACAACTTTCATATGAAGCGCTTCCACCCATTAAAAAGGACGCAAATTCGACGATGTACAGGAACTTCTTTCCTTAAATTGTAGCACGCGTTCCTTTCAAGTCAACAAATATTTTTCACATATGCTAAAAAAATCCTCGATAACGAAATAAAAAGCTATTCTTTTCCAATGTAAACGTTTATAATTTCATATATATAAATTGAATTCACAAATCATTAAAGGGCCGGAGGGGTTACGCATCATGGGCAATGTGGTGTTCAAGCAGGTATATAAATATTACAAAGGCGAGGACAGGGCGGCGGTCCACGATTTCAACCTGCATATCGAGGACGGCGAGTTTCTCGTGCTGGTCGGGCCTTCCGGCTGCGGAAAATCCACCACGTTGCGGATGCTTGCAGGCCTCGAGGATGTATCCGAAGGAGAAATTTATATTAACGATAAATTTATCAATTATACATCGCCGAAAGACCGTGACATTGCGATGGTATTCCAGAACTACGCGCTGTATCCCAATTTAACTGTATATGAGAATATGGCGCTTGGACTTCAACTGCATAAAGTGGCCAAGCATGAAATCGAGCTGCGGGTGAACCGGGCGGCGAAAATGCTGGAAATCTCTGCCCAGCTGACGAAGAAGCCCAATCAGCTTTCCGGCGGTCAGAAGCAGCGCGTTGCCTTGGGCCGGGCGCTTGTTCGCCAGCCGCAGGTGTTTCTCATGGACGAGCCGCTGTCGAATCTGGACGCCAAGTTGAGAACGCAGACACGCATGGAGATCAGCAAGCTTCACAGCGAGCTGCAAACGACGATGGTGTATGTCACGCATGACCAGACGGAAGCGATGACGATGGGGACGAGAATCGTCGTGATGAAGGACGGCGTCATTCAGCAGGTGGCCCCCCCGCAGGAACTGTATGATAAGCCCAACAACATGTTCGTTGCGGGTTTTATCGGAACGCCCCAGATGAATTTTATGGAGGGAGGAATCGTGCAGGAGGATCAGCGCTTCTATTTTGAAACGAAACGACTGAAGCTCCCCATTCCGGACCCTTATACTTTGCATTTTAAGCACGCGGCTTCGTCCTTGCGCCAAGTTGTGCTGGGGATCCGGCCTGAATACGTTTCCTGCGAGCCTTGGGCGCTGGAACAATATCCGCATTGGAAGGTTTCTTCCGTGATCGATATGCGGGAACCCATGGGCTCCAATACATACTTATACGCCATGATCGGTACGAATAAGATCACTTTGCGGACCGAACCTCACACGCCGGTCCAGCCGGGCGACCATATCCCGATCGTCATTCGGATGGATAAAGCGCATTTTTTTGAAACGGGCAGCGGAATCTCATTTGCGGCGCGGGAGGTCCGGCAATGAGGCGAAGAAAACGTTACCTGGCATGGACAGGCGGTGCGCTCCTGATCGCGGCATTATTCCTGATATGGCGAAGCCTTGCGGATGAAACCGCCAGTTTCCCTGTCATTCCCGAAGAGGAACTATATCAAAAGATTCAAACCCTGAACAGTCAAGACATTTCCTATGTGCAATGGATCCGAAGCGAGGCCGCTGGTGCCTTGAAAGATACCCAGGGTGTGGAGGTCCGGGTATCGGCGGCGGATTACAGCGCCGCTTCGCCGGATGCCGAGCTTCAGCGGCGCCGCGACGATCGGCTCGCGGCTGACGTCGTGGACTGGAACAACCATAAAGGCTGGCTGGAGTGGCAAATCAATGTGCCCGAGGACGGCTATTATCAACTCATCGTCAAATATGCTTCGTTGGAAGGAAGCTTCAGCCAGATCGTCCGCGGCATTCAAATCGATGGACAATTTCCATTTAAGGAAGCGGAGCGCCTGGGGCTTGACCGTTTGTGGAAAGATAGCCAATATCCTTACGAACGCAATGAGATCAACAACGAAATCCGCCCTGTGCAAGAGGAGATAAAAGACTGGAACGAACAATGGATTTCCGATCATACGGTTTCGCCTGAGCCGCTGAGATTCGCGCTTTCGCAAGGGAAGCACACCGTGCGCCTCGTTGGGGTGAAGGAGCCGATCTCCTTGCACTCCCTTGCTTTCGTATCGCCGTACCGCATTCCCGCTTATGCCGAATATGCATCGCAGTCGGATGCTGAACCGTCTTCCGAAGCCTGGTATGCCGCCATTGAAGGGGAACAGTTCAAACGAAAAACCGCATCAAGCGTTCGGACGATCAGCATTTCGAACGCGTTCATCTCCCCCAACCCGCTGGGAAGAATCGTATACAATGCGATGGGAGGCACGACCTGGCAAAATCCCGGCGAATCGGTCGTATGGGAGATCACCGTGCCGCATACGGGCCAGTATGCGCTGGATCTTAAATATTTTCAAGGATATAACGGCGATGCGACCGTTTACCGAACAATCAAGTTAGACGGAAAAGTTCCTTTCCGGGAGATGCTTCGTTATGAATTCGCGCCGGGCACGTCCGTCCAATTGGGAACGCTCGCGAACGGAGAGGGCAATCCCTATCTGTTTTATTTGACTGAGGGAACCCATGAGCTCGAAATGACGGTGGACAATTCGCTGATCCGAACCGCTATTCTGGCGTTGTATGAAATCAATGAACGGTTGACCGACATTGAACAAAACGTGCGCATCATCTCCGGCAATTACGGTTTCGGAGGCGTAGTCAACCTGGACACCTCGCGGGTGTGGGAAATGAAACGGTACGATCCGGAAATCGATGTAAAGCTGGTTCGTCTGAGGGATGACTTGCAATCGATCAGCGATTATTTGAAAGGTCTGTACCAGAACAGCTCCGGGGCGACATCCGCGCTGGATGCCGCGGTTGATCGTCTGGACCGGTTGATTGACGACGTCAACAACCTGCCTAACGAAGTTGGCGCTTTCACGGAGATCAAGCTGAGCATCAATAACTGGACGCAAACGATCGAAAGTCAGCCTTTATACATCGATCAACTCGTCGTGCGGACGCCGAATGCCGACCCGGAGATCCGGCCGCCGGGCGCCTGGGGCAAAATGAAGTATGCGATGTCCGACTTTTTCCGCACCTTCGTCCAAAAATACGATGAGAACGATTACGGCAATGACGAGGCGCTGACGATCTGGGTGCAGCGAAACCGCGATTATGTCGATCTGCTCCAGGCCATGATCGACGAGGAATTTACGCCGCGCACAGGAATTGAAGTCAACCTCAGCCTCATGACGAGCCAGCAAACGTTGATGATGAGCGCGGCAGCGGGCAGACAGCCGGATGTGGCGCTGGGCTTCGGCATGGAAGTTCCGGTGGACTATGCGATGCGCGGCGCCGCCGTGGATTTGACACAGTTCGAAGGCTTCGAAGAAGTGTACCGGAGGTTCAATCCCGGCATCATGCGCTCCTACACCTACGACGGCAAAGTTTACGGCCTACCGGAAGCGGTGACCTACAACATGTTGTTCGTCCGCACGGACATTCTGGAACAATTGGGGCTCGAGCCGCCCGATACGTGGGAGGATGTCATCGAGATGCTCCCGACGCTGCAGGAGAATACGATGAGCTTCCACTATCCGAGATTGGCCAATATCATAACGTCTGGCACTTCCTTCATGCCGCTCAGGTCTGATTTTATTACGGCGTACTATCAGCATGGCGCCGAATTTTATTCTCCTGACGGGTTGATGCCGCAATTAGCGAGCGACCAAGGATACGAAGCATTCAAACGATGGACGGAATGGTTTACGAAATACGATCTGCCCAGGGATGTACAGGAATTTTTCAACTATTTCCGCTATGGTTGGACGCCAGTCGGCGTTGGCGATATTTCCACGTACATTCAGCTCCGGATCGCGGCTCCCGAGCTGGCCGGAAACTGGATGATGCTGCCGATTCCCGGGGTGAAGCAGCCGGACGGGACGGTGGAGAGATGGTCGTCTCAAGGCGTAACTTCGGCTCTGATGTTCGAGGCGAGCGACAAGAAGGAGAAAGCATGGGCTTTTCTTGACTGGTGGACTTCGGACGACGTGCAGAGCCGGTACGGCCGCGATATCGAATCATTCGCCGGCATCGCCTACCGCTGGCACACCGCGAATGTGAACGCCATGCAGACACTGCCCTGGGAGGAAGAAGATTTGCTCGCGATCAATGAGCAATGGCGATGGGAGAAAAATATGCCTTTCGTTCCCGGGTACTACATGCTGCCGCGCGAAATGGATTTTGCCTGGAACAATGCGGTGCTCAGCGGCATTCCGCCAAGAGAAGCGCTGGACGACGCCCAGAAGGCTTTCCTGCGGGAAATGCAGCGCAAGCAGCTCGAGTTCGGCATCCGGCCTGGCGACGATCTGGAAATTCCAATCTATCAACAGCCTTACAGGAAGGAGTAGATTATGAAAACCTCACCAAACAGCAGACTCCTCCAGTTTGCGCTGGAATGCTGGCGGGACCGGCTATCGTATCTGTTTTTGGCGCCCTTCCTGTTATGCTTTATCGCCTTTACCGCCGTTCCGGTGTTGATGGCGTTCGGATTAAGCTTTACCTCCTTTAACGGAATCGGAACGCCAAGGTTGATCGGGTTCAACAACTATATCAACATGTTCACGCAAGATACCGTGTTTATGATGAATACGCTGCCGAACACGTTGAAATTCGCGGTCATCGTCGGACCGGGCGGTTACCTGCTTTCCTTCTTGTTCGCCTGGCTGATCCATCAATTGCCGAACAAGATCCGCACTTTTTACACGCTTGCGCTTTATGCGCCGTATATGGCGTCATCGGTCGGGCTGGCCGTCATCTGGGTCGCAGCGTTCAGCGGCGACCGTGCCGCCTATTTTAATAACATTCTGATTCGGCTCGGCTTTATCGAGTCTCCGATCTTGTGGCTTCAGGACCCGGATACTTTGATGACGATCATGATTCTGGTATCGCTGTGGACGAGTATGGGTGTCGGCTTTCTGGCCATGCTCGGCGGATTGCAGACGGTCAATACGGAACTGTACGAGGCGGGCCGGATCGACGGCATCCGCAACCGGCTGCAGGAAGTGTACTATATTACGATACCGTCGATGAAGCCGCAAATGCTGTTCGGCGCGGTCATGTCCATCGTCGCTACCTTGCAAGCCGGGGACAATTCCAGCCTGTTGACGGGCGCGACCGTATCGCCCAATTATGCAGGGCACCTGCTTACGAATCATATCGAGGATTATGCGTATCTCCGCTATGAGTGGGGCTACTCCTCCGCGTTGTCCGTATTTATGATGCTGCTGGGCTTCGGCCTGATGAAATTAAGCTACACGTTATTCCGCACGAAGGAGGATGAGTAAGTGGGATACGCCTTCCGCAAAGTGACCTCTTTCCAGGTTTTTCTCGTACTGTTTCTGACCGGCATCGGCCTGTTTATGTTTATTCCCATCGTGTTTCTGTTCAACCATGCCTTCAAACCGCAAACGGAGCTGTACATGTTCCCGCCGACCATCTTCGTTCAGGATCCGACCTGGGGCAACTTCGAAGCGCTGTTTATCCATGCCGCCGCCGGCGCGATTCCGTTTTCCCGTTTCTTGTTCAACAGCGTCTTCGTTGCGGTTGTCGTGCTCGGCTCGGTGGTGATCGTCAGTACGCTGGCCGGCTACGTGCTGTCCAAGCACCGTTTTCATTTCAAGTCGGCGATTATGACAATGGTGATGCTGTCCCTCATTATCGTGCCGGAGATGATCGTAATCCCGCGTTATCTCGTCGTCAGCGGCCTGGGCCTGAACGATACGTATTTCGCGCATATTTTGCCCTACGTTGCATCCTCGATCGGCGTCTTTCTCATGAAGCAATTCATTGACCAGATCCCAAGCGAGATTATGGATGCCGCCAAGCTGGACGGCGCGCGAGACCTGAAGATTTTCTCCCGCATCGTCATTCCGCTGACGGCGCCCGCAGTCGCAACCATCTGTATCATTACGTTCCAGTTGGTTTACAGGGATATTATTACTTCGACGTATTACATCACCAAAGATTCGCTCCGGACGATGGCGTACTATGCGCAATCGTTCACCATCAACATCCCCGGCGTTGCGTCAGCGAGCGTGCAGGCGGCGATTTCATTGCTCATGTTCCTGCCCAATGTCATCCTGTTCATCTTGTTTCAACGAAGAATGATCGAGACCATGCTTCACTCCGGCGTGAAATAAGGGGGATGAGAACATTGCTTGCAAAGCGATTTGTCGCAAAAATCGTGTTGACGCTGTGCCTGCTTTCCATGCTCTTCCCCTCCGTCGGTTCCGCCCAACTGCCTTATTCGACGGGATTGATCGACAGACAGAACGGCGAAGTTACGAACATTCAGCCCGTATATGTACCTAAGCAAATTATCGATAGCAACCGGGTGGATCGTCCATTCTCTTCGCCGAGCGATCTGTTTATCGCCGAGAACGGACATGTGTATATTGCCGATACCGGTAACAACCGGATTGTGGAGCTCGACGGGAATGGCGAATTCATACGCAGCATCGGCGACGAGGAAGGACCCGGGAAGCTGAACGCGCCGGAAGGGGTATTCACCGACGCCAAAGGCACGGTTTATGTGGCGAATACGGAAGGCCGCTCGATTGTGAAGTACGATCGCGAGGGACGGTTTATCGAGGCGTTCGAGAAGCCGAAGTCCGATTTGCTGTTCGACACCTATCATTTTCTGCCTACGAAGTTGGTTGTCGATCGCAGAGGGGTCATGTACATCGTTGTCAAAAATACGTATCAAGGTCTTTTTCGCATGAACGCGAAAGGGGAATTTACCGGATTTTTCGGCGCCAATAAAGCCAGTATGTCGCTTATGAACCGGCTGCAGCGGATGATTCTTCCCCGGGATCAAGTGGAGCGGCTTGCGCCGATCCGGCCGAACGCCATTCAAAACATTTCGCTTACCGATGACGGCTTCCTCCTCGTGACCAGCTCCGGTACGGTCAGCGACGGGCAAATCCGCAAGTTGAACGCAGGCGGACAAGACGCGTTCGGGAACCGGCCGTTCGACCCGTATTTGATCGATACGGTCATGGACGCGGAAGGATTTATGTATGCCTACAGTACAAGGTTCGGAGATCTTCAAATCTACGATCCTACCGGATTTCAGTTTTTGGGGTTCGGCACGGCCGACGCAGCCGCGCGTCAGCAAGGCGTAACCGCCTTCCCGACCAGCCTGGATATTTCCGGCAACCAGGACATCTGGGTGCTCGACAGCGCGCAAAATTTGGTTCAGGTATTCGAGCGGACAAGCTTCGGCGATACGCTTCTCAAGGCGAATGAATTGTACTTTCAGGGCCGATATGCAGAGGCAGATTCGTATTGGGAAGAAGTGAGAAGACAGAACGGCATGATCGATTTTGCGCTCACCGGACTCGGCCAACAGGCGATGAACGAAGGCAAATATGCCGAAGCGGTTGCCTATTTTAAGGAAGCCAGAAACGCCGCCGGCTATTCCGACGCGTTCTGGTTCGTTCGTTATGACTGGCTTAAGACCCATTTTGTCACGCTGCTCGCCGTCCTGATCGCCGTTTTCTGGGCAGTGTCGTTCCTCTATCGAAGAAGAAAGCAAATATTCGGCAAAGTGAACTGGCCCCCGTGGCTTAGGCGCTATGGAATGGAATTGCAGGGCGCTTTGTACGTCATGTTCCATCCCTATGAAGGCTACTATCGCATCAAGGAGCGGAAAGTATCGTATGGGGTCATTGCGCTGATCCTGGGCGCGGCCGTCGCGGTAAATCTGTATGCCATCTTCGGTTCCAGCCTTCTGGCCTATCCCTATGATATTGCGAAAGTCAATCTTGCGTTGTCGGTCGGACTGCTTATCGTTCCATGGGCGACCTGGATTATCGCCAACTATTTGGTGAGCACCGTCAAAGGCGGAGAGGGAAGGTTCCGGGAAGTGCTGCAGGCCAGCGCGTTTGCACTGATGCCCTATATTTTGCTGACGCTTGCCGCCACGTTGGTTTCGAATATTCTGGTTTACGAGGAATGGGTCATTTACAGCTTGATTCGGCAAATCATGTGGGTCTGGATCATCGTGCTGCTTTTCGTCATGACACAGGTCACGCATAACTTCGAATTTATGGAGACCGCCAAAAACATCGCGATTACGTTATTTACCGTCGCCGTGATCTGGGTATTCGGCGCGATCATGATCGGGCTCAGCGGCAACCTGCTCGCGTTCATCCAGCAAATTTACCGGGAGGTGACCTTCGTTGCTTAAACGGATCCGGGCGGCAAGTATTACGTTTCGGCTGCTTCTGCTCGCCTTGGCTGCGCTCGTTCTTTTCATTGGAGGAACTGTCGTCGCCGGACGGTTCGATCGTCTTCCGTCGTTGGAAGAGATGAATATCGGGTCTCCGCCGACGGCGAGCTTCCCCGTTATGCAAGATGAACCCTGGACGCCGAAACCCCGTTCGGACGGTTGGGCGGAGGCGGCAGAGAACGACGGCTTTGTCCTGCTGATCGATCCTGTCACGACACAAATCGCCGTTCAGAACAAACAAAGCGGTTATTTGTGGCGCAGCAACCCTCCTCAGGAACGGATCGAGCTCGAAACGGTCAAAGGGGCCCAATTGCAAAACTTGCAATCCCCGTTCATTCTGGAGTATGTGACCGGCACGGAAATCAGGCGCACGACCAGCAACTCGCTCGATAAGAAGCTGGCATCCAGCCTCGTCAAAATCGCGGGCGGCGTCCAGGTTGCTTATACGTACGAGCAGCTTGCGTTATCCTTCGTCATGCAATATATGCTCACGGATGACGGCTTCGAGGTGCTCATTCCGGAAGCCGGATTGCGCGAGGACGGGGAGAAGAAATTTTATGCGATCAATCCGCTGCCGTTCTTCGGCGCACCATCCGGGACGGAAGAAGAAGGCTATCTCTTTGTGCCCGACGGACCGGGCGGATTGATTCATTACGACTACGAGCGGCCGTCCAACGTGAAAGGGTATGAATTTCCGATTTACGGCGACGATCCCGCGCATTTGAAAGAACGGGTGTCTGCGCCGCTGAGAGAAACGATCAGTTATCCGGTATTCGGTCTGAAACGCGGGAACGAAGCTTATGCGGCGATCGTGAAAGAAGGCAAGTACAGCGCCAAAGTGAAAGCCGTGCCTGCCGGCATTGCATCGTCATTCCATTCGATCGGCGCTTCCTTTACGTACCGTGAAGAGTACGGCCGCAAGTTCAGCGGTCTGACGAACGAAACCGTTAGAACGATGGAAGCAGGCCGCGTTCGATCCGACCGGCGCGTGGAGTACCGGTTGCTGTCCGGCGGCGAGGCCGATTATGTCGGCATGGCCCATGCTTACCGGGATTATCTCGAGGAAAGCGGGATGATGCCAACGGCCCTGCAGCCTGTGAAACACGTTCCGCTCAAGCTTACGATCATAGGAGGCGGCACGAAACCCAAATTCGGCGGTTTCCAGTACGAAACCGCAACCACCTTCGCGCAGGCGGAATCGATGGTGGAAGCGTTGCTTGAATCAGGCGCGGACAATATTACGGTGAATGTGATGGGCTGGCAAAACAGCGGGCGCATGTTTACCGATGACCGGCTGCCGATCTCGAAAGGAATGGGAGGAGCAAGCGGCGCCCGAACGTTTGCCGCCAGCATGAACGAATGGGGCGTTCGCGTGATGTTTGATGATTTTATCGGTTGGAAAACGCCGGAGTTTTCTGTTTTCACGATGAAGAGGGACGGCGTCCGCAGCATCGATAGCACGATTCTTCAAGGGCGGTTCCGCTTCGATGAGAACAACAGCTTGATCCCGGGGCTGTTGGGCGATTTTATCGTAAAACCGCCTCTTGCGATCCGCTCCCAGAAAGAAGTCATCGATGCGTTGAAAAAGATCGGCATCGACGGCATTCATTATGTTGACGGTCCCGGCAATTTGTTGAGCAGCGACTACGATCCCGATGCGCCGCTTTCCCGAGGCGATACGGCATTCTATTACGAGGAACTGCTGGATTACACGCGGGCGGAGCTGGGCATGGCGAGCGTCTATCGGGGCAACGATTATTCTCTCGGCCATACGGACTGGGTGCAGGCGTTTCCGATGGAATCCAGCTACGATCTGATGATCGACTCCACTGTGCCTTTCTATCCGATCGCGGTCCACGGCTTGGTCGAATATTCGGGCAATCCCGGCAACCTTCGCAACGATTATGAAGCGGAATTCCTGAAGGCAATCGAATACGGAGCGATCCCGAACTTTGTCGTGACGCATGCTCCCAGCCGGGCTTTGAAGGATACGGATTACGAGTATGTGTTCAGCAGCGAATTTGCGATATGGAAAGACCGGATCGCAGAGGAATATGCCCGGTTCGATCAGTTGTCCGTCGTCTACCATCAGCGCATCGCGGATCACGAGCAACTGGCGGAAGGGATCTACGCTACGACGTATGAAGACGGCACGAAGGTGATCGTAGATTACAATACGCTTGAATTTCACGTGGAGGGAGGCGAAGCGGGTTGAACGAAAAACAAAGACGCATGCAATATTTGAAGTTTCGGTGGAAAGATTACGGCGTCGGCTATTTGTTCATGCTGCCTTGGATCGTCGGGTTTGCCTCCTTCGTCGCGTTTCCGGTCGGATGGTCGATTTACAACAGCTTTAACGACATCGACTTAACTTCCGAAGGCTTCAAGTATACATGGGTCGGCTTCCAAAATTACTATGATATGATGTTTCGAAATACCGCTTATCCGATCATCTTAATAACGGAATTTTTGGAACTGTTGATTACGATTCCGATGATCCTGATCTTCGCTTTCTTTATCTCGCTTTTGCTGAACCAGAAGTTTCCCGGAAGAGGCATGATGCGGGCCATTTTCTTTCTGCCCGTCATCTTCACCACGGGTCAGGTTATTTTTCAAATGTTCTCGACAGGGGCCGGCGAACTGCCGTTCATGGAAACTTACAATATCAGGGGAATTGCCGACCGGTTTTTTGGGGGCTGGGTGGAAGCTGCCGTGGTGAACGTGTTGAGTCAAGCCGTCATCATCCTATGGTATTCCGGCGTGCAAATTCTTATTTTTCTTGCGGGCTTCCAGACGATTCCCCGAACGTTATACGAAGCGATCCGCGTCGACGGCGCTTCGCCGTGGGAGAGCTTCTGGAAAATTACGTTTCCCGGCATGATTCCGTTTATGGGGCTTAATGCGATTTATACGATTGTCGATATGTTCACATTCCCTTTCAATCCTGTATTGGAAATTGTATCCAGGAATATGTTTGACGCTTCCAGAGGGTATGGTTATGCAAGCGCGATGGCTTGGCTGTACTTCTTGCTGATTATGATCTTGATTTTCATTGCGCTTTGGTTTACCGGCCGGGCGTCAAGGAAAGGAAGGGAATAACCTTGAAATGGGGACAAACCGCGCAGCAAATCAAGAGGGAAATGACCGGCGCGATGGACAGCCGGAAAGCGCAGCAAATGAAAAAAATGATTTTGGGGCAAAACGTGAATGACGGTTGGCTGGCGAAAATCATTCTCCTGCTCATGCTTATCGTGATTGCATTCTTGTATGTACAACCGATTATCGAAATGATTTCTACCAGTCTGAAAACGCTCAGCGATCTGATCGATCCGGTTGTGGGCTTCATCCCGCGGGAAATGACGATGCAAAATTTCCTCGATGCCTGGAAGGGACTGAAATATCCGGAAGCGTTCGGGATCACGTTGTTTCTCGCCTTGTTCGGCTCGATTTTTCAGGTATTGTCCTGTTCGCTGACCGGATATGCGCTCGCGCGGCTCAAGTTTCCGGGGAAAAACCTTTTCTTCGTGTTAACGATTGTCGCGTTCCTCGTGCCGCCGCAAATTACGATCGTCCCGCTCTACATGATTTTTTATCAACTGGGCTGGCTCTATACGCCGCTTGTCATTCTGGTGCCTGCGCTGCTCGCGCAAGGCATTCGGGGCGCCCTGTTCGTCATCATATTCCGGCAGTTTTTCCTTTCCCAGCCCAAGGCGCTGGAAGAAGCGGCGAAGATGGACGGCGCATCCGCTTTCCGGCTGTTTTTTCGGATCATGCTGCCGCTGGCCAAAGCTTCTTGTCTTGTCGTGTTTTTGTTTTCTTTTATTTGGTATTGGAATATGTACTACGAAGTGGAATTGCTGCTTAGCCACGGGTTTACCCCGCTTTCTATTCGGCTGGATCAGCTCGAAACGAACCTTGTCGGAAATCGGGCGCTTAATTTTATAGGAAATCCGACCGACCCCGTTTCGGAAGGTCCCCGGATGGCTGCCGCGTTCCTCATCGTTTTGCCGCCCGTCATCTTGTACCTGATCGCGCAGCGATGGTTCACCGAAGGGATCGAACGCACGGGCATGGTGGAATAGGAGGGGGAAGCAGAATGGAGGAAGGCGCTGGATGATGTGGAGGGAGGAAAGGGCATGAGTCGTCGGTTCACGACACCAGGCTGCCAACGCAATGCCGCACCCCGATCGGAGTGCGGCACCCGGAAACTTGATGCGGCTCGATTATTTCGCGTCCTTGATGGCATTGTTGATATCCGCTTCCGCGGCAGCCAACATGGCGTCAACATCCTTGTGAACGCCGGTGACCAGCTTGGAGAATTGCTTGGCGAACAGACCTGCCGCATCCACGCTATACCCTTGGGTCGGCTTCGGGGTCGGCGCGTAATCGTTCGTATAGAAGGCGTTGACATTTTTACCGACGAATTTCTCGTTTTCGCCAAGCGCTTTCTTCACTTTATCGCCGATGAACGGGAAGATCATTCTGTGCGTCTTCGCCAACTCGGCCAGATTGTCTTCCGAGTAATAGTCGACCATAGCCTGGAAAGCGGCTTCCTGATTTTTCGCGGTATTGAGTACGGCATTGAAGCTGCCGCCGTCCTGGAAACCTACATAGGGCTTATCTGCAAAATAGGGAGCCGCCACCATGTCCCAATTGGTAAATTCAGCCGGCCAATCCCCGCGTCCAACAGAAGATGCCAGGGTGGCCACCATCGCTACGTCTTGCTGCAAATAGAACCGGTTCAACTCACCGCCGCCATTGCCTTCAGGATCGTAGCCATCCGCAACGCCGGGAATTCGATAGAAGCGAATCAAGTTTTCCACCATTTTCTTGAACTCGGGCGTATTTACCGCGGCCGTATCGGTGGCGGTATCCACCAGCGAAAGCGAGTATTGGTTGTTGCCCCAGATGAAAGAGTGGAAAGCGCCGAACCCGATATATTTCTTGCCGTTCTTCTCGCCGGTCACTTTCTGGGCAATCTCATAGAGTTGATCCCAAGTCAAGTCTTCTCCCGGGTACGGGACTTGGAAGGCGTCGAAAATATCTTTGTTGTAAAAGAGAATAAGCGGGTTGGCGGTGTTCGGCAAGCCTTTCAGTTCGCCGTCAAACCAGGTTTTCATCGTTTGCAGCGTACCCGGGAAAAATTTCTCCTCGGGCTTAAAGCCGGCGGCGGCAGCGAGCGCCGTCAGATCTTGCGACAGGTTCAGCTTGACGATGGCTCTCCAGTCATTGGCGTTCATGTTGAAGCCGACATCCGGATTTACGCCGTCCACATCGATCGTATCCGGAATGTTCCGGATTTGCGACGGGTAGTGCTTGAACGTAATATTCGGGTGCGCTGCGGTGACGGCTGCCGCGATCCGAGCATTGAAATCGTCGTCGCTGTGATTGCTGTACGCGGCCAGTTCCACCGGTTCAGGCGGCGGAGGCGTCGTTTCAGAAGGAGGTGGCGTTGTTTCGGAAGGCGGCGGCGTTGTCGACTCCGCAGGCGGCGGCGTGGAACTGTTGCCGGCTGTATTGTTGCCGCCGGAGCAAGCCGCCAAAATACCGGTTAGGAGCAAGATCATAATCAGTGAAACAATGGTGTGCTTTTGTCTGAGCATCTTTCCATTACCCTCCCTGGTTTCGATTAAGGTCATGCAAACCCTTACACATTTTAGTATGGCAAAACAGGATTGTCAGGGTCTATGGACGAATATTTTACGCATATGGATTTTTGATTGAAATTGTTTTTCATATGTGAAAAAGGAGGTCGAACTCACTTTGATCGATTTTCTCGAATCCTTTTTTCCTCGTATCGTCAACGTTTTCGAAGCGGAGCTGCACGGATCCCGGGTGCATCAAGTCTCAAAGGACCAGTTGTTTCTATATATCCATGACGGGCGGGGCAGCGCGGATATGAGCGGCGTCACGTACGCGTTGTCCAAGGGAAGTATCCTTCAAGCTCCGAGTCCGGGAAAAGTTTCGTTGCGAAGTTCCGTGAATCGACCGCTTCGCTATTACGGCATTCAATACGAAGTGAAGTATTTGGACTGGACGGATTCGGACATCCGGTTCCGGGAAGGGGAGGATCGTTCGCTTCCGTTCGAACCGGTTATGCAAATCCCCGAACCGATCTTGCTGCTGGAGGAAATGCAGGTCATGCTTCGCATTTGGACGCATAAGCAGCCAGGATATGCCGGCAAAACCAAGCTTGCGTTCCTGAATATGCTGCACCGGTTGCTGGAAAGGCAACAGTACTTCCAACAGGAAGGGACGACTGAAGGTTCCATACTGGAGTGCGTGGCCTATATCGAGCGCCATTACCAGGGAATGCTGGAGCGTAAGCAACTCGCCAAAAAGTTCTCGATTTCCAGCAGCTATTTTTCGGTATTGTTTAAAAAATACGTTGGCTGCTCACCCGTTCAGTATATTACGAAAGTGCGAATCGAGAAAGCGATGGAACTGCTCAAGGATAGCAGGATTCCCGTATCGGCCATTGCGTTCGAGGTCGGATACAATGATCCGCTGTATTTCACCCGCGTGTTTTCGCGGCATGTCGGCGTGACGCCGAAACAGTTTCGGGAACGGGCCACTCAATGATCCTGATTTCCTTTATGGACATTCATTGTAAAGTTCAGTAAAATCAAATCTTAATGAGAAAGGCAGAGGGTGAGCGTATCGTGAGCCAACAATCGCCGAAAGTGAAATCCGCCGACCGGGTATTGGACATTTTCGAATTGTTTACCGGAGATAAGGATTCGTTTACATTGACCGACATTGCGAATTTGCTGAACATGCCGGTCAGCAGCACCTATCAAATCATTCAAAACATGCTGAACCGGGGTTATTTGGAAGCGGACAGCTCGGGCAAACAGTTTCATCTCGGCAACAAAATTTTTGAAATCCGGGTGCAGCACCGCAAGAATACCAATTTGCCGACCGAATTTTTTCACATTGCGGGGAAGATGGCCGAGGATTTGAATGAGACCGTGCTTCTGAGCGTACGAAGCGGAAACAAATCCGTCTATATCGCCGAGAAGCAAATCACTCAGCCGCTGCGTGTATCCTCGAACATCGGCGCCGTTCTTCCGCTTCATGCTTCCGCGTCGGGCAAACTGATGCTGGCTGGGATGTCGGACCAGGAAATCGATGAATTGTATCCGGATGACAATCTAGAGACGTTCACCTCCAACACGATTTCGAACCGCAAAGCTTTGAAAGCGGCGCTGGAGAAGGTGCGGGAGGACCGGATCGCCTTCAACTTCGGAGAATCGGTGGAAGGCGTACACTGTATCGCCGGACCGATCTATGATATGGAGGGCAAAGTGGTGGCCTCGATCAGCGTCTCGATACCGGTCGTTCGGATCACGGATGAATTGTGGGAGAGGACGCTCCAATGGATCACCAAAGCCTGCGTCAATATCAGCAATAAAGTGTATCGTCAAAATTGAATGCCCAGATGCTGCAAACCGTTTGAGTCCGTGCGCTCAGACGGTTTTCATTTTGGCCGCGTCCTCGGGAAGGGGTTTGATCCGTTTCACAAATAGGAAAAATTTAATCATACATGAAAATATTCATTGACTATGCGATTAAGCAAGGATAGAATTTCGATAGTAATGGATGGAAAGGTCTGACACTTGGAGGGATTTCCATGAGCACCGGTAATTTGCTGGCCGGTTTCCCGGATGAAGTTACCCGTTTCACGCAGCTGCCGAACGAGTTGGGCCACAATGCGGTCTGGGATTTCGTGCGTTCGCCGGAAGGACGTTTTTTTGTAAGCGTATGCGGCGAAAACGAGAAGCCGTTGCATGCGTTTTTATATGAGTATTACCCGGATACGGGCAAGCTTCGGCTCATCTTCGACGTGTCGAAGGTGTGGATCGTAGATGCCCGGCAGATGCCGCCAAGCAAGATCCATACGAGCATCGACTTCCTGCCGGACGGCCGCCTGATTATGGCTACGCATAACACGGCCCCTGCACCCGGCCACAAGCAATGGATGTTCGAGCAATATTACGAGCACACGTGGGAAGGGTATCCCGGGTCGATCGTGATGATCGTCAATCCCGACTCTGGCGAAGTCCAGGTCCGCGGTATGCCGGTTCCGCGGGAGAGCATCTATGGCGGCATGCTGGGCAACGACCCGCGTTATTATTATTTTCTGGGTTATATGAGAGGCCACTTCTACCGTCTGGATCTGGAGACGAACGAGGTCAAAGATTACGGCAAGCTGTCGGAGTATTCGTCCTGCAGGCTTGTAAAGGATCGCAAAGGCCGTTTCTACGGCAGTTCGTACACCGGTGGCTTGTGGAGATACGATCCGGAGGCCGACGAGGTGACCGATCTTAAAATTCACTTTGCGTCCCCCCACGGCACAAGGCATCGAAGGCAATTTATTTTCGCGCTGTTATCGCCCAAAGGCACCTTATTCATGGTTGACAATGTGGACAGCGAGCTGATTGAGCTCGATCCTGAGACGTTGGAAGCGATCCGCCACGGTCCGATCCATCTGCCGGAGCAAGTGCCGGTCGAAGCATACGGCATCGGCGGTTTGGCCGCCGACGACAATTTCGTGCTGCACTACGGACTGAAGACGAATGATGGCTATTGGCCGATCAGACTGGTCCGGTGGGATATTCTGAACGGAGGGCGCCCGGAAAATCTCGGTCTGATCGTGCCCCGCGGGCTGGATTCTCAATATATCGCCGAAATGATTTTTGACGACCGGGGCTGGCTGCATATGGTAGATGTGTGCGGACAGTTCTCCCCGTATATTCTGGCTGTCGACGTTCGCAAGCTGCAGCCGCCGGGACCGGACGCGCCGAGCGCCGGGCTTCACCCCTATTGGGAACCGGGTTATGAAGGCGTCGGCGTTCCGGCCTATATGCATGTAACGGCGAAGACGACACGGGTCATGCCGCTGCATCGGCATATGGATTGGAAGATGAGCGCGGTTATCCATCTGCGAGCCGGGACGGGCAACGTATACAGCATTCACGGGAAAGACCGCGTATGGTTGGTGGAATCCGAACACCACCGCCATGAGCCGACCCGAATGACCGAGCTTTACGCCGGAGGCGCCGCGGTTTCCTGCGCGGACGTCGGCGAAGATGTGGCGGTGCTGACGAATGACGGTAAACTGCTGGTCGTGGATACAACTGCTGCGCATTGCAAGAAGATAATCGAATGGAAATCTGAAGGCGCCCAGCTGTGCAAGCTTTACGGCGTGCTGGACGGCGGCGACAGGCTGCTGGCCGGCGATTCGGAAGGCAATCTCTATGCGATTGCTTTGGAAGAAGAGGCGGTTATGCAGCCGCTTGACCAAGTGAAGCTTGCCGATCCCGAAGGCTGCGTGATCTTACTGGATGATCGGCGTCTGCTGCTGTCCGGCAGCAACAATACCCTTCTGGTATACGACCTGATTGCTGCTTCCGTCGAGGCGTTGCCGGTCACGGCGCCGTCCATCAGAGGACGTTCGTTCAAAGCGACGATCACCGGAGGGGTTGTGCTCGACGATGGCACGATCGTGGCCGGAACGCTGGACGGCTTGCTGTTCACGTTGTCGTCCGATCTTGCGAAACGAACGTCTTACGGCCGACTTTACTCCACCGGACAGCTGCGGAATTTTGTGAATACGTGCGCCGGCAGCGCGATCGGGGTATACGGCGGCTCGAGGGACGCGGGGCACCTGTTTCATTTTTCGGCGGAGCACGGTTTTGTCGATCTGGGACGTCCGCGGGTCGCCAAGGATAACATGGATTTGGTCAATGCGGATACGGAATGGGCAAGTATCCATGAAATCTCCTGTCTGGCGTATTCGCCGGAAGAGGAATGGTTGTTTGTCGGATCCGGGGAGTTCTACGGATGCATCGTTCGTTATCAAGAGATCACGCTCCCCGGTTAAGCGTGGAGGAAGAACTCGAATAAAGGAGTGTCGCGTACATGGCCGATCGGGACGTTATCAGAACAAAATATCGTACAGTTGAGGAAATCTTCGATATCGTGGTGTGCGGCGGCGGGCTTGCCGGCTTCTGCGCCGCGGTGGCAGCCGCGCGGGAGGGGATGCGGGTGTGCCTGGTGCAGGACCGTCCGGTGCTGGGCGGCAACAGTTCTTCGGAAATCCGCGTCCCCCCGCAAGGAGCGGCCAGTTTCCACGCATACGCGCGGGAAACCGGCATCATTCATGAGCTGCTCATCGAGGATCGCGCGCGCAATCATGCGGATCCGAATTTTGACAATGGCTGGACCACCGGCGTGTGGGATATGGTGCTTTACGATATGGCCATGAACACGCCAAACCTGAAGCTGCATTTAAATACGTCCGTCGGCGGCGTGATGATGCGGGACGACAAAACGGTGGAAGCGGTCGTCGGACATACGAACCATGCAGAGACAGAGCTGATCCTGCGAGCTGACGTCTTCATTGATTGCACGGGAGACGGTACCGTCGCTGCCTTTGCCGGGTGCGAATGGCGCATGGGGACGGAAAGCCGGGACGAATACGGCGAACCGCACGCCCCTCTTGCCGCCAGCGACGATGTGATGGGGAGCTCCATTCATTTTCGGGCGCGGGATATGGGGCGGCCGGCTCCGTTCAAGGCGCCGGATTGGGCCGTCAAGTATGACGACCCCGATTTTTTCTACAAGCAGGGCAGATGGCCCGGCAGTATCCAGAGCGGCTTCTGGTGGATCGAACTGTCCGTGCCTTGGCATACGATTTACGATAATGAAACGCTTCGCCACGAGCTGACCCGTCATACGCTCGGCATTTGGGACTGGATCAAGAATCGCGATCCCGAGCTCAAGGAAGCGGCGGCGAGCTATGCGCTGGACTGGATCGGCCAAGTGCCGGGCAAACGCGAAAGCCGTCGAATGATGGGCGAATATTTGATGACTGAGCACGACCCGCTGAACAAAACCGTATTTCCTGACGAGGTCGCCTACGGCGGCTGGTTCATCGACCTGCATGAGGTCGGAGGCTTGCTCGCCAAATTCAGCGAATTGTCCCTCGCGGACGGGGAACGAGGCACCTATGCGGCCAAAAGTTATGTCGGACCGTTCGGCATTCCTCTGAGATCCTTCATTGTTAAAGGCATGAACAACTTGATGGTGGCTGGCCGGAACGTAAGCGTTACCCATGCTGCGCTCGGCTCGGTCCGTGTCCAGGGTACGACCGCGCTCATGGGGCAAGCTGCCGGTACGGCTGCGGCCGTGGCTTGCAAGCGGGGGATCGCCGTTCGCGATGTGCCGGATCTGGCCATTGGCGACGTGCAGCAAGCTCTGCTCCGGGAGGACGTGTTCCTGCCTAATGCCGTCAACAAGGATCCGCTGGATCTCGCCCGTGCTGCCGATGTCGCCTCCAGCAGCGAAGCGATGCTTACCGGCGCGGAAGCGATCCGCCCGCTGCAAGACGGCCGCGATCGGCTGGAAAGAAGAAGAGGGCAATGGATCGCGGTCGGAGGGGATCGCATCGACAAGCTGTCCGTTTGCGTCAGCAATGAGACCGCCGCGGATCAACCGCTGGAAATGCGGCTTTATGCGGTGGATCATATTTGGGATTACCGCGTAGAGGCGGGCGAACCGCTCGCGTCGATCCGACTTGTTGTCCATCCCGGTTCGGCGCAGTGGGTGGAATGGCCGGTCGGCCTGGATTCGACTGCGCTGAAAGGCAGCTATGTTCGGCTCGATCTCCTTGCGAACCCCGAACTGAGCTGGCATGCGTCGGAAGCGGTGGTGCCCGGTCATGTCAGCGCATTTGATATACTGAACGGCCAGATGCGCAAGTTCGAGCGCGGCACCACGATGAGCTTCCGCATAAGCCCGCCGCAAGCTTGCTTTGGCGCCCGGCAGGCATCGTCCGGTGTCGGCCGTCCCTATCGATACACCAACCTATGGCGGTCCGATCCGCAGCAATCGTTGCCGCAGCACCTGGAGCTTTCCTGGCGCGAGCCGGCATCCATCCGCCGGATAGAGCTGCGGTTCCCTGGGCAGCTTCTGCGCGATTACCGTTCCTATCCGGAATTTTATATCGATCCGCAATGTCCGAAGGACATTCGTGCGGAAGCCTGGATCGACGGGAAGTGGACGGAGGTTGGCGCGATCGTCGGCAATTATCGCCGCAGAGCGGCGTTCCGCCTGGAACAGGCAGTGATGGCCGATAGGCTGCGAATTGTTGTCTTGTCCACGAACGGCGACCCGTCGGCGGCTATTTATGAAATTCGCTGTTACGAATAGGAGGATGTCGGGTGAAAGCGCTGCAGGACAAAGTCATTTGGATCACAGGGGTGCTCGGTTCTTTGGGGCTGCCGGCGGCAGCCCTGTTCCTGGAACGGGGAGCCGTCATTTACGGCTGCGATTTGAAGCAGTCCGGGGATGCGCCCGAGATCGAGAGATTGAGAGAGCTGTACGGCCGGGACCGGCTGCACTACGAACAAGCGGACGTGACGGACGAACGCTGCGTGAAATCGGTCGTGGAACGAGTCGAGCGAACGTTCGGGCGCCTGGACGGCGTTTATCATACGGTATACCGCAATGTATGGAAGCCGGCGCTGGAATTAACCCTGGATGAATGGGAGTATGCCATCGGCGGCACCCTGACCAGCGCGTTTCTGGTGAACAAACACGCGATCGGTCTGATGATCCGCTCCGGCGGCGGCTCCATCGTCAATACATCCTCCATCCTGGGGCAGATCGTTTCGCCGGGCTGCCTCGCGTACGGCGCGGCCAAAGCGGGCCTCAACCAACTGACGCGGGTAATCGCCGCCGACTATGCTTCGCAGGGAATTCGGGCGAACGTGCTGATTCCCGGCGATTTTCGCACGCCGGAAGCCTTGTCCGGGCAGTCGGAGCAGGAGAAAGAAGGCATGCGGAAGCACGCCTGGCTGGGACGCAGCGGCAGCTCGGACGAAATTAACGAAGCGGCCTGTTTCTTGCTTTCGGATGCTTCGTCATATGTGACGGCCGCCTTATTCGCCGTCGATGGAGGGTTTCATCAATGAAACGATTGCATCTGCATCTGCATACCCGCGAAGAAATCCGGGAACTTGCGGGCCAAGGGGCCGCCGTAATCGTGCCGCTTGCCGCAACGGAGCAGCACGGCCCGCATTTGCCGGTATATACCGATACGCTCATATGCGAATATATCGCTGAGGGAGCGGCCCGACGCGCCGCCTCGGAGGCGCGGCTGCTGCTGGCGCCGGTGCTGCCGGTAGGCTGTTCGCAGCATCATTTGCAATTCGGGGGTACGCTGTCGTTCACTTCGTCCACGTACTTGCAAGTACTGCGCGACATTGGCGAAAGCCTGGTGACGGACGGCTTCCGTAAAATCATTTTTTTGAACGGACACGGCGGCAACGAGCCGATCATGATGCAAACGGCAAACGACCTCGCTGTCCGCCACCCGGTCTGGACCGCCGCCGCATCGTATTGGAGCGTCGCAGCCGAAGCGCTCCTCCTGGCGAATGCCGGCGAAGTCGGGATGGTGCCTGGACATGCCGGCGGCTTTGAAACCGCCGCCTTGCTGGCCATTCGGCCGGATCTGGTGCGGACGGACCGCATCGGCGCGGAGCATGCGCAGCGCAGTTGGATCAACGCGGGTCCCCGAGGCACCTTCATCGGCAAGCACGGAGAATTAACCGGCTTAGACGGCTATACCGACCCCGCCGCTCCGGCAACCGCGGAGAAGGGGAAGGTGTACCTGGAGACGATTATCGACAGCGTTTCTGCGTGGCTGGCAGGAACGGTGCGGAGGATGGAAGCCGGGGAGAGCGAACGATGAGTGCCGGGCATCCCGCAGACCGTGTAGTCAGAATAGCCGCGATCGTGACGGAATATCGGTATAACTCCCATGCCGATATGATTGTTGGGCGGCTGCTGGGCGATCTCGGATATGAGCCGAAGATTCGGGTTGTCTCCCTGTATACGGATCAGGTGCCGGACAACGATATGAGCCGGGAAGCCTCGGAGCGGCTGGGCATCCCGATCTATCGGACGATTCGCGAAGCGGTGCGCGCCGAGCATTGTCCGGAGCCGATCGACGGCGTGGTCATCATCGGCGAGCATGGCAAATATCCGATCAACGAGAAAGAGCAGATGCTGTATCCCCGGAAGCGCATGCTGGAAGAGACGCTGAATGCGCTGGATGAACTTGGACGGATCGTTCCGATTTTTTCGGATAAGCACTTTTCCTGCGATACGCAAGAAGCTTTGTGGATGTACAACGAGTTGAAGAAGCGCGGCATCCCGTTCATGGGCGGTTCGTCGATTCCGCATACCGATCCCGTTCCCGCCTATGATCAGGGCAAGCTGCGAACGTTGAAAGAAATATTGGTCATCAGCCATTCCACGCTTGTCGAAGCCTATGGCTTTCATGCGTTGGAGGTGCTGCAGGCCGTCGCGGAACAAAGGTCGGGCGGTGAAACCGGCGTCCAATCGGTGGAGGTGCTGCAAGGAGCGGAAGTATGGGAGGCGATGGACCGGGGGGCGTGGCCCGAGAATCTCATGCATCACGCGCTCGCTGCGTTTCCCGGACTTGATGCGGCGCATCCCCGGGTGCCGGAGCCGAATCCGATTCTGATGTTCATCCACTATCTCGACGGGACGCAAGGATACGTGCTCCAATTCCGAAGTTTAGTCGAACAGTGGGGGTTTGCCTGCCGCAACGCGGAGGGGGAAGTGATCGCGGCATTGCAAAACAGCGGGCAAGACCGGCCGTTCCATCACTTCGAACGGCTGACGCGGCTGATCGAACAGCTGATGCTGACGCGTAAGCCGCCGTTTCCGATGGAGCGGACGCTGATGACGACCGTACTCACGAACGCGGTCGTCGACGCCTGGTATGACAAACGGAAAGTGGAAACACCCGAACTGGCCATCGCCTATCAAACGGCAAGCGGAACCGAATCCGCTTAGGGGGGAGAAATCAACTGTCTATGAACAAAGTAAAGATTGCGCTGATCGGGGCGGGTTTGCGGGGACAGGGATATACGGAATATGCCTTGGATCACCCGGATCAACTGCAAGTGGTCGCCGTGGCCGATCCGAATCAAGCGCGCAGGGAAAAAATGCAGCTTCATCACCGTATCGAGGAATCGATGTGCTTCACCGACTGGCAAGACCTCTTGTCCAGGCCGAAGCTGGCGGATGCGGTCCTGATTTGCACCCAGGACCGGATGCATTACGAGCCGACGATGCAAGCGCTGGATGCCGGATACCATGTATTGCTGGAGAAGCCGATGTCGCCCGATCCGAAAGAAGTGGTGGCGATGGGGGAGAAGGCCAAGGAGAAGGGTCTTGTTTTTTCCATCTGCCACGTATTGCGGTATACGGATTTTTTCGGCACGCTCAAGCGGTTGTTGAACGAAGGCGCGATCGGCAAACTGCAAAGCATTCAGCACAACGAAAATGTCGGTTACTGGCACCAGGCGCACAGCTTTGTGCGGGGCAACTGGCGCAACAGCCGGCAGTCCAGTCCCATGATCCTGCAAAAATCCTGTCATGACATGGATATTTTGCTGTGGCTTGCCGGCGCCGATTGCGTCCGTATTTCCTCGTTCGGCTCGCTCTCGCATTTTCATCCGGGCAACGCGCCGCAAGGCGCGCCGAAGCGATGCACCGATGGATGCCCGGTTGCCGATTCTTGCTTGTACTATGCGCCGAATATTTATTTGCAGGAAGATCCGGGCTGGCTGGGCGCCGCCATCAGCGACGATCCGAGCCTGGAAGCGCGGAAGCAAGCGCTGGAGGAAGGACCATACGGCCGCTGCGTGTATCATTGCGATAACGATGTGGTGGATCATCAAGTGGTGATCATGGATTTCGTCAATGAAGTGACGGCTGCGTTCACGATGACCGCTTTTACGAAGCAAACCTCGCGTACGCTCAAGCTGATGGGCACGGCGGGGGAAATTCGCGCTTCGATGGAGAACAACGAAGTGGAGTTGATCCGGTTTGACGAGGACAAGCCCCGGATAATCCCGCTGGACCAGGCCGAGCACGGGCAGTCAGGCGGCCACGGAGGCGGCGACGGCGGCATCATCGCCGATTTCGTCCGGCTGGTCCGGGAAGAAGGCAAAGCGAAAGGACTCACTTCCGCGGAAGAATCGGTGCAAAGCCATCTGATGGCTTTTGCCGCGGAGCATGCCCGATTGACACGTCAAGTGGTGCGTCTGTCCGAGTTCAAGCAAAGTTTCGGGATGACCGTATAAGCAAGGTCCAATTCGACGATCCGAGCGGTGAAACGCTCGGATTATGCCGGATACATGGCCGTGCGAAATGTCTGTATCCAAGTTGAATCGTTCGCAATATTCATGTTATGATATGTTTATTCACGAAAACCACTTTCACTATAATAAACCACAGCGAGGGGGCGCCATGGAACCGAACAACAAATACAATGTTCCGGCACTTGCAAGAGCGCATGAGATCGTCACCCTGATCGCGGAGAAGCCTTTGCAATACAAGCTCATGGACCTGTCGCGCGAGCTGGACATCAACAAGAGCTCGATGTTCTCTCTGCTGCAGACGATGGAAAGATTGGGCTGGCTGCATAAGGATCAGGGGGATCGCTACCAGCTGGGCGTGTTCTTCGGCCGGATGGGAAGCTCGTATTTCCGGCAATGGGACCTGGTATCCCGCTTTCACCATGAAGCCGTTTCGGTCAAGCAGCGGTTGGAAGAGACCCTGCAATTGGGCCGGCTCGAAGGACGGGATGTGTTCTACCTGGCGAAGGAAGAGGCGCCGTCGCCGGTGCGGCTGATGTCGGAGCCGGGCATGACCTGGACGGCTTATGCTACGGGACTGGGCAAAGCGATGTTAGCCTATAAGAGCGATGCGGAAATCCGCGATTTGTATCCGGAAGAGCGGCTGCACGGATTCACGGCGAACACGATCGGCACGACGGAGCGGCTGCTCGAGGAACTGGCCGCCGTGCGAAAAGCCGGCTTGGCGACGGACGAAGAGGAAGCGGTGATCGGATTCAGCTGCGCAGCAGCCCCGATCCGCGGAGCGGACGGTCGGGTCGTCGCAGCGGTCAGCTGCTCGATCCCGCAGCATCGCTGGGCGGACAAGAAGGAGCAAGCCATGCGGGAAGTTGCGGATTTGGCCAAGCTGCTGTCTTACGATATAGGTATGTGAACAGAAAAGAGGTAGAGGGAATGCAGCAAGGAAGATTAGCCGGCAAGATCGCGGTCATTACCGGCTCCGGCTCGGGAATCGGGCGCTGCTCGGCTTTGACGTTCGCGACGGAAGGCGCCACCGTCATCGTCAATGATTTGAATGAGGATAACGGGCAGGCAACGGTGGACGAGATCGTCCAAGCTGGCGGGGCTGCGACGTTTATCCAGGCTGACGTGACGGATCCCGCTTCCGTGAAAGCGATGGTCGAGCGGGTCATCGAGGAGTACGACCGTATCGATGTGCTGTTCAACAATGCGGGCATCAGCAATGTGGGCGCGCTGCATGAAGTCGAACCGGAGCAGTGGGACCGGATCATGAGCGTGAACGTCAAAGGCGTCTACTTGCCTAGCAAGTATGTGCTGCCCGGCATGATGGAGAGACGTTCTGGCAACATCATCAACATGTCTTCGTGCGTGGCGGAAATCGGCTTGATGCGCAGAGCGGCCTACGGGGCGACGAAGGGCGCGGTGCTCGCGCTGACGAAAGCGATGCAAGTGGACTATGCGCCATATGGCATTCGCGTCAACGCGCTGCTGCCGGGCACGATCATGACGCCGTTTGTGGAGAACTATTTGCGTACGTCCTACGAGGACCCCGAAGCGGCGATCGCCGCCATCAAAACCCGTCAATTGGGCGGAGAACTGGGCCGTCCGGAAGATGTCGCACAAGCGGCATTGTTTCTCGCCTCCGATGAGTCGAAGTTCATGATGGGCTCCCCGCTATACATAGACGGCGGCGCCGTATTCGGCAAGAACGCTTAAGGCTCGGGCAGTCGGGTAAGAACGAGCAGGACCGCTTGGCGAACAGATATGTGAGGGACAACTGCAATTAGCCATAATACAGGATAAAGGAGCTTGACAGGAACGATGAAACTGCTGACTTACAAGAAGGATGGAAACATCCGGTTGGGCGTAAAAACGGACAAAGGCGTGCTGGACGTCGCGGCGGCGGCGGAGAAACTGTCGGTTGCTAACGTTCCGAGCGGCATTCACGAGACGATCGAAGGCGGCGAATCGGCCGTGCGGGTATTGGTTGCATTGGCCGATCGGGCAGCTGCAGCCTCTGAAGCGGCCGCCTTCTGGCTTGATGAAGCGACGCTGGAGCTCGGCCCCTGCGTGCCGAATCCGGGCAAAATCATCTGCGTAGGCCTCAATTACCGCAAGCATGCGGAGGAGACGAACTCTCCGGTGCCGGAATATCCGATTCTGTTCAACAAGTTCAACAACACGGTGTCCGCGCACGGCGACGCGATCGCGATCCCGAGAACGACGCAGAAGGTAGACTATGAGGCCGAACTCGTCATCGTGATGGGCAAGACGGCCAAATACGTGGCTAAAGATGAGGCGCTTGACCATGTGTTCGGCTACTGCAACGTCAACGATCTGTCCGCGCGCGACCTGCAGATGCGTACGCCGCAATGGCTGCTCGGCAAGACGTGCGACGGCTTCTCGCCGCTTGGTCCGTACCTGGTCACGGCGGACGAAGTCGGCAACCCGAACGAACTGGCGGTCAAGACGATCGTCAACGGTGAGGTGCGCCAGCAATCCAACACGAACGACATGATCTTCTATTGCGACGAGATCGTCAGCTACATCTCGCAGCACTTCACGCTGTCGCCGGGCGACATCATCCTGACAGGCACGCCGGAAGGCGTCGTGCTCGGCTATCCGCCGGAGAAGCAAGTTTATCTGAAGCCGGGCGATGTCGTGACGATCGAGATCGAGAAGCTGGGGTCGCTCACGAACCGAATGGTCGCGGAAGTCTGAGGCTGGCCGGAGATATGAACTTACAAGCGTAAATGGCAAAACCCCGTTCTATGGCGATAGAGGACGGGGGTTTGCTGCATCGTTCAACCTTCCTGGATCGAATCGGCACTTCTGATTGCCATGTTATAAACGCGCAGCAGCGTCGTTCGTCCGGGCCGGACGTTGTCCGCTTCCTCCAAGGCGCGGTCCCTGAGCGAGGAGTCGATGCCGAGCTCTGCGATGTCGGCCGGTCCGTGCACGGTGCGCAGCAGGGACCGGATCGTCTGAGCGTCCGGCAATTCCGCGATCATCTGCCGAATTGCCGGCCATTGCGCGATGGCCGCTTCGATTGCGGCATGCATTGCCCCTGCGGGATTCGCCCGAACCTGTGCCTGAGCCCGGGGAAGTCCGTCTTCGGCTATGCGTTTGTACGCATCGGCGATTATGGCGCAGGCGACGCCTACCTTGGCGCCGTGCAGCAGCTGCCGCCTGCCGGTGCGGATGAAGTTCATCTCCCAATAATGGGACAGGTGATGCTCCGCGCCCGATGCCGGATGGGACTGACCGAGGATCAGCATGGCGATGCCTGATTCTATGAGCGCCTGCATCAGAACGGCCACGCCCTCAGGGGTGCAGCGGCCAATCTCGTCCGCGCTGTTCACGCAAGACGTCAATGCGCGCTCGGTCATCTCGTAGACGAACGGGTCGAACGGCTCGCTTACGGTCAGACTGCCGAATCGCCAGTCGAAGAGCGAAGTATATTTGCCAAGCATGTCGCCGAATCCGGCGGCCACCATGGTCGCCGGCGCCGCGGCGAGAATGTCGAGATCGGCGAAGATGGCGGCGGGCCCGATCGCGGGGACGGTGATCTTATCCCCGCGAATAATGAGCGGCGCCCCCCTGGACGTGAAGCCGTCGACGGACGGGGCGGTCGGCACGGAAAGGAACGGGATGGATGACGTATAAGCAGCATAACGCACGATATCGTGAATGGTCCCGGACCCAAGCGCTATGCAGGCTTCTGCGGATTGACGCTGAATTTCCAGCAGCACTTGCACGACGGACGCTTCGTCCGCGACGACGTCGCCTGCGGCGTTCGGACGAAGGATGACCGTGCTTGAGGGAATGCCCGCTTGCTCCAAGCCTGGCAGGACGGCTTGACCGGCTGCCTCCAGGCAGGGAGCATCCGTGACGAGCACGATCGCCTTGTAACCGGATTGGCGTACGAAGGCCGATAACCCGCGGGCGGCTCCGAATTCAAGCGCGATGACCTCCGGCAGGCCGATATCCGCCGCCGGCTTGCCTGCCGCCGTCAGCTTGTCTTTGATTACCGCGAGTAAATCGTTCATGATGATCTTCCCTCCTCCAAGTACTGGCGCAAATCCGCCAGCGAATGCCAGATCATGTCCGGTCGATGCCCGGCATGCCCGTCTGCGTCTTCACGTGTGGCCGAACCCGACAGGACGAGCGCGGATCTCATGCCGTGGCTGCCGGCAAGCGCGATATCGGAAGATAAGCTGTCCCCGATCACCATGCACCGGTCCGGAGGCAAGCCCAGCACGCGCAGCGCGGCATCCGCCATGATCGAAGACGGCTTGCCGACGACGACATCCGGATCTTTGCCGGTCGAGTAAGCGATGGCGCCGATCATCCCGGCGACGTCGATGCAATCTCCTTCCTCCGTCGGCACCATCCGGTCGGCGTTCGTGGCGATGATGTTCGCGCCGCTGCGTACAGCCCTGAACGCCTGGTTCAGATCTTGATACGTAAGCGTTTCGTGCAGCGTGATGACCAGCCACCCGGCGGCCTCCGGGCGCAGAGCCAGCCGAATGCCGAAGGCCGTCAATTCGTCCTTGAGCCCTTGTTCGCCAAGTACCCATACGGAGCTATCGGGGTGATGGTCCCGCAAATACATGGCAGTCACAGTCGACGTTAACAGCAGCGTTTCGGGCGGCACTTCCAGCCCCATCTGTGCGAGCTTCTCTTGGCACATCGCACGCGAGATGTTGCCGCGGTTGCTTACGAATACAAAGCGCTTCCCCCGACTGGCGATCAGCCGGATCGTATCCGCCGCGCCTTCGATCAATCGTTCGCCCCGGTAGACCGTTCCGTCCAAGTCGATCAAGAAGCCTTCTGTGTGATTTGGCATTGAGATGTCCTCGCTATTTACGTGATATGTTTCATTGTCCGGTCGTTTGCTGTCGTTTGTCAACATTTGTTTGCGATTGCCCGTGTTGTTATTCGACGACATATGTTGCCGTTACGCGGGCGAATTCGCTTATCATTCCGCAACGATTACCCGCGTCCGCTGGAGGGATTGCAGGAACGCGCGATTCGCGCGCGTGTCCGTCACCAATGTATCGACATCCGCCGCGTGGATCGAAGTGGCGATCGATTGGCGCCCCAACTTCGTATGGTCCAGCAGGGCGACGACTTCCTCCGCGTTGGCGCTCATCGCCTTCTTCAATTCCGCTTCGTACGGGCTGAAATCCGTCATGCCGGCTTTCAGCGAGAAGCCTTCGGAGGACGTAAAGAACAGATCGGCGTGGATGTCCTGCAGGATGCTTCTGCCAAGCAGCCCTTCGATCGTCCGCGACGCGGGGCGCAGGATGCCCCCGATCAGGATGACGTTGATTTTCGGGTTCCGATTGAGCTCCATCGCCGATTCCAGTCCGTTGGTGACGACCGTCAAGTAATCCATGTCGACCAACTGCCGGGCAAGCTCCAGCGCGGTGGAACTGGCATCCAGCATGATGCATTGGCCGCGGCTGACGAGCTTCGCGGCAGCTTGTCCGATCGCCGATTTCTCCGCGGGATTCAGCTCGCTGCGGGAAGCGAACGGGACCGACGCCACGCTGTAGCGGTTGCGGGGCGGCACGGCGCCGCCGTGCGTCCGTTCGAGCAGTCCTTCTTCCTCCATGATCCGCAAGTCGGTGCGGAGCGTGCCTTCCGAGATGCCGAGCTCCGCCGCCAACTGCTTGACCGTCACTTGCTGATGCCTGTTCAATTGACCGACGATATAGTCCCTTCGTTGTTCAGCAAACATCGAGAGCACCTCCAGTGCGATTCCATATGTACTGAATATAACGGAAAACGAAGACAAATGACAAGAAACAGCAGGCGATCGAACCCCTTCGGCGGGGCGGCGCCTGCTGATCGTCGCAGTCTGGCCATTCCCGGCTGGGCGCCGCCTGCCGCGCGTCGCGATTACAAGATGAGGACCGACTCGATCGCCCGCAGTGGCACCTGGTTCGACTTTGCCGTTTCCCATGCCAACGGTCCGAGACTGAGCGAACCGAATGGGGCGAGCGGTTCGACTGGCACATATGGAACGTTTGCGGTTGTTTGCGGCTTTCGGTTACGGGATTGGATCCGGGTGCGCTTGGCGCGTCGACCGGCAGTGCTTCGGGAAGAAGCGGCTGCTGCCGACTCGCTGCGGCCGTCTCCGTTCAAGATGAGGGCACCCTTACGGCATGACGTCATTCGGCCGACGATGCGCCTGCCGTCTTTCATGAGCAGACAGACTGGCATGCCGCAATAGGGGAGCAGTTGTTTCTCCACAGGTTCAACACGACATTCGAACAAAGTCTCCCCTCCTTTCCTTAACGTGTTCGCCTCATTCTATGCCGATCAGGGCGAACGTGCATAGACGAATGCCCGGCGCAGCTGTGTTTTCTGTTCCTGAAATTTCCACGCCATGCATGGCATTGGCGATGCGGTTATGCTACACTACATGAACAAGAAAACTCGGTTTTGCCGCACTGGGCACCAGGCGGTTCCGACAGGGAGATCGATGAGGCATATGACGGATAGAAGATCGGAAGTTTCCGCGCATGAGGCGGTCTACTTTATTTTCGGGGCGACTGGAGACCTGGCGAAGCGCAAGCTGTTTCCCGCCCTTTACAGCTTATATCGCGAAGGCAAACTGGGTGAGCGGTTTGCGGTCGTCGGATTGGCGCGCCGCCCGCGTACGGAGCAGCAGTTCCGCGATGACGTGCATGAATCGATTCGCGAGTTTTGCCGGTACAAGCCCGGCGAGTCGGAAGACTGGGATGCGTTCGCCGCGCACTTCAGCTACCAATCGCTCGATATCGGCAACGTGGACGGGTTCCGTCAATTGAAGAGCCATACGGAGGAGCTGGAAACGAAGTTCGGCATTCCCGGCAACCGCCTGTTCTATCTGGCGCTGGCGCCGGAGTTGTTCGGCACGGTGTCCCACAGCTTGCGTGACGGCGGCATGCTGGAATGCGCCGGTTGGCACCGGCTCGTCATCGAGAAGCCGTTCGGTTACGATTATCCGTCCGCACACCGGCTGAACGAAGAGATCAGCCGCGTGTTCAAGGAAGAGGAAGTATTCCGCATCGATCATTATCTCGGCAAGGAAATGGTGCAGAACATCGAGATGATCCGGTTCGCGAACGCATTCTTCGAGCCGCTATGGAATCGGAACCATATCGCCAACGTGCAGATCACGCTATCCGAGACGGTCGGCGTCGAAGAGCGCGGCGCCTATTACGACAAATCCGGGGCGCTGCGCGACATGGTGCAGAACCACATGCTGCAGATGCTGACGATGATCGCGATGGAATCGCCGAGCCGGCTCGATCCGGAAGATATTCGCGATGAGAAGGTCAAAGTGCTGCGGTCGGTCCGCAGGTTCGCTTCGGCCGACGACGTGCGCAGCCGGATCGTGCGCGGCCAGTATGCGCAAGGGTCGCTCAAGGGCAAGGAGCTGAGCGGCTACCGCCAGGAGGACCGCGTCGATCCGGCATCGGTGACGGAGACGTTCTTCGCGGCTCGCGTGTTCGTCGACAATTTCCGCTGGGCTGGCGTGCCATTCTATGTGCGGACGGGCAAGCGGCTGCCGGTAAAGTCAACGGAGATCGTCGTCGAATTCAAGAACGTGCCGAATAACGTATTGTTTGCCCGCAGACAGGATCTTGCCCCGAATTTGCTGGTCATTCGGGTCAATCCGATGGAAGGGATCTACATCAAGATCAATGCGAAGAAGCCGGGCAATGACATGAGCATCCAGCCGGTCGCGATGGAATTTTGCCAGAGCTGTCAGATCGGCATCAACACGCCTGAGGCGTACGAGCGGCTCATCTTCGATGCGGCCCGCGGGGATTCGACGTACTTCACGCGCTGGGATGAGCTGGCGGCGGCTTGGCAATTGATCGATCCGATCGCCGAGGCTTGGCAAGAATACGGCATCGAGCCCGCGCTGTATCCGGCGGGATCGTGGGGACCGCCGCAAGCTGACAAGCTGCTGCACGAAGACGGTTTTCACTGGTGGCCGGTGAACGGGCAAGAGGAAGACAACGTGATCTGGGTGACGAATTCGGACAAGTAGGCAGTGCGGGTATAGGCGTTGATGGGGAGGACTGGACGTTGGCGACGAGGTTGGGACGAATCATCGACATCAGCATGACGATCGAATCCGGCATGCAAGTGTGGGAGAACGACGAGAACAAGAAGCCGAGCATTACGAACGTCTCGAATCATAATCAAGGCGGGCCGCATGAGAGCCGTCTCGGTATGAATCTGCATACCGGTACTCATGTGGATGCGCCGCTGCATATGCTCGCGAACGGTGAGACGATCGAGACGATTATGCTCGAACAGCTGTGTGGACCGGCGCGGGTTGCCGACTTGACGCACGTTAAGGGCCATATTGGAATATCGGACTTGTTGCCGCTTGCGATTCAGCGTGGTGAGCGGATTCTGTTCAAGACGTCCAGCTCGTACAGCGATCGCTACGACACGGCATTTCCGTACCTGGACGCGGAGGGCGCGGCGTACTTGGCGGAAGTCGGCGTGGCGCTCGTCGGGACGGATGCGTTGGGCATCGAACGCGCGCAGCCGGAATTTCCGACGCACCGTACTTTGATGCGCGGCGGCGTCATCATCGTCGAAGGGTTGCGGCTTGCGCATGTGGAAGCGGGCAGCTATACGCTCGTGCTCGCCCCGCTCAAGATGACCGGTATCGAAGCAGCGCCCGCCAGGGCGTTCTTGCTGGGAGACTGATAGGGGAACGCGACAAAACCGCCGAGGCATCGTCGTATGACATGCTTTGGCGATTTTTCGCGCGCGAGCACGAGGGCGGACATCGTATATTGCCAGTCGGTAATGATTACATAAATGCATTCTTCTTGCGCCGCCCGTTCTTTAGAATGAAACCGGAACGACTTATGGACGGGGGATCTTGCAACGGCGGCAAGTTCCGCATAATGGCCTGCGACCAACCTTCGACATCCAAAGATAAAATACGGCGAACTTCCGTCTCCTGGTCGAACTCCCGTTTTAACCTTCGCTTTGGTCAGAAAGAAACAATATTTCCGGAGATCGTCCAGGTGTGCGAGCCAATCGCTCATGGTGACACACTTTCCGACTGTTTCTCGCTCTCGAGCTCCAATCGTTTCAATTCTCCGTCCAGCTTGAGCGCGAGTTCATGCAGCTTGCCTGCGATTTCCTCATCCTTGGCCACCACCAGCTTCCCGAATATCTCCTTCAGCTCTTCATTTCTTGCCGCCTGCACATAGAACGGATTGTTGCCACTCGATAATTGAACCGCATATTTCAACTCTTCGATATAGACGCGCTTGGTCGGATCTGCGTTCGCCCCTGCTGCTTCCGCAACGGCATTGCTGGTTGGTATGTATTCTGCAGCCAGTTGAAGCGAATGATTGTTCACTTCCAAGGTAAGATATTGGATGAATTCCCACGCTTCCTCCGAATGCTTGCTTTTCTGTGAGATGCCGTACCCGGAAAACCACATCGGATTAACTCGTTGTCCGCCTGTAAAATAGGGCAATGGAGCAACGCCGAGCCTCTTCTTGTTGTCCCCCTCAAAATTGTGAAAGTGATCGCCCAGGCCGCCTACGAACATTCCGGCCTGCAAACCGTCAAATCCGCCAAAAATGTCATTAATATCGGATACAACGCCATTTGCATCATCATGATAAGATGCATTGAGCCATTGCAGCATTCGGACAGCCTCCGGGCTATCCAAATATCCGACGGAAGTCGTCCCGTCGGGCGACAGCACGCCATTCCCGGTGCTGGACAGAAGCATGTCTAACATAGTGAAATCGTAGGGCAGCATGGATTCGTGATCTTTCATCTTTTTCGAAATATCCCGAAATTGATCCCACGTCCAATCGTCTTCGGGATACGGAATCTTGGCTTCATCGAAAAGTTCTTTGTTGAAAAAAATTGCGCTCGGATGGGCCCCGAAAGGCAATGAAAGCAATTTGCCATTGATCATGCCGTAATCGAGAACCTGCTGGGGGATATCCAACTCCTGGGTCACAAGCGGCAGCAAGTCGCGCAATAGCCCCTTGCTCTCGGCAATTTGAATATTGACCGCAGTCGTATCAACAATATCCGGTGCCGTATCGCTCTCCAGCCGTTTGATCAAGTTCTGTCTCGTATCGCTGAAGGCCGTACCAACGGGAATGTCCATGTAATCGACGATGACTTTCATATTCGGATGAAGTTGATTATAGTCTGTAACGGCGTCCAGGAGAGGTTTCATTAAAGGATCTGTACTGAAGTTTTCCGGTAACAGTGACTGGAAATGAATTTCGACCGGTTCCATGTCTATATCTTTATTGCCTATGCACGCGGAAGCTGTGACGACCAAGATGACCACAACAATCATGACAAACCATTGTTTGATTTTCATTACATCACAACTCCTATTGAATTGACATCCAGTTTCGACCGAAGCCCCAATAGCTACATAGTCACTCTATATTCGTCATCGATCGTTTGCAGATATTGCTTTACCGCATCTATTCCTTCTTTGATAGCTGCAAGTTTCCATTCGACATCGAACTCGCTTTTCACAAACACAAGATACCGGATTCCGGGCCTGTTGTAATCGATAGTTTCACGTTCAGGAAAGGTCAACACACCGGTAGCATCGTTCATTTCCGGATCGATTTCCCCGTTTTCCTTTATAAAGCGGATCTTCCAGTTTCCATTTTCCTTGGCCAACAGCAGACTTCTTTGCGTTTCGACACCAAGTTTGAACGAACTTAGCTTAATGATTCTGCCTTCAACGTGGGCAGACCCCGTGGCCGGCATAGGCAAAGCGGCTTGAACAGGCGCTCTGTCTGCGATCATAACGAACAAGCACAGTACAATGAGGACAGCCGCGCCGAACAGCGAACGACGTCGCGATGACGGCCGGAACGATCGGATCATCGCGATTCTTCTCTTCATTTTTGGCATGTTTCCGAAAAGACCGGCAATTCCCGTCACTCGGTTGGACGTCGACGATTTCTCAAACATCTCGATAAGTGTATGTCCGTAAGATTTGGTCTCATCCGGATGAACACGGGTAAGTGCCAAGGCATCGCACGCGATTTCCTGGTCTTCTCGCATCCGGTAACAGGCATACCAGATAAACGGATTGAACCAATGAACGGCAAGCAGGAGCCGCATGACCCAATTTGCGGCAATATCATTTCTTCTTGCATGGGCCAGCTCATGCAGAAATATGTAACGCAATTGATCCGGACGGAGCGCCAAAGTTTTCAGATTCGGAATGATGAGACATGGCCGCAGAAACCCGAAAAGCGCCGGTGCGGAAACAAGATCCGATTCCACCAGACGAATGTTTCTTCGGATGGACATCCGTTGTTTACACGCCTCGAACATGTCCAGAACGTCCGGATCGTCAATCTCCCTCTCTTGGTGCAATTTCCAGGCAAACCGCCTGTTGACGCCGAAAGCGTAAAGCACCATCCCAAGAAACACCGCCAACCATACAATAAACAAGACGAGCGGCAGCATATCGGGCTTGGCGTTTATTTCCGGTGATATAGGGGAGAACGCTTCAATCGTTGCGTCGATGACAGGCAAGTTGCGCTCCGGTACCGCATTCCACACGCTGAAGTTGCTCTCCGGCTTCCACGGCAAGATCAGTTTGGCCATCAATACGAACCATAGTACGTAATGCCAACGCGGCGGCAGGCGATGTCCGAGTACTTTCTTTCCAAGAACGATCAAGCCTACGATTAGACAGGCCATCGCCGAAGTAGACAAGACCCATTGAAGCAACTGCACCGGCACCCACTCGATCCCATTCATATCGGTTCTCCTTTACCGCTGCTCTTTGTTTTCCAAAATTTGCTTTAACTCTTCTATTTCCGCTCGAGTCAATTTCCCGTCTTGCATAAAATGGACCAGCATCGGTTTAAGCGCGCCTCCGTAAATTTTCCGCAAGAACGACCGGTTCTCCGCTTTGATGCATTCCTCTTCGCTTACCAAAGGGTAATAGGAGTAGGCGCGCCCATTCTGCGTATAACCGAGCGCCTTCTTGTTCACCAGCCGGCTGATCAGCGTCTTGATCGTTTTTTCCTTCCACTGGGCCCGGCCTTCCAATCGTTCCACGATTTCATTGGATGATAACGGATGATGCGCCCAAAGGATCTTCATCACTTCCCACTCGGCTTCCGATACTTGAGGGATTTCATTGTTCACCTTGTCACCGCCTATTGATTACACTTGTAGTCCTAAAAAAATATTACACCTGTAATCTTTAAATGTAAATAAAAACCGTAGGATTCGTTGGGCATATTTATATAATTTTTGCCATGCGGTTTGACTTTTCGCGCTTCGCCGACTACATTGTGAATGTACATCGTAAAGTGACGGAGGATTGGTTTGCCTATGCTGCACCGCTTGCTTGAACGTTGGGGTCGCGCCGTTCACCGGTTTCGCTGGGTCATCATCGTGGTTTGGGTACTCGCGATCGCGGCCGCCGGCGCGCTGTCTATCCGCTACTCGGATGTGCTGAGCGGCGGCGGGTGGGACATACCGGACAGCGATTCCCTGAAAGTCAAGCAGGCGCTTGCCGAGCAATTCGACGGTCGGTCCGCCACCTCGTTGATTCTGGTGTATCGGGACGGGGCGCATGCGGCAGGTTCTGCTGAATTTGCAGACAGTTTGCGCGGCGCGGTCGATTTCGTCGGGAAAGAAGAAGGCGTCGTCGGCATTTATTCGCTGCTGGATGCGACGGAGGCTATGAAACCGGGCATGATCGGCGAAGACGGGCATACCACCTACGCTTTCGTGAACATGGATATCGAGGAAGATTATGCGATCAACCGGATGCCGCACATGCAGCGGGAGATGGGTGAATTCGCGGCCGGTCGCGGCGTGGAAGCCTACTTGATCGGCGCTTCCGCCCTATGGGGCGATGCGGCCGTCTATTCGCAGGAAGGTCTGGCGAAGGCGGAGATGATCGTGTTTCCGCTTATTTTTCTCATTCTGTTAATTGTATTCCGCAGCATGACCGCGACCGTAACGCCGATCATCGTCACTGTCGCCGCGGTCATCGCAGGACTCGGCGTCATTTATTACATCGGTTCTCATATCGAAATATCTGTATTCGTCACCAATTCCGCGCTGATGCTGGGCATGGGCGTCGGCATTGACTATTCGCTGTTCATGGTCAATCGTTTCCGGCTGGAACTGGACTCTGGTCAAGACGTCAACCGGGCGATGGCGGTTGCGATGCGCACGTCCGGGCATACGGTGCTGTTCTCCGGCATAACCGTGCTGGCCGCCATGACGGCGCTGTTCGTGGTGGAGTTGCCCGCAGTCAAGGCGATTGCGTTCGGCGCGGTCACAGTCGTCGTATTCGCGGTGCTTGCGACGTTGACGCTGCTTCCGGCCGTGCTGGTCATGCTCGGAAAGCGGATCAACAAGGGGCGCATCCGCCTGCCCGGCTTCCTGCGGCGATCGGCGGGGGGAGATTCAATCTGGCGGCGCCTCGCCGGAGCGATGATGCGCAAGCCGCTGCTCTTCCTCGGCGTATCGGTCGTGCTGATGGGCTTCTTCGCGCTGCCGATCGGCGGTATGAAGCTGAACACGAACGAAGTCGATATTTTGCCGGCGGTGTCGCCTGCCCGAATCGGCTTCGAGATGTACGAGCGCGCATTCGGGACGGAAGGCACGTCGACGAATACGCTCATCGTGCATGCCGACGCCGGTCAGGAGAAGATGACAGGCCCTGTGGCGATGGCCTATTTTGCGAAATTGCAAGCCAGCTTGTCCGAACTTGACGGGGTGAAGCGGACGACATCCGCCTTGTCGTTCCTGCAAGGCATGGACCTGACGCAAGCTTCGGCGTTCCTGTCTAGTGATCCGGCGGGCTGGCAGCAAGGGCTTGCGCCACTGATCGATCGCTACGTCAGCCGCGATGGCAAGACGCTGGTTATGGACGTTCAATTCGACGCAGAAGGAGCAAGCGCTCAGAGCATGCGGCTAGCGGACAAGATCCGGGACGAGATCATTCCGCAATCGGCGCCGCCCGCCTTCCTGTCGATCGTCATGGGAGGCGAAACGGTGCAGGCGATGGAGATGAACCAGTCGATCTATGACGCCTTCGTACCGACGCTGCTCATTATGTTGGGCCTGATCTACTTGATTCTGCTCATTACGTTCCGCAGCGTACTGCTGCCGCTGAAGGCGATCTTGATGAATTTGCTGTCGGTCGGCGCCACGTTCGGCATCGTGACCTGGGTGTTCGCGGACGGGCACGGCATCGAGCTGTTCGGCGCGACGGCGAGCGGGTACATCAGCAACTTCATTCCGCTGCTGATGCTCGCGCTGTTGTTCGGGCTCAGCACGGATTATGAAGTGTTTCTGGTTAGCCGCATCAAAGAACACTACGAGGAGTCGGGCGACAATGAGGAGAGCGTGGCGGTAGGATTGGAAGCGACCGGTCCGCTTATCACCGGCGCGGCCTTCCTGATGATCGCGGTGTTCACCGGCTTCGCCTTCTCGACGATGCTGCCGATCCAGACGCTTGGCTTTGGCATGGCTGTAGCAATCTTGTTGGACGCCTCGCTTGTTCGTATGATCATTGTCCCCGCAGCGATGAAGCTGCTCGGCAATTGGAACTGGTGGCTTCCCGGCACTCGCCGTCGCGGGGAGCGAGTTTAGCGGAACGAGGTTCCGCTAAACCCACTGCTCCGCCGCACAACTGCTGATAGGCGACGCAATCGCCTATTGGCCCGCCTGACCGCCGCACACCCGCCAATAGACGCCGCAATCGCCAATCCCCCCGGCTGCCACATACTCGCCCGGCCCTTCCCCTCCGCCTCCCGCCCTACATCACCCCCGCCCTCCGACTAAAAAATGTCAAAACCCCTCATTTCACATTTACAACGTAACAGTGTTATGTTACACTCCAAAACAAGGAGGTCGCTGCATATGGATATGGAGCTTATCTCGAAAAAAGACTTGCTGGACCAAACCGGAATTTCCTACGGCCAACTGTACCGATGGAAGCGGAAGCAGCTCATTCCGGAGGCGTGGTTCATCCGTAAATCGACCTTTACCGGGCAGGAAACGTTCTTTCCCAAGGCATTGATCCTCGCTCGAATAGATCAAATTTTGAATATGAAAGACGATCTGTCTCTGGACCAGGTGGCGGGCAAGCTTTCGCCTTCTTTGCCGGACCAGGAAGCGAGCAAATCCGAAATTGCAAAACGAAACATTGTTTCACAAATCGCGCTTCAACGTTTCGCAGCATCGGACCCGGACAGCACAGTTTATTCTTTCGACAAGATCTTATATTTCTACGTTATCGACAAGCTGCTGCAAGCCGGCGACATGAGCATGGACGAAGGCGCTCAGTTGTTGGAGACGATGCGGGATCGTTTTCCGAAGTTCGAAGGGAAAGCCTGCGATCTCGTCTTCGTCCGCAAGATGGGAGTGTCGGCGTTCGCGCTCGTCAGCGTGCCGTCCGAATGGCATTTCGACAACGGCGTCAAAGTCGTCGCGCGTCTCTCCATGACGGAATGCATCGAGCAATTGCGCAGCAAGTGGTAATAGGATTCGATTCAACCGGTAGTAGTTGACTTTGCAAGCGGTAATCGACCTTGACCCAACAAGGAGGGAAAGCAGGATGGAGGATACAAGGCCGGATTTGCATGTGAGCGGCGTGAACAATGCGCCGGGCGGCCATTATCGGGACGCAACGGTAGAAGGCGTCGGCAAGGTGCAGGGCGATGTGCGGGCGGACGGCGTTTTTCGCATCAATGGCGTGGTGACGGTGTTCGGGAACGTTATGGCGGCGGAGTTCAATGGAGACGGCAAGTTCAAGATCGAAGGCGGTCTGACGGCCGAGTCGACGCGGCTCAATGGCATGGTTGACGTCAAGGGAGCGGTGAGAGGCGAAAGCTTGCGGCTGCAAGGCATGCTGAACGTGCGGGACGATTGCGAGCTGGAACGCTTCGAAGTCGAGGGCGGCTTCACGATCGGCGGGCTGCTCAATGCGGGTATGATCGACATTCGCATGCATGCAAAATGCCGGGCGCAAGAGATCGGCGGCGACACGATCCGGGTGCGGAAGATGTCCAGAAGTGCCTGGCAGCGGCTGTGGAAATGGATGTTTCCGAAATGGTTCCCCGAGATGGAAGCCAATCTCATCGAAGGCGACGAGGTGGATCTGGAAAATACGACAGCGGCGGTCGTGCGCGGCAATCGGGTCGTCATCGGAACGGGCTGCAGCATCGAACGGGTCGAATACCGGACGGAACTCGTGAAGCGCCCGGGCGCGCATGTGAAAGAGGAGGTGAAGACCGGTGGCGGGAACGACGAATGCTAACTTACGGCTCGTGGGTACGACGACCGCATCCGGCGGGCGGTTCGACAATGTGAAGATTACAGGCGAAGCGGTGCTTGCCGGCGATACGGAATGCCGTAATCTATCCTGTATGGGGAACGTTGCGATCAAAGGCAATCTGCGTGCGGACGGCGTCAGGCTGACAGGCGAATGCCGGGTCGGCGGCAGCTTGACGGCAAGGCGGATCCAGGCAACCGGCGATATCCAGGTGGACGGCGCTTTGCATGGCGAACGGCTCAAATTGACGGGCAGCGTGCGCGTGCAAGGCGAATGCGACGCGGAGGCGCTGCTGATCAGTGGCGCGATCGCGGCAGACGGGCTCGTGAACGCCGAAGACGTGCAAGTGCGGATGCACGGTCCGTGCCGGGCGATGGAGATCGGCGGCGGCGTGATCACGGTGAAGCGAAGCCGCGCCGTGGCTGTCAAATCGCTGTTCATGCCCAAAGGGATCGTCACGATGACCGCCGACCTGATCGAAGGGGATACCGTCATACTCGAGCATACGCGGGCGGCGGTCGTGCGGGGCAACCGCGTGACGCTTGGCAGCGGCTGCGAGATCGGGCGCGTCGAGTATCGGGATGTGCTGGAAGTGGGAAGCAAGGCGCTGGTCAAGGAAAAGATCAAGCTTTAGAAAATGGGGCTAATTGCGTTCGGTTGGCCATACGAGTAGAAAGAACATTTTCAAAAGATCGATAGGAGTGGATTCAATTGGAGCAGTCTCAACGGAGTAGCCTGGGCATCGTCATCGCCGGCCTGCTGCTCGGGATCTTGATGGCGTCGATGGACAACACGATCGTCGCGACGGCGATGGGCAATATCGTCGGTGAACTGGGCGGGCTCGATAAATTCGTCTGGGTTACTTCGGCTTATATGGTGGCGGAGATGGCCGGCATGCCGATCTTCGGCAAGCTGTCGGACATGTACGGGCGCAAACGGTTTTTCGTCTTCGGCCTGCTGGTGTTCATGGCGGGGTCGGCGCTGTGCGGAACGGCGAATTCGATCACCGAACTGGCGATTTACCGGGCGGTGCAAGGGATCGGCGGCGGCGCGCTCGTACCGATCGCGTTCACGATCATGTTCGATGCGGTGCCACTCAGCATGCGGGGCAAACTCGGCGGACTGTTCGGCGCCGTGTTCGGGATGTCGAGCATTTTCGGGCCGTTGCTCGGCGCCTATATCACGGACCATATCGCTTGGGAATGGGTATTCTACATCAATCTGCCGCTGGGTGTCATCGCCTGCGTCATGATAACCTTCTTCTATAAGGAATCGCATGAGCATTCCAAGCAGCCGATCGATTGGTGGGGAGCCGCGACATTGCTAATTTCGGTACTCTGCCTGATGTTCGCCCTGGAGCTGGGCGGCAAGCAGCTGGCATGGGATTCGCCGGGCATGATCGGTCTGTTCGCCGGGTTCGCCGTTCTTGCGGTCGTCTTCCTGTTCGTCGAGACGAAAGCGAAGGAACCGATTATCTCGTTCGCCTTGTTTAAACAACGCTTGTATTCGAGCAGCGTGCTGAGCGCTCTGTTCAGCGGCGCGGCATTCATCGCCGCATCCGTCTTCATCCCGATCTTCATTCAGGGCGTACTCGGAGGATCGGCGACCAACTCGGGGCTCGTGCTGCTGCCGATGATGCTGGGCTCGGTCGTGACGGCTACGTTGGGCGGCTTCCTGATGAACAAACTGCCTTACCGTAATATTGTCGTGCCAACGTTCGTCTTGCTCACGTTTGCCGCCGTTCTGCTTACGACTTTAACGCCCGATTCGACCCGGCTCACCGTCACCATCTACATGGTCCTGCTTGGCCTGGGCATTGGCGCTTCGTTCTCGGTGCTCAGCAATGCCGCGATTCACGGATTGCCTGCCAGACAGCGGGGAACGGCGACTTCGACGCTCAACTTCGTTCGCTCGCTCGGCATGACGATCGGCATTACAACGTTCGGGATCATCCAGAGTCACGTGTTTACGGGGAAAATGGCGGATGCGCTCGCAGGCGGAAACGGTGCGGGCGGCGGGGCGCCGACGGGCGTTGATTGGAGCGACCCGCACGCGCTGCTCACGCCGGAGACGCGTGCGCTTTTCCCAAGCGATGTCCTCGGCAAAATCTCGGAGTCGCTCTCTTCCTCCATCGTCTATACGTTCGCTTGGGCGATCGTTCCGGCTGCGCTAGCGCTTCTCGTCTCCTTCTTCATGGGTCGGGAGAAGCTGGACCCTTCTGCGGAGCAGGAGCCGGAGCCGGAACCGGAGCCGGAACCGTCGCAATATGCGTCAACTTACTAATTCGAGATTAATTGGATTTTATATTTTTTGAATAAACGGCGCCGTCCCTGGACGATCGGGCAGCCGTTTATTCTTTTGTTGCATTGACCATCCATTATCCAGCACGCTTCGACGACAGTCAGCCGAACAAAATGAGCTGCAGCGAGGATTCGAACACACTGTAACTACTATTCAGGTCAAATATTTATTATTGAACGGATAGCCGTTAGACTGTACGCTCAAGTCAAGTGAGGCTTTACAAATGATTGAAGCACGCAACGAGGAGCGGATGGCATGAAATTAAAGGTTTTACAGATCGGCGCCGGATCGATGGGGACAAGGCGAATACGGGATTTGGCCTCGCGCGAAGATGTGGAGATTGCCCTGTATGACGAAAGGAAGGACCGAAGGGAGGTTGCCGGTTCCCGCTTCGGCATTCCCTGCTTCGCTTCCATCGAGGAAGGTTTGGACTGGAAACCGGATCTGTTCATTATTTCCACCCCTCCCGATCAACATAGGCAATATGTAGAGCTTGCCTATTCGTACGGTTGCCATCATTTCTGCGAGGCTGACATCTGGCCTTACGATTATCTGCCGGCAGAGACTGCATACAAGGATAAAGGCATCATCGGCGCTCCTTCTTGCACCTTCTACTTCTCCCCGGTCATCCAGGAACTCAGAAGAATCGTCCAGACGGAACTATCGGATCTGCATGCCTATCAGATGGTTTTGTCTGCGGATCTGAACCAATGGCATCCGGGGGAAGGCAATGAATATTATGCGCGCAATCGGGAGACGTCGGCTGCCCGGGAGATGGTGCCTTTCGAATTGATCGGACTGATCCATGCATTCGGCCAACCGATCGAATTGACAGGGACGCTGAGCCGCCAGGGAAATCTGGAGGCTCCGTCGGAAGATACTTGGTGCCTGCAGATGAAGCTTGACAATGGCGGCACCGGTCATTTGAGCGTCATGATGGGCTGCCCGCACGTGCTAAGGAAAGGTTGGGCGGCGGGCAATAACGGGATCGTTCAATTCGATGTTTTGTCAGGCGAGATCGTACGCGATTTGCCCAAACTCGGTCTTCACGATACAAGGCGGCTTAGTGAGTGGCGATCGATAGGGGAAAAGGTGTATTTCGAAGAAATTAACACGTTTATCGATGCGGTGCAAGGACACGCCCAATGGCCGTTCGACTATCGGTTGAGCTCGATTGGAGCAGGCGCGTTAGCCGCTGCGGAGAAGAGCGCCATATCAGGACGGGTGGAAAAAGTCGATCCCGGAATTCTTCCGGCACGCTTGCCTGATTTATATTAACGCAAAAATAAGCGGGGGGAATATGTGGGATGAGGCCATACAACATGCAAGGCGGCATTGCGCAATCCCAGATGTATTGGGAACGAGCCAAGGGTCTGATTCCTTGCGGGACCCAGTGCTTGTCCAAAGGACCGAGCCAATTCGTAGACGGGGTAGCCCCCAAGTATTTGGTCCGGGGCAACGGCTGCATGGTGGAGGATGCGGACGGAAATCATTTGATCGATTACGGGATGGGATTGGGAGCCGTTTCTTTGGGCTACAATTATGAACCCGTAAACGAAGCCATTCGCGCGCAATTAAATGATGCGATTACGTTGACTCTTATGCATCCGCTTGAGGTAGAGGTATCCGAATTGATCCGTGAAATCATTCCGTGTTCGGAAAGTGTCAGATTCGGCAAGAACGGGTCCGACGTGACCACTGCCGCCATCCGCGTGGCCAGGGCTTATACCGGCCGCGATATCATTTTGATATGCGGATATCATGGTTGGCACGACTGGTATGTAGTCACCACGGAACGAAGCTTGGGAATTCCAACCGTCCTGGAAGGGCTGTCCAAGAAATTCATCTACAACGATATTCAATCGCTCGCTTCATTAATGGAGAAATACAAAGGCAAAGTGGCCGCCGTGATGATGGAACCGATGGGTGTCGTGTATCCCGAAAATGATTTCCTGGCGAAAGTGAAAGAGATTGCCCATCAGAACGGCGCGCTTCTTATATACGATGAAGTGCTGACCGGGTTTCGAACTTCTCTTGGAGGCGCGCAAGCGCACTTCGGCATCACGCCCGACCTGGCGACCTTCGGCAAAGCGATTGCCAACGGCATGCCGTTATCGGTATTGACTGGCAGAACCGAGCTGATGTCGATTTTGGAGAACGTGTTTTTTTCCTTCACGTTCGGTGGGGAAATGCTGTCTTTGGCGGCCGCGAAGGCGACAATCCAGCAAATGCGAACCTATCAGACGATTGCGCACGTGAACGAGATGGGGCTCCTTTACATGAATCAAGGCAATCGGCGGATTGCGGATCATGCATTGAACGAGAAAATAAACATCGTCGGCCACCCGTCCAAGACCGTCTTTCAATACGTGGACGGTGAGGAAGGACTGTTGATTCGCAGCTACTTGCAACAATTGATGCTGCAAAGAGGGATCTTGTTCACAGGCTATAACTATATTTCGTACGCGCACAAGCCGGAGCATATCCAATATACGCTGGACGCGTTGGACGAGTCGTTGTCGGAACTGGCCGTTGCCCTGAAGCAAGGCCATATTCGCGACAAGCTGCAGGGGAAGCCTGTAGCTCCTGTTTTCCGGAAGCCTTGACCGACCGCAGGCTGCCTCTCCTCTAATACTTTCATGCACAGTTTGATAGTCTTATGCGCATCCGACCGACAAGACATTATAATAATACGGAGTCTAAATATTTATTATAGATTATCTGCATCCCCCCATTATACATTGAGGGTGCCTAAAATCTGAAGGCGAATTAACAACTATTGAAAGGGGTTGCAAGGAATCGATGTTGAAAAAAGGCGTATTGATTCTGGTTTGTCTGGTATTTGTTCTGGCGGCATGCAGCACGAAGAAGGAAACCTCGGAGCCTGCGGGCACATCGTCAAGCGCATCGTCAAGTCCGGCGGCAACGGAAACTTCAGAGGCAAAGACGGAACCGGTCAAAGCCTACATTCTGACCAAGGTTGAGGCGGGGACCGAGCTTCCGGACGATGCCAAAGTAGGAAAGTACATCAGCGAGCAGACGGGTGTAGAGCCCATCATGATCAAGCCTCCGGCCGGAACTTACGACGAGAAGCTGAATCTGATGCTGGCGTCCGGCGAGCCGCTCGATGCCTTCATTGTAGGGAACTGGACCGAATTTCAGAAGAAAGGCATGATTCGTCCCATCAACGACTTGTTGAAGGACGCGCCGGACCTGGTGAAATCGTACTCGCAGAGCGAGTGGGATTCCGTAACCGATCAAGCGACCGGCAACATCTATGCGATTCCTTTCTACAACGACCAGATAGGCAATGCGCCGCGGGTCCGAAAGGATTGGCTCGACGCGCTCGGTTTGGAGGTGCCTACCACTTTAGAAGAGTTTGAAAATGTTTTGGAAGCGTTTAAGACGACAGACAAATTTGGAAAAAACGTCATTCCGCTGGCTACGCACCTCAGCTATTCGCAGTTGGATCGTGCCTTCATGGGGCTGTTCACGAAATACGGAGACGGAAATTGGATTGACACGGACGGCAGCGTCAAGCCTGCGATTCTGGACCCGGCGTATAAAGATTACATCGCCAAGATTGCCGAATGGTATGCGAAGGGCTACATCTGGAAGGAAGCCTTCACCCAGGAATTTACCGTGATTGACGACCTTGTTATGCAGAATCGCGTAGGCGTGCTGGCTACATGGGTATCGGTAGGGATCAATGGCATTGAGCAGCTGATGACGGCCGACCCGAAGACAGAATATGTTTATCTCGACAAGTTCGAAGGTCCGGCAGGCAGCGCATACTCCTTAAGATTGCCGCCGCCGCAGGGAGTTGCCTTTTCCATCAATAGCAAGAACGCCGAAGCGGCCATCAAGTTTTTTAACTGGTCGGTTGCTGCGAAAGAAAATCGGAATACGATTGAATTAGGTCTGGAGAATACGCATTGGAAGTTCCTCGATAAGGAAAATAACGTGGTCGAAAGGACGCCAGGCGCCGACAAGTTATATTCCAACATCTACAGTTTGGTTCAGGGCGGGAACGGAAACCCGATGCACAGGAAGGACGACACCGTCAATGGCCGGTTGTGGGCCCAATATTTCAGCTTCAGCACCGACCCTGCTGTGGATCTGAAAAAACCGGCTGATTATGGCGCTTTCTACGATGAAGCCAAGATCGCGGGAGCCGTTCCGTCGGCAGGCGATATCGACAAATTCCGTGACAAATGGCTGGTCAAATTTATTACTGGGCAAGAACCGATGTCGAAATGGGATTCGTTCATCAGCGATCTGCGCAACATGGGGCTGGATAAAATGGTTGCGGAGCGCACTGCGCAGTATAAAGCTCAGCAAAAATAAGGCAACTAGTCCACAACCGATTAAGCGGCGACTGTCGCTTAATCGGTTTGCAAGCTAGCAGTGAAGGAGAACCGCATACGATGATTCGTGCATTGAGAAAGTATCCGCTCTTATATACGCTGGTTTTCCCAGGGCTGCTCTATTATTTGATTTTTTATTACATTCCGATGTTCGGAGTCGTCATCGCCTTTAAAGATTACAGCCCGTTCACAGGCATTACGGGGATCTTCACCTCCGATTGGGTGGGCTTCCTTCACTTCAGAAACTTCTTTGAGTCGTACTCTTTTTTCCAGGTTATGAACAATACGCTGCTTCTCGGCTTGTACAATATTGTGTTCGGATTCCCGGCTCCGATCCTTCTCGCCTTGTTGCTGAATGAAGTGATCCACAAGAGCTTCAAGAGATGGGTGCAAACGATTACGTATTTGCCGTATTTTTTGTCCATGGTCGTCGTAGTGGGCATTTTAAATTTCCTGCTCTCCTCGGACGGAGGGTTGGTGAATGAAGTCGTCAAGTTTTTCGGCTACGAATCGGTTACGTTTCTGGGCGAACAGAAATTTTATCGGATCATCATCATCCTTACGCAGATTTGGCAGCAAATCGGCTGGGAGAGCATCATCTTTCTGGCGGCTGTTGCCACGATAGATTCCCAGCAGTATGAAGCGGCCGTTATCGACGGGGCTGGTAAGCTGAGGCAAATTTGGCACATTACGATTCCGGGCATTTTGCCCGTGATCACGATCATGCTGATTTTAAGAATGGGAAATGTATTGAACGTCAATTATGAACTGATCCTGTTGACGTATTCTCCATCCACGATGGACGTAGGAGATGTGATCGATACGTTCGTTTACCGGGAAGGGCTGATCGGCATGAAGTACTCGTACACGGCGGCCGTAGGGTTTTATAAGTCTTTATTTTCGGCGATATTGCTGCTCGGCGCGAACTACTTGGCCAAAAAAAGCGGACAAGACGGAATTTGGTAGTCATGTTGAATTTCATTGGAGTGTGCTGAGTTGACTAACTATAAGATGATGAACTCCAGCGTGTGGTTCGTGGTTATGGTCTATGCGATCCTTGTTGTATTGGCAATGTGTTTTTTGTTTCCGTTTATCATGATCGTCTCCACCTCCTTATTGTCGCAGGAGGCAGTCCTGAAATACGGAACGTTTCAATTCATACCGAAAACCTTCGATTTGTCGGCATATAAAATGATTCTCAGCAAAGGTTCCTTGATTTATTCCGGCTACAAAATTACGGCGATCAAGGTGATTCTGGGCACGTTCCTGAACTTGGTCTTCACGACGGCTCTTGCCTATGGTTTGTCCAAAAAGTATCTTCCCGGACGCAACGCGTTTATTCTGTTTATTTTTGTAACGATGATATTCAACGGAGGATTGATTCCCACCTACATGGTGGTCAAAACGCTGAATCTGGTGAACACGATTTGGGCATTGATGATTCCGGGTCTGGTTAACGCCTACAATTTCATTATTATGAAGGCGTTCTTCTCCCAGATTCCCGAGGGATTGGAGGAATCTGCCGGCATCGACGGCGCCAATCCGGTTCAGATCTTGCTCCGCATTGTAATTCCGTTATCTTTGCCTTCGCTCGCGACAATCGGGCTCTTCTATGGAGTCGCCCATTGGAATGCCTGGTTCGATGCTGCGATCTTCATTAACGATTACAACAAAATGCCGCTGCAAATTGTTTTAAGGGATGCCATTATTCATCTTTCAGCAGATCGGGTGGGCATCAGCATGACGGTTGTGGATACGACAATCAGGCGTCCGCCTACCATCGCATTCCGTTCGGCTATCATTATCATCTCCACGCTTCCGATTCTGTTTGTGTACCCGTTCATACAGAAGTATTTTGTGAAAGGCGCGATGATGGGTTCCATCAAAGGATAATATTCGAACAGGAGGCAGCCAGCCTATGCGCTATCGAAAAACACGATCGTTTATCTATTGCTGGGACGGAGATGACTTGGCCTACATTCCTGAGAGGTCGGACAAGCAGGTTTTGATTGACAAGGTGTTTAATCCGCTGGAAGGAACCGGCGTCGATACGGTCTTTTTCCTGCTGGGTTTCGGCAACGTTGCCGAATATCCGAGCAAACTGTTGAAGATGTGGGGGGAAGGACAAGATTATCACTTTAACGGAATCGGCTCTTACAAAAGGTATGCCGCCGTGAAGCGTCTTCTGGAGCGGAATGAAGATCCTTGCCATATTCTCATCGAAGCGGCAAAAGAACGGAAGCTGGATGCTTTCTATTCCTTCCGGCTGAATGACATTCATGACCATTGGCCGCAGTACAGCGATTGCATGCCGAGATTTAAAATGGACAACCCGCATTGGCTGAATCCGAAAGAGTGGTTTCCGGATTTTCACGGAAAGACCGAGATCACGACGGCGCTTAATTACACGGAGAAGGAAGTTCGTGATTTTCGCGTAAGCCTTATTCGAGAGGTCATGGAAAACCATGATTTTGACGGGTTGGAACTGGATTTCATGCGCAGTCAATTTTATTTTCATTGGGATAAAGGACTTACTAGCGCTTATATGATGACGGACTTCGTCAGAGAAGTCCGGGAAATGCTGGACGAACTTGGCGAGGCGCGCGGCAAGTCGATCGAATTGGCCGTCAGGGTGTGCACGACGGTCATCGGCTCGAATATGGCCGGTTTCGATGTCGCAAGCTGGGCCAGGCTTGGCCTGATCGATATCGTCATCGCGGGAACGGGCGGGATGAATATCGATACGAAAGGGTACAAAGAAATATTGGAAGGGACAGGCGTTTCTTTCTTCCCTTGTCTCTATGGTGATTATGAACGCACGGCAAGTTCCGACGAGGTCATGCGAGGCGTCGCGGAGGTGCTGCTCACAGAAGAGCCTGACGGAATCTATGCGTTTAATATGTATCCCGACGAGCGGGGACGGCGCGAGCTGCTGCGGCAAATCGGCAGCTCGCGCACGCTGGCGGGGCTGGACAAAACGTATATCGTCGACATGGACTATGACTATAACCTCACGAAGGAAGAATGGAGGTATCAGCCTCATCTTCCGGCTGTGTTGGGGGAAACGGTGCGCGAAGGTCTGGTTGTCCCTATTCGTGCAGGCGAGAAATTGGATGGCTATCCGCAGGTTCGGGCGCGCCTTAAAATTTGGGTGAAGGATTGGTCGATCGAAGATGTGTATGTATTTCGCTTCAATGGACGAACGCTGCCGGCTCCATCGCCGGAGGGCGTCCCCGGACAGTTCGAACAATATTTTCTGGTCTGGGAGCTCCAGCCGCAAGAAGTGGATTTCAGGAATGAAGTTTACATCCAGTTAAAGGAAAGGAACATCCACCTGAAGCGATACGCTCCTGCGGTCGTGCAAAGAATCCATATTGAAGTGAAGTTTGGCGACAAAAATACGGCAAAGGAGTATTCGAGGTCATAATCTTATTATAGAAAGTAAGGATCGTGGCCGATATACTGAAACTACCCTTCATTAGAAGCGCTTACAAATTGACTGGAGTTTCAGTAGGATCATAAAAAGGGGGGCCGCTTGTGTTTTTCAAGTCTTTTCGGCCAGGCAAAATCAAGACGGTGCGCAAAAATTTTTACCGTACCCTGACTTTCTATATTTTGCTGATTGCCACGTTGCCCATCTTTGTTGTCGGTACATTGTCGTATATCCAGGTAAAAAAGGCGTTGGACCAGGAGATGGGCGTATGGAACGCTTACGTTCTGGAAAACTCCAAAGCCTCGTTTGAAATCATCGTCAACCAGTTGTTTTATCAGGGGAGTTATTTAACGACCAGCAGCATAACCAGCGAATACGAAAGTGTATATAACGCCTTGGCTTTCGAAAGCTCGTCCGTCAATTATTTGAAACAAGACCTGAACGGCTTGAACGAGTATTTGTTTTTCAAGAAAAATATGATCAAACTGATGTCCTCGCTCCAGATGAACAATGAATATATCGACGAAATTTATTATTACGACGATGAAAAAGATATGATCCTGACCTCCGACGGCAAACAGTATAATAAGCACACTTTTTACGACCTGGCCTGGTACGGTCATGTGAAGGACAGCAAAAACTATTTTACCCGGATGGATCTCCGGACCGTCAGCCAGAGCGGGATCGACAAAGATATCGTTACGCTGATCTACCGCACCTGGAATAAAAGCAATGCGTTCATCATCAATGTAGACGTCAGCAAGCTATACAACAGCACGATAAGGAATTTATCTTCCCATCAGAATGATTATTACATCTATTCGAGCGAAATCGATAAATCCATTGGCAGCGGGACGGGGCGCACAGACCGTATTTTGTCCGAATTGGGCGGCATTGGAGTTCTGATTCGCAACCATCCCGGCAACAAGCTGATTCATGATCGGTATCTGCTGACCTGGGTGAAGTCGGAGCGGCTCGGCTGGTATTTCATCAGCGTCAAAGATCTGAGCGGCTATTACGCCAATGTGGCGAAGGCCAGAAATTTGATCTTGCTGTCCAGCGGAATGCTGCTACTGTTGTTCGTCATTCTGTCTTCTGTCGTGTCCAGCCGCATCTACTTGCCGATAAAAAATTTGACGAAGCTGATCCGGAGCCATTTTGCCAACCATGAAAATCAAAAAATCGTCGATGAGATCGGCTATATTACGCGCAGGTTCGAAACCGTCTATCATGAAAGATTTGAAATTCAGTCCAAATTCGAAGAGAATTTGCCCGCGCTGCGGAATATGTTCAAATACGACTTGATCAAGCACGGTCTGTACTCGAAAGCGGAAATTGAAGACAAATTGCGTGACCTTGAAATCGGATTTCCTACCGGCGAAATGGTGGTGTTTCTGGCTCAGTGCGACGGAGGGGGCTCCGAATCGCAGATCAGGCACGTTTTGGAACAGCTGCTGGCGGAGAAGTATCCGTCGTTCAGCGTGGAGATCGATAACCAATCGTGCTTTGTCGTTCATATGGATCCGTCGCAAATCAATCAACTTTACGCGGTTATGCAAGAAGCCAAAGAAAGAATCAAAACGGCTTCGGCCGTTTCGAGTACCGTTACGATCGGAGTAGGGAACTTCGTTCGCCATCTGAGCGAGGTGAACGAATCTTACCGCAAGGCCGCCGAAGCGCTTAAGTATCGCATGGTTTACGGTCACGATGAAATTATTTTTTACGAAGACATTAAAATATCGAACAAAAACAGCTTCAGTTACCCTGCTGAGAAGGAAAAGGCGCTAAGCGATTGCATTCTGACAGGCGATCTGGTTGGCGCGCAGCATATCCTGAAATTGATCATCGACGAGTTTACCGATCCGAAGCATGCGCTCAGCTACCGGAAGCTGCAGAAATCCGTGTTGATGCTGCTAAGCGGAATCATGAAAACGGTGGATATGCTGGGGATCGACATGGACGACGTGCTGGGCCGGCCGGATTACTTCGATTCGATCGTCAAAAATACGAACAAGCGCGATCTTGTGAATCAATGTTCGAATATGCTTGCCAAAATCATGACCTATGTCTCCGTGGAAAAAACGAACAAGAATAACAAAGACATGGATCGAATCCTTGCTTTCATCGAACAGAACTACAACAAGGACATCTCTCTCGTAGATGCGGCCGGGGTCGTCGGTTTTAATCCTTCGTATGTCAGCAGGTTGATCAAAAGCTTCACCGGCAAAAGCTTCACCGATTACGTCACGGAAAGGCGAATCCGCGAGGCGGAGCGCCTGCTGCTCGACACCGATCTCAAGCTGGACGATATTAGCCGGGAGATCGGGTATAACAACACATATTATTTCATTAAAGTATTTCGCAAAATTTTCGGAACGACGCCAAATAAATACCGAAATGCGCACGCAGCTTCCATGGATGCGGAGGCCCATACGGCCGAATCCGAAGCGGACGCGACGAATCGAAATAGGAACGAAATGCGAGTGGGAGATTGAAAATTGATGAATCTGATTCGGAAACACACGATCGACATGTTTCGCCTTGACGGACAGATCGCGGTCGTAACCGGGGGCGCAGGTTTGTACGGCAAACATATTTCGCTTGCTCTAGGTGAAGCCGGAGCCAAAGTGATCGTCGCCTCGCGGAATTTGGAGGGGTGCGAGGAGACGGCGGAGGAGCTGAGGTCGTCGGGGGTTGACGCTGTCGGCATGCGCGTAGATTTGTCCAGCGAAGAAAGCATTTGCGGCTTTGCCCGCGATATCGAGCGGCGTTACGGTCAGCTGGATATATTGGTGAACAACTCGGTATCCCGCATGGGCTTGGACAACTTGGAGCAAACGACGCGGGAAGGCTGGGAAAGCGCGCAGCAAGTCAACGGAACCGGGCTGATGCTGATTACCCGGGAAATGATAGGATTGATGCGCAGGAAAAACAAAGGCAGCATCATCAATATCGGCTCCATCCAGGGAACGGTCGGCCCCCATTTTCCCGTATACGGCGATACCGGCATGACGAGCGGAATCGAATATACGTACGCCAAGTGGGGGATGGTCGGCATGACCAAGTGGCTCGCGAATTACTACGGGAAGTTCAACATTCGGGTGAACTGCATCAGTCCCGGCGGATATGATCCGGGGGATGAGGCGGGCGGCACGATGCACGAAGAGTTCAAGAGCCGCTACCGCAAGCTTACGCCGCTGGGCCGGTTCGCCGACGATGAAGATATGAAAGGACCGGTCGTCTTTCTCGCTTCCGAGGCGTCGCGTTATGTGACGGGACACAATCTGATGGTGGACGGCGGCTGGACGAACTGGTAGGGAGAGCGGCGGAATGAAATGCGTGATGGAGGCAGAACATGAGAATCATAGATAAGAGCGTTTTATACATGAATAATGACCGGTTGAACCTGCCAAGCGCGGTGGTAGCCGACGGCGAAACCTTCGTCGTACAGACGGAGCTCGCTACGGGCGACTGGCTGCACGACGAGACGACGTTGTGGAGTCCGGACAAGACCAAAGGGGCCAACCCGTGCGTATGCATCGGAGTGGAGGGGGCGGAGCCGGGTGACACGCTCGCCGTGGAAATCCGGGAAATTGTCCCGAACCGGTTGGGCTATATGGCGATCGAGACGCGGGACAGCGTGTTTCCGTCCATTTCCGAACCGATCTTCGGTGAAATATTCGCTCACACGGTGACCATCGAGGCCGGCCGCATCCGATTGTTCGAGGATGTGCGGATACCGGTGCAGCCGATGATCGGCACCCTCGGGACGACGCTTGCCGACCATGTGGAAACTCATATACCGGGCGGGCATTATGGAGGCAATATGGACGTTCAGGAGGTGACGGCAGGGGCGACCGTGCGATTGCCGGTATTCGTGCGCGGCGCCCTGCTGAATGTCGGGGACGTTCACGCCCGGCAATCGGACGGCGAATTGGCAGCCGTGGAGACCGCGAGCGAGGTGACCCTTACGGTGCGGGTGGAGAAACGCGCGAAGCCGCTGCCGGGACCGCGTATCATGAATCGCGATTATATCATGACGGTCGCTTTGAACGACGTGGAGAAAGAAGCTTTCGGAGAAGCGCTTTGCCATATGCTGGCATGGCTTGTGGAGGCGTACCGGTTCACCGAACGCGAAGCGTACATTTTGCTCGGTGCCGTTGCGGAAGGGCGATGCACCCGGTATCTGGGCAACGGCAATTACACTTATATCTGCAAAGTGAACAAACAATATTTGGTGCGCGGAAAGGAGGAGGGCGCATGACGCATCATGCGGAGAGCCGCGCCGCAGACTCGCTCGCGGCGTTCCAGGGCAAATTGGCGCGGCGCGAGAAGATTTTCGCCACCATGGTTACGATGACATCCTGGACGGGCATCATTCCTCAACTCGCTCAGCGCAACCTGGACTGTGTTATTTTCGAGCTGGAGCATAATCATTTTGGTTGGAGCGACTTGGATGCGCTTCTGCGAACGGCGAATTTGACGGGACTAAATGCGATCGTACGGGTGACCGACATCGCCTACCATCAAATTTCTCGCGTGCTCGATCTTGGCGCGAACGGCGTGCTCATCCCGCGGATCGAGACGCTGCAGCAGCTGGAACAGGTGATCGAGATGATGCGTCTGCCCCCGCGCGGGCGCAAAGGCGTAGGCGGGTATGATTTCACCGTGGCCGATATATGCGGAAAACTGTCTTCGTATAACCGGGAGAAGCTCCTCTTTACACAGATCGAATCGCCGAGAGGCATCGAAGAACTGGACGGCATGCTGGGCACGAACGAAGTGGCGGGCGTCATCGTCGGCCCTTACGATATGTCGGTCTCGCTCGGCATCCCCGGACAGTTCGACAACCCCCTTTTCCATCAAGCGGTTCAGGAAGTCATTCGGATCTGCGAACGCCACGCGATGTCCTGCGGGATGTTCATGGGCGGGCAGGCGGATATCCGCTACTGGCGCAGCCAGGGAATGAATATCATCTGGGCGGGCAGCGACCTTGGATTCCTGTTGCAGGCTTACCATCAGACTTGTGATATCGTGGACGGTACGGATTGAAGGGAAGGGGGAGGGAAGTGGCGGACATAGGCGAACACATGCCTTGTTCCCTTCGGGAGAGCAAAATGGACGGCCAGCGGGTACTGACTTTGGAGAATGGCGCCATTCGGGTCCGCATCGACGTCGATCGGGGGGCGCATATTTTCGAAGTGACGGACAAAAGGACTAACGTGGATTTACTTTACAAGGACCCCAAAGGGCTGGCCAACCATGACGTAGGCGGGTGGTACGAACTATTTCCGAACGCGGGCAAATCTTGTAGCTACGGCGGCTTGGCGGTGCCTGGCCACGGAGACGTGAGAAACCTGCCCTGGCAATATCGAATGCTGGAATCGGATCCGCAGACCATCCGGCTGCTGATGCGGACGGAAAGCAAAGTGCTGCCTCTTGCATTGGAAAGAACCGTCGCGATTCATCGGGGGCTGCCTGTTCTGTACGTTGCGGAAACGGTTGCGAATCGCAGCGAAGAAGACCAGCCTTACTTGTGGGGACATCATGTGACGTTCGGACAGCCGTTTATCGGGCCGGAATGCCGGATCGACCTGCCTGTCTGCCGCTTGTTCAAACGGCCGGATTACGGCAACGAATCGAGCCGACTTGCGGAAGGCGCATCCGGCTCGATTGGCGATATGCCGGGAAAAGCCGGGGATCGCGTGGACTTATCCTATTTCCCGTCCGAACCAAGCAGCGAAATGCTGTTCATCGACGGAATGCGGGAACATTGGTATAACGTGTTCAATGAGAAAATAGGCGTAGGCGCGTCGCTGGCGTGGGATAGTGCGACTTTTCCTTATTTATGGTGGTGGGAGGAGAACGAGGCCGCGCTGCAAGCTCCATTTAACGGCAAGGTTCGCGGTATGGCGCTCGAACCCCAATCCTCCGATGTGCCTATTTTGGCTAAAGCCGTATCGGAGGGCCGCGCCCCGATCCTGCCCGCAGGCCAGCAGAGGGATGCTTGGCTGACCCTTGTCGTCCACCATGATCCCCGCCGCGTCTGCTCCGTAACGAAGGAAGGCAGGGTAACTAATGAAGATTAGATGGGCAATTATCGGCGCGGGAGGCATCGCCGTCAATCGGATGATTCCTGCCATGTTAAGGTGTGAAGGCTGTGAGGTTACTGCCGTCATGCGTACCGACCGAACGAAGCTGGCGGCCGTGCAGCGTCAGTTCGATATCCCTCATGCATTCGACAATGTCGACGATTTGATGCACGGCCCCGCTTATGATGCCGTCTATATCGCTTCGCCGGTTTACGCCCATGCGGATCAGGCGATACGCTGCGCAGAAGCGGGGAAGCCCGTTCTTGTCGAGAAGCCCGTAGGCATGAATGCGCGGGAAGTAGCGGCGATTCGCCTGGCATGCAAGGCGGGCGGCACCTTCTTTGATGCGGCCCTTATGATGCGTTATCACGGGCTGCATGAGAAGATGCGGGAACTGATTGCCCAAGGGGCGATCGGTACGCCGGTTTCGGTGCGGATGGACTTCAGCTTCCGGTATCCGGAGTGGGAGGGAGCATGGCGTCAACGGCAACATCTTGGCGGTGGCGGGGTACTCATGGATCTGGGGCCGCACTGTCTCGATTTAATCCAATATGTAACGTCCCGTTCCATAAGCAAGATCAGAGGAGCCTTGATTAACACCCAGACTTTCGGTTACGAAGTCGAAGACTCTGCGTCCGTGCTTATGGAAATGGATGGAGGGGTGCACGCTCTGCTCTCGACGCACTTTAACGTTCCCGAAGCAGCGTCCGGCCGACGCTTCGAAGTGTTCGGCACGAAGGGCTCGTTGGTTGCAACCGGTACGCTCGGGCAGACGGAAACGGGCTCTCTGCTTCGGAAATCGGGCGAAGGCGCGGTTGAAGAAATCGGTTTGCCCCGGCGGGACGAATCGTTTGCGCAATACGGCCTGTATATCAGGGAGTTGGAAAGCTTCATGGCGAAGATGCAAGACCGGCCTTTATGGGATGCGGTCATGGATGAGCAGACGGTGCTGCAGGAGCTGATCGACGCGATTTACAAAAAGGGAAGAGAAGCGTGAGTGCTTTTTTGCGGTAAGCATGCTACGGAAAATAAAAAAGGAGGATGAGCAGACTTGCGGGTGGAAAAATACTACACCTCCATGGAGCATCTGTTGGACGTTTTCCAGAAACATGCCCGGGCAATGGGCTTCCGGGCGGAAACCGTCCCTGAATACGCCAGGTGGAAGCTTGAACTCAGAAACAAACTCAGGCAAATGACGGGCTTGGATACGATGGAAACCTGCGAATTGAAACCGCAACGACTGGAATCGATTCAGATGGACGGGTATCGGCGGGACAAGTTGCTGATTCAAACCGAACCGGATGTGTGGATGCCGTTCTATGTCCTCATTCCGGACGGCCGCGCGCCGGAATCGAGAACTCCGTGCGTGATCGCAACGCACGGTCACGCAAGCGCCGGGAAATGGAGCGTCGGCGGAAGATCGGATATTCCGGCCGTTGAGCGGCAAATCCGCACATTCAATTATACCTACGGGATTGAATTCGTTCGTCAAGGCTACCTCGTATTCTGCCCGGATGCCCGGGCGTTCGGCGAGCGGCGGGAGTGGACGATGCAAGGAGAAGAAGAGGAACAATTTCTTAACAGTTCCTGCACGCAGCTGAACCATATGGCGCTCGGCCTCGGGCAGTCGGTCACCGGCATGTGGACGTGGGATCTGATGAGGCTGGCCGATTACATCAAGACGCGGGACGACTGCGGGGATATAGCCTGCACGGGTTTGTCGGGCGGGGGGCTGCAAGCCTTGTGGCTCGCCGCGATGGATGACCGGATTCAATGCGCGGTTGTCAGCGGCTATTTCTACGGTTACAAGGATTCGCTGCTGCGCCGGTCCAGCAACTGCGGCTGCAATTATGTGCCGGGTTTATGGAAGACGGTGGATATGGGCGATTTGGGCGCCTTGATCGCGCCGCGGGCGCTGCTGATCGAATCTGGCCTGTTCGACCCGCTTAACGGAGAACGGGGCATCGACAACGTCACAGAACAATACGAGATTACCCGGCAAGCCTACCTGCTGCTCGGCGCCGAGCAGCAACTCCAACATCATACTTTTCCGGGGGAACATAGGTGGAATGGCGAATGCACTTACGATTTCGTTAACAACGCGCTGAGGAGCGCCTACTCGACAAACCGACAGACAATCTGACAACAAACCGGGGGCTATCGACTGAATCCGGCCAGACAAATCGGCCTCGATCGGCGCAAGGGCACGATCGAGGCCGGGAAGGATGCGGATATGGTGCTTTCGGATGCGAGCGGCGCTATTGCCGCCACGTTCGTACGGGGGAATCTGGTGCATGCGCACGATGAATTTCTGCAAGGCTTGACTTGATACGGTTCACATAATGGCGACGCCGGCATCCGCGAGCATCTTGCGCATGCCGGCATTGGGATGGGAATCGGTCAATAAGGCGGTAATCGCCGCGATTTCATCAATGAGGAAGATAGAATCGCGGCCCAGCTTCGTATAGTCCGCCACGACGTAGGTCTGCAGGGAATGGCGCATCATCATGCGATTCGTGTGGGCTTCGAGCTCGTCGAAGGTCGTGATGCCGCGCGCCAGCGATACGCCGTCCGCGCCCATGAACGTTTTTTGGATCGTCAGTTGTCCCAACGTCAAATCGGAGAGCGGGCCGGACAATTCAAAGCTTTGCGTGCGAATAATGCCTCCCGTGACGATCAATTGCAGGCCGGGTTGTCCGGCCAATTCGTAGGCGATGTTGATCGCGTTCGTCACAATCGTCAGCCGCTCGAACGCCCGCTGCCGGATCTGGCGGGCGATGAACATATTCGTCGAACCCCCCGTCAGTCCGACGACATCCCCTTCATGGATAAGGGAGAGGGCTTTCCTGGCGATTTCGCCCTTCTCCTCGGGATTCATCTCCATCTTGGCGAAGAACGGCGTTTCGGTCCGGACGGTCTCCAGCACGGCGCCGCCGAAAGTTCGAATCAGCTTCTTCCCCTGCTCCAGCGCCTCAAGATCCCGCCTTGCCGTCGCTTCGGATACGCCGAACCGGTCGATGATGTCACCGACCGATATCGTGCCGCTGTCCCGCAGCAACTGTATAATCTCTCCGCGTCTTGACGCTGTTTTTCCGATGTCCGATCACCCTTTCCAACACTTGTCTCTTATTGTAGCATAAGCGGTCATCCCGCTAAACAGGCTCGATTCGAACGAGCCTGGCGATGTCCGCCGCTTGAACGGGGTCGATCACCCCGGCTGCATCGTGGAGCGCGTTGGACGCGCTGCAGGCGATCGCCAGTTTCATGCAATCCTCATAGGGGAGTCCGCGATGCAGCCCGACGGCCATACCTGCCACGAACGCATCTCCGCAGCCCACCGTGTTGACCGGCTGTACCGGAATGGCGTCCATGCGGTAAATTTCACCGTCCAGGCCAATCAGCGCACCGTGTTCGCCCAGCGTTGCCGCGACGCAGCGAATGCCGTCCTCCATCAGCTTGAAGATGGATGCCAGCATCGCTTGCCGATCCTCCACGGCAGAGGACGCGCCCGACAAAGCCGCCATCTCTTCCTGATTGGGCTTGATCATGTAGGGGCGGGCGCGGACTCCATGCGCCAGCGGCGCTCCGCTCGTATCCAGAATGACGGGGGTCTCCCAGGGGGCTAGCCGTGAAACAATCTCTTCATAAATTTGCGGCGGGCACCCGGCAGGCACGCTGCCCGACAGGACGATGACAGAGGAGGTTTCCGCCAGTCGATCCAACTTCGACAGTAGCGCGTCTATTTCCTGTCGGCAGATCTCCGGCCCAGGCTCCAGCAATTCGAAGGCTTCGCCCGTTTCCGGGATGACGTTCAGGCAGATGCGGGATTCCCCGTCCACGCGAATGAAGTCGTGGCGAATGCCTTGACGGGTCAATTCCTGTTCGATATACGCACCGTTGTCGCCGCCGACGATGCCGG
>JAEWAQ010000055.1 GCA_023391635.1 Bacillota bacterium | reverse complement strand
CCACGCGGGCGTAGGGGTCGTGCGACAGGTACAGGTCCACGATCGCGTCGGAAATGCGGTCGCACACCTTGTCCGGATGACCCTCGGACACGGACTCGCTGGTGAAGACGTAGTTGAGCTTGGCCATAGAACTTTCCAGCCTTTGGTGATATGCGGCACAATTTAGAAAAATTGCTCAAGGCTGTTCAACCGAAAAACCGTTCAAACAGGGTACGAAAAAAGGGCCATGTGCCAGTGGTCGGCGTGGTTTCCTCTGTCTTGGAGCGGGGAACGATGCCGGCGCAGGCATCCGGCGCCGCGCCTGGGACCCTTGCGACATCGTCACTCGCGGCGGGCAAGCGCCCGTGTTATGGAAGTTCGATTCTTTCCGATGCCATCCGGAACCGGACCCATGGCCGAGCGCCGTTTGCCTTCGCTGTCCTCCCTCCGCACTCTGGGGCGCGTCCTGCTGGTGGTGCTGCTGCTCTGCGGCGGGGCCGCCTGGTGGACGTGGCACGGCGCCTTCGGGATCGAGGCGCTGCAGGACATGCTCCGCCACCATCCAGCGGCGCCCGTCCTGTTCCTGCTGGTCCACATCCTGGCCAGCCTGCTGTTCTTCCCACGCTCCATCCTGGCTATGGTGGCCGGGCTCGTGTTCGGGACCTGGTGGGGCGGCGTCCTGGCCGCGGCCGGCAGCGTGATCGGCGCCTCGACCGGATTCCTGATCGCCCGCTACGTCAGCGACGGCTTCGTTCCCGCCGGCATGACGGTGCGCTGGGGCGACACCCTGCGGCGGATCGAGCAGGGCGGGTGGAAGGCCATCGCCATGCTGCGGCTGATCCCGGTGCTGCCGCACTCGGGGGTCAACTACGCGCTCGGCCTGACGCGCGTCCGGCTCGGCGCCTACGCCTTTGGCTCGTTGGTGGGCCAGCTGCCGATGACCGTCGCCTTCGTCCAGTTCGGCGCCGCCGGCGATCACGCGATGGCCGGCAAGCCCGACTGGGTTGTGCCGACCGTGGTCGGCGCCGCCCTGCTGGTGGCGGCGACCGCCCTGCCGAAGGTCGGGCCGAAGCTGTGGGGCAAATGCGGCCTCGGACGTTCCTGAAGCCAGCGTTCCTGAGGGGCGCTGCCGCAGCCGGTCACGACACCCAGCCGGGAATACGCATGAACATCGTCTTCATCCACCAGAACATGCCCGGCCAGTACAAGCATCTGGCCGCACGGCTCGCCGCGGATCCGGCGAACCGGGTCGTCTTCATCACCAAGCGCACGGACCGGGATATCCCGAACGTCCGCCGCCTGACCTACCAGCCCAGCCGGGCGGCGCGGAAGGACGCCCACCCCTACCTGGTCTCGACCGAGAACGCGGTCCTGCACGGGCAGGGCGTGGCCCGCCTGCTGATGGGACTGCGCGGGGAGGGCTTCGTGCCGGACATCATCGTCGGGCATCCGGGCTGGGGCGAGACGCTGTTCGTCAAGGACGCCTTCCCCACCGTCCCCTACCTGAACTACTGCGAGTTCTTCTACCGCGCGCAGGGGCTGGACGTGGGCTTCGACCCGGCCGCCCCGGTCAACATCGACACGGTGCTGCGGCTGCGCATGCGCAGCACGCCGCTGCTCCTGGCGCTGGAGGCCTGCGACCGCGGCATCTCGCCAACGGTCTGGCAACGCGACAGCCACCCGGAGGCGTTCCGGTCCAAGATCGACGTCATCCACGACGGCATCGACACCGGGGTCCTGCGGGCCGACCCCGCCGCCCGGTTCGAGCTGCCGGACGGCACGGTCCTGACGCGCGACGACGAGGTGCTGACCTACGCCGTGCGCAACCTGGAGCCCTACCGCGGCTTTCCCAGCTTCATGCGGGCGCTGCCCGCCATCCTGGAGGCCCGGCCCAAAGCGCGGGTGCTGATCGTCGGCGGCGACGAAATCAGCTACGGCGCGCCGCCGCCCCCGGGGGAAACCGCCCCGGGCGAAGGCCAGGCCAGGACCTGGCGCGAGGCCATGCTGGCCGAGGTGCCGGTCGATCCGGCGCGCGTCCATTTCCTGGGGCATTTGCCCTACGACCGCTATCTCGCCGCGCTGAAAGTGTCGCGGGCGCACGTCTACCTCACCTATCCCTTCGTCCTGTCCTGGTCGATGACGGAGGCGATGGCGCTTGGCTGCGTGCTGATCGGATCCGACACGCCGCCGGTCCGCGAGGTCCTGCGGAACGGCGAGAACGGGTTGCTGGTCGACTTCTTCTCACCCCGGGCCATTGCCGACCAGACGATCGCCGTGCTGGCGGACCCCGGCGCCTTCGCCCATCTCGGCCATGCGGCGCGCGAGACGGCGGTGGAGCGCTTCGACCTCGCCCGCTGCCTGGACCGGCAGATCGCGCTGATCCACGAGACGGCCGGACGCTGACGGGGCGCGGTCCCCATTGGGGAAAACCACACTTCGAGCGGCAGAATTTCCCCGGTCAGGCGGCAGAAACCGCCGGTCACCGGGACGAATTTGCCCAGTTCACGCTTGGGGCGCCGCCGGGGCGGGAATTTCGGTGGGCGTCGAGTCGTTAAAGGTGTATTGATTTTGAACCAATTTTTGAACGAATGAATGGTTTCCGGCCCTCTGGCATAGGCCTTGCCTGATGGGTCCCGCCACTCCGGCGCCCCTCAAACGCGAGCGACCGCCATGTCCCTGACCGAAGCCCCGTCCCTGGTTGGCCCGACCCTGGCCGCCGTCCCGGCGGAACCCGTCCGCGCCCGCTCCGGCGGCCCGGTCTTCGCGTGGGAGGCGACGAAGACGCTCGTCGCCGTGCTCACCTTCACCGCCATGTTCCTGCCGCTCGCCTTCCCGTCGAAGGCCGGCACGCAGGCGCGGCTCGCCCAGATCCCCGCGGTCCAAGCGCCCGCGGTGGAAACGCAGCCGCTCACCGTCGCCGCGAAGCCCTCGGCGCAGCCCGCAAAGGCCGCCGCGGCTACCCCTGCGGCCCCGGCCCGGAACAGCGTCGTCCCCCAGCCGGCCAAAAAGCCGGCTCCCAGGAACACCTGAGACCTTAAAGGGAGATGAAGGCGAGGTAGCTATCGGCACCGCTGGTGCCGGCGGTAACGGTCATGGCGCCCACAGCCTTGCCGGTGAAGGTCATGCTGGCGTCGATGGTGCCGTTGCCGTCGATGTCGACGTGGACCGTGGCCCCCTTGTAGCCGGCGGTTCCCCCCATCTCCTCCCAGGTCAGCCGGGAGGTGCCCGGACGATAGCCCCACACCGTCGCCCATTCGCCCTTGTCCAGGTCGGTGACGGTGGACCAGGTCGTCTGTCCGTTGCGCGCGTCGACGAAGAAGGTGTCCTTGCCCGCTCCGCCGGTGAGAAAGTTCGATCCCGCGCCGCCGTCAAGCACGTCGTCGCCCGCAGAACCGTCCGCCGCGTCGTCGCCGCCGAGCAGGTTCAGGAAGTCGCTGTCCCCCGACCCTCGGACGACCTCGTTGCGGTCGTTGCCGAGGAAGCTCCATGTCAGGGACGCAATCGGCCCGTCGTAGGCGTAGGCCGTCGCCTCGCCCGCGATGCCGTTCTCGATCCGGCTGAGCTGGACGGACGGGGGTGCTAGTGCCGTGAGCGGCGGGGCGGACACAGGCGTGGGCGTCGGATCCGAAACGGGTGCCGATGGGGTGGGGGAGGGATCCGGCACCGTTGTCGGAGGCGCGGTGGCCTCGGGAACTGCGGGTGGCAGCGCACTGCCTCCGCCGCCGGATGGGTCGGGCACCGGCGTGCTGCCCGGGGGCATCCCCATCAGCATCCAGGTGAGGTCGTGGATGCCCGCGGTGAGCGCCGGCGACGGGGCGAGCAGGCTGTAGTCGTTGTCATAGGGATCGGCGAACAGCGGGTCGGCGGCCAGGTCGTGGGCGCCGTAGGCCGTGACGCGGTGCACGACGTTGTAATCGATGGCGTTGGCGCCGGCGGACAGCAGTGTGACGTAGCTGCCCAGCGGGACCACACCTTCGATGATGTTGCGGGTGATGGTGTTGTTGGCGGGAATGATGGGGCTGCTGCCCGAGGTTACCCACTCGATCCGCAGGAAGCTCTCGTTGTTCGACCCCAGCACGCCGATGTTGTTGGTCACCGTGTTGTCGTGGCCGCCGTGAATCATCACGCTGGCCCAGGACGTGTCCTTCAGGAAATTGTCCTGGACGGTGACGCCGCTGGTCATGTCGTCCAGATAGACGCCGAAGCCCTTGTAGTCGCGCAGCCACGCGCCGGTGCTGGTGGTGGCGATGCCGCCGGCGTGCTCGATCCAGTTGCCCTTGACCAGCGTGTTGGTGATCAGGCCAGACCGCCCGAGCAGCTCGATGGCGCCGGAATCGGCCGTTTTCTCGCCGGTGTTACGGACGCGGTTGTAGAGGATGGAATTGTTCAGGCTGACGGTGGCGGCGTTCCAGTTCTTGATCGAGATGCCGTAGCGGGAGCTGTGGTCGATGTCGTTGTAGGAGATCACCGTGTCGTTGATGCCGGCACCCATGATGCCGCCGGCGTAGGAGCGGACCTCGCCGATGTGCTGGATCCGGTTGCCGGTCACCGTGTTGCCGTCGGACTGGCCGTCCAGCAGGACGCCGCTGATGCCCAGATGGTCCAGGTAGTTGCCGCTGACGAGGTTGCGGTCGGAGCCCTGGGTGACGTGGACACCGGTGCCGACGTTCACGAAGCTGTTGCCGATGATCTGGTTCACGCCGCCGCCGACCACGTCGAGCGCGTAGCCGTCGGTCGTCGTGTCGGTGAAGGTCAGCCCCTGGAGAGTGACGCCGGCCGCGCCGTTCAGGCGCAGCAACGTCCCGAGCCGCGCCACCGAGACGCCGGAGCCGTCGAAGCTGGCACCAGCCCCCACATCGATGACCAGCCGCCCGTCCGAAGCCCGGTAGGCGAACTCGCCGGCTTGGTCCACGTAGGCGGCGTTACCGAGCAGGCGGAAGGTGGAGCCGTCGCGCAAGGTGAAAGGCGCGTCCGATGTGAAAGTGATCGTCCGCGTCGTGGTGTCGATGCCCGCCACCGTCAGGATGGCGTCCTGCAGCCGCTCCGTGTCAAAGACCTGGATCCTCAGGCCGGGCACGAGGTCGGCGGCGGTGACGTCGCCGGTGTGATAGCGCAGCGACCGGCTGCTGGCGCCGGCCGCCACCGCGTCGGCGACGAACCAGCCGGTCGTCGGGTCGCTGGGGTCATAGGCTGCCTTGGAGGCGAGCGCGTAGCGCACCCCGTTGACCGTGACGTCGAAGCCCGGCGCGGAGGCCAGGGTGGCGGAATAGACGCCGTTGCCTTCGCTGACGAAACCTGAGACCGTCTGGCCGCCGCTGATCACCACCTGCTCGCCCGGGTAGCCCAGGATACGCACGCCGCTGTCCGCGCTGGTCAGGTCCAGCGTTTGCGACAGCGCGTAGGTGCCTTCGCGGACGTAGGTGGTCTTGACGGCGCTGCCACGCATGGCCGCCTGCGCCCGTTCCAGGCTGGCAAAGGGCCCGTCTGTACCGTCGGCGTTCGGCTCGGCCAGTCGGCCGGACCACGTGTCCTTGCCGTTCTTGGCCACGTAGTAGGCCGCACCCGAGGGAGCCTCGGCCGTGGAGGCCGTACCCTGGAAAACCGGGGCTACGACCGTCTGGGTAACGGATCCGTCTGCGGCGGGCGTCGCGGCGAGACTGCGGCCGTTCACCGACAGGCCGGAGATGGACAGGGCGTTCGCGGCGGTGCCGGCGGCCGGCAGGACCTGCACCATGTGGGCGACGGACGGGTCCAGGGGCGCCGCAAAGATAAAGGGCGTTGTGGCTGTCCCCGTGACCTCGCCCTGGCCCACCACGACGCCGTCGACCAGCACCGTGAAACGCGCCGCCGTGCTGGCGGAGGAGGGGAGGGCGGCTTGGACGGTGATCGGCACCGTCCGGGTGATGACCGGCTCCGGGGCGGGGAGCGGCTTGACCATCGGCCCGCCGAAGACCTCCTCGCCGAGCCCGAAGGAAAGCGCGCCGCCCCAGTACAGCCCCTCCTGGCCCTTGACCACGTCTTTGCCGTCGTAGGCGCCCTTGTCGTAGGTGGCGCGCGGGTCGGTCGCCTTGATCTCCTGCCCGTCGACGGTGATGGAGCCGACGAACAGGTTGCGGTCCACGCCGTTCACCACGGCGTCGTTGTCGTACCAGACCGTGATGCGGTGCCCCTCGTCGGGGTTGACCGCGACTTGGAAGCTGTAGGCGGCGCTGGTGGTGGCGGCTACCCAGGCCTCGCCCACGACCACGTCGTCGACCAGCAGCTTGAAATGCGGCGCTTGCCCCGCCGACACGCCCCAGGCGTTCACAATAATTGGTACGGCGAGGGTCTTGTCGGTGGAGGCGGCCATGATCAACCTGAGCCATGCGGGCGTGGGGATGCTTCATCGGGAAGGTTGTGGACCAACTCCCCATGTCCCAAAGTTGACCTACCACTATCGATTGGATGTGTGACAAGGGTCCCAAAATGGCCACAGGGGCAATTGTCACAAAAGTTGAATGTTTATGGATAATTTTAATTAATGGGAGGAGCGGCAATAAGCCGTGCGCGTTGCTATGGCGATTTGGCCTCTCCGAGCTTCAATGAGAGTGGCATGCAACTCGCGGACGGAGGTCTCCAGCCGTGTCTGATCGACGCCGGCGACCCATTTCTCGCCGTTCACGTTGACCACCAGGGCGTCGGCATCCCCCTCCGCCCGGCCCATTTTGAGCGGCAGATCGGACGAAGGACCGGCGCCGGCCGGCAGAATGCGGGTCACCGCCAGGCCTGGCTTGCCGGAATCCGTTAGATCGCCGGAGGCCAGCTTCAAATTTGAATAGCCGCTATCGAGACCTCGGACGAATGGCATGGTGGGCCAAATCCTCTCTGGTGACCTGCGGGTAACCTGCGGGTGACCTGGGCGATCAGCCACCGAGGGCCGACTGCGGAGTTCGCGCGCAGGGTGACCATGAGGTCACCCTGCGGTAATCTGGAGGTGAGGATAGGAGATCGGACGGTCTGTTCGCGCCGCCGAAAGACACCGATTTTCGGCGGTATCGAACCTGAAGGTGACCGGCAGGTGATCGGGAAGTAACGAGTGGATCAGGAGCGCCAGAAACCCACGGTTTGGGGGGCTCTAAAGATACGATCTGCAACAAGCACAGTGCGGCGGAAACGTTTTGAGACGTTTCCATATGTGCCCGTAGCATATGGGTCAGGCACATAATATGTGCTTGGCCCATGTCCTAAACGGAACGATCCTTCGCACGAGTTTCCGCTATGTGCTTACTCGGTATGGGTCAGGCACATAACATGTGCCTGACCCATCGGTTACCGAAGCCGCGGAGCGCGAATCCGCTCTATGTGCCTGGGGGGGATGGGTCAAGCACATGGGTAGGAATGTGCCTGACCCAGGGGGGATAAAATGGCCTTGGTGGATGAAGTCAGAAGCCTGAGGGAGCGCTCGGGAGCGAGCTTTTCGGAGGTGCCGCGAGCCCTCGTGCAGGACGAAATCCATCTGGCGGAAGAGGAAGCGCGGACGGTGACGGAACAGTTCTGTTAGGAGGTTGACGCGGTTCGGGATGCTGGCGCGGATGGCCATGGCCGGAGCCACCTATCAGCAGGTGATCGATTGAACGCGTAAGGAGGCCTTTCTGGCATCGATCCCCAAGCTCCCCTGATGCCCGGATCGCGAGGCGCGCCAGTTCATGGCGGCGCGGTAGCGCCCCTTGGATGGGAGGCCCTGGACAGGAGGCGGCGATGCACGGCTTGACGATCGGCAAGGTTCAAGAGCGGGCCCGCGAGCGCGAGGAGGCGGACCGTCTTCGGTGATGCAGGCACAGAACATGCCGGCGGAGCTGATCCGTGGGTGCCTGCTGCTGTCGGAGGAGGTTCGAACCAACCGCCAGGTTCCGCTGTTGGGGCGGCTCGATCCGGTGTTCGTGTCGGACCATCGTTCAGCTCTCGGTCTACGGGACCATCCTGAACGTCACGACGCCCCCTAAATGGCTAGGCGTCGCTGGTCGCCACGTTGGACGGGGAGACGGTCGCAGCCCCGCCGTGGACTGAACGTCCGGCCCAGAAGCGGCGGCCAGCCGACGCCGCGATTTCCTGCACAAGCTGGCCCGGTCAATGCTCGTCAAGGCTGTTCACAACGCCGCGTGGGGCCAACTTCGGCAATTTATCACGGACAAGACTGCACGTGCCGGTGCGATGCTGGTCGCCGTCGATCCGCGCGAAACCTTGCAAACCTGCCCGGACTGCGGGACCGTCGTTGCCAAGATGCTGCCCGACCGCACGCATCGCTGCGACTGAGGATGCGTGCTGGATCGGGAACGTAGCGGCGGCGCAGGTCATGCTGCATCGAGCAATTGCTCGGGGCCGGGACACGGCCTTCGGTCGTCAAGTCAGCGGGTTGCCGCATAGCTCCGAGAAGCCGTCGCCGTCAGGCGACGGAGTTGTCACTAAGCCCAATTTGACGATCCAAGCATGGCGTCGTAGGCTCCCCCGGAAAGCGCATGCCCATAACAAAATGGTCTACAATGCCCATTGTCTCTTCTGTTGATTCAATCGACTTCGACAACTGGCGCGCGCGGATCCGGCGGGACATAGCGGTCAACTACCACTACTGCATGGCAAGAGCGTTGGTTCGGCAGGGAGATGCGGCGACGGCGGAGCAGCATCTTCAACAAGCTTTGGCTTTGGAACCGGATTCCGCGCGGGTGCGCTTTGAACTGGTTGATGTGCTCCGATCATTGGGTCGGACAACGGAAGCGGGCACGCTGGACCAAGCAGGACGAGCGGTCGATTCTGAGTATGAGTGGCTCGGTAGGATCGCCAGGGCGGAAGAGGCGCATCCATTTACCCCGGAACTCTCAAAAAACGAGCTTCATCGGACTCTCTCAGAATCAACATCGGTGGAGATCCGGAACAAAGCTGGCGCGGCCCTTGCGGAAATGCAGCTGGCTTCCGCTCTGATAGCCCATCAAGCTGGTGATGACGCAGCGTACCGGACGCATTTGGCTGCAGCCGTTGCGTTGGGGTCGACGAACCCCCAAACCCACCGATGCTGGGCAGCCGTGTGCCGATGCGAAGGCCGCTTGACCGAGTCCGTCGACGCGATTCGCACCGCCCTGTCCTATGCTGAAGACCGGGCTTGGCTGTCGATTGCCAAAGAAGCCGTGGAAATTCTGCGGGCGAACCTCTGCCTTCAAGAAGCGCTCGTCCTCAGCGACCGGTTGGCCATCGAGACTCCTGACGATGTGCATAACCTCGTCACCAGGAGCCTTATCTTGCTCGCGCTCCGGCGTACAGGCGATGCAGTGGACGCTGCCCAAACCGTGAGGGATACCCACCCAGACGCATCGCTGGCTTGGACGTTCCTGTCCGTTGTGCAGGCGGCGGCTGGTGACCCGGCTGCCGCTGGGTCGGCTGCGCGTCGCGCTGCCGCTCTGGATGCGGAGGATGCTCTGGCCCGGATTGCCCTTGGAACGGCCCTGGCCCTTGACGGTCAAGCGGTCGCCGGCTTGGCAGAAATTCGGGCCGCGAACAGAGCCGCTCCCCTTACCGAATGGGGGAAGACGGCGGAAGGCGTTGCGCTGCTGCTGACTGGGGATAGGCAAGCGGCCGAAGCCGCCGTAACTGAGGCGACTTTGGTCGCTGATTCCGCTGTCACCCGGTCTCTGGTCCATTTCCACGCCCGCCTGCGGCCCTACGCCGAGGATTTCCTTCTGAACGTTTATGATCGGATGGGACTGTCCAGGCCGACCGGGCCGGATGCGGAATGAGCATCTTCCACCGCGGAGCACGGTTGGCTCCATCTGACTTCCTCCTCGGCCTAAAGGCCGAGGGTTTCCGGTCCCGTGCGGCAGTCCCGCTTCGGGATCGGACCTGGTTTCCGTTCAGGCGGCCGCGCCCAGCGGCGCCGTCCCTTCAACCGGATTGCTCGAGCGTGTCCAACGGTGGTCGTCCCACCGCAGGGTCACGGTCGATGGGAGACCGCCCGCTTCCTCCTCGGCCTCAAGGCCGAGGAGGAAGCGGGAGCCTCTGGTGAAACGCGCTGAGTTTGCCGCGGTGCCACGGCCTCCGTCTCGGGAGGCAAGGGGGGCGGAGTGCCCAACTCCGGGATCAATTCCGAAGCCGGTGTGGTCCGGCAAAGCGTCAAATTAAGGATTTTGAAGGCTTAGCCAGCTTACATGCGCAGCGGAGGGCAGACCGTGCATTTACGGCCGGGAGCTTCCACCGATGCCGAACGGGAGAGTGTTTCCTGCGAGCGCATCGCATTGATGTGAGGTGCGGTCCATGTGCGGCATAGCAGGGGTGTTGAACCTGGACGGACGGCTTTCCGCCGAGGCCTTGTCCGACATTGTGCGTGCGATGACGGATAGCATGCCGCACCGCGGGCCAGACGACCAAGGCATTTGGGTTGCGCCTGATCGGCGCTGCGCTTTGGGTCACCGCCGCCTGAGCATCATCGATACCTCGGCCGCTGCTCACCAGCCAATGGCGGACAGCGCGGGGACGGTGCTCACATACAACGGCGAACTCTACAACTACTTGGAACTGCGCGAGGAACTTGCCCGGGATGGCGTGGTTTTCCAGACCCGCTCCGATACCGAGGTGTTTCTCGCCGGATTGGCACGTTATGGCGCTGAGTGGTTTCCAAAAGTGGATGCCATGTTTGCGCTGGGAGTCTTCGACGCGCGGCGCAACCGCTTGATCCTGGCCCGCGACGCATTTGGCGAGAAACCCCTTTATTACACCGTCCAGAATGGGTTTTTGGCTTTCGCGTCAGAGCTTCAGGCGCTGACCCGCATCCCCGGCTTCAATCCCACAATAGACGACGATGCTGTCGCGCTGTACCTGTCGTTCCAATACGTTCCCGCGCCGAGGACAATTTACCGCTCTTGTCGGAAGCTGCCGCCGGGGAGCTACTTGGAAGCCGGCCCGGCTGGCGTTGGCGAGCCGGTGCGCTACTACCGTTTCACCACAGGGAATGCGACCGAGGCCGCTGTTTCGCTTGATGATCAGGCGGATGCTCTGGAAGAAATCCTGGTGCGTTCGCTGCGTCGCCGGCTGCTGAGCGATGTGCCGTTGGGAGCTTTCCTATCGGGCGGCGTCGACTCCTCGACCGCCGTGGCGCTCATCACCCGCAAGCTCAACAGCCCAATCCAGACCTTTTCCATCGGCTTCGAAGGAACGGCCAGCACGGAACATGAGGCCGCCCGTGCCATTGCGGAGCATTTGGGCACGGACCACCGCGACCAGCTTGTGGCACCGAGGGATGTGGCGGAGATGTCATCCTTCATCGCCAGCCGTCTTGATGAACCGAATGGTGACAGTTCCTGTCTGCCGACCTTTCTGCTGTCCGAGTTGGCTCGCCGTCATGTCACCGTAGCGATCTCCGGAGACGGCGGCGACGAAGTATTCGGCGGCTATGACCGCTATTTCTATTGCGAAGCTGCCGTCGCCCAGAACCAAGAGCGCATTGCGGCCGGCACTTGGCATGCGGGGCGCGACTATTACTCATCTCGCATTTTAACCTTCGACGACCGTGATCTTGCCCTCCTTTATGGCGGCATGCCGGCCGCCTCGGCGACCGAACTGACGCCACTGCGTCGGTTCATTGACAACGATGGCCGGCCGCTGGTGAACGTGCTGCGCGAGCTTGACGCCGCCAACTACCTGCCCGGTGCGGTCCTGGCAAAGGTTGACCGCATGAGCATGCAGCATAGCCTGGAGGTGCGAACGCCCTATCTGTCGGTCGAAGTGGCGGATTTTGGGGCGCGGTTGCCAGCATCTCAGGTCAGCGCCGGACATAACGGCAAACTGGTGCTCAAGCGTCTGGCTTCGCGCTATCTCCCGGCGGATTGGATGGCACGGCCGAAAATGGGCTTTGGACTGCCGATGACCAACTGGGCCGAAGGAAGCCTGCGTGCCCGGACACTGGCGCTGTTGTCGGAACCAGACGCGCGCCTGCCACAATGGCTCCCGCTAGAAACAATCCGATCGTTTTTCGACCAACGCGGGGATGCGATCTCTGTCTATCAGCTCTGGGCTCTCCAAATTCTGGAGCATTGGCTGCGCACCCACCCGGCTGTGCCGGCGTTCCGGGCATGATCCCCATTCCCTGAATTGCAGGTTCTCAATGGCGCCCTTGATCAGCAATGACTCTGAACCAACCAACGATGTGTTTTTCAGAGATCAGGTGGAAATCGCAGAGCAGAAGACCATGGCGAACTTGTTTCATCGTGCGATGAATCACCCCTTCCTTATTGAATTCTTCGTCCGTCAATCGGTGTTCCTGGTCATCAGTCGTACCAATGCCGCACCGATGGCACTGGTCGCGGACCGATGATGATCGCCATGCCGTCTGCGGAGCATCGAGGAAGCCAAGTGGCTCTTCACAGGCGACGCGGCGTGAGTAATCAGCGTCTCTCCTATCAATTCACTGGTCAGCAGCACGCTGACGAGTTCCGGTTTCTCGAACGAGGCGAGAGCGCAGCCTGATGAATTATCCTTCGTCATCGCTTCTTGAGTCGAGCGCCTGGTCGGGCGACGAGGACGGCGTTTGGCGCCAGGATGCCGCTCTGGCAGCAATCGATCTCACCGATGTCGATCTCGTTTCGCTCGACGTTTTTGATACGTTGCTGCTGCGCCGCTGTGGGCCGCCAGAAGCCATTTTCCCGCTGGTCGCGCGCACGGCTCGGACGCGCGAGCTGCTGGACAAAACGATCACCGACGATGCCTTCACCTTGCTACGCCGCGAGGCGGAAGCCCGGGCGCGAGGGCGCCTGAAAGCGTCTGGGGATCGAGCCGACATTGCGCTTGCCGACATCTATGAAAACCTGCGCCTACTTGGCAGTGATGCAGCAACGCTGGCTGGCCTCGAACGCACCATTGAACGGCAAGAGACTGTCGCCAACCCCTATGTCGCCGACTTCTTGCGGCATCTGCGCCGCCGCGGGATGCCGGTGGTCCTGCTATCGGACATGTATTTGCCCGCTAAGGACATCACCAGCATGCTGGAAGCAGCCGGTTTGCCTTGCGGCGAGGCTTACGACCGGCTCTATGTCTCGTGCGAGAGCGGCGCGACAAAGCTCGGTGGTGAGTTGTTCCGGCGCCTACTGGCCGATCATCCGACCATTGATCCCGCACGAGTGCTGCACGTCGGAGACAATCCGATGGCCGATCAGGCTGGGGCACAGGCTGCCGGGATCCCAGCCATTCTGTACGCCGCCCCACCCCGATGGACCGCTATCACTGCCCGCGAACGGCGGCTCGGTCTGGTTCAGCAGGGGCCATTGACGACACTGCGAAGCATGGCTGTCCGCGCTGGTGACTGTGAAGGGGAGAGCCGCTTCTGGTTTGATTACGGCGCCTCAGTCATGGGACCGGTTGCCGTCCATTTCGCCCAATGGGTGGTGCGGGATACCGCAGAGCGCGGCATTCGGCGGATTGCCCCTCTGATGCGAGAAGGCGGCCTGCTGGCAGAACTGATGGCGGGGGAGGTCCGACGCCTCGGCCTGAACATTGACGTCGCGCCGCTGCATGTGTCGCGCGCGGCACTTCTGCTCCCCAGTTTCGACGAGTTCGGACTGGCGGAGTTGGAAGCGATCAGCGCCGATAGTGTCTATCGCACCGTAGGGGACCTCGTTGAACTGCTCGGGGAGGAACCGCTGCCAGACGTGCTGGCCGCGCACGCCGGAGTGCCCCTGATTGACTTGCTGGGTGCACACCGGCGCGACGGTGCTGGCGCATTCGCCGCACTACGGGACTGGTTGCTTGCCCCAAAGCAACGGGCCGGAATTCGCGAGCGCATCGATGACGCGCGCGGCGTGTTCGTTGATTATATGCTCCAGGAATTGGGAAGCGCCGAGCGGGTTGCGCTGGTCGACATCGGCGCGCGGGGGACTATGTTCGAGCGCATCGCCCGCGTCGGCGACCTGAGCGAGCGCTACGGCCAATCGGGCTATTTGTTCTACGCAACGCCCGCTGCGTTGCATCGTATGGCCAGCGGTGTGCACATCCGTGCTTACATGCCGCTGCTGGCCGACCAGCTCGAACGAGCCCGGGTGATCTACCGCAGTCCACACTTTCTTGAAGTGTTGCTCAACGGCGAGGCCGAAACGACGGTGAGTTACCGCCGTGCCGCCGATGGACGGGTGATCCCGCAGACCGAGCCATCCGCCATTCCCGAGTGGCAGCGATTGGCTCTGCGCGCTTGTCACGCGGGGATCCGGCACTACGCCGATGTTTGCGGGCGCTTGGGCGCGGGCTGGGAGAGCGAAATTGATCCAGAGGCGGTGCTCGGCGTCCTCTTCCGTGCCATCCATCTCCCGACCCCCGAGGAGGCGCAGCGCCTTGGTGGCCTGACGTACGACGTGAATGACGCCACTCGCGCCACCCACACTCTGTGTGGCGCTACGGCACGGCGCACAGTTGCGGCCTTGTGTGAGACCATCCGGCCGGCTCTGTGGCTGAGCTTTGTGCTGCAGACGCGACCATCGGAGGTTCCCTGGCCGCAAGGAGCCCTGACACTGGAGCAGCCTGGCCACCTCGAAGACCTGATCGACGGAGCACGCGGGGATTTCGGGCATCGGGCTATCAGCCGTCAGCTCATCGACATCGTGCGAACAGCGGGGAGCAAACGTCTGATTGTTTGCGCCGCCGGCGGCAGCGCCGGCATGGGCCCCACCTTTATCGAGACGGCGCGCGAGGCTGAAATCGCTCTCGCGGGCTACGCAGACCTGCTAGTGCCCGAGCAAGGGGATTTGTTTGCGGGCGTGCCAACCCTGCCGCTCGCCGACGCAGCGCGGGCCGACTGCCGGCATGTCGCCGTCATCAGCGTTGGCTACGGTGCTGCCATCATCGAAGCTTTGAAAGAGGGCGGGCGGGGCGAGAACCGTCCGCTCCACTGCTACTGGTTCGATGGAGTGGGCTTCCAAACGACCGTGCTGGCCGGCGGACAGGACAAACTCGAGGACTTGGTATGACCAGGGCGAGAAACACGCTCCCCGCCAAGCATCCTGAGACGGGCATGCGCTTGAACTGCGGCTGCGCGCTCGTGCGGGCCGCCGAGGTCGGTCACGTGACGGCGTTCGCGGCCATCGTGGTGGCCGTGCGGTGAAAATCGTTGCTCAAAGAGCCTTGCACCGCCAGAGTTCGCCGGCATTCAGCTTAGAGAAGAGCGCCCCGTTGTTTGTCCCGCTGTGCATTGCAGGCGGCCCGTGTTAGAGCAGTCTGGAGATTACCAATGACCGTTGAAGCTGAGCCTCGTTTCCAATTCGGCAAGAATTGGCAAGGTTACCTGAAAAACCATTTCGACGAAGGTCGGCTGGCCATTGCGCAGAACTGTCTCCTCGACTTTTTGGGTTTGCCGTCGCTGGAAGGGTCCAGCTTCATCGACATAGGGTCGGGGAGCGGGATCCACTCGTTCGGTGCATGGCGTGCCGGCGCCAAGCGGGTTGTCAGCTTCGACTACGATCCCGATTCGGTTGCCGCCACCCGGTTGCTCCACCAGAACGCCGGTTCCCCGTCGAACTGGACCATCTTGCAGGGCTCGGTCCTGGACGAGTCATTCATTGCCAGCCTGGGCACCTTTGACGTCGTGTATTCTTGGGGCGTCTTGCATCACACCGGCAACATGGACCTCGCGCTGCGCAACGCTCTGCGCACCATGGCTCCTGACGCGCTCTTCTACTTGGCCCTTTATGACGACGCCATGTACGTCTCCCCCGGCCCGGACTACTGGCTGGACGTGAAGCGCCGCTACAACCGTGGGCCCGCGATGCGCCGTCGTCTCATGGAGGCGCATTATATCTGGGCCACGCTCATGGGGCGCCGGCTGTCCAACCTGGAACAATTGATCCGCTCCTACCAAAGCTACCGTAAGGAGCGCGGGATGTCGCTCTATGTCGACGTTAAGGATTGGCTTGGCGGCTGGCCGATGGAGTTCTCGGATATGGGCGACACGCTCGATCTGTGCTGCCGTCAGAACGGTCTGTCCCTGCTCAATCTCAGCACCGGGCAGGCGAATACAGAATATCTATTTGGACGCGGGACAAAGGTTCCATCCGGAAAGGATTTGATGGAAACCATGCGTGTGCCGTCCTCGCCGGATCAGGTGCCGAGCGACCGGCCGGTTTACCTGTACGGCATGGGAATTCTTGGTGATCTGCTGAAGGCAGAGATCGACCAAGCCGGCCTCCATACGGTCGCCGGTTACGTCGACCGCAGCCGCCACGGGGAGATCGACGGTAAGCGTATTATGGTGGCGGAGGAGTTGTTCGCGACCGCCGATCGCGACGCTCCCATCCTCGTGGCGAGCCAAGCGTTTGGCTCCATCCTCAAGGCCTTGCACGCTCAGGGTTTCCGCAATGTCTATAACCTTCACCCAGCCATGGTGAAGCGCTATCGACAGCGGGCGTGAGAATGCCATGGCTCAGGCTTTCTTGCTCGTTCGCCGACACCCAACGGTGACACCGGTGTCTCGTCCCGGCCGTCATTCCTGTGACTTGGCTGCGTCTTCGGGGCCGTCCGCGCACGGCAAAGAGGGTTTCAGCGGTGCAGAGAAGAGGTTAGGTCTACGAGGCGGCGCAATGGGAAGTCTTGGCGTCACACTCAAACATTGGCCGTGCAATGATGACAGGGAAGCGGCGTGATGGTGTTCCTTCAAGGGCACGATCTTGAGCAGGCCTATGCCGATGTTCTTTCTGGACGGAAGACTCTGATCGGGTGGGGGTGCATCGCCCTGTTCCCCTATTATTACCTCAACAGCCCCCTCATACCGGAGCGTATGGTTGATGCTGACCCGCAAAAATGGGGTCGGCGCCTCTGCGGGTTGCCCATCATCCGTCCTCAGGATCTGTCCTCTCTGGATCCGGAAAAGATCGTTGTCATGGTCTATCCGGACTATGATCCGAAAGTCTTGAGCCAGATTCTGCGCCAGTTGGAAGAACTTGGCGGATTTTCCGCCGTTCCGCCGTTTCGTGCGCAAATCAATCTGGGTCAGCTGGAGCGCCAACTGGCTCCCTATCGGCACAGCGGCACGACCCTCCTCCACGGACGGGTGCGGTTGGCGATCGAGCGGGCCGACTTGCTGGTGGATCTCACGCCCAAGGACTTGGTCCGCTCCATCCGGGAGGCGAGAGCCACCATTCCCGCGGCCCCGACGACTGTCCGCAAGCGCGCGCGCCTGTTCATCGGGCGGCTCCAGCCCGGCGGGGCGGAACGGCAACTGACGTACCTGGCTCAGGGTTTGGCGGCACGCGGATGGGACGCCGGCATTCGGACCTTCGCTCCGCCCCTGGCGGGTGCGGAGGGGTATCTGGCGGGCCTTGGGCAGTCAGGTTTTGAGCACCGTGTCCTGCCATCCGTCAGGGATGTCTTCTCCCCGGAACAGACGCCCGACGGCCTGCCATTGGACATCGAGGCCATTGCTCCGGTCTTGCGGCGGCTGCCGATGGATCTCGTGCACTATGTGGCGATGGCCTACCGGGAGCTTATACGCGACCGTCCGGAACTGGTGGTCAGCTACCTCGACATTTTCAACATTGGGGTCGGTATCGCCGCCTTGCTCGCCGGGATTCCCCACGTTCTGGTGTCCGGGCGCAACCTCAACCCCATGCACTTTCCCAACCACTACGCCTTCGCCGAAGGCTGGATCAAACCGTGCTATGAGGCCATTCTGTGCTTCCCGGAAGTGCATCTGACGGCAAACAGTGTCGCCGGTGCGGCGAGCTATCAGGAGTGGCTTGGCCTGCCGCGTGAGCAAGTCACCGCAATTCCAAACGGGCTTTTGGAAGGCGCCCTGCCTCCCTTGGCGGAAGGGGAGCGTGAGCGTATCCGTCGCGAGATCGGGGTTCCCCTCAACGCTCCGATGATTGTCGGCGTCTTCCGCTTGGCAGACGAGAAGCGCCCGTTTCTGTTTCTCGACGCTGCACAGTTGGTGGCTGCCGCAGCCCCCGATGTGCATGTGGTGTTGGTCGGCGATGGACCGCTTCGCGATGACATCGTGACCGCAGGACGGCGGCTCGCCGATGAAGGCAGGCTCCACATGACCGGGGCACGTTCAGACGCGACCGACATCATCGCGGCCGGCGACCTGGTCCTGCATACGGCCTGGGCGGAAGGGCATCCGAACGTGCTGATGGAGGCGCAACTGCTGGGCCGCCCCATCATATGCACCGCATCGCATGGAACAGCCGAGTGCCTTTGCCCATCGACCGCCATTCGCATCGCTGAGAGCGATGCGCCCGAGTGCTTGGCGGCGGCAACTCTCACTCTTCTGCAAGATCGTGAAGCCGCGACCGCAGCCGCCCGCCCGGCAAGGGCTTGGCTTTTCGACCATTTCTCCATCGCGAAGCTGGTTGAGAACACATTGACCGCAGCAGGGCTCCCCGCGGACAGGATAGCGGATTGAAGGTGACTTGAATGCATGTCCTCGGCGTTTCGTATGGCTTTCATGACGCTGCCGCCGCGATCATCAGCGATGGCCAAGTCGTTGCCGCTGCGCAGCAGGAGCGGTTTTCCCGTGTCAAGAACGACGCCGGCTTCCCGGCCGAGGCGATTGACTTCTGCTTGTCGAGCGCGGGAATTGCGGCGGATGCCTTGTCTCTCGTTGCTTATTACGAGGAGCCGTTGGTCAAGTTTGATCGAATAGTGCAGGCATCGATCAACAACTTCCCGGCGTCTTCTCAATACCTCGACGAGGCCGTCACACGCTGGATCCAAGGCGGCCGCTTTCAGGTGCGTGAGCGCCTCGCAAAGCATCTGTCGATTCCGTTGGATCGCATCGTGACGACGCCTCACCACGCTTCCCATGCGGCGTCGGCGTTTTTCCCATCACCCTTCGACCAAGCCGCGGTGGTCACGCTTGATGGTGTTGGCGAGTATGAAACAGCCAGCATTTCTTGGGGCAGCGGCACCCGGCTGGAACGGAAGCGGTCCATCGATCTGCCGCATTCTATCGGCCTCTTCTATAGCGCATTCACAGCTTTTCTCGGTTTCACCGTCAACGAAGGGGAATACAAGGTCATGGGCATGGCCGCCTTCGGACGGCCAATTTGGAAGGATAAGCTGCTCGAGTTGTTCACGTTTCATCCGGATGGTCGGTTTAGCCTGGACCAGGATTGGTTTGAGTTCGCCGTCCCAGAGAAACACCCCTACCGCAACGGCTTGGTGCAGACCTTCGGCTCACCGCGGGTTCCGGGAGCCCCGTTTTCGGTCAGTCTGAACCACATGCCCAGCAGTGTTCCAGAGGTGGCCCAACCCGAGCTTCTGGAGCAGTCGCAGCGTTATGCCGACTTGGCCGCAAGTGTGCAGGCTGTCACCGAAGAGGTCATCCGCCACGTCGTAACGTCGGCAGTGCGCGAAATGGGGACAGACCGCGTTTGCATGGCGGGCGGCGTGGCTCTCAATTCTTTGGCCAATGGCCGTCTTCTGCGCGACGATGGACTGTCTCTGTATGTTCAGCCCGCCGCAGGGGATGCCGGAGGAAGCCTGGGCGCCGCAGCCTACCATTGGCATCATACCTTGAACGGCCCCCGGATGAGTTCCGTGAATACGGCGGCGCTTGGTCCCCGCTATGGCCGACACGCAGTTGACCACGCGCTCGCGCGGTCGGGGTTCGACATCCTGCTCGCTACCGAGGATGACGACCTGTTCCTGAACAATGTCGCCGAACTAATCGCGGCCGGCCACGTTGTCGGATGGTTCGACGGAAGGTCGGAGTGGGGACCGCGGTCGCTCGGGCAGCGCAGCATCCTGGCGGATCCGCGTCGCTCCGACATGCAGCGGATCGTCAATGAAAAGGTCAAGTTCCGCGAGCCGTTCCGGCCTTTTGCCCCTGCTATCCACGGGGATCGGGTTGCCGAATTCTTTGAGTTTCCCGGCTCGGTTGACCAGAGCCGGCCGGAGAACTTCATGCTGGCTGTCCACCCGGTACGTCGCGAATGGGCATCCCGGCTTCCGGCCATCACCCATGTGGACGGAACGGCCAGGGTCCAAATCGTTCATCACCGGCATAGCCCACGCTTCTATAGCCTGCTAAGCGCCGTGGAGCGCCGCACAGGCGTTCCAATTCTTCTCAACACCTCCTTCAACCTGAACGGCGAGCCGATTGTCGAGAGCCCGGCGGACGCGGTGAAGACGTTCGCGACCAGTGGGCTGGACTATCTCTGCATCGAAAACCGGATACTGTCCAAGGCTCTCCAGCTCTGACCCAGCCTCTCCAACGCCGAAAGCCATCATGAATATCGCGCTGATCGTGCCCGTGAATCCCTCTGGTCAAGAGGCCCTAAACCAGAGGCTTTCAGGACTGCGCACCCGGTTTCCCAACGCAACGATCGATGTGCTGACGTTGGAAGAGGCCCGCGATCTTAGCCAGTACGAGCGGATTGCCTGTTTCGCAGAAGACGACAGGACGTTGGATAGTGACCCGCACCGATGCGTCCGGGTGACCAGCGTTGGCCAGGTTCTGCCCGCAAAAGGCGTTGCCGTTAGTCTGGACGATTATCCCGATCTGGAAACGCACCCCTTCAATCGCAACGGCCCACGTGGCCGTGGCGACCTGGATTTCGCCTGTTTCCATTATTTTCCATACGGCTATTTGTACCGGCTGGTCGGGCTCGGCCCGATCAATGCCTTCGGCCATCGCATCATGGCCGACTTGCGAGCCCTCGAGAACCGGAACCCCGACCATCGCGTCATCGCCTGCTTCGGCGGGTCAACGGTCTGGAGCATCTGCACCACGTATGAGCAATCCTTCCCGGCCGTGCTTGAGCGGGAACTCAACGCCCATGCCAAGCAGGCTGGCAGCAATCGGTCTTACACCGTTCTGAATTTTGGCGTCCCTGGGGCGGTGGTTCTGAACTCCATCCAGCAGTTCATGCTGTTCGCCGCCGCGTTGAGGCCGGATTATGTGATCGCCCATGACGGGGTGAACGACCTTTTTTACTCATGCACGTCCGATCCTTGGCTTTTGGAGAACCATGCGATCACCTACCAGCAGCAACTGGAACTGTGGGCGGCGATGCTGCATCAGCCGGACTTCGACAAGGATCCCAACCTCGGTGGGCCGATTGGGCAGCCGACCGACACCTCTCCGGGCCTTATGTTGAAGGCCTATGTGCGTCGGAAGCGCGAGTTCATGACCCTCTGCCGGGCTTTTGGCAGTCGGTTCATCTGGGCCACTCAGCCGTTTGCCTGGAGCAAAAGCGCTCTGTCGCCTGCGGAGCGGTCGCGGATTTACGGCAAGAACGATGGCCCCATCGCCTATGCACACGAATTCCGCGTGGTGCGGGCGATGTTCGACTTGCTGCGCCCGCGCTTGGCCAGCATGGGAGCCGACCACGCCGTCGATTTCGATGAACGCTTCGGGTCCCTGGGTGCGGAAAACACCGTCATGGCGGACATGGTGCACCTGAACGCCGATGGTGACGATCTGCTGGCAAGGTACTATGTTGAAGTTCTTTTGGACTTGGAACACCCTACGGCAACCAAATCATAATCCGGAGAATGTTTATGGGGAAAATGCCTGAAGAAGGGGAGTTGCTGGATTTGTTCTCCGCGTGTCGAGCGGAGAGCATCGCACGCGACCTTCCACATTCATCGTTTTACTTCACGCATATGATGGAGCATTTTTTGGCTTGCGGTCGGCGGGAAGATGGAGTGCGGTCCGAACGCGCATCGCCCTTTGTTTATGCGATGCAGTAAGGACCTCAACCAACCATGATCAAGCCTTCCGCTCGGCTGGTGCAGCTCACGCGCTTTTTCGAGGACTCCGGCCACGGATGGCGGGCCCCCCTGCCGGCTTTGGTCGGCCCGCCGGATAGTGTCGAGTGGCCGACCGGGTCAGGCCTGCGCCTGTTCGAGAACGGGCAGGAACTCGGGCCTGGTCATGCGCCGCATGAATCGATTCGGAGCGACGGCATGGGGCGCTACAGCCACTGGGGTAGCGAGCTCTGGTTTTCCGCCTCTGATAACTCAGACCCACGGCAGAACGGTCGCGTCTACCATATCCTGGCGGAGCCCGACGAGCGCCTCGCCCGGCTTTTCGGCATTTCCGCCTCCCTGTCCGATGTCGCTCCAGACGACCGAGTGGCCCTGCATCACTGCATTCGCCGCTTCGCGATGGCTGTCGACCCCCAATTCCTGATCCCGGATCATGGGCGCCGGATGGAATCGGACGAGCCTTTCCTAGATCGGGTTGCTCAATTCCGGTCCTCCGGGGACAGCGCCATGGTGTTCGATCGACGCTATGCGCTCAAGGAGTTGGCGAAGCTGACGGATGGCGTGCCAGGCGCCTTTGCGGAATGCGGTGTCCATGCCGGTGCTAGCGCAATCCACTTGGCACATTTCATTCACGAACGTGGTCAACCCCGCGACCTCCACCTGTTCGACTCCTTCCAGGGTCTGTCGCCTCCCACGCAGGAGGACGGAGCGTGCTGGCGAGAGGGCGACTTGGCGGTCGGGATTGAGGTGGTGCAACGCAACCTGACCGGCTTCTCTGGGGTGCATCTCCACGCGGGCTGGATCCCAGAGCGATTCCCTGAAGTTGCCGACCGGCAATTCGCCTTTGTGCACATCGACGTCGACCTGTACGAACCGACGTGGCAATCCCTGGAGTTCTTCTATCCGCGGCTGGCGCCTGGCGGGCTTCTGGTGTGCGATGATTACGGCTTTGCGACCTGCCCCGGCGCGACCAAGGCGATGGACACCTGGTTTGCCGATCGGCCGGAAGCCATCGTAAACTTGCCGTCTGGCGGCGCCTTCATCATCAAGCGATAACACTCCCGCCCTCACGGAGCTCCGAGATGTCCACCCCGCGCAATCCGCATTTTGATGACAACCGCGTCGTCTGGTCTGATGAGTTCAGCGGCCTGTACGAGCCGATTCCCTATGACGTCCAGTTTGACGATCAGTGGCGCTTGTTCCTGGAGCGAACGGTCGGCTTTTGTGATCATACCGGCGTCGAAATATCCGACGATTTTATCGACGACCGGATTTACGAGCTGACTGGCGTGAGCAGTTATCTTGCGTCCCGCAAGGGAGAAACGCGCCCCGACAAAAACCGCGATATTGGGGGGCGGCTGTTCCTCGAACCAAAGTTCTCGATTGATTTCTTCGCTGGCAAACACTGCCTGGATGTCGGCTGCGGAGCCGGCCGGTGGACTAAGACCTTGATGGCGCTGGGAGCAAAGGTCAAGTCAACGGACGTCTCGCAACATGGGCTTTTGTCGACACGGCGTATCAACGACGATGTCGATGAATTGAACCTTTTTGATATCCTCGAGAAAAAGCCAAACCTGCAGAGCGCTTTTGATTTCACGCTGTGCTGGGGCGTCCTCATGTGCACTCATGATCCTTACTTGGCATTCCGCAACGTGGCATCAACAGTGCGGCCGGGCGGCCATTTCTACACGATGGTTTATGCGCCGACCTATCACTCATCAGAGTTTGTTCTGAATGCGCGTCGACGTTTCCATCAAGAGGCGCATAGCAACGAAGAAAAGCTGGCGTTTGCCTATAAACTTTCCGATGTTCCTGAAAACGCCATCAATCTTCTTGATATGCTGAACACCTTCTACAATTGGACTATTCCTGAGGAAGTCGTGACGGATTGGTATCGCAAGGCGGGATTCGAAGATATTGTAGTTCTCAACAAACACGAACCACACAATTGTGGATGGCATGTCTTGGGGAAAAAGAAGTAAGCGCACCACCTGGGTGCATCGCGAAATGAAATCCGTGTCGGGCGCTGATATCGTTGCGGTGATGTTGACGCCCGGCAGTGCATAATGCCAACCGCAAAGCGATGTGGCTTGTCGGCTGTTTGGCGAGGCGCCCAATCATCAATCGGCGCTGCATCCCGGACACGTTGACGGTTGCTTTGCTCTCTTTGGTGCTCCTTAAGGAAGCTTTCCTGCTATGACTCACTCGCGCCGCATCTCGGTGATTGGACTCGGCTACGTCGGCCTGCCGGTGGCTGTCGCGTTCGGCCAGACGGGCGTTCCCGTCGTCGCTTTCGACATCGACGCGCGGCGCATCGCCGCGTTGAGGGAGGGGCATGACCACACAGGCGAGGTGCCGGACGCGGATCTGGCGGACGCCCGCTTGCACCTGACCGCCGACCCGGCCGATTTGGCGCAAGCCGACTTCCACATCGTCACCGTGCCGACTCCGATCGACGACGCGCGGCGCCCGGATCTGCGTCCGCTGCTCTCCGCCAGCCGCACCGTCGGCCGGCACCTGAAGCGCGGCGATGTGGTGGTCTACGAATCCACCGTCTATCCCGGCGCCACCGAGATGGACTGCGTGCCGGTCCTTGAGGCGGAGTCGGGCTTGGTCTACGGGCGGGACTTCACCGTCGGCTACTCGCCGGAGCGCATCAACCCCGGCGACAAGGAGCACCGGTTCGAGACGATCACCAAGGTCGTCTCCGGATCTGACCCGGCGACGCGGGAACTCGTCGCCGCGGTTTACGGCAGCGTGGTGCAGGCCGGTGTACACGAGGCCGCCTCCATCGCCGTGGCGGAGGCCGCCAAGGTGATCGAGAACACGCAGCGTGACGTCAACATCGCGCTGATGAACGAGCTGGCGGTGATCTTCCACCGCCTGGGCATCGACACCCGCGACGTGCTGGCCGCCGCCGGCACCAAGTGGAACTTCCTGAAGTTCCAGCCGGGCTTGGTCGGCGGCCACTGCATCGGCGTCGACCCCTATTACCTGACCCACCGGGCCGAGCAGCTGGGCCACAACCCGGAGGTCATCCTGGCCGGCCGGCGCATCAACGACACCATGGGCCAGTACGTGGCTCAGGAAACAGTTAAGCGGCTGCTGCGCGCCCGCGGCGGGCAGCCCGGTCCGCTGCGCGTCACGGTGCTGGGGCTCACCTTCAAGGAGGACGTGCCCGACATCCGCAACACCCGCGTCGTGGACATCGTGGCGGAGCTGAAAAGCTTCGGCGTGGACGTGGCGGTGCACGACCCTCTGGCCTCAGCCGACGAGGTCGCGCACGAATACGGCCTCGCGCTGACCCCGCGCGGCGCATTGCCGCCGGCCGACGCCGTGGTGTTGGCCGTTCCCCACGCCGCCTACCGGGCCGAGGGCTGGGGGCTGGTCACCGGCCTGCTGAAGGACGGCCGTGGCCTCGTGATGGACGTGAAGGGGCTGCTCGACCGCGGCGCGGTGCCGAACGGCGTGGAGTTGTGGCGGCTTTAACATCTTCCCCACGGCTAAAGCCAAGGGATTTCCAAGAGGAGCCTTGGCCACCTTTTTCAGTTCGCGCTTCGACGGGCGCCCAACGGCGGCCCTCGGCGCGGGCTGTGTTCCAGCCCTCAGGATGTTGCGTGCGGCGTTCGTGTCGGCGTTTGCCGTGTGCCCGCAATATCCATAGCGGAACGTCGCCTGGTTCTCGCGACTTACCTTGTCCTTTCCGAACACGACAAAGCCGGCGCTCCTGTGGGGAGCGCCGGCTTTTGGTGTGGTCGTGAAGACTGGCGTAAGTGACGGTGTTCTGGCCGGCCTGTCCGGGCGGGTTGGTTTGGCGTGTGCCGTGGTGACCTGGCGGCGACCTACTCTCCCACGTCTTGAGACGCAGTACCATCGGCGCTGAGGCGTTTCACGGCCGAGTTCGGAATGGGATCGGGTGTTGGGAGCCTCGCCATGAC
>JAEWAQ010000077.1 GCA_023391635.1 Bacillota bacterium | reverse complement strand
GGGTGCGAGGCGGTCTGTAACCGGGTATTGCCGGGCTCCAGCACGCTTGGTGGTCGCGAGGCGGTCTGTAACCGGGTATTGCCGGGCTCCAGCACGCTTGGTGGGTGCGAGGCGGTCTGTAGCCGGGTTTGGTCGGGCTCCAGCACGCTTGATGGGTGCGAGGCCGATTACTTCCGTATCGATCTACGAGCGCATGAACGCCGGGATTCGCCGGAAGAAAGGACGCAAGGCGGGGCGGATGCCGCACGGCCCGCTCCCCTTGCGATCCGATAACGGAGAGGAGCATGAGATTGTGACGGCACAAATGGCGAAGCCGACCGCACAGCAGCTTCGGTGGCAGGACTATGAGCTCGGGATGTTCTGCCATTTCGGATTGAACACGTTCTGCGACCGGGAATGGGGAGACGGCACCGACGATCCGGCGCTGTTCCATCCAGCTGAATTCGATCCGGGCCAATGGGTCGAGACGGCGCAGGCGGCGGGATTCCGGTATTTGATTCTGACGGCCAAACATCACGACGGCTTCTGCCTGTGGCCGACGGAGACGACCGTTTATTCGGTGCGGTCCAGCCCCTGGCGGGACGGCCAAGGGGATGTCGTGCGGGAGGTGGCAAACGCTTGCGCCGCAGCCGGACTGCCCTTCGGCTTGTATTTGTCGCCCTGGGACCGGCACGAACCATGCTATGCCGACAAGGAGGCGTATGACGATTTCTATTGCCGTCAGCTGACCGAACTGCTCACCGGATACGGCCCGCTCGTCGAAGTGTGGTTCGACGGTGCCGGGTCCGAAGGCCGGGAGTACGATTGGCGACGGATCATGGCGCTGGTGGAGCAGCATCAGCCGGACGCCATGGTCTTCAATCTGGGGCGGCCGACGATTCGCTGGGTCGGCAACGAGGACGGCGTTGCGTCATATCCGTGCTGGAATACGGCGGACACGGCTCGGGTCAGCATGTTCACCAAGGACATGCTGACCTGGCTGCCGGATACGCCCGCCTGGGTGCCGGCGGAATGCGACGTGCCGATCCGCGAAGGGCAATGGTTCTGGCACCGCGGCTGCGAGTCGCGGCTGCTGTCGCTCGAACGGCTGATCGATATTTATTACCGCTCTGTGGGGCATGGCGCGAATCTGCTGCTGAACGTCGCGCCGGACGATCGCGGACTGTTGCCCGAAGCGGATGTGAACCGCGTCCTGGCATTCGGGGAGGAGCTTCGCCGCCGGTTCGGCTGTCCGGTCGGGGAGACGCAGGGGATCGGAGGCGGCGGGTTATCGCTGGAATGGCCGGAGCCGCGCACGTTCGACCATGCGGTCATTCAGGAACGGATCGAGGAAGGAGAACGGGTGCGGGCTTACGAGCTTCAGGCAAGGGTAGATGGAAGCTGGCGGACCGTGGCGTCGGGCAGCGCGATCGGGCACAAGAAGATCGACCGGTTCGCTCCGGTAACCGCTGACGGTTTGCGGCTCGCCATCCTGGAAGCTGAGGCGGAGCCGAGCATCCGCCGGCTGGCTTGCTATTTCGTGGAAGGCGACGCTGGATCGGCGGCCCGCGTGCGGAATGTGGAGGATTCGGCTTGGCGATCTTCGGCGAGGACCCGCCATCAATTCGAATGAAGAGGAGGAGTGCGCATGAGAGCTGCATTCAAACCCGCGTCGGCTTTGATCGCTTGCGGGATGCTCGCGCTGCTCATCGCCTGCATGACGGCGGAATCTTCCGCCACGCACGCCGCCGCTCCGGGAACGACTTATTACGTGGACGCGGCGGCAGGCAACGACGCCAATAGCGGTACGAGTGCCGGCGCGCCGTGGCGCACGCTGGACAAAGTGAACGCCGCGACGTTCCAGCCCGGCGACCTAATCTTGCTGAAGGCGGGCTCGTCGTGGACGGGACAGCTGCGGCCCAAGGGCTCGGGTACGGACGGCGCGCCGATCGTCGTGGACATGTACGGCGAAGGGCCGAAGCCGGCCATCCACGGTGCGGGGCTGTATCCCGAGACGGTGAAGCTTTTCAACCAGCAGTATTGGGAGATCGGCAACCTGGAGCTGACGAACGTCGGCGAAGAGCGCCAGACGCGGCGGGCGGTGTGGATCGAAGCGCAGGATATCGGCACGGCGCGGCACATTCATTTGCAGAATCTGGACATCCATGACGTGAACGGCCAGACGCAAGTGCAGGACCTGGAGTCGGGCGGCATCATTGTGCGGGTGACGGGCAGCGCGACGCCGACGAAGTTCGACGATGTGTTGATCGAGAACAACACGTTCGCAGACGTGGATAGCACGGGCATCTTCGTGCGGAGCAACTGGCGCAACCGGGATACGCGAACCGACGGCGTCGGACCGTGGCTGGGGATGACGAACGTCGTTATCCGCGGGAACAGCCTGAACCGCACGGGCGGGGACGCGATTATCGTGTGCGAGGGAGACGGGCCGCTGGTGGAGCATAACGTGGCGGCGCACAGCTATTACGATTCGGTCGGGTATCATGCGGCGATCTGGGCGATCAATTCGGATGACGCGCTGTTCCAGTACAACGAAGCGTACGCGACGCACAACACGCTGGACGGGATGGCGTTCGACATCGACGAGCTGTGTAACAACTGCGTGATGCAATACAACTACAGCCATGACAACGAAGGCGGCTTCATGCTGTTGGTCGGGCAACGCGGGGAGGGCACGGGATACGACCGGGGCGGCATCGTGCGGTACAACGTGAGCGAGAACGACGGCACGGCGCTGATCCAGGCGGTCGGTCGGCTGGACGATTACCGGGTGTACAACAACACGTTCTATGTGGGACCGGGGATGAACACGCGGTTCCTGATGGCGCCGGATGGGAACAACTTGCCGCAGGGGACGCTGAGCTTCCGGAACAACATCGTCTACAACCTGGGCGAGAACCTGACGTATTATTGCGGGAACGCGACGTGCACGTTCGAAGGGAACACGTATTACGGCAACCACGATCCGAGCGAGCCTGCGGACGCAAGCAAGTTGACATCGGACCCGGGACTGCTCGCGCCGGGCAGCGGCGGTATCGGACGCCAGACGCTGGACGGCTACAAGCTGGTGGAGGGCTCGCCGTCGCTGGGCAGCGGGGCGCCGGTGGCGGGCAACGGGGGACGAGATTTCTGGGGCAACGCCGTATCCGCGCCCGGGTCGCCGAATCGCGGCGCGTACGGCGGCCCGGGCGTGCCGGACGAGAACGTCGGCGGCGGCATTCACAGTTACGTCTTGCAGAAGAGCGGATCGGAAGTTCGCCTGATCCGCGCGGAGGCGCCGACGACGGCCACGGTAAAGGCGAACAAGCCGATCACGGTTACCGATTCCGAGGGCCGGTCGTCGACCTATCGCCCGTCGCAGGGCAACCTGATCTATCTGACGATCCCCGCAGACGCGTTGAAGCTGACGGGCGATATCAAGTCGATCAAGCCCGGCGGCAAATATAGTTTGACGGGCGGCGACGCATATCGCACCGACGAGCTGCCGCTCGTACTTCACGTGGACAATACGAGCGCGCCGCGGGCGCACATCGACGCGCAGTTCGTTATTGGCGGCACGACCGTTCCGGTGGAGGTCGCGCCGGGGCAGACGGCAGACATCGCCGTGCCGCTGCCGGGTTACGAGACGGCGGGCAGCTACCGGCTCGTCGGAGACATCGTCTCCGGCGGCAAGGCGGTTGCCCGACTGACGCGGGACATCGTCGTGCAAGAACCGCTGCAGATGCAAGCCAGGCATGAAGCGGACGCCGGTTCGGAGCGGCTTGAGGTATCCGTCCGCAACGATTCCGATCGGACCCGCACGCTGCAGGAGCTCGCCTGGACGATCGGCGAAGCGGCAGGCGCCATGCCGCTGAATGCCGTTCAACTGCCGGTCGGCGCCGAGACGAGCTTCGACGTGCCGCTCTCCGGGCTGGAGCCATCGCGGCGTTATCCGTTCACGGTAATGCTTCATGCGGCCGGCGGGCTGTCGCTCGGCGCCGAAGGCAGCTTCACCGCCGTATTTCCGCTGACACAGCGAAGCATAGTGGCGGACGGTGAGCCGGATGACCTGACGGCGGTTCCGGGAGTCGAGCTGCCCCGCCAAGGCCGGATCGAGATGCCTGTCTACGGAGGCGACAACGATCTTGGAGGAGATGTCTGGGTCACCTGGGATGAAGAGCATTTGAATATTTCGGCGGCGATCCGTGACGATAGCTTCTCGCAAACCCGTTCACAAAGCCAAATCTGGATGGGAGACTCGGTTCAATTCGCCGTATCGCCCGGCATGCCCGGTGACAGCGGGGATTGGCACGAGTTCGGCATGGCGCTGACGCCAGAGGGGCCGCAGCTGTATCGCTGGACGGGGATTGGCCGGTCGGCGGGGCTCGTCGCGACCTCCGGATTGTCGATTGTCCGCGACGAGGCGAGTGGCGTCACCCTTTACGAGCTTGCGCTGCCGTGGACGGAGCTGGTGCCAATCTCGCCGGTCGATGTCGCGTTCGCCTTCTCGCTGCTGGTCAACGACGACGACGGAGCCGGCCGCAAAGGCTGGATCGAGTGGGGCAGCGGCATCGGCGGAAGCAAGGACCCCGGGCAATATATTTCGGTTCTGCTGACCGGTCCGGTCGATCGTGTGCTAGTCGGCCTCTCGATTCCCCAGACGCTGGCTTACAGCGTGATTCCGGTGACGCTGACGGCGGTCGCGGCTTACGACGACGGATTCCAGGCGAAGACGGCGCATGCGCAGTGGTCGACCAGCGATGCCGATATCGCGACGGTGGCGGGCGGCGTCGTGACGTTCACGGGCAACACCGGTGCGGTCACCATTATCGCGTCCTACGGCGGATACGAGGCATCCGTCAGCGCGGTCATCGAAGAGCTCGTTCAGTACTATCCATTCGACGAAGGGCAGGGCGCCAAGACGAGGGAAGCGAACGGGGGCGTGATCTACGACATCGAAGGCACGCCGGTCTGGGTGGACGGCAAAGTCGGCAAAGCGTTGCTGTTCTACGGCAATTCCATCCGGATCAGCCCGCTGGCCAAAGATGACTTCACTTTCATGGCCTGGATCAAGCCGGAATCGTACGACTTCAACCATCATATCGTAGGCCAGGGCATGAGTGGCAGCCAGGCGAACATGTTCAACTGGTGGATTTCGAACGGGCAGATGTATTTCCTCGTCAGCGATGCAGAAGGGCAAGGTCATGGAATGTGGCCGTTCAATACGGACGTCGGATCCATTCCGCTGGACGAATGGACGCACGTGGCCGCCGTCCGGGAAGGCAACGAATTTCGCATGTATATCAACGGAACCCGCGTGCTGAGCAAGACGGTCGATTACCATCAGAATCAGCTGGACAATCCGAATCCGTTCCGGATCGGGGCTCAAAACGGCCCGGACGGCCAGCCTTCGGAAGGCTTCCATGGCGCGATCGACGAACTGAAGCTGTACCCAGAAGCGTTGGACGACGGACAAATCCGGCAAGCGTGGCTAGGCTCGGCAGGTGACGGGGAAGGGGCAAGAGAAGGAGCAGAAGCAGGAGAAGGAGCAGAAACAGGAGCAGGAGCAGGAGAAGGAGCGATTCCATGACGGGACGGAAGCAAATCGCGCCCGCGACGGAAACGGAGCGGATCGTACGCGAAGGGGTTCACGGCTATAGCGAAGGCAAGCAATGGGTCCAGCCGAGCGACCCGCTGCTGCTGGAACGGTTGGCGTGGTTTCAGGACCAGAAGCTGGGTTTGATGATGCACTGGGGACCGTATGCTCAGATCGGAGTCGTGGAATCGTGGGCGCTCAGCGACGAAGACGCGTCATGGTCCCGCAGCGAGATCGAATGGGATGTCGACGGGGAGGAGCTGAAACGGCACTATTTCGGCCTGAACCGTTCGTTCAATCCGGTCCGTTTCGAGCCGCGTGCTTGGGCGGAGCTGGCCGCCGACAGCGGCTTCAAGTATTTGATCTTCACGACCAAGCACCACGACGGGTTCTGCATGTGGGATACCGCGACGACGGATTACCGGATTACAGGCCCGGAATGCCCGTTCCGAACGCACCGCTACGCGGACGTGTGCAGGCATGTATTCGACGCGTTCAGGGAGGAGGGACTTGCGATCGCGGCCTATTTTTCCAAAGCGGACTGGCACGCGCCGGAATACTGGAAGCCGGGCGCTACGGGAGGCAGCCGGAGAGGACCGAGCTACGATCCGAGGGAAGATCCCGAGGCATGGGAACGGTTCGTCGCTTTCACCCATGCGCAGATCGACGAATTGACGACCCGCTACGGGCGCATCGATGCGCTGTGGCTTGACGCCGGCTGGGTCCGCCGCGAGGAGGGGCAAGACATTCGGCTCGGGGAGGCGGTGGAACGCGCGCGCCGGACACAGCCGTGGCTGCTGGCGGTCGATCGCACCGTCGGCGGACCATACGAGAATTACGTGACCCCCGAGCAGACGGTGCCGGAAGTCCCGCTGTTCGTCCCGTGGGAAAGCTGCATCACGATCGGCGATGCATTCTCCTACCGCTACGATGAGCGTTACAAATCGACGCGGGAAATCGTCCGGCTGCTGCTCGAAGTCGTGGCCAAAGGCGGGAATTTGGCGTTGAATGTCGCTCCTCAGCCGGACGGCCGGCTGCCCCGGCCGGTGGTGGAGCGACTCCAGGAGCTGGGGGCATGGCTTCGAACGCATGGCGAAGGCATCTACCGCACCCGCGTCTGCGAGCCGTATTTCGCAGAGGAATGCGCCTTCACGCGCAGAGGCGACACGGTATTCGCTTACCGTCTGTATCGCAGCGAGCGCGAGCCGGTGCCCGAGCGGGTCGCGATCCCGTACCGTGGCCCGGTGAGCCGGATTGAACTGATGGAGACAGGCGAGCGGCTCGCGTTCGATCGGACGGACCGCGGCCTGACCGTCCGCTTGCCGTTGTCCCAGTCGGGCTACGTCGAACCGGTTCCGTTCGCGCACGGATTCCGGCTCACTGTCTGATCGTCGGAGGCGCATACGAAATGATGAGAACCGCCGGGTATTCCCGACGGTTTTCGTTATGCCCGATTCGGTTACGCAGTGCAATCCGCCGGCTGCGGCAACGCTTCGGACAAAGTCCGCTACATGATTGAAAAAGATTGCTGCGAGGATGTGTACGGGAAGTATACGCCTGAGGAAGTCGAAGAGATTTACCAGTTGGCGCGTGTTCGATGGCATCCGCACGCATGCGAAGCAGCATGATTTTTTTCTCGAAGTAGGGCAACGGATACGTGCGAACCATACATGTCGAACCGCTGGAGGACAGCGACTTTCAGTTCAATTTAGGCTAACGTGGATCAGGATGGAGGATAGGTCGCGGAGGGCGGCAACCATCCGATGCTGCCCTTCTTGCGGATTGACAGCAGCGGGCGGACCCGCAATAATAGGGGGATCGGATATAGCGGGTGATCCGATGGAACTTCATCGGAGAAGGAGAAGCAAGATGTCAATGCCGAATGCTGCCATGTCGTCGATGCAGCCTGCCCGGTCCGCGGGCATTGCGATCATTCTCATTTTAGGCTCGCTTACCGCGTTTGGCCCCCTGTCGATCGATATGTATTTACCTGCCTTTCCGAACATCGAGACAGAGCTTCATACGAGCGGGTCCATGGTTCAACTCAGCCTGACCGCTTGCTTGATCGGGCTGGCGCTCGGACAGATGGTAGCGGGACCGGTCAGCGACCAGAGAGGGCGAAAAATTCCCCTTATTATTGGTCTATTCGTATATATATTGGCTTCGCTTCTATGCGCGTGGCTTCCTTCGATCGAAGCGTTGATCGTCTGCCGGTTCATCCAAGGTGTTGCGGGCGCGGCGGGCATCGTTATTTCCCGCGCAATATCGCGCGATATGTACAGCGGGACCGCGCTGACGCGGTTCTCCGCCACACTCATGCTCGTGAACGGGGCTGCGCCGATTCTCGCTCCCATCATCGGTGGGCAGCTGCTGCAATTCATGTCGTGGCGCGGCGTCTTCTTCGTATTGGCGGCGATCGGCGCCGTCATGCTGGTCGCCGTGTTGCTGTGTCTTGGCGAGACGCTGCCGGCGGAACGTCGTTCCAGCGGCGGCTTCGGGAAGACGATGAGCGATTTCGGTGCGCTGCTGAAAGACGGGCAATTCATCGGATTAGCCTTGGCGCAAGGATTCGTCATGGCTTCGATGTTCGCTTATATTTCCGGATCTCCATTCGTGATTCAGAATCTATACGGAGCTTCTCCGCAAATGTTCAGTTTATTCTTCGCCATGAACGCGATCGGCATCGTCGGCGCCGGCCAGTTCGCGGGCCGGATGGCGGGACGGATTCCGGAGCGGCGGCTGTTCGTTGTAGGAATTGCCGTTGCCGCGACTGGCGGCACGGCGCTGCTGGCAAGCGTGCTGTTCGGCGCTGGAATCGTCCCGGTGTTAATGTCCATCTTCATCGCCGTCGCCAGCGTTGGCCTAGTCACGACGACGGGATTCTCGCTCGCCATGCAGCGCCACGGGCATTCGGCCGGCAGCGCAGCTGCGCTGCTGGGCGTGTTATCGTTCGTATTCGGCGGCGCCGTCGCACCGCTTGTCGGCCTTGCAGGGACGCATACCGCCTTGCCGATGGGCATCGTGATGGCAGGTGCGACCTGGATTGCCGCCGTTTGCTACACAGGGTTGGTCAGACGGCCAAACAAGCAGGAGGTATCTTTATCGGCGTAGAACTGCGAATCATCGGATCCGTTTCGGGAGCCCTTGCTGGTTGCCTGAAGCGGATTTTTAACGATTCAGAAAGTATAAAATCAGCTGTCCTTTACTGAATCGTCTTCGATAAAAACGACATTCTCTGTCCCGAAGGGGACGGCGAAGTCGTTTTTACTTGTTTGCAGTTAAAACCGTTTGCGCCATTTAACAGTCTAATGGGGGAGAAGAGGAGGCGGAGCATGTCGACGGAGGAGCTGGAAATGCGGGTGCGGGCGGCGCAGCGAGGCGATCATGAAGCGTTCCGCCAGCTGGTCAGCGCGGACAAGAACAAGCTGTATAGGGTCGCATTCGCTTATTTGAAAAATGATACCGATGCCCTTGAGGCGATCCAGGAGGCGACCTGCCGGGCGTACGTCAAGCTGGGGAAGCTGAAGGAGCCTCGCTATTTTCATACTTGGTTCATGCGGATTCTGATTCATTATTGTATCGACGAGCAGAAGCGCAAACGCAAGCTGCTGCCGCTCTATCAACTGCCGGATACGCTGGCGGCCGATCTGGCGCTCGACGAGAAGCTACGGCTGGAGATGGCGATCGATCGGCTTGCGCCCAAGCTCAGGCACGTCGTCATCCTGAAATATTATGAGGACATGACGCTGACGGAAATCGCGAAGCTGCTGGAGAAGCCGGAAGGCACCGTGAAAACTTGGCTGCACAAGGCGCTCGGCGAGCTGCGGCGGATCGTGGTCGAGAAGGAGGGGGAGCGGCGTTATGTATGATTCGAAGGGCGACAGAAACGAAGGTGCGGAATTGAATCGATCCGAATGCGCCAATAGGGATGATGCGCAGCCGACGCCGGTCGAGGGAAGGGATGGAGCCCATTCTACCGATCTTGAAGACGATCTTGTTGAGGATTCCATGCAGAATCGGATTGACGAAGCGATTGACGTTGGCATTCGACGCGGGCAGGCGGAATCGAGACGCAGGCGGTTACGTTTCAGGCGGCGCATCGGCGGTGCGGCCGCGGCTTGTCTGTTGCTCTTGGCATGCGTGTTCTCGATTCTCGTCTCGCCGGCGTTTGCCGCGATTGTGCGCGACATTCCCGGGTTTGAGAAGTTCGTCGATCTGATCCGCCATACGCAGGACCCAGGGATCGGACTTGCGCTCGACAACGATTTCGTGCAGAAGATCGGCATCTCCGATGAGCATGACGGCATCAGGCTGACGGTGCAGGGTATTATCGCGGACGATTCCCGTATGGTGCTGTTCTACGAAACGGAGCTGCCGGCCAAAGACAGCAATGTCCGGCTCGGTGCTCCCATGTTAACGGATATTTACGGCACGGGCCTGCCGGTCAGTATGAGCTACCAATATCCGGAGGATGATGTGCAGCAGATTGGCGAGATGGTCATCCGTCGGGGTGTGGTGGACATTAATCTGGGAAAGGATGAAGTTTTCCCGGACGAGATGATCTGGCAATCGAAGCTGGAGCTGGTTCGCAAGTCGGGTCCGAATGAGCCGAAGATGGAACGCGCGGGCAGGGAAGGTTCGGCAGAAACGGATATTCGAGATTCAGACGAAGTTGTGTTTCAAGTCCGCTTCCGAATCGATCGAGAGAAGTTCGCAGGTTTGCAGCAAGAATATCCGTTGTATCAGACGATCGAAGTGGAAGGTCAGAAGATCACATTCGCCAAAGCCGTCGTATCTCCGCTGCGTGTATCGCTGTATCTCGACTACGATGAAGCGAACAGCATGCAAATTTTCGGGCCGGGCGACATTCGTTTGATCGACGACCAGGGCACGGAATGGAAGCAGTATCTCGGCAATATGGTGAAGGACCATCCCGTGTACCATTTTGTAAGCCCGTATTTCAATCAGCCCAAATCGCTGCATATCGAAGGCAGTTGGTTCCGGGCTCTGGATCGGAACAAGATGCAGGTGAAGGTGGACACGGCCAAACGCGAAGTGCTGCAGGCGCCGGATAACCGTTTATCGCTCCATGATGTCGTGCGCGGCGCCGCCGATACGAAGCTGGACTTCGAACTTCGCGACGTGGCGGAGGAAGACTATATGATGTATACGTTATTCGAAAGTGAGTTTCGGGATGCGGACGGCCATGCGCATAAGATGGCGGACCGGGGCGGGACGGTCACCACGACTTCATCTTTCGAAGCAGGCGGCCGAAATCAGCAGCACGCCTACTACTACATCGATAACGAGGATTACAAGCAGCCGCTGACGTTGACGATTTATAGTTATCCGCAATATATCCGCCAGTCTTACAGTATTCGGATAAAGTAGCGCAGTGGCGATTCGACGAACACCTGAAGCTTGCGAAAGAGCCGCCGATGTCCCAATCGTGTGTTTGCACCGCGACACCGTATAATTGGCTACAACCTGCTCGAGAATAACCGCCATACGCCGATATCCCCTTCACTCAGGATTGGAGTTCCTGAGCGAGGGGGATATCGGCGTATGGGGAATCGAAGGGATATGCCGAGACAAAAAGAAGAGAACCGCTCAAGAGCTGAAAGCGGTTCGGATCTATTCTGATTCTCTTCAAACGGATGCATGAGCACCTTACGAGCCTACATTCTCCGCTAACGGACATACGAGCGCTTATTGAATGGATTCGAGTTGCTGCGAATTTCTTACGGACACACGAGACGTTATTTGGGCCGTTTTGCGCGATATCGAGAGCAAAATCTCCGGATAAGCGCTCCCCTGTCCGTTAGATGCAACGAATCCGCTAAATCTGCCAAATAAGTGACGCACGGTCCGTTAGAGTCGCCATTAGCGCTTGGTGCCGACCACTAGCATCACGCCGACCATTAGCGCTTGGCACCGACCTCTAGCGTCTCGAAATATTGTTCGAACGTCAGCATGCTCTCGTAGACGGCTTTTGCGGCGTCCGCGCCGATGTAGCGGATGTGCCATGGCTCATACGTGTAGCCGGTAATGTCTTCCTTGCCTTCGGGATAACGAATGATAAAGCCGTATTCCGCCGCGTGCTCGGCAAGCCAGATGCCTTCCTTGGCTTTACCCAGGTCCGCGGTCAGTTGGTAATTGACGCTCGCGCCTGAGATGTCCATCGTGAGACCGGTTTGATGCTCGCTCTGGCCGGGATGCGCGCTGTACCGATTGGCTGCTTCGATGCCGTCTTTTTTGGCGTAGCTGTCGAACAGCGATTGCTGCGTTTTGTAGGAGCGATAGCCGGACACGGCTTTAAGCGTAATGTCGTCTTTCTTCGCGGCGGCTACCAACTTCTCGAGCGCTGCAGCCGCTTCCTTGCGCATCTGCTTCTTCGGCGAGTCGCCGGAGAACGAGAAGGGGACGTCCGGCACGACCAGGTCTTCCGGAATATAATCGGACGGCAAATTGCGCTTCTTGTTGACCAGGACATGTACGCTGGCCGGATTCGTGACGACGGCGATCTCGCCTTTCGTCTCGATCGTATCGCCCGGCAAATTGTCGACGGCCCAGGCCGGAAGCGCGGCTTGATCGTCCGGGGAAACTTGCCCGTCCGTGGGCGCACTAGCTTGGACATCATCCGTTGGTTTGGAGGACGTATCTGCAGACGGCTGCACAGATGACGATGGGCTTGCGGCCGGCGTCTCTGAAGCGCCGGGCTGTGCGGAAGCCGAAGGTGCATCGCGATCGCCGCCGTCGCCTCCGAACCAGCCATATTGGTATGCCGCTCCTCCGCCCACGACGACAATTAGCAGCAGAAGCAGCCATTTTCCCATTTTCACAATCTCTCTCCCCTAACTACCTGATTTCTTATGCTGTCCGCCTCAAGGGAGGAACGCTGCATTATTGTATCGAAAAACTCGACTTAAGTCGAGCGCTCCCCCCGGCGCGCGCCGCTGATGCGGAAGCGGCCATACGGGGTAAAATCAAATTAAACGATACGGAAATGGTGGTTATGCGCGATGAAGAAAAATAAACCGAGTGCCTGGCGAGCTTGGAAAATGCTGCTGCTCTCGCTTCCGAAAGGAATTGCCGCATTCGTAACGATCGTGGCCGGTCTATCCATCAGCTTGCCGTTGTCCGTCTTCCTGATCGGCTTGCCGCTGCTGGCGGAAACGTTGATATTAGGTAGACGGATGATGGAAGCCGAGAGTTGCAAGGTTGAGCAATGGCAAAACAGCGGAGTAAAGCCATCATCCGGCGAAGTTGCCAGCAGCAGGGTGTATCAACCGCGCGAATGGACGGGGTGGCGTAATTTGCTTGCCGTGCTCGGCCAAGGACGTTCCTACCGCAGCATTTTGTACGGATTGTTTCAGCTGCCGGTCGGCATTGCGGCATTCACGCTAGCAATTGTGCTCCCGGTGACGTCCTGGGCGGTCTTACTGTCGCCGCTGGCTCAACAAGTCAGCATGAGACTGTATTCGTTCGACCTGTTCGGGTATAATGACGTCATGCAGATACTGTTCCCGAACTGGTCTGGATATGAGTATTCATGGGTGGCCGCGGGCATCGGCGCGATCATGGTGTTGCTCATGCCGGCGGTTCTGAGAGCGATTGGCCGGATGTACGCTGCATGGGTGCTGATGGCGGCCGGTCCTGCGGATGTCAGGGTCGAGCCGGAAGCCGTCGAGACCAACGAATCGGCAACTGCGATCTCCGCGGTAGAACGTCTGTCTGAATCGCGCCAGTATGCGTAACGATCGAACGTTAAAATAGATAAGCCTTCCGGTTCGCGCAACTGCGAACGGAAGGCTTCTTCAAAATATCAAACTTTATAAGGCGAACGGCTACATCCACTTCTCGCCCCATACCTGGATGGACTCGATCACGTCTTTCATGTCACGGCCCTTGCCGGTCAATTCATATTCGATCCGCACCGGCATTTCGGGGTACACCGTGCGGGTCAGCACGCCGCAAGCCTCGAGCTCCTTCATGCGATCCGTCAACATCTTGTCGCTCATGTCGGGAATTTGCTCCTTGATGTCCTTGAACCGCTTCGGACCGCCCATCAGCACCCGGATGATCAGGCCGGTCCAACGCTTGCAGAGGAGTTCGGCGGCGAGTTCGTATTTGGGACACATTCTGGTGAAGTCCATACGCTTCGCTCCTTCCGAATTCGTGTTCTCATTGTAACATAGCCATCATACGAAAGTAAGTAGTAACTTAAATTATTTCCACTGCTTAATTTATGTTAGTAAATGTGCAGGTATCCTTCAGATGGTGTATGTATAAGTTAGGAAGTGTCGATCCACACACGAAATGGGAGGGTGACAGGCCGATGAAATTCAAGCGGGGAATAGCGGCAGGTGCACTGGCAGGCGGGCTGCTCGTGTTGACGACGACGGCGTTCGCGGATTCGATCAAGCAATACGTTCTTACGGATGCGGCATACCCGGTGTATGTGAATGGGAATGCGTACGAATCCACGGAACTTCCCTTGATGAATTACCAGGGCTACACGTACATTCCGATGAGAGCCGTGGGCGATGTGCTCGGTGCGGAAGTGAGCTGGAACGATGAGCTTAAACGCGCGGAAATCACGTATGGCGGCGAGAAGCCGCAACAGAACGAAGCGTTCCGGAAGTTGAAAGTGGAAGGTTCAGGCGGAAAATACACGGTGACCGGCGAAGCGCGCGTATTTGAAGCGGTCATGAATTATGCCGTCACGGACGGGTTGCACGTGCTGAAAGAAGACAACTTCCAGCTGGACGAAGGCGCGCCGGAGTGGTCCGCGTTCACCTTGACGATCGACGTCGCGAAGGAGAAACTGCCGCCCGCCGGAGACTTGTTGCTTGTCCTGTACGAGCTTAGCGCCAAGGACGGCAGCCGCGTGAATGAAGTGAGAATAGCGTTGGAACATTTCTAAGATTGCAGCTGATGCCTCTCGGGACTTCTGATCGATTGCGCCTGGTCGCGGGAAGCGACCGGGCGCGCTGTCAATGTTGCCGCTCTTCGCGGTGAAGCAGGAACTGTTTGCCGTATTCGCCATGCGGGTGGATCGTCGCGTGTTCCATCTGCAGCGTGGAGTGCTTGATGCCGTATTTGTCCTTCAGCATCTCGTTCGCGGCGAGGATGATACAGAAGGGCTGAATGTCTGCGCGGATGAACATGTGCGCCGTCAGGGAATAATGATCGGTGGAAATCGCCCACAGATGCATCTCGTGCACGTCCTCGACGCCTTCCACTTGGCCGAGATCGTGTCGGATCGCGTCGAGATCGAATTTGTCGGGTACCGATTCCATCAATACACTCGTCGATTCCTTCAATATTTTGGCGCCGCCGATGAAGATGATGCCGCCGATGACCATCGAGATGAGCGGGTCGAAGAAGAGCAGGCCGGTGAAATAAATCAGGATAGCCGACACGATGACGCCGACAGAGCTGAGCAAGTCCCCGATAAAATGCCACAGGGCGCTCTTGATGTTCAAGTTCTCTTCTTCCTTGTTGCTGCGGCTCAGCACGATCGTGAGCACAAGATTGACGACGAAGCCGATAGAGGCAATCGTCAGCATGAGGCCGAATTCGACATCCTCGGGACGGATGAAGCGCCGGATGCCTTCGATGAAGATGCCGACCGCGATGACGCAGAGCGCCAATCCGTTCAGGAATGAGGCGATAATTTCGAAACGCAGGTAGCCGAACGTATATCGGGCATTCGGCTGCTTGCGGGCGAGATAGATCGCGGTCATGCTAAGGCCGAGCGCCACGACGTCCGAGATCATGTGCGCCGAATCGGACAAGAGCGCCAGCGAGTTGGACAGGATGCCGCCGACGATTTCGACGATCGTGAAAAACAAAGTGAGCAGGAGGACGATCCACAACGTTTTGCCGGATTTGGCCTGCTGCTTGACATGTTCCAGGTGGTGGAAATCATAAGGAGCTTCCGGTTGCCGCCGCATGAGATACCGCCTTCTTTCGCTTGGGAGGTGAAGATCATTTTACCATACTTACGGTCGATTGCGGAGGGAATTTGCAGTGGCGTTTTTGTTACACAATTGAAATATACCTGTTACCCGCTTGTCGCAGTGCTCGGCTATCATAGTAAGCAAGACCCCCTTTTTTCATATCTGTAGGGCCTGCCGGAAGCGGCGGGCTCCTTTTTTTCTTATGGGTTTATGATAAAGTGAAATCGAATTAAGTTGAATTATATAATAAAGCTGAATTTTCGATTGATTATTGAACATACAAATGATTTACTCCAATGGAGCTAATTGCGATGTCGTGGAAACCAGATGGGAAAAGGGTTGAATGGTAAAATTGTGATTGTCGAGATCAACAATTTATCACCCGCTTGGGGATTTGAAACGATTGCTGTTAGTGTTGGCGGCGATGCCGGACGAAGAACTCATGCGAACATTGGAACAAAACCGGGGCAGGGGACGTATGACTACCCGGTTCGCGCGATGTGGAACTCCGTGCTGGCAGGCATTGTGTTCCAGCATGACAGCATCGAAAAATTACGCCAGGAGCTCATGCGCAATGATCAATTACGAGAGATGTGCGGATTTAACAATCAGATTCCGCCGCCATGGGCATATACACGGTTTTTGAAAAAGGTGCTGGAGCAAGCCGTATGCATGAACGAGATGTTCGAACAATTGGTGCGGCAAATGCGCGAGGTGCTGCCGGATTTCGGCAAGCATTTAGCCATGGACAGCAAGGCGATCGAATCGTTCGCGGCAAGCAAGAACAAGAACGAAACGCCAGACGGGCGTCGGGATATAGATGCGGATTACGGCAAGAAAGAATGCCGCGGCGTGGACGAGGCCGGTAAAGCGTGGGAGAAGATCTTCAAGTGGTTCGGGCACAAGCTGCATTTGGTCGTGGATGCGACGTACGAACTGCCGGTGGCGTTCAAGGTAACGAAGGCGTCGGCATCGGACATCGCGGAGGGACATGCGCTGCTTGCGCAAATCAAACAGAAGCTGCCGAAGATCCTGGAAACGGCGGAAACGTTGGCAGCGGATCGCGGGTATGACGATACGAAGCTGGTCGTCAAACTGTGGGACGAACACGGCATCAAGCCAGTCATCGACATCCGGAACATGTGGCGGGATGCGGATAAGACGCGATTGATGATAGGGAGAGACAACGTAGTGTATGACTTCAAAGGCACGGTGTCATGCGTGTGTCCGGAAACGCTAAGCATTATGCTGGCGATGGCGCTGGGTCGGATCAAGGAAAATCAGGTGGAAAAAATGCGCAGCCTGGTCTCCAGCGCCTAACAGAAACGAAAGTATCCACAGGGGATAACCGAAGCGGAACGAAATCCACAGCGCTACCGTTGTGGATTAAGGGATTCGTGCGTCCAATTGTCCGGTTCCGGGAGCGAATCCCCATTTCGCGTTGTAGATAGCGCGTTTAAACGCCCGATTTTCACGCTGCCGGGATCACTCACCGACCAAGAAAAAGTACATCGCAAATAGCTCCAATGCTCTATATATTGACAATATATTTTTATTATGGAAGAATAAGTGGCGGAGGTGCGTTAGGTTGAGTCTAAATAACAAAAAATTATTTGTTTCAATTGTCATATGTATGAGCTCTCTTGTAACAGCAATCTTATATTTGATGACGGGAGTATCAATTATTTCATTTGAATTTTTGAACCATGAATATGGATCTCAATCAATAGTAGTCGAACAATGGAGCAAAGTTAATTTATTAATCAGTATTTTGGGAATAATCGGTTTTATTATTTTCAGAAATAATTCTCGTATTCACAATATGGTTGTTGGTGTCGTATCATTATTAATTGTTATACTGCAATTTGTACCATTCATCTTATGGACGTTGGTTGCTAACCTAGAAGTTAGTGCAATTATTCCGATAACAATTCATTTATTTATTATTCTCCTCACATTCTGGTGCCTAATAATAATTCGAAAAATCAATAAATTAGCGAATTAACCATTAGGGAAATAAAGAAACCATAGTCCGATTCGATCGAGAACTACGGTTTCTTTGTTAAGGAATATCAAAGGTTCATTTTTATACCTATAATAAGATTGGAGATCAGTTCATTAAATCCTCAAGTGTCCAATAAAGTCCCATAGGAGTATAATCCTCCATTCCAACTTCAACAGTAAATACATGTTTATTGTTGATTAATTCTTTAATATCCGTACCTTTCAGTTCTCCATCAATTTGTATAATACCTTGGAAAGTGAGCTTTTCATCATTAACTATCTGATTGAATACTGAAGCTTCATCGCCATTGAACTTTGCAAGTGTGACTTTATTTCCAAATTGATCGTTAGCTCTGGCGTATGTGATCCCATTTTGTATTGGTAGCTTCATACTTGAATAGTCTTCTATTGAAATTGGTGATATTAGTGTTGTGATTGTTCGATAAACCTTCGATTCTTCAACTTTGTCTATTTGCTCGATTAATTTTAGTTTATAATTGTTAAGGTCTGCTCTGGATTTAATATTTTCAAACTGTCTTACATTACTATTTACATTTGTCTCGGCAGTTTGCAAATTCTGAGAGGTGATATTATCTTTAATTGTGAATTGATGCGAAGCAAAGTCTAATTGGTTAGCTAATGCTGAACCACTTTCATAAATGGTTTGCATGTAAACTCCTCCGAGAGCATCCTCAAAGCCAGGCACATTATTATAATCACATCCACCGCAGATTGGAGGAATACTTTGGCCAGAGTATGCAATAAGATATGGGTTTGCAGTAGTGTTGTAAATTTGGAAATAAGTATTGAAATTATAAGACGTTAATGCAGCTAATAAGTTTTTATTCTGGACTACAACTTCAACCTCTTCATTTTTCCCATCGCCATTATCATCTTCATAATCAAATTTTGGGGACGGGAGTGTTGTTGATGCTCCATAGCCACTTAAAGCACCGCTTTTGGAATCATCTTTCAAATCATATGTTGGGTATCGATTTAAAAGCTTCATTGCGGATATTTGTCCACCAGATAAACTGAAGGTAATTCCTGTGCTCAAATAATTATTACCAAGATAATGGCTTGCAATGTATGATCCATTATTTGGTTTGTCCCAATTCGTATCGTCATAGTTTTGAAAAGTTGATCCATAAATACTTGCAAAAGCGACATTATAGACAAGAAAAACTGCACAAAACACTGACAATACTACAACAATATGTTTTTTACTCTTCATCATGGCACTTCGTTTTGATTATAGTGCCCGATCGGGATACATCGCGATGATTCTATTTTAACCATAAATATACTAATTTACCATGAGTACAAACAGCTAGTTTTATGTCACCAATCTACATATAACTACACAAAATTACAATTTTACGGATGCTTTATTAATAATTTTACCAAATTATTTTTGTAAAGCAGTAAAAAAAGCACGAATACCATCGCTTGGTAACCGTGCCTTTACTCTTTCCGGATCGAATCCCCTGCAGCTTGCTGCGATGAGATTCGTTACAGCGGCACAACGACCTTCTGCTTCTGCCGGTAGTACACCCAGCGCTTGAAGCCGATCTCGCGCAAGCGATCCCGCACATTGTCCCAGTCGTCGGCGACGCGCGAAGCGACGTGCGCGTCCGAACCGAACGTCACGTCGGCGCCGAAGTGAAGCGCGCGCGCTAGAATCTCGTCTGACGGGTACCAGCCGCCGCA
>JAEWAQ010000041.1 GCA_023391635.1 Bacillota bacterium | reverse complement strand
GCCAGTCGCTCAAGCTGACCGGGCTTGGCACGAACACGTCCTACTACTTCGCGATGAAGACGTACGACAAAGTCGGCAACCTGTCTTCGCTGTCGAACCTGCCGACGGGCGCGACGGACCCGGATGGCGTCAAGCTGACGCTGATGCCGCAGATGGTGATGGACGAGAGCAACACGGGCAAGGCCGGTAAGCTCGTCGACGAGCAGGCGGAGAACCAGGCCGGCGATCCGAAGAACGGCTCCGGCGGCACGCAATCAAGCATCACGACGCAGAACCAGTGGACTTCCGACACGGTCGCGTACCCGCTCTACGCCTACCTGGATCTTGAGCAGCCGTACAAATTGACGGATATTTATATTTTCGATACGTACAACGGCGGCGACGCGACGTTCTACAGCGGCTCTCCCGGCAACTGGACGGAGATGTTCACCGACCCGCTGACCGGCTATATGAGTTGGAACAAGCACGACGATGATGTCGTCGGCACGACGACGCGTTATGTCCGCGTGAAGCTTCATGTGCGTAATGCCGAGATGGCCGAAATTGTGCTGTACGGTACGCCGGTCGGCAGCCCGCCCGCGGATACGACGGCTCCGGTGGACGTGGAGGACCTGGCCGCGGTTTCGTCGACGGCGAACTCGGTTACGCTGACCTGGACCGCGCCCGGCGATGACGGCGACACGGGCACCGCGGCATCGTATGACATCCGCTATAGTACGACGGATATCACGGACGTCGCCAGCTGGAACGGCGCCACGCCGGTGACCGGCGTACCGGCGCCTGGCGCAGCATACACGAACGAGTCGTTCACGGTGGTTGGCCTCTCCGCCGACACCACGTACTATTTTGCGTTGAAGACGTCGGATGAAGTGCCCAACGTGTCCGGACTGTCCAACGTCGCCGCCAAAGCGACTACGGTGGCAACGAGCGGTAAAATCGCGCTCTCGCAGACGATGGCGACGAGCGAGAACGGCCGCGGCAACGCCGGGCTGCTGATCAATCAACAGGCGGAGGCCGGCGATCCGAGAGGCGGCACGGGCGCCGCTCAGTTGACGGGCCCCGAGTGGGAACCCGGCTATAACGCATCGGATTTCCCTGCCAGCGCCGTCATCGATTTGCGGCAAGCCTACGACATAACGGACATATACTTATTCGACTCCTACGGCACCAAAAATCTGACGGTTTCGGCAGGCAGTCCCGGCAACTGGACTCCGCTCTTCACCGATCCGCTCGATCCGGGCTACATGGTTTGGAAAGACCATCATCTGAATACGGCAGCGACGACGCGCTACATTCGGGTCACCATGGAGCAGCAAGGGTCGGGGATCGGCGAGATCGTGCTGTACGGTTTGCGCTCCGGCCCCGACACGGTAGCGCCGGGTGCGGTAACGAACCTGGCTGCGGCCAATCCGACGCCTACCTCCGTGTCGTTGACCTGGACGGCGCCGGGCAACGATCTGGATCTCGGCACGGCAGCTGCTTACGACGTCCGCTACAGCACGGAACCGATTACCGCGGCCAACTGGGCAAGCACCTCCCAGGCGGCGGGAGAACCCGCGCCCGCGGCCGTAGGCTCGAGCCAATCGTTCACGGTCGACGGTCTGAGCGGGAACACCAAATATTACTTCGCTATGAAGACGTCCGACGAAGCGGGCAACTTCTCCGCACTGTCGAACGTTCCGAACGCCAAAACGACCGAACCGCCGGACACCGTGGACCCCGGAGCGGTGACGGACCTGGCGGTCGGAGGCGCAACCCCGTCTTCCCTGCTGTTGACGTGGACGGCGCCGGGCGATGACGGCAATACGGGCCGGGCGACGGCCTACGACATCCGCTACAGCACCTCGCCGATCAACGCCGGCAATTTCGCGAGCGCGACGCAGCTCACGGGCGAACCGTATCCGGCGCCAGCGGGTTCAAGCGAATCATTCCTCGTGACGGGGCTCAGCTCGGGCACACCCTATTATTTCGCGCTGAAGACGCTGGATGAAGTGAGTCACGTCTCCGTCATCTCTAACCTGCCGAGCGGCTCGACTAGCGCGTCGGGCAGCGATTCGACCGATCCGGCCGCGATACCCGATTTGAAATTGGGCTACATCACATCGGATTCGGTATTGCTGACCTGGACGACAACAGGCGATGACGGGGCATCGGGCACGGCGACGCGTTACGACATCCGTTACAGCACTTCGCCGATCAATGCCGGCAACTTCGGCAGCGCCACGCAGGTAAGCAATGCGCCGCTCCCGTACAGGGCCGGATACGCGCAGGCCAAGAACGTAACCGGCCTGAAGCCGAACACGACGTATTATTTCGCCATCAAGGCGATGGACGAAGCGGGGCGGCTGTCTCCGTTGCCGGGTACGCCGTCGCCGTCGGCCAAGACGGGATCCGATCAGGAAGGATCGAAAATTACGCTGGACCCGTCGATGATCATCAACGAGGCGAACATCGGCGACGCGACGACGCTCGTCGACGAGCAGACGACCGCAGGCGATCCGAAAGGCGGTACGGGCGGCACCCCGACGACGCAATGGTATACGACCTATTTCAGTCTGTATTACCCGGCCAGCTTCATCGTCGACCTGGGCGCGAGCTATGATCTGACCGACATTTACTTCTACGACGCGGGATGGGGCGGCAGCGACGTTGTCGTATCCGCGGGAACTCCGTTCAACTGGACAACGCTCATCACCGAGCCGCTCAGCGGAAACCAGGTGTGGGCCGGCCGTACGGTCAACGTTTCGACGAGGTATCTTCAGTTCAAGGTCGGCTCGTGCTGCTTGAATGCCAACGAAATTGTGCTGTACGGCTCGAAGACCGGTGCGATGCAGCTGCAACTGCCGCCGCAGCCGACGGTTCCGAACCCGCTCGATGCGACGCCAATGGATCAGTTCATCGGAATGAACGCGTTCATCGACGATCCGATCGACAAGATGCAAGCAGCCGGATTCGTGCGGGAGTACCACGCTTGGGCCTGGGACGCGGATGGCGGCTCCAACGTGGCCTACCCGAACAACGAAAGCCACTTTAATCCGAGCTTGGGAGGCAACCCCGGCTGGAACTTCGATGCCTTCTACCAGAATTTAAAGAATGCGGGGCTGTTCGTTTTCCCCGACATTCATATGGGCAACAGCTGGATCACGCCAAGCGACTGGCACCATAAGCCGGTTCCGCCGGGGGCCGATACGCAGAACCCTGCCTCGTATGTGGCACATGCGGATCACATGTTCCAGTACGCCGCTCGCTATGGCAGTGTGGCCGTGCCGGACAACAAACTGAAGCTGGCGTCCGACCAGCCCCGCTTGTCGGGTCTCAATACGCTGAAATATTTCGAAAACTGGAACGAACAGAACGTCGACTGGATCGATAGGGAATCCTACTTCAACCCTTACGAATACGCCGCGATGAGCAGCGCCGACTACGACGCCCATCAGGGCACGCTGCCGAACACCGTCGGCATCAAGAACGCCGATCCGGACGCCAAGCTCGTCATGGCCGGCACCGCAGGCTTGCAGCCGGGATACGTGAAGGGGATGAAATTCTGGTCGGATTGGAAACGGGGCGGCAGCTTTCCTGCGGACGTCATCAACTACCATCTGTGCGCTTGCACCGGCTCGACCGGCGGCATCAGTCCGGAAGCGTACAACACGAAGCAGCAGGTCGAAGATCTGGTGAAATACCGCAATACCTACTTGCCGGACAAGGAAATCTGGATTACGGAATTCGGCTACGATACGCATCCGAATTCCGTGCAAGCCGTTCCCGCGATCGGTCCCAACGACAGACAGGAAGTTCAAGGCCAATGGCTGGTGCGCACGTACCTGGCGCTGGCGGCGGCCGGCGTCGACCGGGCGGCCATGTATATGCTGCGGGACGTGTATGAGACGCCAGACCCCGAGTTCTGGGCGACAAGCGGACTTACGACATCCAAAGAAGACGGCTGGCAGCCGAAGAAGTCGTGGTATTACGTCTACACGCTGAAGAACGCGCTAGCCGGTCTGCACTATGTCGATGAGCAGCCGTCCGGCAATGCAAACGTGTGGATTTACCGCTTTGCCGACAGTACCGGCACGATCAAGGCATACGTGCTATGGAGTCCGACTGCCAATAACACCACGGTGAACAACTACCAGTTGGCGCTGGCCGGCAGTCCCGCTTCGGCAACACTCGTTACGATGGCCAATGGCGATACGGATGGCGTTTCTTCCGCGCTCACCGTCTCGGGAGGCAAAGTGACCGTCAACGTAAGCGAGCGCCCGATTTTCGTCAAAGTGAATTAAGCGCAAAGGGGCGGTCCCCGAAGTATGCAGGCGGGGATTTGCCCCTTTACGCAAAAATGATCGAAGAGGAGTAGGACCGTACATGTTGAAAGCTTACGAGAAAGTCAGCTACGAATATTTGAGGCCGCGGCAGGTGAAGGAAATCAGAGAGCGGTGTCCGATCGCCTATGTGACGGCAGGAGCCATGGAGTGGCATGGCGTGCACAACCCGCTCGGCGTGGACGGCTTCAAGGCGCATGCCGTCTGTGCCGAAGCGGCGCTGCAGCATGGCGGCGTCGTGCTGCCTCCTTTTTACCAGGGCTTGCTCGGATTCGTGAACTGGGGGCCGAACAACTGGGAAGGGTACACGTTGAGCTTTAACGAAGACGAGATGTTCGAAGCGGCCATGACCGGCATCGCGCGCGCGCTCGTTTATAGCGGATGGAAAGTGATCGTGGGCGTTACGGGGCATAACGTGGGTCAGCAGCGCGATTTGATGCGTAAAGCGATCGAAGGCGCCACGGACGGACGCACGTCCGGCGGCTTCGCCGTGTTTGAAGGCGATTTCCATACCCCGACGGCGGAAATTCCTTATCATATGGATCACGCCGGCGTATGGGAAACGTCGTGCATGATGTACACGAACCCCGATCTGGTGGACCTTGAAGCGCTTAAGGTAGAAGGCTTCGATATCGAGCGCGACGATCTGGAAATGATGGGACCGGAAGGCATAGGAGGAAAAAATCCATTCAAATATGCATCCGCCGAATTGGGCCGAAAAATTATAACCGGCACGGCGGATGCAATCGGCCGCAAGGCGCTGGAAACGCTTCGGCGCATCGAAAACGGGGAAAGATGATAACGCTATGACAGCCCTTATAAATTCACCAACGGGCAAATATACAATCAACCGACGTTTATATTCCATATGATATTTCCAATAAATCATTGAGGAGGAAATGACATATGGCGATAGGATTCCCAGGTTCGGGAGTAGGCTTCGCCCCAGGACTTGGATTTGGTTTTCCAGGTTCAGGTCTTGGTTTTTTTCCCGGTGTCGGCTTTGGTGCGCCCGGCTTTGGTTTGGGTGTAGGTCTTCCAGGTTCGGGAGTGGGTTTCGCCCCAGGACTTGGATTTGGTTTCCCAGGCTCAGGATTAGGTTTTTTCCCCGGCGCTGGTTTTGGTGCGAGAGGTGTTGGCATTTTAAGTACGAATAAAAAAAGTACAAATAAAAAACGCGGTCATGTCAATAAAGCTTTGAAGCATCGGTAAGCTTCACGGGATACTAATTCGTGTTGGAAGATATAGGAACAGAGAACGACCTGCAAGCAGTGCGCATGAAGATAGAGCGCCCCCTTACGGGTCGTTTCATCATGGCTGGTTGGAGCAGCCTCCAGAAGCTGTAGACCGAGATAATAAGCCAGCGTATCATTTGTTATTTGAATGGATCTGCATTATAATGCTTATTGTATTCAAATATTTGAATATTTGATTGTAAATGAAAGGTGGAGGTGTGGATACCCGGCTCTGCTACTTATGATCAATCACAGCAAAACTCGCCGTCCATTAATGGATGGTCTTCTGATATACAGAACATGAGCAGACAGATGGTTATCAAGATTGGCGTTGATGCTTTAAACGAGGTTGGATCCGATTTGATTTGTAAGGTTTGCATCAGGAACGGGGGTTCCTGTTGTAATGGTTGCCGTAATCTTAAGAATGGAATTGGATGTATAAACCGCAATATAAGTTGTACAGCATGGCTATGCGGATTTCTAAAATACCTATTATATGAAACAGGAATGCTGAAGGATTGGGATGATTTTTGGATACAAGTCCCAGGACAAGACTACCGCGAAGACTTCACGCCAGAGTTATCATCTAGCTCACTCGAATGCTTGAATGCAGTTGTCGTATAGCTTTGTATCGGAAAAGGAGAGAAATCAATATTGGCAGATTTCCCAAATTGTCCGCAATGTAATTCGGAGTATACTTACGATGACGGCGGATTATTTGTTTGCCCGGAGTGCGGCCATGAGTGGACGAAAGAATCGGCATCCGAAGAGAATGAAGATAAGGTTATCAAAGATTCTAATGGAAATGTATTAAACGATGGCGACACCGTGACCATAATCAAAGATCTTAAAGTTAAAGGGAGTTCATCTGTCTTAAAAATAGGTACAAAAGTAAAGAATATTCGCCTTGTTGATGGCGATCATGATATTGATTGCAAGATTGATGGATTTGGAGCCATGAAATTAAAATCCGAATTTGTAAAAAAAGTATAGGTATGTTGACTACCATCTCAAACTACAGACAACCTTAGTCCGGTCGACACGAACCCGGGCTAAGGTTGTTTGCATTCAGCAGGCTAACCAATCCCGTTACTGGAGCCCGCCGTCCATGTTATGAAGACGGTCAAGCATGATTTCCCCGGTATTTTTGGCACACGGTTCTCCAAGCAAGCGACAAGGAGCTGGCTGCGGCCGGCTCCTTGGTTATGGTACGGAGGATGGTCCCGGAAGACCATCATTTCGTATAGTTATCGAAATACCCTTGAATAAACACAATCGGCGTGCCCTTATCGCCGCTTCCGGAAGTTAGGTCGGACAGCGAGCCGATAAGGTCGGTCAGTTTTCGGGGCGTGGTGCCTTGCGATTCCATCGAACCGATAAGGTTGGATTCCTTACTGCTGATGTATTGAGATATCGCTTGCTTCAACTCGTCGCCCCGTAAGCCGGCAAAATTATTATCGGCAAGATACTTTAACTTCACTTCATTTGGTATGCCGTCAAGTCCCGAAGTGTACGCGGGCGATACGACGGGGTCGGCAAGCTCCCATATTTTCCCCGCCGGATCTTTGAACGCACCGTCCCCATAAATCATCACTTCAATCTGTTTACCTGTCTTTTCATTCAGCATACGCTGGATGTTGTCGACGATCGGTTGACAGTTGCGCGGGAACAGCTTCACGCTATCTTCCGTCGATTTGTTCGACCCAAGCAGGCCATATGTTTCATTATATCCGCTACCATCGACAGAGACGGACAAGATGTCGTCCAGGGTACACACTTTATCGACGCCGTTGGCCTGTAATATTCGCTTCGTCCGGAAGCGGGTATGTACGTCGCAGGCAAGAACATTGCCCGTATAGTTCAGTATGGTCTTCGGATGGTTGGAGAAGATAATTTCGCACTCGACACCGTACTGCTCGATGATCGATTTATAATAGTCGATGTAATCGACCCCGGTAAACGTATGCTTGTTATATCCGAAGTAATCGCGGAATTGCTGTTCGGTTAATACATCGGTCCATGGATTAATGCCTTTCTCGTCGAGAGTATCGATATCCACCAAGTGGTTGCCAACCTCATCGGACGGGTAGCTCAGCATGAGAATAATCTTCGAAGCTCCCTTGGCAATACCCCGGAGGCAGATGGCAAATCGATTGCGGCTTAAGATCGGGAAAATAACCCCAATCGGCTCATCGCCGAACTTGGAACGGACGTCACTGGCGATATGATCGATCGTCGCATAATTACCTTGCGCTCGTGCGACAATGGATTCTGTTACTGAGACGATATCTTTATCATGGAACGGGAAGCCTTCCGCTTCAGCCGCCTTCAGCACGCTGTCTACAACGATGTCTTCTATACGATCTCCCTTGTTGATGATCGGGCAACGAAGCCCCCTAACAACGGTACCTACGACTCTTTCCAAAACAATCGCCCCTTACAGGAAGTGGATAACGCACATGAAATGATAGGTTCTTACTTGTAATATACACGAAAACAATGATGTAGGTAAAATGAATATGCAGCCGTAGCATTGAATGATCGCCTTATATGAAATTCAGGTTCTCGGAAATTTGCCTGGGTTACGACTGCGGACGATTCGGATAAACGGAGAATAGTTGATTTAAATAATATATCTAGTATAATAAGTATACAAACAATAAAAAGGTTATAAGGAGGTCGCTTAATATCATTCAAATTTGCCCGTACCTGGAATATTCGTTTCAGATCTTGGGGAAGAGATGGAACGGTCTTATTTTGCACTACTTGTCGTTGGCTCCCGGTCATAAGACGCATTTCTCGGAACTGAAGAGGGATTTGCCGGACATTACGCCTAGAGCACTCTCTTTAAAGTTGACGGAGCTTCAGGAGCATGGATTGATCGAAAGGATCGTAAAGACAGGGACACCAGTCGATATTTCGTATGTTTTAACGGATAAGGGACGGACTTTGACAGAGGCGCTCAAGCCGGTCCAACAATGGGCGCAGCAATATCGGGACCAATAATATAAGGGATGTGAGTTATCATGAATCAAATGGTTTGCGATATAAAGACGGGAGTGTGCGGCGAGATCGGAGATGAAAGCTTGGAGATATTGGATTTCAACGATCCTGTAGAGAAGATCGATTTATACTATTTCACCGATCCGATCTGCTCACATTGCTGGGCGTTGGAACCGGTGCTTCGCAAGTTCGAGGTGGAGTATGGCCAATATTTTCAGTTCCACACCGTAATGGGCGGGCTGCTCAAGAACTGGGACGGTTTCGCGGATGTGAAGAACGGGATCGGGAGCCCGACGGACGTGGCCGGTCATTGGAGAGAGGTTGGGGAACATTCCAGAATGCCGATCGATGGTTCCCTGTGGCTAAGCGACCCCATTCAGTCCTCTTATCCGGCTTCCCGGGTGTTCAAGGTTATTCAACAAAAGGACGAGGCGGCAGCAAGAACGTTCTTGCGTCGTGCGCGGGAGGCTGTATTTGCCTTCAATCGGAACATTGGGGAGGAGAAGGTTTTAATCGGCCTTGTAGACCGAATGGGTCTGGACGGAGCAGCCGTCGTTAAAGAAGCTGAAGGGCAGGTCGGACAAGATTCGCTGCAGGAAGATTTTTCTCTTGCCGGATCGATGGGCGTCCGCGGTTTTCCGACAATCATTATGATCAATAAAGAGAAAAAAGGGGTGAAAATCGTCGGCGCAAGAGAGCTTGAGAACTATGTAGACGCCATGAAGCAAATCATGCCGAATGAAACGATTCAGCCGCGTCAAGTTCCCGAGTTGCAGCAAATGCTAGAGAAAGAGGGACTCTTGTTCTCGAAGGAGCTTGAGGTCCTGTACGGCGTTCATGTGGACGAGGTTCAAGCTTATGTCCGTAAGGAACTGTCCGCGGAGGTTTATACAACCCAAGAAATGCTGGGCGAATCTTATATTGAGAAAGCCAATTGGCGCTGAACTGCTCTGAATCGCGCTATATTTTGAAGGGCTTTCCCTGAAAGCATGGCTTGTAAACTGGCTGCCTCTGTCGCTGTGAAAAATCATGCCGCGCGCTTTTCGGTATTTACAGGCCCTTTCAAAAGTCTGTATGCCGCGCGCGTCTTTGAGAATCTCATTCGCCGGTCCGCCCTATTTGCACAAAACGATTGACAAGGAAACCTATACAATGATATAAAATGATTAACGCATACGAATGCGTAAAACGCATACATAGGTTTACGCATACGTATGCATAACGCATTGGCGGAGAATATGCATGTGACAAAGGGGGTGTAACAAAGGCGAAATGCGGATGACATCAAAGGAGTTGGCCAAGCTCATTGGCGTTTCACAATCCACCATATCGCGCGCCCTTAACGGGTCCGATCAAATATCGGAGCGCAGAAAGCAAGAAATCATTGAGCTGGCCAAAGAACACAATTTCGAGTTCAATTTGAATGCCAGGAGCCTGCGGACCCAAACCTCCAATTCCATTGGAATATTGATGTACACTTATTTTCGTAGCTTCATGGAGGACGATTTTCGGACCTATCAATTCAGCTTTCTTCAGGAGACGCTCTCCAAGCACGATTTCGACCCCATTCTCCTGAACGATGTGACTTTGACCGACGATGTGGCCGCGCTGGACAGGGTGATCAAAAAGCGGCAGTTAGCGGGATTGGTCCTCTTCCGCAGAATCGAGAATGACGAGGTCATCGAGTATTTGAAGGGCCTTTCCATCCCCTTGTTCTCCATGACGAGATGCAACGAGAAAATGCAATTCATTCCCAGCGTCTCTCTCGACAACTATACGATGGGATATCTGGTGGGCGAACACTTTGCAAAGCGAAAATTCAAGCATATTGCGTACATTCGCATCCGAAACCACCAGTCCGGCGATTTAACGACGCAGGGCCTGATGGATGCTTTGGCGGAAAAAGATATGGGAATCTCGGAAGACGACATCTACTTCACCAATTTTGATTTCAAATCGGGCTACGACACCGTTGTTGCCAACCTGGACCGAATGCGTCAATACGACGTCATATTTGCCTATAACGACACCATGGCCCTGGGGGTCATCAGCGCGTTAAAGGACAACGGAATCTCGGTACCGGGCCAGATATCGGTGATGGGCAGCAATGACATTCCCATGGCCCAATGGTTTTCTCCGCACCTTACCACGGTGCGTACCTTTGTGGGTGAGCACGCAAGTGTGGCCGGTGAAAGAATCGTCTCTATGATCAAAGATGGTTTCGACCCCAGCGCAGAGAAGCATTATATCGTCAAGCCAGAGCTTATTATCCGGGAATCGTGCCTTTAAAGTTCCCAACTGAATGATTTACAACCCAAACCGTGAGTGGAACGGCCTTCCATTCACTCTGTTTGCTATTCCCATTTATAGCCTCATTTATATGATTTTGTATGTGTTGAAAACAGTCAATTCGTTTGGAACGGAGGGAAGTTATTGAGCAGAGGAGCATTGGCCAAAAGGGCGGTTAAACCGTATCTGTACATCTTGCCCATGGTGGTAATTTTCGGAATGTTCAGTGTTTATCCCATGTTGCGAACCATATTTCTATCATTTATGGAAACTAACGTCATCGCTGCCCAAGCCCAATTTATCGGTCTCGGCAACTATGCGGCCATGGCTTTGGACCGGCACTTCTTGCGCGTTGCCGGGAACACGGCCATTTACGGCTCTTCCCAGGTCATTCTCACCTTGGTGCTGGGACTGCTGTTTGCGGCGGTGGCCAACAGCAAAGCGGTTAAATTCCGCACACTATTCCGGATGTCGGCCTTTTATCCCTTCGTGTTGCCCATTGCGGTAGCCGCCATGGTGTGGATCTACATGTACAACCCTTCCCGCGGCGCCATTAACCTGCTGCTGGACCACCGTATTCAGTGGCTGAATAGCTATGAATACGCCCTGCCGGCACTCATCATCGTCTCGGTATGGAAATCGCTAGGGTTCAGCTTTTTGCTGATTCTGGCGGGGATGCAAAACATCTCTCAGGATTATTACGAGGCTGCGGCGCTGGAAACAAGAAGCCATGTCAAGCGTTATTTCAAGCTCACGCTGCCCATGCTGAAGCCCACGCTGTTTGTGGTGTGTCTGTTATCCATCACTAGCAGTTTCCAATCCATGGACCTCGTCGCCATCATGACCCAGGGCGGACCGGGCCACTCCTCCAATGTGCTGATGTATTACATCTACCAGGAAGGCATTATCAACCGGCGTGTTGGCTACGGCAGTGCCATGAGCACGATATTCCTGCTGGTATTGTTTGCCTTCACAATCGTTTATCTGCGGTATGGCGAGAGGAGGGTGGATTATGAGCGCTGAAGCGGCAAAGCCTGTCCGGGATGTTAGCGGCGCTGCGGCCAAACGCAAAAGAATCGCGTCTGCAGTGGTTTTTAACGCCATTATTCTGGTTGCCAGTCTCTTTTTCCTGTTCCCCTTGGCATGGATTATCGTAACCAGCATGAAAGCCCAGGTGGATATTCTGAAGCATCCGCTCGCCATCATCCCGTCGGAGTTCATGTTTGTGGAGAATATGAAGGAGGTGTTGCGTCGCGCGCCCTGGGGCGTTTTTTACAAAAACACCATCGTCGTGGCGGTGGGGGTCTTGGCGGCCCAGCTTTGTATCAGTATTCCGGCTGCTTACGCCTTTTCCAGCTTAAAGTTCAAGCTCAAGAGCTTCTTCTACCTGTTTGTGTTGGCGCGGCTGCTGGTTTCCCCCGAAAGCCTGCTGCTGCCCAACTATCTCATTATCAACGGGCTGAACCTGTACAACACTTTGCTGGGCATCGCTCTTCCCAGCTTTGCCTCGGCTATTGCCATCATTTTATTTCGCGGGGCATTTCTGGAGATACCCGCCGCGTTGAAAGACAGTGCCCGCATCGACGGCTGCGGCGATTTCAGGTATATGCTGGTGATTGGCATTCCGATGATAAAATCTGTCATCATCGCGTTTTCAATCACGTCACTGGTGTATCAATGGGACTCCTATTTCTGGCCCATGGTCATCACTGAATCGGTGCAAACGCGCACCCTTGCCGTGGGCATGGCCTACTTTGGCACTCAGGCAGAAAGCGCCTCGGAATGGGGACTGACTATGGCGGCAGCAATTTTGGTGATTTTACCGCTTTTGGTCGCCTTGGTGTTTTTCCAGCGCCAACTGGTGGACAGTTTCGTCACCTCGGGCATCAAGTAGCCGGCCACCCCCGAACCCTGGCCCCGCAATGCCTGTAACTTTGTATTATGCACGATAAACGTGTGTAATAAATAATTGAATGGAGGAAAAGATCCATGAAGAGAAACAAATGGTTTGCAATGCTCGGCACCGTGTTGTCCCTGACGCTCGTTTTTCTGGCGGGCTGCGGTGGCGGCGCAGTCGAATCGACCACTCCACCTGCCGGTGGCAGCGCCTCAGTTGAATCATCCACTCCGCCCGCCAGTGACGGCAAAGTGGTCGAGCTGGCCTATTATTTTCCCACCCAGACCTCGGGCCCTCTGGCCGTTGCAATGGAGAAGATCGTGGATGAATTCAATGCGAAGAACACCGGCATCCACGTGACCGCCAGCTTCACCGGCAACTACGATGAAACCCTGCAGAAGACTCTGACGGCCATCTCGGGCGGCAATGCCCCGAATGTGATCCTCAGCGGCTACAACCTCTCCAACCTGCTCAGCATTGACGCGCTGGTGAATATGAACACACTGATCGCCAAAGAGCCTGCCGGTTTCCTTGACGACTATGTACCGGGCTTCTTCTCTCTATTCAGCTACCCTGGCGATTTGCTGTACGGCATACCTTTCCAGCACAGCGGCACCATTATGTATTATAACAAGGATATCCTGGCGGCCGCCGGCCTGGACCCCAACGCTCCCCCTGCCACCTGGAGCGAGTTGAAAGCGGCTACGCAGGCCATTAAGGCGTACAATTCCAAGCTTGTACCTCTTGAGTTTATGGGCGACAACTGGATGACCGAGGCTTTGGCGCTCTCCAACGGCGGCGCCGTCCATAAGGATATGGACACCACGAACCTCGACAATCCCGAACTCATCGAAACGGTTACCTTCTTTAAAGGATTGATGGACGCCGGCCTGGCCGAGGACAACACCAGTTACGGCGGCGCAGCGGAGAACTTCCTGGCCGAGACTACTGCCATCATGACAAACTCCAGCGGCTCTCTGGGCAATGTGTCCAATACCGCCACTTTCGACTGGGGCATCGCCTCCCTTCCCGCCAATGACGGCAAAGGTTCTGTTGCCCTTTTGGGCGGCGGCGGCTTCATCATTATCGGCAAGCACCCTCAGGAGAAGATAGACGCCAGCTGGGAGTTTGTGAAATACATGACCTCCCCGGAAGTTTCCGCCCAATGGATGCTTGCCAGCGGGTACTTCGCGGTGCGTCAGTCTTCCTACGATTTGCCCGAGATGCAGGCCATGTTTGCCGAGAAGCCCCAATTTGCCACGATCAAAGAGCTCCTTCCCATCCTGCGGAGCCCCTTCATGGTCCGGAGTAATTTCGGCGATGTGTCCAATGTCTTCAAGTTGGCGCTGGATGAGAGCTATCTGAACAATGCAGATATCACCGCCGCGTTGCAAAAGGCACAGAAAGAAGCTCAAGCCTTTTTGGACGACAACAGAAAATGAGACTGCATATTATTCGGCATGGCGACCCGGACTACCCAAATGACAACCTGACGGCCCTGGGCAAAAGCGAAGCCCAGTCGCTGGCCCATCGTATGGAGCGCCTGCCTCTGGTAAGTATCTATTCATCACCTATGGGTCGGGCCCAGGCCACCGCCAGGTATACCGCCGAGAGAACAGGGATACCTGTGCAAACCCTGGAATGGATGCGGGAGATGTCTGAATTGGCAGCCAGCCCCGATTCTAGCGTATTGCCGGACCCGGTGGTGATCTGGAACCTGCCGGGACATCAACTGCGCCGGGCCGAGGGCGGGGAAGAAAACCAAGGGGCGAACAGCGATCTTTTTCCCCAGCCCCAAACCGCCAACCGTTTCCGGGAATTGCGCGCCGGCTGGCTTGAATGGTTGCGGCAGGCTCACATCCAGGTGACTGACGAGGGCTGGACGACCGATGCTCCGCTTTTGGGCAACGATGTGGCGATATTCTGCCACCATGGCTCGGGCTTGGCGCTGTTGTCGATGATCATGGACATACCGGTGGCCGCGCTCTGGCGCTCGGTATGGCTGCCACCCGCCTCGGTGTCCACGGTGCTTCTGGAGCAATATGATAAGCACCGGATAAACCCGCGGCTGGTGTGCATCGGCGATACCGCACACCTGTCTTCACATGGACTGAATAACAATAACAGCGGGTTGCTGTTCAATTTCCATTGACGGAATTCAGCCCCGGGATTCCGGGGCTATTTTTAATCGTTGCAAGCGGCTCGGTCACCAACCCGCGATCGGAGGGGCAATGAGATGGAACAGTTCAGCTTTGGTCTTTTGGCAGACATACAATATGCAGATCGCCCCATGCGGATGGGGCGGTATTACCGGAACGCCCTGGGAAAAGCGCGTCAATGTATGGACGCGTTCAACGGCATGTCAGTGGATTTTTGCGTGCACCTGGGAGACCTTATCGACTGGCCAGGACGGCCGGACAAGGGCCGGGAGGCCCTTGCCGCCATCATGCCGGTGATGCGCGAATTCCACGGCCCCATGTACTATCTGCTGGGCAACCACGACGTGGACGCAGTGCCTAGCACCGAACTGGCCGAGCTGTGGGAGATGCCGGGCGGACAGACCTGGTATTCCTTTGACCACAAGGGTGTGCACTTCATTGCGCTGGACTGCAACTTCACCGCCCAGGACATCCCTCACCAGCCGGGGACGGGGAAATGGGACGATTGCTACGTGCCCCGTCCCCAACTGAGCTGGCTCGAGGCCGATTTGGCGGCGGCACAGCCGGACATTGTGGTGTTGATGGTGCACGCCCTTCTGGATGACATCGAGGACCCCCATGTCATCCGAAACGCCCCCGAGGTGCGCCGCATACTGGAAAACTGCAATAAACGCGTGGTGGTGCTTCAGGGACATATGCACAGCGGGCATGAGAGCGTGAAGAACGGTATAGGTTATCACACCTTGCGGTCGGTAGTGAACGGGCGGACCCGCACCTGTTTTTGGGTGGTGGAGGCGGGCCCTGGCGGCATGACTGCCGCAGTGTATGACAGCACCCGCAACCAAGGCCGCCCCACCCGGCGGGTTTTGCTCGAGTTGTGAAAAATATGGGGGAGTTTTATTATGACAAAAAGATTGCTCTCCATTTTGATTAAGGCCTAGTCAAAAGCGGTACTGCGGCGAAGGTTAACCGCCTATCAATCGAGACGTCAGCATGCGCTAACGCGGCGATAAAGCAGCCCTTCCCTTTCATGGGGATGGCTTTTTTTGTTTTCCCGAGGTTCATGGACTCATCGTTTGTTCGGCAATCCCACGGTTCCCGCCTCTCACGCCGCATCGGACCCGGCTATAGGAATCCATTCTTATTTTACGAAAGCAGGGGGGAAATAGGAGAGGCAGGCGATGTGACAAAATCTGCAAAGAGGCAATATTGATCTCAGGAACCAAACAAAATCTGCAAGGGCGAAATGAACAGCAAAAAGTCCAGTTGTCAAGGGAGGATGGTCATGCCTATCGAGGTCCTGATCGTTGACGATTCCGTCCTGATGAGAAGAATGATCGCCAAATATGTAGAAGAGGATGCGCGGTTGAAAGTGGTCGGGTTCGCCTCAGACGGTGAACAGGCAGTTCGGATGGTCAAGGAACTGCAGCCGGACGTAGTGACGATGGATGTCGAAATGCCCGTAATGGACGGTATCGGGGCGCTGAAGCGCATCATGCGGGAATGCCCGGTGCCCGTGATCATGTTGAGCTCTCTGACCGAAGCGGGCGCCATGGCGACCGTGTCTGCGCTCCAGCACGGCGCCGTCGATTTCATTCACAAGCCTTCCGGCTCGATGTCCCTCGACATTTATAAAGTCAAGGCGGAAATTCACGAGAAGATCAAAGCTGCCGCCGCCGTCACCGTAAGTCCGACCGCAGCCCGGAGCCTCGAGCTTACGCGGCCGGTCGCGACAAAAGCTAGCCTGGCGCCCCACAGAACGATCGTCGAGCAGATTGTGGCGATCGGCTCGTCGACTGGCGGTCCGCAGGCGCTGACCTCGTTGCTTGGCGGGCTGCCCGACCATTTCGCCCACCCGATCGTGGTCGCTCAGCATATGCCTGCCCTGTTCACGGCATCATTGGCGCGGCGGCTCGATCAGACCGCGGCTGTGCGGGTGGTGGAGGCGAAGCACGAAGAACCGGTCGAGAACGGCACCGTATATTTGGCCCCAGGCGATTACCACATGAACGTGAAAGAAGAGAACGGTCGCTACCAAATCCTGCTTCATCAACGCCAGGTCCCAGGGCTGCACCGGCCGTCCGTGAACGAATTGTTCGCTTCCGTCTCCGGTCTTGAGAAACTGAAAAGGCACTTCGTCATTTTGACGGGAATGGGGAGCGATGGGGCGGAGGAGATGGCCAAAGCCAAGGCGGCGGGTGCCGCCACTACGACGGCTGAAGCCCGTGAGACTTGCGTCGTTTATGGAATGCCGCGGGCGGCTGTCGAGCGTGGCGGGGTGGACGCGGTCGTCCCGATCGGCCGGATGGCCTCCCGGCTGGTGGAGGTTTGTGGGAAATAGCGGGGAATGCGGCAAATAAAAAATTTACGTTCCATACGAAAGGAGGAGACCCGGATGGAAACAGCGGACAAGCAGCAATTTGTCGAGTTCGGAGTGGGGGACGAATTTTACGCCATTTTAATATCCGAAGTGCACGAAATCATCAGGCTGCAGCATATTTCGGACATTCCGAACTGCCGAGATTACGTCAACGGCGTCATTAATTTGCGGGGAAAAATCGTTCCGGTCGTCAGCCTGCGGAAAATGTTCCATCTTGGAGATTACGAGCCGACCAAGGCGACGAGAATCGTCGTGCTGAAGCATAGGGAGGAATCGGTCGGCATTATCGTGGACAGAGTCAATCAAGTGACGACGTTCTCGGATATTCAGCCGCCTCCCGAGCGCGTCGGCGGCATTAGTGGTACCTACTTTGCGGGAATTGGCATATCTGCCAAAGGATTGACCGGCATTCTCAAGCTTGACGAAATGTTGAATCGAGAATGAGGGAGAGAATAGGATGAATCAAACGAATATGCAGGAGTTTCGCGCCGTTTATTTGGAGGAACTGGAGGAACAGCTTCAAAGCATGGAAGAAGAAGTGCTGCTGCTGGAGAAAGAAGGCGAAACGGAATCCGGCATTCAGCGGTTGTTCCGGGCAGCCCATACGCTGAAAGGATCCTCCGCGGCGATGGGTTACGCGGGAATGAAGGAATTGACCCACGAGATGGAGCACATTCTGGATCTGGTGAGGAACAGCCACTTGACGGTGGACGGAAGCATAACGGGTTTGTTCTTCCGTTGCCTGGACGGGATCAAGCAGCTGCAAGCCGATATCGTGAACGAAGATGCCGAGCGGACGGACGTCTCTGACCTGATGGCGGATTTGAAGAATTTCGCCCGACAGGGCGGACGGAAGGAGAGCCAAGACGACCCCGTTCTGTCGCTGGAGGCTTACTTGGCGCTGCAAGAGGGGGTCGCTTCCGGCCGTACGCCTCTGTGGGTTCAGGTCGTGATCTCGGAAGATTGCGAGATGAAAGCGGTACGCGGAAGCGTGATCGATGCCCGGCTGCGGGAAAAAGAGTTCGTCGTCTGGACGGATTTGGTCGTGAGCGAAGATTTCGATGCCAAGATGATCCGCTGGCTTCTGACGACGACGAGAGGCGCCGGAGAATTAGGAAACTTGGTCAATCAATTGACCGATGTGGTGTCGATGTCCGTACGAGTCGCCGTCATGTCGGAAATATCGGTGGCCGGGGGTCCGCTGCCGGCAGACGGGGAATCCGTCGATGAGAACGTAAACCCGACTGCCGTTCCGGAAAAAAGGCCCAACGGTGAAAAGACGAAAGCGCACACGGTTCGCGTGAATGTGGAGCGGTTGGAGCAGTTGATGAACTTGGTCGGAGAACTGGTCATCGACCAGACGGGCATCCGGCAGATGGAGCAGTCGCTGCGGCGAAAGTATGGGGGCGACGAGACGGTGCGGACGCTTGGCCATCTGGCCGATCATCTTACGCAGACGGTCGGAGAGTTGCAGGAGAGCGTGATGAAAGCGCGAATGTTGCCGATCGAACAGCTGTTCAACCGATTTCCCCGCATGGTTCGTGATTTGGCCCATACGCTGGGCAAACAAGTAGAACTGGTTCTGGAAGGCAAGGATACGGAATTGGATCGCAATCTGATCGAGGAAGTCGGGGACCCGCTCATCCACTTGATCCGCAACGCCGTCGATCATGGCATCGAGCTTCCGGAGGAACGGCGCAAAGCCGGCAAGCCGGAGACTGGCAGACTGAGAATCGGCGCTTCTCACGAGGACAATCAGGTCGTCATTGAGATCGAAGACGACGGTGCCGGCATCTCGGCGGACAAAATTCGCGAATCGGCGGTTGGCAAAGGCATTATTGACCGAGCGGGAGCGGTCAGGCTGTCGGACCGCGAGACGATCGATCTCATTTTCCATCCCGGCTTTTCTACCGCCTCTAAAGTCAGCGATGTCTCGGGACGCGGGGTTGGAATGGACATCGTACGCACGGAGATCGAGCGACTGAACGGGCTGATCGATATCGACACGCAGTCGGGACGGGGGACCCTATTCAAAATCCGCATTCCGCTAACGCTGGCTATCATTACCGGACTGTCCGTCCAGGCGGGCGATCGGACGTTCATCCTTCCGATGAACAACGTTGCGGAAATCGTCAGGGCGGACCCGGCATCGATTCGCAAAGTGAAGGGAAATCCCGTGCTCGTCATCCGCAATCAGGTGATCCCGGTTGCTTGGCTGCATGACTTATTCCATTATCCGAAACCGTCCGCCGAGAGGAAGTTGATTCCCGTCGTCATTATCGGCCGGGCGGAGAAAAGACTGGCGGTAGCGGTCGATGAGTTGCTCGGCAATCAGGACGTCGTTATCAAGACGCTAGGGGCTTTCGTTGGGCAAACAGAAGGGATTTCCGGCGCGACCATTATGGGCAACGGCAAAGTATCGCTGATTCTGGACGCGGGCGGGGTCATGAAATTGGCCGGCAAGCTTGCATAGCGAAAGAGACAAAGCGCTAATCGAACGCGGCAACAACCAATATTCCGATGAGGTGATTATCTATGAAATGGTACACAAACTTGAAAATCAGCACGAAATTAATTTCTGCTTTCCTGGTGCTGTCTTGTCTGCTTGCATTCGTCGGCCTTTACGGCATGAACAACATGAGCCGGATGAACGGCAGCCTGGACCATATGTATGCGGATAATCTGGTTCCGGTCAACGCGATCTTGAATGCGCACGTCGACGTGATGGAAATCCGCAAGCTGGTGCGCGATATGTACATTTTCCAAGACGACTCCTCTCTCCAATCGAACAAGAAGCGGTACGAGGAATTGACCCATAGGGTAGATGACAGAATTGAAGTATATGAAAATGCCTACATGAGCGAGAAAAATAAAAAAGCGTTCGAGCCTCTTAAAGGATACTGGGAGGATTACCGGGCAACGGCCGATCGCATCGTCGGACTTGCAGTTGAGAAACAAACATCGGAACTGCTCGATCTGATCAGTAATGAATTAAATCCGAGAGGAATTGTCTTGACCGGCAGCATGGATCAGAATTCCGAAATCACGATCAGCGACGCGCAGAAGGCGAAGGAAGACGGCGCCAATCTGTTCAGTAACTCCCGCGTCGTCACCATCGTCGTGGTTGCCGCCTCGGTCGTTCTGTGCATCTTGTTCGGGTACGCCATCTCCCAAATTATCGCCAGGCCGATGAAACGGGTTGTCCGACTTGTTTCCAAAGTGGCGGCTGGGGACTTGCGCGAGAAAATCGAAATCGACTCCCGGGACGAAGCGGGACAGCTGGCGAAGGCGGTCGACGACATGGTGGACAAGCTGCGGACGGTTGTCGGTCAGATTACGGCCGCCTCTCATAACGTAGCCGCCTCCTCTCAGCAAATCTCGGCCAGCACCGAAGAGATCGCCAGCGGAACGACAAGCCAGGCGGCGGCCGCGATGGAAATCAACGAGCTGTTCAAGGAGTTGTCGTCCGCGATTCATTCGGTCGCCCAAAACACGGAGCAAGCGGCGGGACTGTCCGATCGAACCGTCGAGATCGCGCAGCAGGGCAGCCAGGTCATTCAGTCTTCCAGAGCAAGCATGACGGCGGTCAATTCCCAAATGTCGCGCCTCGAGGACGACTCGCAAAAAATCGGCGAGATTATCGAGGTGATCGAAGATATCGCGGACCAGACGAATTTGCTCGCTTTGAACGCGGCGATCGAAGCGGCGCGCGCCGGAGAGCAAGGCAGAGGTTTCGCCGTCGTCGCCGACGAAGTGCGCAAGCTAGCGGAGCGCAGCGGAGAAGCGACGAAGCAAATCGCCGGAATCATCAAAGGGATGCAGGAAAATACGCGATCGAGCGTGAAATCGGTGCAGCAAAGCGCGGAGCTGTCGGAACAGACGGGCGAATCTTTCCAACAAATCATGGCGATGATCAACCAGGCCGGAAGCAAAGTGTCGGAAATCGCCGCAGCGAGCGAAGAACAGGCTGCTCAGGCTTCCAATGTACTGTCTTCGGTGGAAAGCATCTCCGCCGCATCCGAAGAAGCGGCCGCCAGCAGCGAAGAAACGGCGGCAACCGCGCAATCTCTGGCTCGGTTGGCGGAAGAGCTGCAGCAGACCGTAGAGGTTTTCAAAATTTAAGGCGCGACGCCCCGGGAGATTGGAGGATGCCATGACAAAAATCATGATTGTGGACGACGCGGCGTTCATGAGAGAGTCTTTGAAGAGAATATTGAAGTCGGCGGGATATGATGTGGCGGCGGAGGCGAAGAACGGCCGGGAGGCAGTTCATATGTATGAGCTCGTGTTGCCCGACCTGGTCATGATGGACATCACGATGCCGGAAATGGACGGGCTTGACGCCATCCGGGCGATACGCGCTCTTCATCCGAACGCGAACATCATCATCTGCTCGGCGATGGGACAAAAGCTGTTCATGTTGGAGGCGATACAGGCGGGCGCGAAAGATTTCGTCGTGAAGCCGTTCTTCGGAGATCAGGTCCTATCGGCCGTCAAGGCGGCATTAGCTTAGCGAAAGTGAACAAGGGCGGTACCAAGACACATTCGTTCAGGAATTCGTTCAGGACGAGTGTGTCTTTTTGTTTAGACTAATTTGGATGGCTAACGCGGCAGGAACTTGGAAACACAAGGCGGAAAATAAACGATAGGAGAGACAGGGACATGTCAAACGTTAGGCAACTTAAGAAGTTCGTTTGTATGATTTCCGTCCTATCCCTGTATCTGCTGCAGATTTCTTGTTTGGCTGGTATACCGATGATTTTACGATGGCTGGTTCGTCTATGCTTATGAAGCACAATCGAAATCAATCCAAACTTGAGGAGGAACAATCAATGACGGTAAAGCTAACCCCCTACATTACTTTGGAGGGACGCACAAAGGAAGCCATTGCGTTCTATGAACAAGCCATCGGTGCAGAAGTCCTCTCCATGGCTACGTACGGGGAAATGCCGGACATGCCAGATACGTTTACTGACGATCTGAAGAGTCTGGTGGCGCACGCCAAGTTAAAAGTCGGTGAATCGGAGCTCATGTTTTCGGATGCACCAGGGGGCGCGCCTCTTGTAAATGGGAAGCGGGTAACCATTTGCCTCACAACGAACGACGTAGAAAAATCAAAACGAATCTATGAGGCTTTGGGGCAAGGAGGTCAAGTCAATTTGCCGTTTCAAGAAGAGTCTTTCAGCCCTGGATTTGGCGATGTGACGGATAAATTCGGCGTGACCTTTCAAATCTATACGGAGATTAATGGCTAAAATGAAGGATAAAGAGCTGCCCGGAAGATGGCGCGGCTCTTTTTTATAGGCTGTATTCCTATCGCATACGACAAGCAACTCCTAGAATATAGCACAGTTTATGTTATTATAATGGTTATAGATCGCGACGCATTCAGTGGGGAGGACGTTATGAACCATTTGTATCAAGAAGGCAAGGAATTTGCAAAGTCCTACTTACAGCCTTACACGGAATTGGTCGACAAGGAGTCGAAGTTTCCTGAAGAAGCCTTCAAGGAACTCGGGAAACAGGGATTTCTAAAACTGCTTATACCTGAACAATATGGCGGGCTTGGCAAAGGTCTTGAAGAACATGCCGAGGCTTGCCTGGCATTCGCAGAGACCTGTTCGACGACGGCCCTGTGTTATATGATGCATAATGTAGCGTTAATGTGTATTCAAACGCATGGAAGCGACGAACTGAAGAAGAGAATTTATGCAGACGTCGTGGATAACGGCAAATTTATGGCTTTGGCGTACAGCGAATTCGGAACGGGCACGCATTTTTATAATCCGGAAATTAAAGCCGAGGTTCATGGCGACAGCACGACGTTCAATGGTACGAAGAGCATGGTCACCTCTGCCGGGTATGCTTCTTACTATCTTGTGCTAGCGCCATCTGTTGTAGAGGGGAAAATCAACAACTGGGTATTTCCGATCGAAGCAGAAGGCTTAAGCTTTGAAGTATCAAGCTGGAACGGTCTCGGAATGAGAGGAAATTCTTCATGCCCCATGCAAGTCGATCGCGTGACATTGGACTCTTCGTATCGCATTGGAGCAGAAGGTTCGGGTGCTGAACAAGTGTTCAACGTGGTAGCGCCGTTCTTCATCACGGGGCTTGGAGCGATCTATAGCGGTACGGCCATGCATATGTTCGAAATAACGAGCAAATACGCCGTGGATCGCAAATATCCGGATGGCACATCGCTATCCAATATCGAAACGGTTCAAGTTCATGTTGGAAACATCTATAAAGAAGCAGCGGCAGCCAAAGCACTTACGCTGGAAGCCGCGAGAGCAGGCGCGAGCGGAGAAGCCGACGCTCTGGCCAAGATTCTGGCGGCCAGAATCGTTGCATCTGAGGCCGCTATTGAATGCGGTCGGCTGTCCATGCGAGTAGGCGGAGGAAAAGCTTATAATAAGGCTTTGCCTACGGAAAGACTGTTGAGAGATGCCTATGCCGGACAAATTATGGCGCCAAGTGCCGACGTACTGACGGTTTGGCTGGGCAAAGCTTTGACCGGTCAGATGATTCCATAAGCAGAGTAAGGAGTGAATGAATTGAGCAACGATACGATTAAAGTCGGCGCTGTCATCTATGACCCGAGGGTTACCGTGATCTGGGGGATCATCGCCGATTTCTTCGCGGAGGAAGGCCTTGCCATCGAATGTGTCTTCTATAAGGACTATGAAAGCCAGATTGACGGGCTCATGGACAAGGAAATCGATATTGCCTGGAACTCGCCGCTCGCTTGGCTTGACGCCTATTTGAGAACCGACGGGAAGTGCCTGATGGGTTCGATGAGAGATACGGACAGAGATAGAAGATCTTGTTTTGTTGTCAGAAGAGATAGCGGAATCACCGATCTGGTTGGGCTCAAGGGGAAGACCATCGGTTTTGGGGCGATAGACTCTCCTCAAGCACGATTAATCCCCATCAACCATTTGCATAAAAATGGACTTGAGTACGGAGCAGATTATACAGAGCAAAGATTCGATATTGGCGTCGGTCTTCATGGTGACCATGTAGGAGGAGAGATGGACGCCATTAAAGCATTAATGGCAGGCACCGTAGACGCCACGGTCACGCTGGATTTGAATTGGGACGCATGGAAGAAGGACGGCACCGTTGATGATAATCAGCTGGTATGCATAGATACAACGGATTTATTCGATCACTGTATCTTCGTAGCTCATCCTGATTTTTCAATTGAAAGATTCGAAGAGTGGCAGAAGGTGCTTCATCGAATGGATTATAACAATGCAGCCCATAAGCAGATGATGGATATGGAAGGTCTGAAGGAATGGGTCGAAGGAAGAATATCAGGATTTGAGCAATTGCGTGAAGCAAATGATTATCTGAAGTTTTTCCATTCTTAAGGGAGCAGTCATACGTGAACAGACCATTACCGTTATTCCCTACCTCTTTAATCGGAAGCATGCCAAGATCCAAAGAGGTATTAAGCGCCCTGAGAATGATGCGAAGAGAAGCGATGGACCCTGCCGACTTCAACAAGCTGATCGAGATGGAAACCCATCAAATTGTTAAGCTGCAAGAGGATTTGGGGATCGATATCGTCACCAGCGGAGAGCTTGGGCGGGACAATTATGTATCCTTCGTGTCCGATAAAATCGGCGGCGTCAGCATGATGAGCATGAGCGATATGCTGGATTATATGGATGATAAAAAGGCGTTTGAGAGCATTCTGACTACGCTTGATGTTCCTGCGGTCAGCATCAAGAATGCGATTTGCGTCGGCAAGCTGAGCTATAACGGCGATATTGTGGCCAATGAGCTCAGGATGATGAAGAAGTTCACGGACAAGCCGGTCAAGATCACCCTGCCGGGTCCTTATTTGCTTACTCGCTCGATGTGGCTTCCGAACCTGTCCGGTAAGGCCTACGGGAGCAAAGAGGAGCTTGGGCAAGATGTCATTAAGGTTCTGAAAGAAGAGATCGACCATCTGATGAGCATCGGAGTCGATGTCATTCAGTTCGATGAACCGGTTTTGACCGAGGTTGTGTTCACGGACGGCAAACCAAGGTCATTCATGTGCGCGGCTCTTTCCGAGAGAAAGGACCCGCAAGAGGAGCTTGAATTTGCCGGTTCCTTGATCGGAGAGATCATGGGATATATCGATCGAACGAAGACGATTGCCTCTCTTCATGTTTGCAGAGGGAACTGGAGCAAGGACGAGAGCATTCTATTGACGGGGCCGTATACGCCGTTGCTTGATTTATTCGCCCATGTGAATGCGGATCTGTTGACATTGGAGTTCTCGACGCCAAGGGCAGGGGAGCTAAACTCCTTATTGGCTGATTCAAGAATCCAGGAGCATACCGCGCTGGGTCTCGGCCTGATTAATCCGCGTACGGATGAGAAGGAGACTTTGGACACCATCCTCCCCAAGGTGGAAGAGGCATTGACCTATCTTCCGCGGGAGAGAATATGGCTGAATCCGGACTGCGGTTTTGCCACTTTCTCCAATCGGCCGGTGAACGTGCTAGAAGTGATCTCAGGCAAAATATGCTCTTTGACGGAAGCGGCTGCAATCCTGAGGAGAAATCATGAATAGCCCCTTGTATGAGTCCAAGAGGTTCGATATGAGCTTCAGGGGAACGTCGAACGATCTCGCCTCCGTTAAGGTTTTCACCAATAAAACCAGCTTTCGGGTTGAGAAGCAAATCAGCTTCGACTCCGAATACGAGCAGATCAGCAGTGTTGAATACTTCGCGGGATCGGTCCTAAGCAGCATCCTGTTAACGCTCTTGGAGCAGTCGAAAAAAAGAGGCTCGATCATCGAAGAAATTGAAGGCGTCTTGCATCTTTCTTTGGAAAACCCTCTCACACTGGTTGGTGTAAGAGGGTATGATGAAGAACCGTTTATTGGAGAAATAACGGTAACCGTATTTATATTTGCGGATCTCGAAGACGATGATTTCAATGACTTTTGTTCCGTTGCGCTTAAAAATTCGCCTGTTTACAATACTTTGAAAAGATCGATGGAGATTGGGGTCCTATTCAAAAGGCTATTATGATTGCTAGAGTTTTGGGGTGTAAAGTTTTTGAGCACGAACATAGTCGATCGGTTCATCCGCAGGTATTTCAAGGAAATATTCTAACTGCCATTGCTGTGTGTTTTGAGCCTGCCGGCTCATAGCTTTGTCCCAAGGCGGGTAAACGCGGATTGCCCTTTTGCCGCCTTTGCCTTTATTGGATATGATATCCCGATCGCATAGAACGGATTTTGGAAATACAAACTGACCTAAGGCACTGCCTTTGCGTGTGCTAATAACGAACATATCGACGGGATCGGACACGTCATAGGGTTGAATCGATCCATTCCCGATTCTCTCCCATATAGTTACAAATTGTCCGATCTTCGTTGGAGTGGTTTTTGCGACTCGAAATCGAATGGAGAGAGCATTCAAGTTAAATACATATGCCCCATATTCCGAGTTTTGTGCTTCCGGAATGGGTTGAGAGCAATGAAATCCGCAGGAGGTATAAAGAAGATCCTTGGTTGCAAGTAAGTCGTTATGAATAGCGTCTTGATTTTTCTTATCCATCTTTCAAATCCTCTCATGAGCCCCTTGTGTTGTTTCTTCAAATATACATCAATAAACCGCTAATTTATTATGATTTTTCCATACTTTTTTCGTTGTTGTGCCAATCTGCGTTGCAATCGTTGAATAAATCATGGTTGTTCATTATAATGAGGTTACTTTTTAGGGGAAAGCGCATACGAAGGGGCATTGGGATGCATACCGTGTTCATCGTCGATGACGAACAGATTATTCGCGAAGGACTTTGCGGCTATGACTGGGCGTCCGTAGGTTTTGATGTCGTCGGCCATGCTTCGAACGGGCAAGCCGCTCTCGAGCTGATTCGGGAATCTCGCCCCGATGTCGTCTTGACCGATATTCGTATGCCTTATCTGGATGGACTTGAGCTTGGCAAGCAGGTTAAACAAGATCTTCCGGATGCGAAGGTCGTATTGTTAAGCGGGTACAGCGACTTTGAATATGCCAAGAAAGCGATCGGAATCGGGGTTGCCGAATACTTGGTTAAGCCGATCAATATCGCTGAATTGCGGGAAACCTTCTCCAAGCTGAACGATTCATTGAATGAAGAGAAAAACCTGACGCAGAAGGAAGCAACTTTGCCTTCCGAACAGGACAATCTGTCCATATCGATCGCCAAACAATACATCGAACAACATTTCGCCCAAAAACTATCGTTGAAGGAAATCGCCGATACCGTCTATTTAACGCCAAGCTACTTCAGTCTGCTATTCAAAAAAAGCACCGGGGAAAACGTGATCGATTATCTCAAAAAAGTCCGGATCGAGCAGGCCAAGCTGCTGCTTAAGCGACCCGACCATAAAGTGTACGACGTGGCTGCCAAAGTCGGATACGACAATCCCAAATATTTCACGGACATGTTCAAGAAATATACCGGCATGAGCCCGCTGGAATATAAGAACAAATGCTGATGGCACTGGCCGCGGCGATCAAGAAGGCGTTCTCGATCTTGGGCGGGTCGATCCGGTACAAGCTAATGATGCATACGCTGCTGATCAGCGCGCTTGTCGCGCTGTCTCTTTATTTCTTCCTCTCCCGCTCGGTCACGGACACGGTTGCCCGGGAGCAGCTGTTCAACGACGCCAGCAGCTTTAATCAGGTGAACTACTATTACCAAAATTATTTCAAGAATGCGGAAGTAACCCTCGGAAAGCTCGTTTCGAATCCGACGATTCAAAGCGTGCTCTCGCTTGATGCATCCCGATTGTCCATGCTGGATTTGAAAAGCGCGTCCGACAGGCTCGATAACGAGCTGCTCGAATCGCTGCCTGCAACCGCGATTGTAGACCATATTTTTGTCATTGGCGCCAATGGATTATCCGGCAGCTTCAGCAGCTCCGTATTCACGCCGGCTTCCGAGTTGCCCGGCTATGAGCAAATCGCGAACACCCGTTGGTTCACCCAAACCGTCGGCCTTGCCTCCATCCATCGATGCACCGCAGAGAACGTCTGCTCTTTTCTGCAGGAGGAGCTCCCATCGCTGTTCGACGAGATTCGTGACACGATCTATTACACCAGAGAGATTACCCGGGACGAGCGTCGGCTCGGCCTGCTGATTGCCACATTTACACGGGATATCTGGAACAAGACGATCGCGAACTATCCTTTTCCGGGAACGGCCTACGTTTTCAACGAGCATAACGAACTGCTGTGGTCCAGCTCCGAGCCGGACGCCTCATTCGGCAGCGCTGTCGCCGAAGCCGGGCAGCTGCCATTCGACTCCAAGCTTCGCTACGGTTCCCTGAAGCTGGACGGCCGGCGGTATCTGATGGATTACGCGCATATCCTGAACGGCAAGCTGAAAATCATGCACATCTTCGAGTCCGAACGATTGAACCGTCTGCTCAAAGTCGAGCAACGCACCTTGTTCGGGCTTGTCGCCGCTTATTTGGCCGCCATCCTGCTCATTTCTTATGGCTCTGCCGGCTTCGTGTCCAGACAGCTGATGATGCTGTCCAAATCGCTCAAGAGCGTGATGAAGAATCAGGAGCAAATGCCGAATCAGCCGGTATTCCAGGAGCCTCCCCTACTCAGGAAATGGCCGCTTCGCACGAAGATCATGGCCTATTTCGGCTTGACGATCCTGCTCCCGAGTCTGCTGATCATCGTGCTGACGATCTATCGGACTTCGGAGCTGCTGAAGCAGAACATGCTGCATTTTACGACGCAAATCGTGCAAACCGCCAATACGAATGTCGACTTGTTTCTGCGCGATTACGAGCTGCTGCTGAACAATATCGCCTATAGTCCGCAAGTCCAGGCGATTCTCGGCGGCGATGCCGGCGGCTCGGACAAGATCCGGCAGTTGCTGCTCGAAAGCACGATGCTCCGCAAGGAAATACTGGCGATTCATATTTACGATGCGTCCGGAAGCCAGGTGTTCTCCGCTTCTTATCCGGGCAAGTCCTACTATGAGGATATCGGAGGTTCCCTGCTCCAGAGATCGCAAGTCGAGAAAAGCGGCAAAATGTACTATTATCGTTCGGGAATCGATCCGTATTTGAACGCGGTTCAGGTGTTCGCCAAAAACGTGTTTAACGTAAACGCGGCGAACGCCAAGGACGTATTCGGCTATGTGACGGTCGATATTGACGAATCGATGCTGGGAACGATCTACGGCAACATCCGGATCGGCAAAACCGGCTTCTTTCGCATCCTGGACGCCTCCGGGGGCGAGGTGTTGTCCAACCCGGGCACCCGAATCGAGCTGAGCGGCGACGAGAAGGCGGTCATTCTCCGCCATACGGAAGGCAGTTTCGTGAAGAGCGCAGACGGTGTCCCTTATCTGGTCTCGTTCGACACTTCGCCTTCCACGCGCTGGAAGACAGTGGGCATCGTACCGGCGGACGAAGTCGCGCAGCGGGCGAATTCCCTCGTGCTGAACGGAGCACTCCTCTTCGGAGGGCTGATCGCGGCAATCGCCCTGTTGATTTATTATTATTCGGGCAGACTCACGAAGCCGTTGGAAACGCTGCGGGGACTGATGCGGAAGGTCGAAGCGGGAGAGACGGACGTGCGGATGAACGTGCGCGGGATGGATGAAATATACGTGCTCGGCAGCAGCTTCAACTTGATGACTGAGAGGCTGAACGAGCTGATCTTCGAAGTATACGCATCGAAAATGCGCGAGAAGGAGCTGCTGTTCCTGGAGAAGGAAGCCCAGCTTAATGCGCTGCAGCAGCAGGTCAACCCCCACTTCCTGTACAATACGCTTGAATCGATCAATTGGCTGGCCTATCGTAAAGGCGTGTACGAGATATGCGACATGTCGTCCGCATTGGGCGCCTTTTTCCGGGGGAACATCTCCAACCGTCAGGAATTTATGACGATTCGCCAGGAGATCGACCATGTCAAGACGTATTTGGTTATCCAAAAAATACGCTACGCCCATAAATTCGATGTCTTCTGGGACATCGGCCATGAGATTGCAGCCTATCGGATCCCGAAGTTGACGCTGCAGCCGCTGATCGAGAACAGCATTCTCCATGGCTTGGAGCATTCGGAAGCCGGAGGGATCATCGCGGTTACCGGACGGCTGCAGAACGACACCGTTCTGATTCGGATTCAGGACAATGGACAAGGCATTCCCGAGGAACGCCTGCAAGAGCTGATGCGATCGCTGGAGCAAGGGATCTCCTACGGCGGCGTCGGGCTCGGGAATGTCTATCAGCGGATGAGACTGGTTTTCGGCAGTCGCTTTACCTTTGCGATTGAAAGCGCCGAAGAAGCCGGAACGACGATTCTGCTTCGCTATCCCGCCTTCACGGAAGAACGGTATGTTCCTTAGCGTCCAAATAAACATAGGCAATAGAAGATACGTCGTCTCTCCGCAAGAAATTCAACCACGTGCTCTGGTCATCGAACCGTTTGTCCTCCCAATCCAAAGTGCTATCCTCCATCAATCGATAGAATGTTCCGTCAGAATCGGCAGTAATGACTTGGAACTCCGCACCCCGTTCTTTAAAGCCGTTCACGACTTCTTTAAGCGCTCCGCCGATTTGCTGGATCGACACGCTGCAGTCTTGTTGAAAGTAAACCGGATCCGGCAGATGAAAGCGATAGAAGCTCACGTGTCCCGCGTCCTTATCGTGAACGAGACAGCCTTGATATCGGTGACAGTAAGTGCCTTGTCCCCAACCTGTTCCGATATAGTCCTCCGTCCCCGTTCCTGCAAGCGTCGGAAAGCGGTCGTCTCCGTCCAGATATACTTTTACCTCGCCCTCCCCCCACCAGCTGTCCGCGTAAGCCGGGTCCAGCACGACCCCCAGGCTCATTCCGATAAATCGGCCGCTTCCATAGATCTTCGGCAGGACGGAGTAATCCACGCCTAGCGTTGTCGGATTTTCCCTGTTCCAGACAGCGTGGAAATAATAATATTCCTGTTCGGTCGGCTCAGAAGATAAAGTAAAATTAATATCGTAGAAAAAATGGTCAAGCGCTTGATCCGATTCGTTCGTTATTTGGATATTCGCCCGGTTGTAAAACGGCATCGGAATGAAGCAATTGAACGATCTTCCTTCCGGGCTGGAGAACAGTTCGTTCTCGAAAGGGACGAGAATGCCAAGCGCAGCGCAGAAAAAGTCGCCTAGCGGCGCCGATACTGCCGGCGTTTCCGCGTTATCCCAGAACATATCGATTCGCATGGAACGCAACATCCGCGGTGATCGATCGCTGAGGGTCATCCAAATCCGATGAATGGTCCCGCATCCCTCCACATCCAGCAATGTTTTCGTTTCGCCTGCGTCAATGCGTTGAAACGGGCTGCCCTTCATGCCCTGGTTGGACATGGCGCTTTTCCCTTTCTGGCCGGTGACATTCTCAAAGCTGACCCACCTTGTTTCCAACGTATTGTTTTTCCGAGCCATATCCTTCATCCTTATTCCCTCGCCATCCCGTGTTTTGGTAACGCATCCGAGCATCATTTAACCGGTCTGTCCAAGTACAAATAAGCGCAACTCGACCAATCATCTTCGCGTTCGAACAATCCGTACGGAGGCAGCGAGTCCGTCTTGCTGAAATCGATGAACCCGATCTGTTCGGATGCCGCCAGAACCGGATGCCCGAGCGATTTCATTTCCAACAGCGTTTCCGGCGCCCAGCAGCCGATTTGCTGTGCGGTCACGCGTACCCCATATTGAAAATATACCGGATCGGGCACATGATAGCGATAAAAACAATAGCGCATTCCTGCATGGTCCGCCAACGTGCAGCCTTGATAAAGATGCGAGAACTCGCCCAATTCCCAGCCGGTGCCGATGTAATCCTCGGTCCCCGTTCCGCATAAGGTTGGATAAGTCTCGTCTCCGTCCAGATAGATTTTGAATTCCCCTTCGCCCCACCAAGAGCGTCCGTATTTCAGTTGATCGGCCACAACCCCTATATGGGTACCGAGATAACGCCCCCTGCCTGTGATTGAGGGTACGATCTCGTAATCTTGGCGCAGCGAGGTTTTGCTCTGTCTGTTGTATATCGCATGGAAATAACCGGCTTCAGGCCCGTGGTCGTCTCCGATCGTGTAGTCGATATCGTAATAGAGATGATGCAAGTCGCTTCCGCTTTCATTGCGAAGCTCCATCCGCATGCCTGTTCGAAAAGGCATCGGGACATAGCAGGTTAAGCTTCTTCCTTCGGGGCTGGAAAACAAGGCGGACTGGAACGGGCGGAGTTCCCCCAATCCGATGCCGAACAATGCGCCAAGCGGTACGTCAACTGCCGGTTCTCTGGCGCCATCCCAGTAGATGGTTATCTTTAATCCGTCAAGCATTGCCGGCGTGCGATCGTTCAAGGTCATCCAGATTCGCTGCAAAGTTCCGCTTGCTCCATCCACTTCGCACAATTGCACCTTTTGTCCGTTAGGGACGGCTATCCACGGGGAGCCTTTTCGCCCTTGGCCGACCGTTCCGCCTGCCCCCTTCGCTCCCCGTACGTTTTCCGGACTTGCCCACCTTGTATGGACACCCGCAGGAATTCTAAACATCTTGCCATACACCTCACGATTCCAAATGATAGATTAAGCAGCCGCTACTCCGCCTGACGCTCCAACGATGCGATATAGTCGTCCATAAGAACAACCTTTCCCTCTTTGCGCGATTGTTCCGCTGCGAACGCGAGCAAGTGGCTTAGCAAAGATTGCCGCGCCGACGTGATCATGGAGCCATCTTCTTCATGATGATGCGCATCCCGAACGAAGCTGTCGAGCAGCCCGGGATCTCCGCCGTTATGTCCGCCTCGTATGTTCAGAAGCTCGATCTCTTCGGCGCTCGTTCGGGTCAAGCTCGAATGGACGTAACGCTTGACCGTGATCCGGTTATGCTCCAAATCCCCATACAGCTCTCCGTCCGTGCCGAAAATCGTCGTTTTCCGGTTGACCTCGGCGGCTACGGACATCGTGAACGAGACCGTCGCTCCGTTCGCGAATTCCATATTGACAACCTGATGATCCACCACGTCATTGTCGCACTGGAACACGCAGCGGCCGATATCGCTTTCCTGTAAAGCTTTGAGTCTGCCTTCATAAGAAGTGTCCAGCGAAATCCCGTCGTTCAGCCACGTCAATTCCTTGCCCAGGTAATGCTTAAGCGTCGAGTAAGCGCACGTCTCTTCCGCCGGACAGCCGTCCGTGCATCTTGCAGCGGCGCCGGGAGGCATCGATTGACGGTTGAAATAGGAGAGCGATCCGAAAGAAGACACTTTTTTCACTTGTTCACCCAGCAGCCATACGAGGATGTCAAGATCGTGGCTGCATTTGGCCAGCAGCATGGGACTAGAAGTGTGTTCGCTCCGCCAGTTGCCTCTTACAAAGCCGTGAGCGTAATGGTAGAAAGCGACATTCTCCTTATGCTCCACCGATAAGATGCGGCCCAGGCTCCCGGAATCTATAACGGCTTTAATCGTTTGGAAAAAGGGCGTGTACCGGAGAACGTGGCTGATATCGAGCTTTCTCCCGGATATTTCCGCCGCTTTGACGATTTTCAGGCAGCTCAGCGGATCCGTGGCCATCGGCTTCTCCAACAGGACGTGGTAGCCTCGTTGGAATGCGGCGACAGTCGATTCCAGATGCTCCTGGTCCATCGTGGCGTTGATCAGATAATCAGCCAGCTTGGGCCGGTCCAGCAGCAGCTTCCACTCTGCAAAGCACCGGTCTTCCGGAATACCGTGCGCCCGTGCGAATCTGTCGCGTTTGCCGGCATCCGGTTCGGCGAAGGCCACGATTTTCAACTTGTCGGGGCGCTTCAGCGCATAGTTGCCGTATGCGAAGAAGCCTCGGCTTCCCGCACCCAACAGCACAACTTCAATCGGCTTCATCCATCGTTCTCTCCTCGTGTGGGGACATCCCGTTATCCTTTAATGCCGGTCGTGGCGATTCCCTGAATAAAATACTTTTGCGCCCAAATAAATACGATGACCGCAGGAATGATGCCCAGACACGAACCGGCCATTTGCAAGGCGTAATTCGTTCCGGCAATCGTCTGGAAGGTGACCAATCCGACGGACAACATCTGCTTCGACATCGTGTTGATAAAAATGTACGGGCCGGTAAAGTCGTTCCACGACCAAATGAAAGTAAAGATGACAAGGGTCAGCAGAACCGGCTTGGACAGCGGAAGGATGACCTTCCAGTAAATTTTCCAATGGCCGCAGCCATCAATGATCGCCGCCTCGGACAGTTCGAACGGAACGGTCGTGAAAAATTGGCGGACGAGAAACAGAAACAATACGTCGAACATGCCCGGTATAATGAGCGCCCATGGCGTATCGATCAAACCGAGCCAATCGTATAACAAGTATCTCGCCAAAATCGTCGTGTCCCAAGGAATCATGATGGTGGAGATGAAAAGCATGAAAATGGCGTTCTTCCCCTTGAAAGACAATCGGGCAAATGCGTAAGCCGCCTGCGTCACGACCAAAAAACGGAACGCAATGAGCAGTGCGACCATTTGGACCGTATTTCCATACCAAATGAAAAAGTCCCGGTTGGCAAACAGCGTCTCATAGTTGTCCAAATAGAGGCTGCCCGGAATGAGTTGGATCGGGAAACCGAACACTTGCGAATTCGGCTTCAAGGAAGAGGACAGCATGAAGAAAAACGGGAAAACCATCGATAGTCCGATCAGCAGCAAAACAGCCGTAAGCGTTATTCTTTTGTACGGGCTGCTCCCGGTGCGGCTGTGTATTCTCATCTGAGCAACCCCTTAATAAGTAACCCACTTTTTCTGGGCATACCATTGAATAAGCGTAATGACAAGTATAATGGCGAACATGAGCACCGCCTGCGCCGCCGCATAGGAGAAGTCGTAGTTCTGGAACGCTTCCTCGTATAAGTGGATGGCGAATACGTTCGTGCTGTCGCCCGGGCCGCCGTTCGTCAATATTTTAATCGGCGCGAAGTTCTGAAACCCGCCGATAATACTCGTCACGACAAGGAAGAAAGTAGTCGGGGAAATCGTCGGCAACGTAACGTAACGGAACTTCTGCCACGCGTTCGTTCCGTCCATAATCCCCGCTTCATACAAATCTTTGGGGATCGTTTGCAGAGCGGCCAGAAAAGCGATAATATGAAACCCCATCCCCTGCCAGATGACGATCATCACCGCGGTCGGCATGGCGGAATGGATGCCCGCCAGCCATAGAGGCGCGGGGATGCCGACAGCTTCAAGCATTCCATTAACCAGCCCTCCGAACGGGTTCAGCAGGATGAACCAGATCATCGCCGCGGCAACGAAATTGCTGACATACGGCATGAAGATCAGCGTCCTGAGCAGCTTCTGCCCATACACCGCACCGTTCAACAGCACGGCCAGCACGAGAGAGCACGCGATAATGGAAGGGACGTATAATGCGACATAATACAGGCTTCTCAAGATGCTGCCCAAAACCTGCGAATCCTGAAGCAGCCTGGCATAGTTGCGTATAGAGGCAAACTTCACGTCGGCAAATTCCGTGTATATCGTAAAATTCGTAAAGCTTAACGCGAACACGTATAGAAACGGGATAATCGAAAAGACGATGAATCCGAGCGTGAACGGCAAAATGAAGGCGTACCCCGCCGCTTGCTCTCGCGCTTTCAATCCTGCAAACTGCCTCATTGTTGCTCACCTCTTGCGCGAACGGGGAATACCCCTTGGATATCCCCCGCTGCATGAACGATTATTTTTGCTGCCGGGCCTTCTCTTCTTCAATCGCTTGATTGCCGAGCTTCAAGATCGATGCGACCGTGTCGTCGAGCGATCGTTGCCCGGTCAAGTACAAATCCGCCTCTTTCGAGATGATGTTCGTAATTTGGCTCGAGGCGACGCCCATTATTTTCTCATCCGTAAAACCTTCATCGTCGCGGCTTAATACGTTGGCGAAATCTTGGGTTGTAATTTCCCCGTTAAGCGCTTGCGAGGTTTCCTCGTAGAACTTAGCCCTGTCTTCGGCCGACCAGTCGACTCTTGCCGGAACGTTATTCGTAATTTTATAGCCTTCCGATGCAAGGTAATTCATCACCTTCAGCGCTTCTTCAGGATGCTTGGAATTTTTGTTCATCACATAATTGGCCGTCACCCCGAAGTTGAACCATGCGTCGGCGTCGTCCGGATGAGGAAGCGGGGCGATCCCTACCTGCCAGTCTCTCGGGTACGACTTGGCATCGGTCAGCAGTCCGGCATACCAGTCGGCGATAATATGCATGCCGTACTTGCCGCTCATAAAGCCGTCCCAGGCCAGCTTTTGCGTTTTGAATTCCAGCCAGCCCGGCTGGATTTTGTGCACGGCACCCAGATCGTTGAAGAACTTAAGCGACTCCTTGAAAGCAGGATCGTCGTAGTTCAGCGTGCCGTCGGCTTTGTAGCTCGGAACGTTCTTCTGCCGGGCTTGCATATACAAGTAGTTGTCATAGTCCAGCATGTAAGAGCCGTATATTTTGGTCTTGCCTTCGCCCGATGTCAGCTTCTTGGCCGTCTCGATATATTCGGACCAGGTCCATGCAACGTTCGAATCGGGATACGGAACTTTGGCGTCGTCGAACACCTTTTTATTGTAAAAGACAAGCCATTTGCTCACGTTGTAAGGAAGTCCGTACGTCACTCCCTGCTCGTCTTTCGTCAAATACTTGCCGTAAACTCCTTCGATATCCAGGCCTATTTTAGCGGCGATATCGTTCAGCGGCCGAATGAATCCCCCGTTCACATATTTCATGTAGCCCGTCGGATTGGGAATGACGAACAAATCGCTCTCGTCACCGCTCAGCAGCATGACGTCCAGTTTTTTCTGAATTTCGGCGTCATCGTTGCCGGGAATCGGAACGAGCTCGAGCTTGATGCCCGTATTCTGGAAAGTCGCCTCCGCCAGCTGTTTCCAATGATCCGTAGAAGCCGACTTGGCGCCGATCAGCATTTTGACGGTAACCGTCTCCTGCGTTCCGGCCGTCTCCGCTGCTTTCGTTGCCTCCGAAGTTGGCGAGGCTGCGGACGGCTGGGACGTCGGTTCTGCCGTCCCGGTGCCCTTGCCGCATCCGGCAATGATGAAGGCGAGAACGATCAGAGTCAATACCGCTTGAAAGCCTTTGCTTTGTTTCATGGACTGCATTTCCCCCTTGATCGAATTTCGCTACAACCCAGATTATAGATGCCTTTCGCTTGCAGGATAAGGACAGAACTTATCGATTTTTCCATATTGGTTGCGGTATTTCTGAAAAGCTTGTTCACCGTTGGTTGAGAAGGGGAAGAGAGCAGAACGTCGAATAAGTAGCAGAAGTGCCGAGGGGACGCCCTCTTCAAGCAATGAAGTTGTTAAGGGCACATGTTCAATGATCTTTGCGAAGGGGGTTATGGAGACAGTGAAACATAACGATCCGCTGGTCGTATCGTTCGTGCAGGCTGTTCAAACGGGCGATTTGGATGCATTGCGTCGTCTTCTGATCGAGGTTCCTGGCTTGGCCTCAATGAGAGCAATAGACAACAAGGGTTTTTCTCGTACTACTTTGCATGTGGTTACAGATTGGCCTGGATACTTCCCTAACGGCCCAGTAATTGTTAAGATGCTGATTGACGCTGGAGCAGACCCTAATGCCCAAGCTACAGGGGGAAACTTTTCGGAGACCCCCTTGCACTGGGCGGCCAGCAGTGACGATGTGGATGTTGCCGCTGCGTTAATCGTTGGCGGTGCGAACATTGAAGTGATTGGTGGCTCCATTGCTGGTGGCACTCCTTTGGACAATGCCGTGGGTTATGGATGTTGGAATGTTGCGAGACTTTTGGTACTGCGGGGCGCGCGTGTGGACAAGCTTTGGCACGCAGCTGCTTTAGGGATGTTGTTTCGCGTTGAGGAATTGATAGGCTCCAATCCGGTACCTACTGTGGATGACATTAACGAGGCTTTCTGGCAAGCTTGCCATGGAGGCCAACGTCGTGTTGCCGAGTATCTCCTCTCCAAGGGAGCCGACATAAATGGGATCCCTGGTTACACGGGTCAGACGCCACTCGATGCTGCGGGAAATCTCGATACTCGGAGAGATACGTTAGTTTCTTGGCTTCACAGCAAAGGGGCCAAGTCGTCAAAAGAGTGATTCTTCAAAAAACTTGCCGTTACAGACAACATGGAGAACCTAACCATAAATAACGGCAAGTTTTCTGCTACTATTTTTAATAGAGCCAAGTAACCTTTTGCAACGATACTGGCACTTTATATATAGAATTTAAAACAGAGGAGGTGTAAGAGACGCGTCAGTGGATCGAAGGGGCTCGGCTTGGTGATCAAATCGCATGGGAGAGGATCGTGCAACATTTCAGCGGAATGGCATTTTCCGTGGCATATGGAAAGTTGGGCGATTGGGGCCAAGCGGAGGATGCGGTTCAAGAAGCGTTCGCGGAGGCCTTCGCCCATCTTGCTAAGTTGAAAGAGGCGGATGCGTTCCCGGGATGGTTCAAGATCATTATCGAACGTCAATGCCATCGGTTTCTTCGCCGGCGGAAACACTCCACGATGCAGACGGATGAAGTGATTCCAATTGATGTAGAGAAATTCAATGTGGAGTCCATCTTAGAAAGAAAGGAATGGCAGGAAAGACTTCATCAATCCGTCGAGGGCTTGTCTAGCAATTTAAAAGTGGCAGTTCAATTATTTTATTTTCACGGGTACTCGATAAGAGAAATATCAAGTTACCTGAGTGTATCCCCCTCCGTACTAAAAAAACGGTTGTTCGATGCCCGCAATAAACTGAGAACGTCACTGCTTGTCAATGACTTTGTATCCATGTTCAACGATCTTTACGAAAGGGGAGCTTCGATGCTCCATATCGTCAACGGAGATTTTGTCGGTGATAAGTTGAGGAAGGGGAATATCCGCGGAGATATCCTGGTCTGGAGAGAAGTGTATTCGGTAGGACCGGTATTCGTTGAAATGGACGATCTTCATAAGAAGTCGCCCCGAGCGGAGTATTTGGAGAGAACCTTGGGCATTTCGGCAGATGACTATGTGAGCCATTGTAAGTCGCAAGATCAGATTTTGCAAAACTTCAATAAACACGATGAGATCGTACTATGGTTCGAACATGATTTGTTTGATCAACTCATGTTAAGTTATTTGTTGCATTGGTTTTCAAAACGGACACTAGGACATACAAAACTAAATTTATTGTGTATCGGCGACTATCCGGGTATTGATTTATTTCGAGGATTGGGCCAACTTACAACAAAGCAGTTGGAAAAATTGTCGGGTACGTGGCAGAGTATCGGACAGGAGGAACTTGAGACGGGCAGCAGGATCTGGGAGGCATACGCTTCCCCGGATATAGAAAGGCATGTTGAAATTTTGCATGAAGATACTTCGGCACTGCCCTTCGCTCACGCGGCACTTGAACTGCACGTATCCCGCCTGCCTTCCGCAAAGAATGGACTGGGAATCGTAGAGCAAACAACTTTGGAGTTGATCCGGAATGGGGTGAATACCCCACGCGAGCTATTTAAAGAAATTGGGAAGCGCTTGAGTGTGCTAGGAATGGGTGATTTGGAATTTTGGTATCGACTACGAAGTATGTCAGAGCGACCGAATGCACTATTAGAGCTACGGGGTCCTTATACTTTTCCTGATTATCAAAAAAAAGCTACCCCCTCCTTTGAAAATTGCGAAGTTTCATTAACGGAGGTAGGGATGGAGGTAGCCGTGGGACTAAAGGACTGGGTGGAAGTGAAGGGAATGAATGAGTGGTACGGCGGTCTGCGGCTGCATGGCGATTTATCATGGCGATGGGACACTGAGAAAAAGCATTTGGTTTATATGGAATGAGGGAATAACTTGCCGTTATAAACTACGCGGAGAACCATATCACAAATAACGCCTAAACCGACACCGAGGCGATCACCGGTGTCGGTTTAGGCGTCTTGCCGCTGTTCTAGGCTAACCGCATCTTGAAATCTTGATAACCGAACTCTCGCACTACTCGGCAATCGCCGTCTTTGCCTTGAATGGCGATTGCCGGCAGCGGCATGCCGTTGAAGGTAGTCGTCTTCACCATGGTATAGATGGCCATATCCCCGAATACGAGCCGGTCGCCGTTCTTCAACGGTCGATCGAACGAATAATCTCCGATTACGTCTCCGGTCAGGCAGGTCTGGCCCGCCAGCCGATAGGTGAACGGCTTCTCTCCCGGCTCGCCGGAATTCGCAAGTGGCGGGCGATAGGGCATCTCCAGCACATCCGGCATATGGCAAGTGGCGGATGTGTCCAGGATCGCGATATCGATCCCATTCTTATGAAGATCCAGCACGGACGCAATGAAGTAGCCTGCGTTCAGCGCGACGGCTTCTCCTGGCTCCAGGTACACTTCCAAGCCGTATCGATCTTGCATTCTCTTGATACAGGCATCGAGAGTGGCGAGATCATAATCTTCTCTCGTAATATGATGGCCGCCGCCGAAGTTGATCCATTCCATCTGCGGCAGCCACTCCCCGAACCTGGCTTCGACAGCCTGCAGCGTCGTCTCCAGATCGTCGGAGTTTTGCTGGCAGAGGGTATGGAAGTGCAGGCCGGATACGCCGTCCAGCAGGTCCGGGCGCCAATCTTCCTGCTTCACGCCGAATCGGGATCCGGGCGAACACGGATCGTAGATCTCGTGCCCCACTTGGGTCGAGCATTCCGGGTTGACGCGCAAGCCTACCTTGCGGCCGGCCCGCAGCGCCTTGTCTTTGAACTTCTCGAGCTGCGAGAAGGAATTGAAGACAATGTGGTCGCAGATGGAGATGATCTCATCTATCTCATCTTCCCGGAAGGCGGGGGCAAAGACATGATTCTCCTTGCCCATCTCTTCGCGCCCGAGCCGTGCCTCGTATAAGCCGCTCGCTGTCGTGCCGCATAAATATTGTCCGATAAGAGGGTAGAAGGCAGTCATGGAGAATGCCTTCTGGGCCAGAACGATCTTGGCACCTGTTCGCTGCATGACACCGTTCAGGATGCGAAGATTGCGCTCGATGAGCGCTTCATCGACGACGTAACAAGGCGTGGGCAGCTGCTCAAACCGCATCGTATCAGGCCAGCACCGGTTGTCTGTGCAAGACCGGCGATTCCTTTCCATCGTCGACGAGCACGGGGTTGAAGTCTTCCACCCAAGGAAGTCCCCACTTGTTCAACTCTTCCATGAACGGATCCGGATCGAACTCCTCCACATTGTACACACCCGGCTTGTTCCATTTGCCCGTCAGCACCATCGCCGCTCCGATCATCGCCGGAACTCCGGTCGTATAAGAGATCGCCTGGGAGCCGACTTCACGGTAGCACGCTTGGTGGTCGCATACGTTGTAAACATAATACGACACGTTTTTGCCGTCTTTTTTGCCTTGGAAAATGCAGCCGATGTTCGTTTTGCCTACGGTGCGCGGCCCCAGCGATGCGGGGTCCGGCAGCACGGCCTTCAGGAACTGCAGCGGAATGATCTGCTTTCCTTCGAATTCGATCGGCTCGATCGAGGTCATGCCGACGTTCTCCAGCGCCTTGAGATGAGTCAGGTAGCTTTGGCCGAAGGTCATGAAGAAACGGATGCGCTTCAGCCCGGGAATGTTGGCTGCCAGAGACTCGAGCTCTTCATGGTACAGCAGGTACATGTCCTTCTCGCCGACTTCAGCGAAGTTATAGACGCGCTTGATCTCCATCGGCTTCGTCTCGATCCATTCGCCGTTCTCCCAATAACGCCCGTTGGCAGAAACTTCGCGGATATTGATCTCCGGGTTGAAGTTCGTGGCGAACGGATAGCCGTGATCTCCACCGTTGCAATCCAGGATGTCGATATATTCAATCTCGTCGAAGTAATGTTTAAGCGCATAAGCTGAAAATACGCCCGTCACGCCCGGATCGAACCCGCTGCCCAGCAGAGCGGTAATGCCGGCTTGCTCGAACCGCTCGCGGTATTCCCACTGCCACTTGTATTCGAACTTCGCGGTATCTTCCGGTTCGTAGTTGGCGGTGTCCATATAGTGCGTTCTGGTAGCCAGGCAAGCGTCCATGATCGTCAAATCCTGGTACGGCAGCGCCAGGTTCATGACGATATCCGGCTTGACCTCTTCGATCAGAGCGATGAGCTCGTCCACGTTGTCGGCGTCCACTTGCGCAGTCGTAATTTTCGTCTTGCCGCCGTCCAGCTTTGCTTTAAGCGCGTCGCATTTGGACTTGGTACGGCTTGCGATGCAGATTTCTTCGAACACCTCGCTGTTTTGCACGCATTTGTGGATAGCCACCGATGCCACTCCACCACAACCGATAATTAATGCTTTTCCCATTTCTCGATCTCCTTGTCTCCTGATTTGTTTTGAAGTCCAGGTGGATGACATCGTTTTTTACGCACAAAAAAACAAGTGGAAAAAACGCTGCATCGCGAATCGCACTTGTTTAGATATAGATCAAGAATATTAGATGCCGCCGTTACACGGGGCATAGCTTTTGTAGGAAGCCGTATAATATTCAAAATATATCGAGAATTGATCAGAGTCTATATAGCAGATAACCACTTTTACCACTCTTATTGATCGTTTCACAAGTTCGTTGTGCGATGACCATGCACTGGTTGTAGAGTAACCAAACTTATAAAATTTGAGCTTCTAACTCAATCAATAAGGCAACGAAAGTTGCCAATCGGCATTTGACCCGGCTGTCCGTATGGCCTTAACTTCCTCAGCGGATGTGGTCAAGATTATCTGCTTGCGATCTCCTCGTATATTTTGAAAATCTGCGTCGAAAAACAACGCATTTACATAATATCATAAACTACGATTATAGCAATAGAAATTATTTCACCAGGCGATAACGAAAGGCTGACTCTTCAAAGTGCCTTGGCACTGAAGCGTCAGCCTTTCGCGCAGTCGGGATTAACGTTGCGTACACTTTCAATATTCGCCTTTAATCACGAAGAACGAACCCCGGATCGTCCCGGCTAATTTGGACTTCTGTCTGGCGAATTTAAACTTCTTCTCCTCCAGCTCTTTCGGTACCTCCATGCCTTCCGACAGCTTAAAGCCAACGGCCCGTTTCTTGGGATCGTCAACCGTATACAACACGTTGACGCCCAGACCATCCTCATAGAAGACGAAGGTCCAGTCAATGTTGTCCACCCGAAGCCGCGACGTCTCCAGAGGTTTGGCCGCAAATTCGATTCCGCGTTCTTCTTTCAGAATCCGGTTCACGTAATCGAGGGTTTCCTGGCTCTCGCTGGCGGGTACGACCGTAAATTCATGCTTATACTTGTTCATGAAGTAGCGGGCTTCATTCGCTCGCAGGCCGGCAAGCGCTTCGGCTACCGGCGAAGACTCCAGGCCAACCGTAGACACGTTTTTGAAATCAACGACGTAGGACATTTTCCATCTCTCCTTATGATTTCACTTGATAGGTTAATAGTAGCTATAAAACATGTCAGAAAATGATACTATTTAGACGGACCCGATGAAAAAGGTTGAACGGGCCAATGTCATCATGCGCTATATTAACAATCGTGCCCACTTTACAGTTCACCTCCTGGGTAACCATAAAGAGTATCTCACCAAACCGCTGTCCTTATTAGGATAACGTGTTCAAATCTCAACCACAAAGCGCGCGGTCAATTCATCTTGGCTGATCGTCCCCGTCTCTAATCCGATCATGACTTTGACCATAATCGAATATTGACCTGGGGGAACCGGACTTCCTTCGTTATCGTGCAGGTCCCAACCTTCATCGAATTCAATCACTTCGGAATTTTTGAACTCCCTTGCGATCAGCGCTTGAGTAAAGGCTTTGTTAAGCGACCATTGATACACGGCTTCGTCCTTTTCGTTATAGATCCACACATCATACTTTTGACCCGAGCCGTAAGTGATCTGCAGATCTTTCCCCGAGATATTCTTAAGAGAAAAGTGAATGTCGATCTTGCCGTCAGCCTTGTCCGCTTCCATCGTGGTTTCGAATAATCCCCGCATCGGCTGCTTCTTCTCCTTCAATTCCTGTTCAAGCTCCGGGCTGAGGCTGAACTCACGAACCTCCGGCTGCAAAATAGGATTTGACTCCTCGACGTTCTGAATGGATTCGTTTAACATGACCTGGCCGCTCGGATTCGCTCCTGTCGTCGGTGCTGAAGAAGCTTGCCGAGGACCATCTGCGCTCGTACAACCGGCCAAGATTACGCTAACCAGTCCGATCATTAAAGTGGATTTTGCCCAGACTATAACTTTCTCTTTTCGAAGCCTGCTTATAACCTGCTTCAAATCACCCACTCCTTGTCTAAAAACTCATTGACGCCTGTCATCGGCCTCTCGATGAACAGACGCATTTAACTTGGACAATGTTACATTGTGGCATCGATCGTGTTAACCTAGAGTTTAGAGATCGGGAAAAACAAGGTGTCTTTCTGTATCCCGTTGAGAAGAAGGGGGGTTACTTGATGTTAAAAGCGATTGTTGTAGATGATGAGGATTGGGCCATCAGGCGTTTGAGGAGATTATTGTCCGAAAGCGGCTTGATTGAAATTTGCGAGACGTTTCAGCATCCCCTGAAAGCGTATGAATACGTGCAATCGAACCCGATTGATGTCGCTTTTCTCGATATTTCCATGCCTGATATTAACGGAATGAAGCTTTCCGCGTTGTTATCTGAATTGGATAAGGAAATCAATATTATTTTCGTGACGGGTTATGAGGAGTATGCGCTTCAGGCGTTTGATATGAGTGCATTGGATTATTTGATGAAGCCTGTCGCTGAGGACAGATTGAGGAGAACGCTGGAGAAAATCAAGAAGGTTCGGCGAGTGGCCTACCAGGTCTCGAATATTTCAGTGTTGTTATTTAATGGCTTGAAAATATATACCGGCTGGTCGGAGCAGATCCTTCTGAAATTGAGAAGCCCCAAAACAGAAGAGTTATTCGCTTATTTGATATGCAAAGGAACGGTTAGTCGCGATAAGATTATTGAGACGCTATGGCCGGAGCTGAAGTATGAAAAAGCGCTGCAAAACTTGAATACGAATTTGTATTATATTCGCAAATCGTTGAAGTTGAGTAAATCACAATCCTGGCTGCACACCAACCATCATGAAATAAGCATCGAGAGGGATAGCATCTATTGTGACCTGTATGAATTTGAAGGAATCATCAGGCGCGTCACAGCCATTGGAATGGATGATATTGCTCTTATCGATCGAGCTGAATCATTATACAGTGGACCGTTTCTTCAAGGAAGAGACTATCATTGGTCAGGCGAGTTTATGCAATATTATGACCAAGCCTACTTGGGATTATTGGACGCAGCAGCACGTCATAGCTTGTCGGAAGGCAAACATGATTCGGCATTGCGTTATTTCAAATCGATCATCGAGAAGGATAAGCTGCGTGAGGACGCCTATGTTGAAATCATTCGGATTTATTTGCGTATGGGGCGGAGAATTGATGCGATCCGATATTTCCGCCAGTTGGAAAGTATGTTATCAACCGAGCTGGGTATCATGCCTAATCCATCTATCGTCGAGATGATACAGGATATGAGTTGACTAGCAGAAGTTGCGATGATAATGCAACCCCCAGATGAATCGTAGAGGGGTTGTTTGCTTATTTCATCAATGTCTGAACGGTTTCGCCTTCGATGAGCTCAGGCGGATAGAAGGTCTTCGCAGGCAGATCCTTCTTGCCTTGCAGGCGCTTGATGATCCAGTCCGCCGCGTCGCGCCCCATCTGTTCTTGCGGGTGCGTCAGCGTCGTAAGCTTGATATTCGCGTTCTTGGCGATATACGAATTGTCTTGGCCGATAATGGACAATTCATTCGGGATGGAGATGCCGAGCCTTCTGCAGGCATGCACGACTTCCAGCCCAACCTCGTCGTTGTAACAGACCAGCGCGGTTAATCCATCCCGATTGTCGTGAAGAAACTTGTCCAGGTTCACGGATAAATCCGATTTCGTTGCCGTATCGAAAGACAGCACATGCTCGGGCTGGAACTTTAATTTCGCGTCCCCAAGCGCCTTGATGAACCCTTTCATGCGATATTTCCCTTGCAGATCGTCCATCTTCGCGATGATACCGATCCGGGTATGCCCCTTCGCGATCAGTTCGCTGGTCGCCAGATAGCTGGACTGCACATCGTCCAGACAGAAGAACGGAACCTCCAGCTCTTCATAATAGGCATTGATCATGACGAACGGAACGTCTTGCTCTTGAAACGACAAGTAGTAAGCGATATTAGGATTGTACACATTGCTTCGGGTCGGTTCGACGATCAGCCCGTCTACGCCGTAGGACAGCATCATTTCCAGCGCTTTCTTCTCTTGAGCGACATCGTTATTCGTGCTGGCGAGCAGCAAGGAGTAGCTGTCTTCGTTCAGCCGGCTTTCAATGCCGCGGATGATCGAAGGGAAGATGTAGTCCGAAATGTAGGTCGTGATGACGCCGATCGTTTTATTCGCCGTCTTGCCGTTTGACTTGGATCTGTACTGGCTGCTGACATAGGTGCCGGATCCTTTCTCGCTTCGGAGGAATCCTTCGTTCGATAGCTCCAGGATCGCTTGGCGGACTGTCTGCCGACTCACCTTGTAGATGTCTTGCATGGCGGATTCCGTAGGGATTTGCTCGCCCGATTTATAGGTCCCCGATAGAATGCTGCTTTTTATATCCTCAATGATGATTTGGTATTTTGGCTTCACGCGACCCACTTCTTTCGTCATTTTTCGTAAAGTTGTACGTACATATTAGCATGGAATTCAACTTTTGAAAATGTATCGGTCATTATATGTAGGTATAACTGGCATATTACATTGACAAATGTACGTACAAAAAAATATACTGAGGGTATTAATGGAGATGCGTCTTCTTCAGAAAGGGGATATGCGTGACCATGAATCAGGTTGATACGAAAGCAGCGATCGCGGGCGGAGAAACTTCGCTGGGGATCGAATTCGGCTCTACGCGGATCAAGGCGGTTCTGATCGATCGACGCTTCAACACGATCGCTTCAGGGAGCTATGAATGGGAAAATCAGTTGAAGGACGGATATTGGACCTACGATCAGGCGGAAATTTTAACGGGACTCCAAGCCGCTTATCGAGAGATGAAGCGGGAAGTGGACGAGAAATACGGCGTCAAGCTCCGAACTGTCGGTTCAATCGGGTTCTCTGCCATGATGCACGGCTACATGGCTTTCGACGACAAGGGCGAGCTGCTGGTGCCGTTTCGGACCTGGCGCAACGCCACGACCGGCGATGCCGCAAGGAGACTGACGGAATTATTCCAATTCAATATTCCCGAGCGCTGGAGCATTGCCCACTTATATCAGGCCATATTGAACGAAGAAGAACATGTACCGCGCATTGACTACTTGACGACGCTGGCCGGATACATTCATTGGCTGTTGACCGGCAGTAAAGCGATCGGCATCGGAGACGCGTCAGGCATATTCCCTATCGACGAATTTTCCCATAACTACAATCCGTCGATGATCAAGCAATTCGGCGAATTAATCGCAGATAGAGGCTATCCGTGGAAGCTGGAGGATCTCCTTCCCAAGGTGTACCTCGCCGGCCAGCGTGCTGGTGAACTGACCGCCGCGGGAGCGGGCATTCTGGACCCGGATCGGGATCTTGCGCCAGGCATTCCGCTATGCCCCCCGGAAGGCGATGCCGGAACGGGCATGGTGGCGACGAACAGCGTGCGCAAACGCACAGGCAATATTTCCGTCGGCACTTCCGTCTTCGCGATGATCGTGCTGGAGAAAGAGTTGCCCGGCGTATATCCGGAGATCGACATGGTCACGACGCCAAGCGGCAGTCCGGTCGCGATGGTGCATGCGAACAACTGCTCCAGCGACCTTAACGCATGGATGGATTTGTTCCGCGAATTTTCCGAAGCGATGGGGATGGGCGCGGATTCCGGCAAGCTGTTCAGCGTGCTGCTCAATAAGGCGCTGGAGGCCGATCCGGATGGCGGGGGGCTGCTCAGCTACGGCTATCTGTCGGGCGAGAATATTACCGGGCTCGAGCAAGGCCGGCCATTGTTCGTTCGTTCGCCCGAGAGCAGGTTCAATCTCGCCAACTTCATGCGGACGCACCTGTTCACGGCGTTCGGAGCGCTGAAGATCGGCATGGACATTTTGACCGAGAATGAACGCGTGGCCATCGACAGCATCTTGGCGCACGGGGGCCTCTTCAAGACGCCTATCGTCGGACAGAGATTGCTGGCCGCCGCGCTGAACGTGCCGGTGTCGGTCATGTCCACGGCCGGGGAAGGCGGAGCATGGGGCATGGCGCTGCTCGCCTCCTATATGATCAACAGCGGGCAAGGAGCAAATTTGGCGGACTTCCTCGAGCAGGTGTTCCGGGATGTCGCAGGCGAGGAGCTGGCTCCGAACGCGGCTGACGTGCAAGGATTCGAGACATTCATCGCGCGGTATAAGGCAGGCCTGGCCATCGAACAGGCAGCGGTAGAACATTTGCTGGAGAATGGGAGGGCGTAATCGCCGTGTTGGAACGATTGAAGGAAGAAGTCTACCTAGCGAATCTGGAATTGCCCAAACACGGACTCGTCAAATTCACCTGGGGCAATGCCAGCGGCATCGATCGGGACAGCGGCCTCTTCGTCATCAAGCCGAGCGGGGTCAGCTACGAGACGATGAAGCCGAGCGATATGGTGGTGGTCGATCTGGACGGCAAAGTCGTAGAAGGGAATTTGCGGCCTTCCTCGGATACCGCGACGCATGCCGTATTGTACGAGCATTACCCGGAGATCGGCGGTATCGTGCATACGCACTCGACCTGGGCGACGATCTGGGCGCAAGCAGGCCTTGACGTTCCGGTCATGGGAACGACGCATGCCGACACCTTCTATGGCGCAGTCCCGTGCGCCCGGTTCCTGAACCAAGAGGAGATCGACCGAGGGTACGAAGCGGAGACGGGGCGCGTCATTATTGAAACATTCGAGCAGCGGGGCCTGGATCCGATGGCCATTCCGGCTATCCTGCTCCAAGGCCATGCGCCGTTCGCCTGGGGCAAAGACGTGAGCTCGGCAGTCGTGAACAGCGTCGTGCTGGAGGAAGTTTGCAAGATGAACCTGTACGCGCGCCAGTTGAACCATTTTGCCAAAGAATTGCCGCAGGGCATTCTGGATAAGCATTATCTTCGCAAACACGGGAAAGACGCCTACTACGGGCAGAAGTAGAAGTAACGAGTAAGGATAATCATACGGAAATGAGGATGATCGAATGTCGGCAACAGCAGCAAAACGGTTCTGGTTCGTCGTAGGCTCGCAGCATCTGTATGGAGAAGAAGCGCTGGCCGAAGTGAAGGCTCACGCGCAGAAGATGACGGATGCATTGAACAACAGCGGCTTGCTGCCCTATCCGCTCGTGCTGCAGGATCTGGCGGTCAGCGCGGACAAAATTACCGGCATCATGAAAGAGATCAACTATCGCGACGAGGTGGCGGGCGTTATCACCTGGATGCATACGTTCTCGCCTGCGAAGATGTGGATCCGCGGCACGAAATTGCTGCAGAAGCCGCTGCTCCACTTAGCCACCCAATACAACGAAAGCATTCCTTGGGCTACGATCGACATGGACTTCATGAACTTGAACCAGGCCGCTCACGGCGATCGCGAATACGGCTTCATCAACGCCCGCCTGAAGAAGCAAAACAAGATCGTCGTCGGATATTGGGAGCGTCCGGAAGTGCAGAAGCAGATTGCGGATTGGATGGACGTAGCGGTCGCGTATAACGAGAGCTTCAATATCAAGGTCGCCCGTTTCGGCGACAACATGCGCAATGTCGGCGTGACGGAAGGCGACAAGGTCGAGGCGCAGATTCAATTCGGATGGACCGTGGACTATTATGGGATCGGCGACCTTGTCCAGTACGTGAATGCCGTTACGGAGAAGGAAATCGACGAGCTGATGGCTGAGTATGCGGAGCTGTATGATTTCGATTACGGGAATTACAGCAAAGAAGCTTGGGAAGCGAGCGTTCGAATTCAGGCCGGCTATGAAGTCGCCCTTAAGCGCTTCTTGGACGAGAGAGGGTACAACGCGTTCACCTCGAACTTCGAAGATTTGCACGGCATGAGGCAGCTTCCGGGACTTGCCGTGCAGCGCCTGATGGCGCAAGGATACGGATTCGCCGGCGAGGGAGATTGGAAAACAGCCGCGCTTGACCGCTTGTTGAAGGTGATGAGCCGCAACCAGAACACGGGCTTCATGGAAGATTACACATACGAGCTGGCGGCGGGGCAAGAATCGATCCTGCAATCCCACATGCTCGAGGTAGATCCGAGTCTCGCGGGCAACCGGCCGAAAGTCGTCGTTTCCCCGCTTGGCATCGGCGACCGCGAGGACCCGGCGCGCTTGGTATTCGACGGCAAGGCCGGCGAGGGCGTCGTCGTATCCATGGCGGACTTCGGCACCCACTACAAGCTGCTGATCAACGAGGTTACCGCCTTCGAACCGACCGTACCGGCTCCGAAGCTTCCCGTGGCTCGCGTGCTGTGGAAGGTGAAGCCGAACTTCCAGGATGGCGTGAAAGCCTGGATCGAGAACGGCGGCGGACACCATACGGTCGTGTCCTTGAACTTGTCGACGGACCAGATCGTGACTTACGCGAAGCTGGTTAACCTGGAATACGTCGTTATTAGATAGTCGTTCATACGATACGCACAAGAAGAGCCGCATTTTTCGATCCCCGGGTGGATCGGTAGATGCGGCTTTTATTTTATGGTCGCATATTCGTCGGGTGCGGCGGTCGGTTGGAGGGAAAGGCGGCGAAACTTGTTCTTCATGTTGGCAACGGGTGTCTCCGAAACATATAATGAAGATGCGTGAAGCCTTAGGGACTGTTCGCCGTCCCGCTGCGAAGGAGGCCAACATGAACGACACATCGTTAGATCTTCAGCAATTCGAGAATATAAAGCCGGAGTTGACCTCGTACTGTTACAGAATGCTGGGATCGATCGATGACGCGGACGATGCCGTTCAGGAAACCTACATACGGGCGTGGCAAAGTCGGGACAGCTTCAGGCGGGAATCATCGTACAAAACGTGGGTTTACCGGATTGCCTCGAATTTATGCCTGGACAAGCTGAGACAAGCCAAGCGCCGCGCGCTTCCCGTCGACCTGTCGGGCCCGGCAGCCTCCATCGTCGAACCTCGCGAAACGCTGCCGGATTCCTCCTGGATTTGGCCTGCTCCCGATGTGGCGGATCACCCGGAAGAAAGTCTCGTTCGCAGAGATACGCTTCAACTCTGCTTCATCGCGCTCTTGCAAACGTTGCCTCCTCGTCAACGTGCGGTCCTCATCTTGAAAGATGTATTCGAATGGTCTTCCAAAGAGATCGCGGATACGCTGGGCATGTCTTCGGCAGCGGTCAACAGCGCCTTGCAAAGAGCCAGGGAGACGATGGAACGGGCGAATCTCCGTTCCGACGAATTCAGTATGATGGGTGTCGAACCTGATCGCGATCTGCTATCGCAATATGTGGCAGCCTTCGAGCAATTCGATATCGATGCGCTTGTCGCCTTGTTTCACGAGGAAGGCTGCTTGTCCATGCCGCCATTTCCCATGTGGGTGCACGGCAAGGAGAATGTGGCCAAGTTCTATTCGCTTACTCGCTGGCATTGCGTGGGGTCTCGGTTTATCCCGGTTACGCTGAATGGCGGTTATCCCGCTTATGCGCAGTATGTGCCAAGCGGTAATGATCCAGCTTTCCTGGTGCCATGGGGGATTCAAGTCGTCGAGATCAAAGACAACCGTATCTTCCACGTGCAAAGCTTCATCAACGCAAAATTATTTTTACGATTCGGTCTTCCTGAACGATTGGACCGATGAATTTCACAATCTGATTACGTCTATAGTAGTAAGTAACAAAAATACGATTATGAAGCGAGAGGTGTCCATTAACAATGGAAACGAATCAACCGACGAAAGTAACCGTACAGGCCGTCATTCAAGCACCGGTGGACAAAGTGTGGAGGTATTGGACCGAGCCGGAACACATCACGAAGTGGAATCAGGCATCGGAGGATTGGCATTCGCCAAGGGCAGAGAACGATCTGCGCGTGGGCGGCAAGTTCGTCACTCGGATGGAAGCGAAGGACGGCAGCATGGGCTTTGACTTTGGCGGCGAGTACGACGCTGTGAAGCAGCACGAAGAGATTGGCTACACGATGGATGACGGGAGAAGGGTCGACATCACGTTCACGGCGCAAGGAAACGAAACGAAGGTCGTGGAAATTTTCGACGCTGAGAGCTCCAATCCCGTCGAGCTCCAGCAGGCAGGCTGGCAATCGATCATGGACAGTTTCAAGACATATACCGAACAATCCTAAGTAAGACCGAGGGGCGCCCAAGAGGGCGCCTTTCGCATCGGTTGCCTAACAACGCTGCAGCAGCGCTTTCAGCCGCGGCGCCAAATGCTCGGCGATTTCGATCATGCCGTTGTCGCCGGGGTGGAGCAGATCGTGCGCATGGCCTCGCATCGATGTCATGAGTTCGCGACCGTCGATGTAGCTGACGTTCGGCAGCGACGGATCCTCCGCGATGCTGCGCAGCGCCTCCCGGTATTCCTCCGGCGTCGCTTGCGGCTGGCGGTCCGGCCTGCAGTAGCCGAGATCGCCGAAGAACGGAAACAGTCCGATGCACGCGACCGGCCGATTCGCATTGCCGGCGACGGTGCGGACGAAATGACGCGCCTTGTCGGTGAACTCCGCTGCCGTGACGCCCTGGTTCAGCATATTGACGGAGATGCAGACCGTGGCGATGTCCCAGTCGTCCCGCGCCGCGATGTAATCCGCGATCGCCGGCTCGCAGAAGGCGTTGCCGCTTGCGCCAAGGTTGATCGCGTCGGCCCGGAGCCGCCAAGCCGTCTGCATCACGTAGCTGAGGTACGGGTGCGTCGCCGATGCGCCTTGCGTAATCGAGGTGCCGTACGCGAGATAACGCAGCTTCGGCAACTCGTCCGCCGCGGGCGGACGCAAGCTTTGCCCCTCGATGTCGAGCAGGTAAATTTCTCCGCCCTGGAACAGCAGCCGCCAGACGTCAGGATGGTAAGGGTACAGGCTTCCGTCAAAATCCGCCCGTTGCAGGAAATCGGCCGGCGGCGGCGTCAGCTCGATCGTCGTCGGCTCCGGCCCGATCGCAAAGCTCGGTCCTTGAAAATCACCATAATACAAATAAGCTTTTGTTTCGCCGCTATGGCAAGCCAACGTCAGCTTGACCGGGTTCCAGTCGCTGACGAACCGAATTTCGCAGCCGGCGGCGTGTCGATACACGGTTGCTGCCCTTTCGCGCACGTGCTGCCGTACCATCTCCGGCACGCGCTGCAGCAGCAAGCCTTCCCGTCCGGGAACTTCCACCAATTGTCCCACGTTATGCAGTTCTACTTGTCGATAGATCATTATTGGACTCCTTTCGCGGCCCGCAGCGCTCGGCCTCGGGGCCGTTCCTGGATTATTATACTGCGCCCTGCAGGCAGCGACAATAAAGAAACAAGTTTCTGTTCAGCCGCGACTTCTATCATTTTTTTATGACATTTTGAGGCCATGCGGATTCAAGCGCTAGCTGTGCTGCAGGGATAAAGGATTTGTATTAGTAGAGAAAAGATGATAAAATATTGATGTCTAGTGTCTTACTGTCATTAGATATGTCACTACGCATCATTGCGGTACCGAAATACAGATTCAGCAACGAACACTAATTCAACATATACTGGTAAATGGAAGAAACTATTTTCGAATAGCTCGTCTATCCATGGCCTAACTCCTTACTCTTAAGGGGTTAGGCCTTTTTACTTAGAGGGGAGTCAACATGATCAACAAGATAAACGGCAATCAGGAGAACATTCCTCTGTTAACAAGCGTGCTAAGCAAATTGATGAAACAAAGGTTCGGCAAGGGGCCCGAGAATTGTTTTATTTCCTTGCGATCAGGCCGGTTATCCATTTATGTTCGGAATTTTATGACGCCAGCCGAGGAAGTGTTATTGGGGTTCGACAAAATCAATCTCACCTATCAATTACGGTATACCGTCATGGAGAAGGTCTATCAAGAGTTCGCGCAAGAAGCCCGCAGCATGATGAATCTGGAGTTGGATTCGTTCTGCAGCGATTGGGACTATGATACGAATACCGGGGTCATGCTGCTGGAGAATCGGAAGTCCGGCGAAAATGCGTCAGGGGCGGAGGAAATCGATCAGCATGTGCGGGAGCGGTTGTTCGAGCACATTATTCAAATTTGCAGCGAGGTGCATAAAGTTCCGCGCAAGCTGTCGCTGGTCAAAATGGACTCCAACATGTTCGTCGTAAAGTGTACGGGCGTTATGCTGCATGTCGAAAATATTTTGTATAGAAAAGGCTGTTGGGATCTCTTGTACGATCGATCCGGCGAAATCAAGAAGAGTTTCGTAGGTCGCAAGGATTCGTTTCGGGACATTTTCGGGAGGATCGTGGAAGGTTTATTCATGGCATGGGATTATCCGAACGAACGGAGCTATATCTTTTTTTACTTGAAGTAACGGGCTTCGCGATTAACGGGAATTGAAATGGTACATACAGGTAGAAGGGAGAGGAGCGGCAGGCTGCTGGCCCTAACCGGACGAAACCCAGCTACAGCATCGCAGCCACTACGCATGTTGGCTCTAACCGGACGAAACCCGGTTACAGCATCGCAGCACCCGCGCATGCTGGCTCCAATCTGGTCTCGGCATCATGGTGGACGGATTGTAACGCTAATTCTGGATCTATTTACTAGACCCCGTCCGTGAGCGGCCGGGCGCTCTGGTCCGTATCTTCCGCAAGCTTCGGGAATTGCACGCGAAACAAGGTGCCGGCCGAGCTCGAACGAACCTCGATCTCTGCGCGATGATGTCTGGCGATCTCATAGCAGATGGAGAGACCCACACCGGTACCGTTAGGCTTGGTGGTCACGAAAGCCTTTCCAAGATGCTCCATCACTTCTTGCGGGATGCCGTCGCCCTCATCGGCAACGGTAAGTCCGACCGCATGCGCATCCTCGAAAGTTTCGATAGCGATCAGACCTCCGACCGGCGAGGCTTCAATGGCGTTGCGCACGAGGTTGAGCATCAGCTGCTTGATTTCGACAGCATCCAGCATGTTATCGGATATAGGGTTTAATTTATATTCAAGCTTCTTCTTGGCAAGGAAGGCGTCGTTCTCGAGCAATGGGAGCAGACGTCCGATGATATCCACGAGGTTGCCGCGCTTCAATTGCTTCTCGTGCGTTCTCGTGAGCATCAGAAAATCGGAAATGATCTCGTTCGCCCGGTCCAACTCCTCCAACATCATGTCGATCATGTCGGCATCGTTCTCGTATTTGCGCTTTGCGCGCATCAACTGCAGGAACCCTTTGACGATCGTTAATGGGTTGCGAACCTCATGGCTGACCCCTGCCGCAAGTTCAGACACATGTCCCATGCGGTCAAGCCGTTCCAATTCGATCCGCAGCCATTCCTTTTCCTGCTGAGTCCGCCTCTCCAGCACGACATAGTCGGTGATATCCTCGGATATGGCAATGCCCCCGACGAGCTTGCCGTCATGGCCATAGATCGGCTTGCTGTTCCATACCGCGGTTTTGCGCACCCCGTCGGGCCATGCGAGCTCGATGATTTGTTTATTTTCCCGGCGTTCCGCAACGGCTTTACGCAGCGGCAATTCTTCGGCCCGCATCTCTCTGCCGAACTCATCGTAAGCTCTTACGTCAGGAGGGGACTCCGCGGAGAAGGAAAAATGGCCGCCTTCCGGAATACGGAGGAATTTCGCGGCCATCGCGTTGTGCAAGATTTCCTTGCAATCGGGAGAGGTGGCCACCGATACCCCGGCGGGAAGATCGAATAATAACGAAATCAATTCCGATTGACGATTCAATACTCGAAACATGGAGACCTCCGAGTTATCAGTGTAGGTCAGGTATGGGTGTGATGAGAAAATGCCAAACCGGAAGCCAGGAAGCTCCCGATTTGGCATATGTTCAGCGCAACCATGGTTGTCTATAACATCTTCCAAAGATGAGATCTATTAAGCGGAATTCGCTGATTCGCGATGCAAAGTCAGTACGTCGGCGGAGATGCTGGCATAGGTCCATGCATCCAACTTCCATATTACCGCAGTTGCGGAAGAAGTCAATCAGGCAGGGGCGTTCATTGGCTAAGGCATTGACGTTGACAAATCACCGTGTTATATTGTGCATGCACGACATACACAGTATATAGAGGAGGCACGATATGCTGGCATTGGATATCCGAAAGATAAATAAGAAATACCCGAATTTTCAGCTCAAGGATGTATCGTTCCAACTGGAGAAAGGTTATATTATGGGTTTCATAGGCGCCAACGGCGCAGGCAAGACGACGACGATCAAATCGATCTTGAACATGATTCATGTCGATAGCGGCGAGGTCTACGTGCTGGGCAGAAGCATGGCCGAGAACGAGCTTGAGTTGAAGCAGGATACCGGGTACGCCTTCGGCGGTATCGATTTCTATACGCATAGCCGGATCAGGACGTTAACCTCCGTGATCAAGAAGTTTTACGCGAATTGGGATGGTGATACCTACAACAGCTACCTGCGCAGATTCAAATTGGACGAAAATAAAAAAGTCGCCCAGTTATCGACGGGAATGAGGGTGAAATACAGCTTGGCCCTTGCCCTGTCCCACGGGGCGAAGCTTCTCATCCTCGATGAACCGACGAGCGGGCTGGATCCGGTCGCCAGGGACGATTTGCTCGATATTTTCCAAGAACTCGTCGCGGGCGGCGAGATCAGCATTCTCTTCTCGACCCATATTACGTCTGATCTGGAGAAGGTCGCGGATTTCATTACCTTCATCGAGAACGGGCAAGTCGTTCGCAGCTGCGAGAAAGAACAGTTCAAAGAATCTTATCTCCTGCTGAACGGCGCCGCAAGCCAACTGCACCAGGTGCAGAAGCAGCTCATTGCCTGCAAATCCAATTCGTTCGGCTTCACGGGCCTGATTCACGCGAGCGACTTCGACCCCTCTTCCGACATCAAGGCCGCCACGCCGAGTCTCGAGGAGATCATGATTTACTTCGCGAAGAAGGAGGATGCGCATGTATAACTTGGTCATGAAGGATTTGAAATTGGGCGTGCATCCGGCGTTTTTTGTCATGCCTTTCTTGACAGGCGCTCTGATGCTCATTCCCGGCTGGATCTATTTCATCGTCCCTCTGTATTTTTGCTGGATTACCGTGCCGAATATGTTCGGCCAATATAAAGCGCAGAATGATCTGATGTTCACTTCGATGATGCCCGTCTCCAAGCTGGATATGGTGAAGGCCAGGGTGGCCGTCCTTGCGGGCTTGGAAATATTACACATCGGGCTTGCGATGATCTTCGGATTGTTCACGAATCGCTTATACCCGAACCTGGAGTATTTTTTCTTTCCGCCGCACATGGGTTTCTGGGGGCTGTGCTTTGTCATGCTGGCGATCTTTAACCTTGTCCTCATCTCCATGTATTACAAGACGGCGTACAAATACGGCGGGGCGACGGTTGCTTCCATCACAGGCGCCATGCTGTTCGCCGTAACCGCCCAGTGGCTCGGAATCCGGAGCCCGCTATTGTCCGACATTTTCTATGGGGACGGCATTCATAATATGGGGCTTCAAGCATCCATCCTGGTCGGGGGAATCGTCATTTTCATCGCATTCACTTACATCGCGTATCGAATTGCGGCGCGCCGCTTCCTCCGGGTTGAAGTCTGATGAACGTAGCGATCTCGAACACGTCCGAAAAACCGATCTATCAACAGTTGTTCGAGCAGATCTGCGCCCAGATTTTGAAGGGTGAGCTGGACAGCGGCTACTGTCTGCCGCCGATTCGGCAAGCGGCCCTGGAGCTTCGCATCAGCGTCATCACCGTCAAGAAAGCCTGGGAAGAGCTGGAGCGATGCGGGCTGATTCACACGATAACGGGCAAAGGCTGTTTCGTGGCCGACCTGTCCTCCGAACAGAAGCTGCAAATACGCGATGATATGATCCTGAAGCAAATGGCCGGCGACGCCTCCTATTACAAGTCTTTCGGCCTCACGGTCGACGAAGCGATCGAGCTGCTGAAGCGGGTGTATCCATGATTCCATTTCGCGCGAAAGAGAGTGACCCTGATGGCCAAATGGGATAACATGCTGACCATGCTGTGGATGCTGCGATCCGGCAGGAAGCTCACCGCCGCGCAGATCGCGGACAGCTTGGAGACCAGTGTCCGTACGGTGTACCGGTACATTGACGCTTTATGCGCCAGCGGCGTGCCGATCGTCGCGGAATCGGGCCATGAGGGCGGTATTCACATTCTGGACAGCTTCCGGGAAACCCCGTTGTTCTTCCGTTCCGTCGAGTTGAAGGCGCTCGTGGATGCCTATAAGTTTGCGCAGGGCGCCGGTTATCCTTATACGGAAGAATTGGAAAGCGCGCTGAATAAGGTACAGAGCGGGCTGCACGAGGAGCAGCTTCACGATCTGGCGCGTCAGTCGAGCGGATTGGACGTGATTGCCCCGGTCCGTCCGCCTTCTGTCGTTTCGTCGTTGCGGGATCTGGAGCAAGCGGCGAAGGACGAGCGGACGGTCCGCATCGCCTATCGCAAAGCGGATGCGGAGCAAGCGGACGAACGCGATATCGACCCGTATGGGCTGGCTTACGACCGGAACGAATGGTATGCGGTCGCGTTCTGCCATCGGTCGCAGGCGGTGCGGACATTCCGCGTGGATCGCATCGAGCGGTTGGAGCCGCTCGATGCGCGGTTCGCCAAGCCGGAACGATTTTCCGCGTCCGCTTATTTCCGCGACCGGTCCAAGCGGGCACGGGAGGCTGACGGACCGCTGACGGCCATTCGCATCGAGGGAGGCCCCGACGCGCTGAACGCGGTATGCGGACATTGGCATCTGCGCCACTATTTGACGGAGCGTACCGATCGGGAGGCGCGGTTCGTGCTCGACGTTCCGACGATGGACAAGTATCTTCCGGCGTATCTGTTGACGTTCGGCACAGACATTCGCATTCTGGAGCCATTGGAGCTGAGGCGTCGGGTCCGGGAATTGGCGGCGGGAATCGCAAAGCATTACGAAGACGATCCGGCTTGAACTTCACTGACAACGTTTGTCAGCGAACCTGGTGTACGATAGAGGCGTGGCTAAGGCGGCCATAAGACGATGAATGGAAAGGGGATTCCTCCATGCTTCATCACGCGCACCGATTGTACGAATATCACGTTTGGGCGAACGACCAGCTGTTCAATCACCTAGGGCAGCTCCCGAAGGAAGCGTTCCATGCGGAGGTGAAGAGCGTTTTCCCGTCCGTGTCGCAAACGCTTGGGCACATCTACAAATTTGACCTGCTTTATCTGTATGTCCTCGCTGAAGTTCCGAACGAGGGAATCTTCCCGAAGCTCCAGGGCTGGACAGAGGAAACGCAGGGCAAAAGCGTGGACGAGATGCGCCGCTTGTTCGCCGATGTCGCCGAGCAGTTCCGCGACTTGCTGCGGCGGACGCCGGACCCGGACAAGGCCATGACGATCGAGCATCCGCGGTACGGCCGTCTGGACACGCATTTCTTCGACATTTTGCAGCATGTGGTCAACCACGGGACGTACCACCGCGGCAATGTGACCGCCATGCTGAGGCAGCAAGGGTATGCCGGGGTTCCGACCGATTATCTGTTCTATTTGTTGGAGCAGCAGGAAGATCAGCTTAGCTGAGCAAAGGCAAGGCGCGTCATGCGGAAGTTGGCGGTGCGGCGGGCGGGCACTTAAGAGTGACCGGCGATCGGCGAAGGCGCCGTGATGCGAACCTCCAGCAGCGCCGCTTGATCGTCGGCATACAGCTCGCGCAAGGCATCGGCCAGCGAATCGGCACGCTCGACTGTGATGCCTTTGATTCCGAATGCGCCGGCCAGCTTGGAGAAGTCCGGATTGGCGAGTTCCACTCCGAAGGGCGTTATGCCTGCCGCGGCCATCTTGCTCTGTTCGGCAGCGAGCGTGCCGTTGTTTGCGACGATGATCTTGACCGGCATATCGTATTTCACCAGCGTGGACAATTCCATCGCGGTCATCAGGAAGGAGCCGTCCCCGACGAGGGCGGTTACTTCTTTGTCCGGAAATTGCAGCTTCGCCGATAGAGCCGCGGGAAGTCCATAGCCCATCGTGCGCCATTTGCCGGAGAAGGTGACCGTCTGCCGGGTTGCGCGGAAGACGCGGTTGAACCAGATCGTATGATCCCCGGTGTCGAGCGCAACGATCGCATCGGGCGCGATATGCGGCTCCAGGGCGGCCATGAGCATGGGCGGGGATATGTCGCGGCCGACGGGTTGCCGTTCCCGGTCCAGTCTGCGCCAGATGGCGTCCTTCGTTTCCTTGACCGTCTTGAGCCAGTCGGCGCGATCGTTACTTGCTATTTTCGAAATCAGCTTGTTAACGACCTTCGCGGCATCTCCTACGAGTCCGAAAGTAATATCGGTTTGTGATTCGATGCTACCTGGGACCGTGTCGATTTTGATAACCGTGGTTTCTCCAGGCACGTAAGGTTCCGGATACCAATTGGCTCCGACAATCAGCAAGCAATCGGATTGCTTGAGCAGCTCGGAGCTTTCCGCGGTACCTCCTTCCCCGACCCCTCCGATGTACAATTCGTGGTCCGCAGAAATTGTCCCCTTCGCCCCCAATGTCTCGATGATGCCCGCACTTAATTTCACGGCCAGTTCCGCTACCTGCGCAGCCGCGGATCTGGCGCCCTGCCCGATATAGATCATTGGCTTCCTCGCTGCGTCCAGAGCAGCCACGCTCGAATCCAGCTGTGACAGATTGATCGGAACGGTGTGCAGCAGCAAGCCTGTCGGAACGTGAACGGGCGAATGACAGGGAAGCGCCAACACGTCCTTCGGAACGCTGACGTGGGCGACTCCCTGCTTGGCGATCGCCTCGATGATCGCTTTATGGATGATGGCAGCGGCGGCATCGGGGTGCAAGAGAGGGGCCGAATAGACGGCCAGAGGGTTGATCAATTGCTGCTGATCGACGTATTGTTTGGCTTCCGTGCCGACTTTGCCGCTCTCGACCTGGCCCGTTACGACCAGCAGCGGCACCCGGTCTGCGGCCGCATCGGCAATGCCGTTCAGCATGTTGGCAAGCCCAGGACCGCTCGTGCCGATGCAGACGCCGATCCGGGAAGCGCATTTGCCTTCTGCCGAAGCCATGAAGCCGGCGGATGATTCATGGCGCACGGCAATATAACGGATGGCGTCCTGGCGGCTGATCGCTTCGAGCAGCGGGATGATCGCGTCCCCCGCCACGCCGTACAGGTGCTGGATTCCCCACAGAGCCATTTGCGACAACAGAACATCGGCTACGGTAGACGGCTTCGATCGCATGTCTGACGACAACTCCTGACGGGATGGGATACAGGTAATCTGTCCCAATCGAGGCCAATGGATTCGCCATCAGCGGGTCGGTTCCGCTTATTTTTGCTCAGGGCAAGTTTTGCGCAGGCGTAAGGACTTCTTCATTCTCTTGCGCCGCAGGCAGCTTCTCCTTGACCTGCTTCAAGCTTGCTACGATCAGGAAGCTGACGATGACGAGCAGAAGCCAGGAACTGATCTTGCCGACATGGACGAGCCGCCAGGCGTCGGACTGATTCGGATACGTCCAAGCGCTGAAGAAGGTGGCGACGTTCTCCGCGATCCAGATGAAGAAGCCGATCAGGACGAAGGAGAGGGCGAGCGGCATCCGGTAGCGGCGGCGGCCGACTTCAAAGTTGACCCAAGTTCGCCAAAATACGATCAACACCAGGGCCGACAGCCACCAGCGAATGTCGATCCAGTAGTGGTGGGTGAAGAAGTTCAGATAGATGGAAGCGGCCAGCAGAACGACCAGCCACAGCGGAGGCCATCTGACAAGGCGGACGTCCAGGCGGCGCCATGCTTGGCACAGATAGCTGGCTACGCTGGCGTACATGAACCCGCTGTAGAGAGGGACGCCGCCTACCTTCGTCCATCCGTCGTCCGGGTACGCCCAGGAACCCATATGCACCTTGAACAGCTCCAGCGCCAATCCGATCAGGTGGAAGACGGTGATCACCTTCAGCTCGTCGCGAGTTTCCAGTCCGGAACGCACCATCCATACCTGCATGGCCAGGCAGATGATCAGCATCCAATCGTACCGTGGCAGCAAGGGGAGCGGAAGATGCTGCGTCAACGCCAGCGAGGCGAAGATGACCACCGGAAACGCACACGACAGCGCTTGTTGCCAACCGAATCTTAGCAGCTGCTGAATCATTCCATGCACCTCGGTTATCGTTGTTGTGGCTTTGATTTTAGCATGTTAATTATCGTTTTACAATAAATAATTAATGATTAAAAATAAATTTATGGGACCTGCGATGAATATGTCTTCGCTTGAGTTTAACGGACAGGGCGGACGTTATTCGGCGGTTACGGCTTCTTTGTCCATTCTAACGGCCACACGGGCACTTATATAACGAGATGTTGCGGAAATCGGCACATTTGGCGGGGAATAACGTCCTGTGTGTCCGTTACAAATTGGAGAACGCCGATGTAACTTGAATAGCGACTGTGGTGTCCCTTAGCTCATTGCGGCAGCAGCTCGGGGTTGGCATCGGAGCCTTAGCGGCGCCTCTGAATCGACGTACAGGGCATCAATTGCGGCAGACTCGACCCGATGCCATCTGTTCGGGCGGGTTTTCGATCCCGGAAAGCGAGGAGACAGTCGATCCAAAACGAAAATTAAACCCGGCAATCTGCCGGGTTTAATTTTCGTTGCACGCAACGGGTTACTGTGGTATTATGAAAAAACGACTGTACACATATTTTGTAAGTTCACACAGTTAACGCATCTTACCTTCACTATTATAATACCACAAGACTTCCCCCGTTGTCAAACGTCGATTCATCCCCAGACAAAATATAAAGGAGCGTGCGTGCAAGATGCCTAGCGAGAAGGATTGGCAACAAGAGCAGGAGCGGCTGGATCAAGTGATGGGCAAGTTGCAGGACAGAATCGCCGAACTGGAGCCGGAGGTGGCCGGACTGCTCGATCAGGCAGGTGACATCCGCAAGCGGTTCTGGGAAGAAGTGACGGTGAACACGGGCACCGACGAGGACTTCGAGGAAACTTTCTACAGCATCAGGCAGCAAGAGGCGTTGTTGTCCGAGCGGGAGCGCAGCTACCGGCTGCGCAGGCAGCAGTGGCAAAGCATGAGACGGCTGCTGCAATCGCCTTACTTCGGGCGGATCGATTTCCAAGAGGATGGCTTGGACAGCAGCGAACAGGTCTACATTGGCGTATCGTCCTTCGTCGATTCTGACGACATGAGCTTTCTCGTCTATGACTGGCGTACGCCGATCGCGAGCGTGTACTATGACTATTCTCCCGGAGCAGCGTCCTATGACACGCCGGGCGGTCGCATCGAAGGAACATTGGAGCTGAAGCGGCAATACCTGATTGGCGAAGGCAAGCTTCGGAATCTATTCGATACGAGCATCACGATCGGCGACGAATTGCTGCAGCAGGCACTGGGCAAGGGCGCGGACTCGCAGATGAAGAGCATCGTGGCGACGATCCAGAAGGAGCAGAATGCCATTATCCGCGACGACGCAAGCCGGATGCTCATCGTGCAGGGGGCGGCCGGCAGCGGCAAAACCTCAGCGGCTTTGCAGAGAGTAGCTTACTTGTTGTATAAACACCGGGAACGGCTGAAGGCGGACCAGATCGTGCTCTTCTCGCCGAATCCGATGTTCAACAGCTATGTATCCACCGTACTTCCAGAGCTAGGCGAGGAGAATATGCAGCAGACGACTTTCCAGGAATATTTGGTATATGGACTTGGAACGGCGCTGCGATTGGAAGATCCGTTCGACCAGATCGAATATGTGCTGAACGAGCAAGCTGCGCGAGCGTATGAGGCCCGGTTGAAGGGGATCGAATATAAAGCGTCGGCGGCATTCCTTCAAGCGCTCCGGAATTATACGGAGTGGCTGGGCCGGGAAGATATGAAATTTAACAGCATCCGGTTTCGGGACCGCGATTTGATCCCTGCGGAGCGGATGGCAGCCCAATTTTACAGCTACGATCCTGCCATTCGTTTGGCCAATCGCATAGGTATGCTGCAAGAGTGGCTGCTCAAAGAGTTGGCCTCGCTGGAGCGCAAGGAGCGGGAGGAGCTCTGGGTGCAGGAGGAGCTCGACTATCTCGATAAGGATCAGTACGCGGCTGCGTATCAACTGCTTCACCAAGAGCGGGGAGTCTTCGACTTCGCGGAACAATACGAAGAAATCCAGGAAAGGTTGAATAATAAGCTTAGGCGGGACGAAGGAGACTTCGATTATGCCGAGCGGGAGGAACAGCTGCTGCGCCGCATGATCGTGAAAGAGAGCTTCGCACCGTTGAGACGCGGCGTGAAGCGGATGTCGTTCATCGACATGGTCGGACTGTATGTGCAGCTATTCGGCCATCCGGACGCTTATCGGGCGATGACGAAAGCGGCCGAGCTTCCGGAGCTGTGGCCGGACGTCTGCGAACAGACGAAAGAGAAGCTTGGCCGGCTTGAACTGTTCTATGAGGATGCGACGCCGTACTTGTATTTGCAAGAGCTTGTTCGGGGCGTTCGGGTGAATACGGAGATCCGGCACGTATTCGTCGATGAGGGCCAGGATTATTCGATGTTTCAATACGAATTTCTCAAAATGCTGTTCCCCCGGGCGCGCATGACGGTGCTTGGCGATTTCGGGCAGGCTATCTTCGCTCAAGCAACGGAGCTCCATGGGGCGGATTCTCCTCTCATCCGGCTGTACGGAGAACCGGACACCCGCCTCATCCGCCTTGTCCGCAGCTACCGCTCGACCCGGGAGATCGTGGAGTTCACGAAATCGCTGCTGCCGGGCGGCCAGGAGATCGTGCCCTTCGAACGAAGCGGGAAGAAGCCGCACCTGGAGAAGGTGGATAGCGAAGAGCAGCGGGCGACGAGAATTGCAGAGGAGATAGCGGCGCTTCAAGCGGAAGGATTGGCCACTATTGCCGTCATCACGAAGACTGCCGCCGAAAGCAGAGATGCTTACGACCGCCTGACCGCGCAGGGATGTTCCTCCCTGCGGTTGATCACGAAGGAAACGCCGGTCTTCGAGAAGGGCGCGATGGTCATTCCCGCGTACCTTGCGAAAGGGGTAGAATTCGACGCCGTCTTGATCTACGATGCTTCTTCGTTGACGTATTATCGGGAAAGGGAGCGCAAGCTCTTCTACACGGCATGCACGCGTGCGATGCATCGACTTCTGCTGTTCGCCTCCGGAGAGTGGACGCCGTTCCTTCAAGTGACTGGATGAGCATGATATCGACCTCTCGGCACGACCATAGGAGAGCCCGATACGGGATCGGCGATCACCGAGCATTCCAACCCGAAGATGTCTTTTACCAGCGTGCAGGTAACGACCTGCGAGGGTGCTCCTTCCGCCACAAGCTTGCCTTCATGCAGCGCAAAAATATAGTCTGCGTAACGCGCGGACAAGTTGATGTCGTGCAGAACCATGACGATCGTCGTGCCGTGCTTTCGGTTCAGGTCTGTGAGCAGGTCAAGAATTTCAACTTGATACGTGATATCCAGGAACGTTGTCGGTTCGTCGAGAAACAGAATATCGGTCTGCTGCGCCAAAGCCATGGCAATCCAGACGCGCTGTCTCTGGCCGCCCGAGAGCTCGTCGATATGATGATTGGCGAACTCGGTAATATCCATCATGCGCATCGCTTCGTCGACGGCTTCGTAATCCTTCTTGGTCCATCCGCTGAACAAAGATTGATGAGGAAATCTGCCGCGTCCGACCAAATCCGCGACGGTAATGCCTTCCGGCACAATGGGAGATTGCGGCAGCAGTCCGATGATCCGGGCCAGTTTCTTGGGCGGGATCTTGCTGATCGGCTTCCCGTCCAGCGTGATCTTGCCGAACGCGGGCTTGATCAGCCGGGCCATCGTCTTTAGAAGCGTGGACTTCCCGCAGCCATTGGCGCCGATAATGACGCTGATTCGATTGCACGGAATGACAAGGTCCACGCCGTGGATAACCGTCCGATGATCGTACCCCGCTACGGTTTGTTCGACTTGAAGAGTAGGTGCTGGTTTCATCATAAGTCTCCCTTCCGATTCATTCGGATGAGCAAGTAGATCAGATACGGCGCGCCGAGGATGCCGGTTATGACGCCTACAGGGAATCTATATGCAAAGGCGAACTGACCGATAAGATCTGCCGCCAAAACGAGGTTGACGCCGACGAGACCCGCCGGAATGACGTTCGAGAAGCCGACTCCGACCAGTCTTTTCGCGATCGGTCCGGCCAGAAAGGAGACGAAGGCGATCGGCCCCGTGGCCGCGGTAGCAAGGGCAAGCATGCATACCGAACTGAAAATGAGCACGATTCTTGTCTTGTTCGTGTCCACCCCGAGCGTAGCGGCTGTCTGCTCCCCGAGCTCCAACAGGCTGAGGTGTTTACCCAGCGCGATGACGATTGGCGCGCAGATGAGTACCGACAGCATAAGCGGAGGAAGCTCGTGCATCTGGGAGCCGTTGAGGCTGCCGCTGAGCCAGCGGATCGCGGCGGGAATATCCTGTTCAGCCCCGACCAGCAGCAGATAAGAGACGACGGCGGCCAGCATGGCCTGTATGCCGATGCCGACCAGGATCAACCGACCGATCGAAAACGTCTTGCCCTTGGACAATAGATAGATGAGCACGACCGTCGCGAGGCCGGCGATCACCGAAGTCACGGAAACAAAAGCTTTGCTGGCATGCAGGATGAGAATGCAAAAAACGGCAGCCGCGCTCGAGCCGGAAGTAATGCCGATAATGTCCGGGTTCGCAAGCGGATTGCGCAGCATGGTCTGAAAGGTGTTGCCGGCCAAGCCGAAAGCGAATCCGGCGAACAGACCTGCCAGCATTCTCGGCAGACGGATCGTGCCTACGGCGAACGACACGCCTTGCAGTTGTTCTCCCGCAAGCGCCCGGACGACCTTTTGAACCGGATAGATGGTATTTCCCAGCAGTAGCATCAAACAGCACAGCAGGACGGCCAGTGCTGCCAGAAGTCCGGTTACCAGCAGCCAGCGGCGGCGTCTCTGACGTCTGCCCGCCATAATGAACGCAATCGATTGATCTCTCATAATGAACGCACTTTCGCTCTCATCGCTAATATAATCAGAATTGGTGCTCCTATGAACGCGGTGACAACCCCGACCTCAAGCTCTCCGGGGCTGCCGACGAGCCGGCCGATGACGTCCGACAGGGTCAAAATGATAGCTCCCGAAACGGCTGACATCGGGATGGCATAACGCAGGTCGGGACCGATCGCAAGGCGCATGACGTGAATGGCCAACAGCCCGATGAAGCCGATCGGCCCTGCCAGCGCGGTAGCCGCTCCGCACAGCATGACGCCCGCAAGTGCCGCGATCAGTCTCAGCGTGCCCGTCCGAACGCCGAGCCCAGTCGCCGTCTCGTCCCCGAGCGCCAGCGCATTCAAAGCCGGGGCAGTCATAAAAGCTATGAGCATGCCGATGGCCAGGAATGGAGCGAAAGTGGCAATCGTGCTCCAGGTGCCCGAGCCGACGCTTCCCACTTGCCAAAACCGGAATTGGTCCATGACATAAGAGCGCGGAATCATAATGGCGACGACCAGGGAAGACAGAGCGGCGCTTGTGGCGGCACCGGCCAAAACGAGCTTAATGGGCGTGGCGCCGCCACGTCCCATTGAGCCGATCCCGTATACGAAGAACGCGGTAAGCGCGGCTCCGACCAAAGCCAACCCTATATATTGATTGGCAGTGCTTATGTTTAGAAACGCAATGCCGAATACGACAAACAATGACGCCCCTGTGTTCACGCCCAGTATGCTCGGATCTGCAATCGGGTTGCGCGTGACGGCTTGCATGAGCGCGCCGGAAACGCCGAGAGCTGCACCGCAGAACAAGCTGAACACGGTTCGGGAAACCCGTTTGCGCACCACGTTCGCAACGAAGGAGTCCACATCCGGGTGGAATAAACCGTCCATCAATTCATGAAACCTCACGAATCGCGAGCCAAACACCAGGGAGGCCAACACGCATACGCCGAGCAAGATGAGGCAAACGATCAATACTGTCGTGAAGTTTCTCGGAATATGCGCGTTTGGCCGTTCTTTGGTTGAGATCAATGCATCATCCATTGACCTTGCTGATCGCTTCCACGATTAATTTGAGGTAATCATCAATGGTATAAGCGATCGACAGCGGATTGGGATTTCCCGAAGCCGCCAGAGGCGTGCCGTTGCCGATAAACACGACAGAACCTCTCTGGATAGCGGCGATCTTGCCAAGCACAGGATCGGCTTTGACAGCCTCGTACAAGTCTTCGCCGCCATATCCGACGAGGATGTCGGCATCGTTCAGGAGATCGGCATTCTCGGCGCTCAAATTCAAAGAGTAACTGGTAGGGTCCTGTATCTGCTTTGTGACACTTTCGGGATAGACCAAGCCAAGCTCGAGCAGGAAAGCGCCGCGAGGGTCTGTCGGCGTATAAATATGCAATTTGGACATATCCTTGGTCGAGAAGTTGGTCCAGACGACCTTCTTGCCTTGCAGCTCGGGATACTTGCTTGCCTTCTCTTTAACCAGATTCTCGGTATCCTTGATCAGCTGTTCGCCTTCCGCTTGCATGCCCATGCCTGTTGCATTCATGATGACCTGCTCGCGCCAAGTGGTTAACCAGGGAGCGGTCGGGTAAGCGACAACCGGAGCGATCTTGCTAAGGATGTCGTAGTCTTCCTGTGTAATGCCGGAGTACGATGCCAGAATGACATCCGGCTTGGCGTCCGAGATCGCCTCGAAATCAAGGCCATCCGTATCCTGGAAGATGTTCGGCTTGTCGACGCCAAGCTCCTTCAGCTTCGCGGCCGTCCAGGGCAGCATGCCGCTGTCGTCCAGAACGCCGTAATTCGCGGCCGAGAAGCCTACGGGCACGACGCCGAGCGCGAGCGCGACATCGTGGTTTGCCCACTGAATGGTCACGACGCGTTCGGGCTTCTTCTCGATGATGGATTCGCCGAATGCATGCTTGATCGTGATCGGATACTGAACAGCTGTTTCCTGGGAAGCCGGCGCTTCGGAGGAAGCGGCCGGTGAACTTGCAGGAGCACTGCCTCCCGAAGTCGGCGAAGGCGAAGACGACTCCGAGGCATTGCTCGAACAACCGACCAGCAATATCATCATAAGAGCAGAATAAACGAGAGTACGAAGCGAGTTTTTCCGAAAAGCGTGCATTTCCATCCCCATCTCCATCCATGGCATGTAATTTATTTGATAATGATTATCAATATCAGTTTATAATATATAACCTCTGCATTTGAATGTCAATACGAAGCTCGGCTGAAAAGTATAGGCCATGGATATCAACGGAGGTGGTGACCGGGTCCTATATCGAGGCGGCTGTGGGGCGGGCTTGTCCGAACCGCTAACAATCGACGCGTAAGAATCGAAACAATTGTGAATCCTTATGAGACAGCCTCCCGTAATATAGGGAGGTTATTTTTGCGCTAAGAGAGGGGAAATCAAGTTTGGAGTCCATCTGGCTGGAGTATGCGTGGGCATTGCTCATCCTGATCGGGTTGGAAGGGTTGCTGTCGGCTGACAACGCGCTCGTGCTGGCGGTCATCGCGAAGCATCTGCCTGACGATCAGAGGAAGAAAGCGATCAATTACGGCATCATCATGGCATTCGTATTTCGCTTTGCGGCGCTTTTCGCCATTTCTTTCATCGCGAACGTGTGGCAGGTGCAGGCGATCGGCGCGGCTTACCTGCTATATCTTGGCTTGAAACACATCATTCAGTCGCGGATGGGCAAGCAGGGCGGGAATGGTCATCAGACCGGTCAGAAAGAAGCTGCAGGGAAAGGCTTCTGGCCTACGGTAGGCAAGATCGCGTTAGCGGACCTTGCCTTCGCCATCGATTCCATTCTTGCTGCGGTAGCGCTCGCGCTGGGGCTGCCTGATTCGCCGCTGGGCGAATTCGGCGGGATGGACGGGGGCAAATTCCTTGTCGTGCTGCTGGGCGGCATCGCCGGACTGGTCTTGATCAAATATGCCGCGACCTGGTTCGTGCAACTGCTGGGCAAGCGGCCCGCGCTGGAGACGACGGCCTATGCGATCGTCGCTTGGGTCGGGGTCAAGCTTGCCGTCATTACGCTCGCTCATGAGGACATTGCGGTGCTGGATTCTCATTTTCCCCATAGCACGGGCTGGACGCTGGTTTTCTACGCGGTATTGATCGCGATTGCCTTGCTCGGTTGGTTTGCTCCCAGTAACAGACGATCCAAGGCGGATCAGCCCTCCTGAACCGGGCGATCGGCGCCGTTCCGGCATTACAGCTTTAACAACCGGTCGACCGTCTGCAGCGACTTTTCCCGGCTTGCGGCATGCCGGCACAGCCGGGTGTTAACGGCTTGCGGCCCTCCGAAGAATAGCCGTTCGTATTGCGCTTGCCGGCCTGCGAAGGAGCTTGCGCCAAGCTCCCAAGCAAGCCGGTTAATCGCAATGACGTCTTGCGCCTCCGTCTCCGATATTTGCAAATATGTTCTCAAATGTGCAGCCGCGTCGCCCTGGAAGTCCTTCTCGGTCGGAATCATGACCATTCTGCTGCTTGCCAACCTTTGGATCACGGTCATCATTCGCGGGTAGATCTTCGGGAAATAGACGTTCGCGACAAGCATCGTGTTCCGGTCCGGCACCATGACGCCCCATTTATTCTTCTTCGCTTTCTCTTCTGCCTGCAGCTTCAATGCTTTGAGAATTTCCAATGCCACGATGACCTCGGCCAACTGCTCGTCAATCGTATCGGTATCCGCATCCGTCAGCTTGGCGAGCTTCTCCGCGGTTCCAAGGAACAATTCCGTCTTGGCGATATAGCGGCACAGCGTCTGGTGACTGACTTGTGCGTGGAATTGGCTTTCGCGGGTCCATTCGTTTGCGGTATAGGCATCCCCGTACAGAAAGATGCGGTCTCTCGGCACCCGAACCTGATCGCAGATGACCAAGGCGTCCATCTCTTCGAACCGCGAAGATAACGGGTAATCGAAGGACGAATCGCCGAGCGCGTAACTTTCGCGGCAAACAAGCGTCAAGCCGGGGGTATTCACGGGAATGGCAAAGGCGAAAGCGTAAGGGCTGTCTTCCTTGAAGTAAGACACAGGTGGAGGGAACACCAATATTTCCTCGGATGTGGCGGCTTGCGTGGCCATCAAGAAGGCGCCGCTGACGATCATGCCGTCTTGGTCGTGTGCGAGCGCTTTGGCGGCAGTGGATGTTTCGAACGGATCCATGATTGCGGACTGCCTGCTGCCGGCCGGCTGCACGAACGCATGGGACAACGTAATATCCCGCTCGCGGCAATACACGTAGTAATTTTCCAAATTGTCCGCGTATTCGGGATTCGCTTGGCGAAGTACGCCTGCGGCCGAAGCATACGCCGTCAAGGCGACATTCATGTAATCCGGCGAACGTCCGAGCATCCCGTAATGACGCTCAGCCCACATCGACATCATGCGGCTGCGCCGTCTCAAGTCGCTCTTCGAAGTGGGCTGAAGGAACGATAAACCGACAGGATCGCCCGTGGCGGGGGAAGGATAAGTCATCTTGTCCTTGTACAGGTCTTCCCCCTGCATATCGTAGAGGGATGCCTGGGTTGCCAGGAGGCCGCGGAAGGCGGCATGTCCGGATAGAGGGCCGGATAATCGCTTGCCGTCCATGACGATATAAGACTGCAACTGATCGATCGAACGGATGTACTGCGCACCGCTTTTGATCGGCAAATCGTGTCACCCCGGTTCGGCTGAAAGGATGCACCATTATATTCGATCCGCAATTCGCCTGCCCTGCGATGCCCGAAAATCCGCGCCTGCCCTCCGTCAAGGCCGGAAATTCAAAATCCGACAATATGATATCCCGAATCTACGTGGATCACTTCTCCGGTAATGCCTCTGGACAGACGGCTCAGCAGGAACAGGGTGGCATCTCCGACTTCATCCTGGTCGACGTTCTTGCGTAGCGGGGCTTTCGTCTGGATGGCTGAATATAGATCTGTAAATCCCGACACCCCGCCTTTGGCGGACAGTGTGCGGATCGGGCCGGATGAAATCGCGTTGACGCGAATGCCGTGTTTGCCCAAGTCTTCGGCCAAGTATCTGACGCTCGCCTCGAGCGCGGCTTTGGCGACGCCCATGACGTTGTAATTGCGAATAACCCGCTCTGCGCCCAGATAAGACTGCGTGACGATGCTGCCTCCTTCGGGCATCAGACCTTTGCACGCCTTGGCCATCGCCACAAGCGAGAAGCTGCTGATGTCTTGGGCAAGACGATAGCCTTCACGCGTCGTATCGATATATTCCCCGTGCAAATCATCTTTGTCCGCATAAGCAACAGAGTGAGCGAGCCCGTGAATGACCGGCGTCGCGTTCCCGATCTCGAGGAAGGCGCGCTCGATGCTCGCATCGTCCGTTACGTCGCAGGCTACGCACAGGAGCGGGTCGATGCCGTGATTCGCGAGCAATTGGATCAGTTTGTGATACGAGCGTTCTTTGCGATAGGTGAAAATCAGACGCGCCCCCGCTTGATGCAAAGATTTCGTAATCCCCCAAGCGATGCTGCGTTCGTTCGCGATTCCCGTTACGACGATGTTCTTGCCATGCAACAGTCCATTCATAGCTGTGGAACCTCCAATCCCCGTCTGTCGGGGAAGATGCCCCCTATTATAACACAAGATATTAATACCTGGTACTAAGCTATTTGCGATGCTCTGCCTGTCGTGGCAACCGTCATGAACAGCGCCATCAGTCCTTGCGAATCCATGCCCGCCAGCTCTTGCCGCAGGACGGAACGGATGAGCAGGACACCCGCGAAGGCAATGATGAATCCCTTCTCGGAAGTATGACTGGCTCTGTGCTGAACGTATTCACTCTCGCTGTGACATTCGTCAACAGATATGATAATAGGAGCTTGGTATAATTTATTCAACTGAAATCCGATAAAAAATTCGACAAAACTTATAATCTATCTATTAAAAGTGATACACTAGACGGAGAGTAGAAATCATGGATACGAGGGACGGTAATCATGAGCAATAAACAGACGAGCACGGATGTCATTCTGATCGGTGCCGGGATCATGAGCGCAACGCTCGGTTCGCTGCTGAAGGAGTTGGCGCCGGACTGGAGCATTACGGTGCTCGAGAGGCGCGCGGCCGCGGCGGAGGAAAGCTCTAACGAATGGAACAATGCGGGCACGGGGCATTCTTCCTTGTGCGAATTGAATTACACCGTCGAGAAGCCGGACGGTTCCATAGATATCAGCAAGGCGGTCAAGGTGAACGAGGAGTTCCAGCTGTCGAGGCAGTTCTGGTCCTATCTCGTGGATAGGAACCTGATTCGCAACCCGCGCGACTTCATCGTACCGGTGCCCCATATGAGCTTCGTGCAAGGAGAGCAGGATGTCACCTTCCTGAGGAAACGATACGAAGCGCTCCGCGGCAATCCGTTGTTCGAAGGGATGGCCTTCACCGACGATCCGGCCAAGCTGGCGGAATGGATCCCGCTGATGATGAAGGACCGGGCCGTGAACCAGCCGATCGCGGCGACGAGGATCGAATCCGGCACGGACGTCAATTTCGGCGCATTGACGCGCATGCTGTTCGATCATTTGAAACGCAAGAACGTCGACATCCGATTCAAACAGCAAGTCAATGATATTACACGTACGCGAGACGGATTATGGGAACTGAAGGTGCGAAATGTCGACACCGGCGCCGTGGAACGGCATACCGCCAAATTCATCTTTATCGGCGGCGGAGGCGGAAGCCTGCATCTGCTGCAGAAGTCCGGCATTCCCGAAGGCAAGGGCATCGGAGGGTTCCCGGTCAGCGGACTGTTCATGGTGTGCAACAATTCGGACGTCGTCGCGCAGCACCATGCCAAGGTGTACGGTAAAGCGTCGGTAGGCGCTCCGCCGATGTCCGTTCCGCATCTGGACACGAGGGTGATCGGCGGCAAGGAATCGCTGCTGTTCGGACCGTTCGCCGGCTTCTCGCCCAAGTTTCTGAAGTTCGGTTCCCTATTCGATTTGGTGACTTCCGTCAAGCCGCACAACCTGATCACGATGCTCGCTGCCGGCGCCAAGAACATGTCGTTGACTACTTATTTGATCAAACAAGTGATGCTGTCGAAAGAGAAGCGCATGGAGGAATTGCGGCAATTCGTCCCGAACGCGCGCGGCGAGGATTGGGACTTGCTCGTGGCCGGCCAGCGCGTGCAGATCATCAAGGACACGACAGCAGGCAGGGGGACGCTGCAATTCGGCACGGAAGTGATCAGCGCCGCCGACGGATCGATCGCCGCCTTGCTCGGCGCCTCCCCCGGCGCTTCCACCGCCGTGTCCGTCATGCTGGAAGTGATGAACCGCTGCTTCCCGCAGCACATGCAGGCATGGGGATCGAAGATCAAGACGATGATCCCGTCTTACGGCGAGTCGCTGACGACAAACCCGGCGTTGATCCGCGAGATTCAATCCTCGTCGGCGCGTATATTAGGTCTCGTTAAAAGCGCGGAAGCGCGGGAGGAGAAGACTCACGCGTTCGCGTAGCGGAGCAGGAAAGGCATGTAAAAGAAAGTTGTAGTTCTAAAAAAACGGCACCATCCTGAAGGGTGGAGAAGCCGTTTTTTTGTTGGATTAAAATATTGACAATTTTGTGACATTACCTCTATTGTTAAAGCGTAATCATAGTTGGATACTATGGAATATGGGAGATGACCGAAGTGGATAACGTTGAGAACAATTTGCTTTCGGCTATCGAAACGAACTGGTTCAGCTTTATTGTCTCACTCGCGGTGTTTGCCATTTTGATTTATTTGGCCCGCAAAAGGGTCGGCTTCGGAACAAGAGTACTGATCGGCATGGGACTTGGCATCATAGCGGGGATTATTTTTCAGTCCTTCGAGTTCGAGTTCCAAAGCGTGGCCACCTTCGGGAGCATCTATGTCAGTCTGATCCGCATGGTCGTGATTCCGCTAGTATTCGTATTGGTGTTGAACAGCATTGCCTCACTCACCGGCATGGGCCAGCTTCGCAAGATGGGTGTCAAGACGATCGCCTGGTTCCTCGGCACGACTGGGATTGCCTCCATTATCGGGCTGATCGTCGCTCTGCTCATCAATCCGGGCTCGGGCATCCAACAGGCGACCCCGGAAGGATTCGAGGGGCGGGAGGTGCCGACGTTCTCGCAGGTCATTCTCTCCCTCGTGCCGTCCAATCCGATTAGCGAAGCGGCGGAAGGCAAAGTGGTGCCAGTGCTTATATTCGCGATTTTCCTGGCGGTCGCGATTCTGAAAGTCGCATCCAAAAATGCGGAAGCGGTACAGCCGGTCCGTACCCTCATTCACTCCGCGACGCAAGTCATGCACGAAGTCGTCAAGTTCGTCATTCGCCTGACCCCATACGGCGCATACGGGCTGATCGGTGCAATGACCGCCCGTTACGGCTGGGAAACACTGCAGGAACTCGGAAGCGTCATCGTGACCTCTTACGTAGGACTCATCGTGCATTTCGTGCTTATTTTCGGCGGATTGCTGCTGCTGGTGGCGAAAGTGAATCCGCTCCGGTTCTTCCGCAAAGCCTATCCGATGTTGGTAGTCGCGTTTACGACCCGAAGCAGCTATGCGACGTTGCCGATTAATCTGGAGGTGATCACGAAGCGCCTCCATGTTTCTCCGCGAATTGCCAGCTTCGTGGCGCCGCTCGGCTCCTCCATGAACTTCAATGGGAGCGGAGGCATCTGGCCGGCGATCGTAGCCGTGTTCACGGCCGAAGTATTCAGCATTAACCTGAGCTTTACCGATTACGTTATCCTCGTGCTTGTCAGCATCATTTCCTCCATTGGCGTAGCAGGCGTGCCCGGTCCGGCCACGATCTCGACGACCGTGGTGTTGACCGCCTTGAACTTGCCGATCGAAGGCATGGCCATCGTGGCCGGCGTGGAGTCGTTGATCGATATGGGAAGAACCGCGGTTAACGCCACCGGTACGACGGTCACTTCGGTGCTGGTTGCCCAATCCGAAGGAGAATTCGACCGGGAAGCCTTTAACCGCGATGACGACGAACAGCTGGAGTTGAACCCGGCGTAAGTGCGGAAGACAGGAAGAGCCTCGCCATGGATGGCGGGGCTCTTTTCGACGGTTCAGAAGTATACAATGCGCTATCCTTTTCAGAATCGTCTCCGATAAAAACGACATTCTCTGTCCCGAAGGAGGCGACAAAGTCGTTTTTACTTAGCTTGAATAAATTTCCAAGCGAGAGGGGATGTTAAAGTAACTTGTTTGGAGGAGGAATGGATTGTGGTAGAACATGATGAAACGAGCGGCGCCGGTAGGCAAGATGAAGGACGCGAAACGCTGACGACGCGGCAAGGTCATCCGGTGTTGGACAACCAGAACATCCGAACGGTCGGCAATCGCGGTCCGGCTACGCTCGAAAATTACCATTTCATCGAGAAGATTTCCCATTTCGATCGGGAAGAGGTGCCGGAGCGTGTCGTCCATGCGCGGGGAGCCGGGGCGTTCGGTTACTTCGAAACGTACGGCAAAGTCGGCGACGAACCGGTGGAGAAGTATACGCGTGCCAAAGTATTTTCGGGAGCCGGGAAGAGAACGCCTTTAATGGTCCGTTTCTCCACTGTGGCGGGGGCCAAGGACTCGCCGGAAACGGCAAGAGACCCGCGCGGTTTTGCGGTGAAAATGTACACCGAAGACGGCAATTGGGACCTGGTGGGCAACAACCTGAAAATCTTCTTCATTCGCGATGCTATGAAGTTCCCTGATATGATCCACGCGTTTAAAGCCGATCCGGCTTCGAACGTGCCTAATCCGCAGCGGATGTTCGACTTCGTCTCCCGCTCGCCGGAAGCTACGCATATGATCACGTTGTTATTCTCCCCATGGGGGATTCCCGCTACCTATCGTCACATGCAGGGCTCCGGCGTCAACACCTACAAGTGGGTGAATGACAAAGGCGAAGCCGTGTTGGTGAAGTATCATTGGGAGCCGAAACAAGGAATCCGCAACTTGACGCAAGAGGAAGCAAGCGAGGTTCAGGCGAGAAACGTCGGTCATGCGACGCAGGATCTGTATGAAGCGATCGAACGCGGAGAATACCCGGAGTGGGAACTCTTCGTGCAAATCATGGAGGACGGTTACCATCCGGAGCTCGATTTCGATCCGCTCGACGATACGAAGCTGTGGCCGGAGGATCAGTTCCCGTGGCTGCACGTGGGTCGCATGGTCCTGGATCGCAACCCGGTAGACTTCCATGCGGAGATCGAGCAAGCCGCCTTCGGTACCGGAGTGCTCGTCGACGGCATGGACTTCTCGGACGACAAGATGCTGCAGGGCCGCACCTTCTCCTACTCCGATACGCAGCGCTATCGCGTGGGAGCCAACTATTTGAAGCTGTCTGTGAACGCGCCGAAAGTGCCGGTCCGCACGAACCAGCATCGCGGCCAGATGGATATTCGCACTCCGCAGGAGTCCGGCGACAATCCGCATATCAATTATGAGCCGTCCACGCTCGGCGGCTATCGGGAAGCAAGCAAGGAAGGCCGCATGCCGCACCAACCCGCATACGACGCGGCGGTGATGAGCGCGTCGATCGATCGCCCGAACAACTATGGCCAAGCGGGGGAGTCGTACCGGCAATTCGAGGATTGGGAGCGCGACGAATTGATTCGCAACCTATCCGAAGCGCTCGCGGTATGCGATGAGCGGATCCAGGAGGCGATGATCGGGCACTTCACGCAGGCCGATGAAGACTTCGGTCGCCGGGTGAAGGAGGGGATCGGGAAGGTCGCGAAGGAGATCGGACAGATGAAGCCGGAGCACCGGGTTCCAGGCCGGGAGGCGGGCAGCTCGAAGTTCGGGCAAGGATCGCTGGCTGCAAACGTTGCGGCGAAGGATGCCGTGAAGAACAGCAAGGAAGCCGACCCCTATTAGGTTCGCATAGGAACGATCGAGAGGCGCCCGGAAGGGCGTCTTTCGTTTTTGGGGGCGGTGGTCGGATGGGAGAAATAGGCGATGTGGTCGACTAATTGTCGGATGCGGCGGTCGGTTGAGAGTTGCGCCTTGAAAGTTCAAGAAGCACTGTCGCCTGAAATGGCGATCAGGGCAAAGCTTAGCCAGCAGCCCTGTACCGAGTCTTGCGTGGTGCATGGCAACATGCACGGCGAAGCGTAGACAGGAACTAGCCATGACAACAGGATTGGAAAGAAAAGTAGCAAAAGCGCGAGAAAATGTGAAGCTTCAGTTTACTTCGCTCACCCACCATATTTCTAAGGAACGGCTGCGAGAGTGTTTGGAGCATATTCCCAAACGTACGGCGCCCGTGGACGGGATTACCCGAGATGAAGCGATGAAAACCTTTGAAGTATGGGCAGATGGAATGCTCACATCGATTCACCGGAAAGGATACCACCCGCCAGCCGTAAGACGAGTCTGGATACCGAAGCCTGGAAAGAAGGAGAAACGTCCGTTAGGCGTCCCTGCCGTAGCAGATCGCGCCTTACAGCGGTGCACAGCAGAAATACTGACTGCCATCTACGAGCAGGATTTTCTGAACTGCTCATTTGGGGGCAGGCCGGGAAGAGGCCAACACAACGCCTTGGCGACACTAAATGAGATCATAGCTGGGGAAAAGGTCAGTTGGGTATTCGAAGCAGACTTGAAGAACTTCTTCGGCAGCCTGGATCACGAATGGATGATGAAATTCGCAGAGCACCGAATCGGAGACCCGCGAATCCTCCGTCTTATTCAACGTTGGTTAAAGGTCGGCGTACTAGAAGACGGTAAAATCCACGTCAGCGAAGAAGGTACGCCGCAAGGTGGTTCGATCAGTGTTTTGCTGAGTAACCTGTATTTGCACTATGTGCTGGATTTGTGGTTCGAGAAAGCAATCAAGCCACGGCTCAAAGGTGAGGCCTACCTAATCCGGTATATCGACGATTTCATCGTCTGTTTTCAGTACCGTAGTGACGCCATCCGTTTCCAAGAAGCGCTTCGAAATCGACTCCATAAGTTTAAGTTGGAGTTAGAGCCGAGCAAGACCAGATTAATCGAGTTTGGGCGATTTGCAAGCAAGCACAGCAAGGCCAAAGGAAAAGGAAAGCCAGATACACTTTACTTCCTGGGCTTCACGCATTATTGCACGCGAAACCGACAAGGGAATTTTATGGTGGGAAGAAAGACGGAGAAGAAGCGACTGAAGCGAAGCATTGGAAGCGTGCAGGAAACGATGAAAAGAATGCAGCACGAAGCGGTAGAGATGCAAGCGATTAAGATTAACCAAATCTTGCTAGGCCATTATGCTTACTACGGAATGGCGGGCAACATGAGGTGTCTGAGCAAAGTCTACGCTGCTACCGTCATCTACTGGCGGAAAGTGCTGAGCAGGCGAAGTCAGAAAAGTTATGTAACGTGGGAAGAATACCGCCACATTCGAACGTTGTTTCCGCTGAAGCGACCGAAAATTTTCATCCCGTACAATCGGCTGAAGACATACGCCATGCTGTGAATCCATTTCTGAAGAGCCCGGTGCGGGAAATCCGCACGCCGGGTTCTGTGGGGGGTTCGGGCCACCAGTTGGGTGGCCCTTCTACCCGGAGGAGCTGGAAAAGTAAAAAGAGGGCTTGTCGCCCTCCGATGAAATTTCAGTTCTCTACTCTACTGCTGCAATCCGGCGTGGCGGGAGCGGAGCGGGTGTTCGAGGTGCTGGATGAAGAAGAGGAGGCCGCAGACGCGCCGGGCGCCATTCCGCTGCCCGCCCCGCGCGGACATGTCGAGTTCGACCGGGTGAGCTTCGGCTACCGTGCGGATGTGCCGATTCTCAAGGACATCGACTTCGATTCCGCAGCGGGCACAAGCACGGCGCTGATCGGTCCGACCGGCGCCGGGAAGACGACGATCGTGAATCTGTTGACGAGGTTCTACGACGTGACGGGCGGTTCCATCCGGATCGACGGCCGTGACATCCGGGAATATATCAAAAACAGTTTGCGCCAGGCGTTCGGCATCGTGCTTCAGGACACTTATCTTATTAGCGGGACGATTAAGGAGAACATCAAGTACGGCAAGCCCGACGCCACGGACGAAGAGGTCGAACGGGCCGCTTTTTCTGGCCAACGCCGCCTCAGGCTGCCGCTTCGGTACGATACGGCGCTCGCCGAGAACGGCAGCAATCTGAGCCAGGGGCAACGTCAGCTTCTGGCGATTGCACGGGTCATTCTGGCGGATCCGCCGATCCTGATTCTGGATGAAGCGACAAGCAGCATCGACACGCGAACGGAGCTGCATATCCAAGACGCGCTTCATGGCGTGCTGCATGGACGAACGAGCTTCGTCATCGCCCACCGGCTCAACACGATCCGCGACGCGGACACGATCATGGTCATCGACCGCGGCACCATCGTCGAGAGAGGCTCCTACGAGGAGCTGCTGGAGCGGGAAGGCGGCGTGTATGCAGGCATGTTCCGGAACCAGTTCGGCGCGGTGCTGGTCGAAGGGTAGTTTAACTACGAACAAAGCATGATCGAACGTCCGGCGAATGGTCTTTTGGGCTGAAAATCGTAGAGGTGAAAAAATCGTTTTCGTGACATGTCGGCCCCATTGTGGATGAAACGATTTTACCCAAGGTTACCGTCAAGCCCGAAATGAGACTGAGCGTGCCATGACGGATGTATTCAAATACTTGCCGTTCCACCAATTCGGGCTTCATCTGAAGTAAGAGATGAAGTCGCTCCAATGCCTGTATCCCCGTCATTTCACCGATCGACACGACGTGTACGCCAAATATATGCAGCAGCGGCGGTGTCTTTCGCCGCAGAATCAGTTGTTCCAGTATTTGCATTGTTTTTCGCTTACCAGGATTTCAGCTGCCTTTGGTCCTCTTGGTGAGAGTACCCTATTACCGTTGGGGTTTTTGCGGAATTAAGCGCTAATGGGACTGTCTATACGCGGACGGAGTCATGCCCGAATGCTTTTTGAAGCTGCGCATGAAGCTGGTGACATTGACGTATCCGACCTTCCCGGCGATATGATGGACGGTGTCCTTGCCGTGAAGCAGCAGGTCCTGCGCGGCTTTCATTCGAACGGCGATGACATAGTCCACAAAGTTGATACCGGTTTCGGCCTTGAAGATCTTGCTCAGATGATTGGGACTGATGCCGTGAAGATCGGCCAGCAGGGACAGGGATAATTCGCTGTTATCGTAATGCCCCGAGATATGGGCGGCGACGCTTGCGACCAGCTCCGCATCCTTATGCTTGGCGGTACGCTTGCTGCGCAGCGTCTCGATGAATGTAAGCATGATGGGCTCGACGTAGCGCTGCATCGCTTGCAGCGTACCGCAACGGATCAGGTCATGCTCGATCCGCATATGACGGTGCTGCAAGTCATACATAATATCCGGGTCGTTCGTGCGCTTGCCGATGCGATAGATCGTCTGAAGGATGAAGGGCAGGGCGACTTTGTCCGAAAGCTGACTGCGGCTCGCCTCCGCGAACAAGCGGTGCAGCAGCTCGCCCATCTGCTCGCGATTCGCCTGCCAGACGACTTCTTGCAGTTGGTCCGCTAACGAGAACAGCTCGATCCAGTTGGCCGATTGGGTCAAAGCGATGCTGTTATTGGTAATGATGGAGTTCTGGCCGGTAACCAGATTGTAATGGATGTTGCGCCTCGCTTCCTGATAGGAGCGGTTAATATGCGCGAATTCGGTCTGATGCGATCCCATACCGATACTGATCGATCTGCTCAGATAAGCCTGCGCCCATTGCTGCAGCTCCCTTGCCAACTGCTCCGCCTGCCGAGTATTCCGAGCGGCATCTCCGTTCGGGAAGCTGAGCAGGAGCAGAGCCTGAAGCTCGTTGATCTGTACGGCTGCGCCGCACAGCTCCTGATTGCTGGCGTCGATCAACTCCTCCCCGACATTGCATACCGCATACAGATAAAGATTGATGTCCGTCATGTTCTCCAGCAGCGAAGGATGATCGAGCTCGATTATCATTGCGATATAATGCGAGGTATGTAGCCGGATGCCGACATGATTCATATAGGAATGAGCCAACTCGAATTTCTGGCGGTGACCGGTTGCGATATCGAGCAGAATTCGCAGCTTAAGCACGGGCCGTGCCTCCCTCATCTGCTGTTCGGCTTCCGTATAGCGCACGATGACATGCTGAAGCCGGCCCTCCAGCAAGCCGAGGCCGTCGGATCCTTGCGCGGACTGCCCGGGAGGGGCGCCTTGAAGTTTGCCGAGGAGCAGCTCGGTTCTACGGATGAACCGTTCCATGGGCAGGAATAAACGATGGTTCACAACGAACACGGATACCAGCGACAGCAGAAGCATGCCGCCGGCGATGAGTAGCAGGACGTTGCGGATGGTGAAGTAGATCCGGCTCATCTGCGCTTGTGTCACACTGTACAACACATTCCAATCGGTGCCGGGCACCGAAGCGTAGAAGGTCCATTCCGCGGGCTTCGACTTTTTATCGTATTTGTATCCGCTTTTTTGATTGTCGGGAATGACGATCTGGAGGTTTGCAGGTTGGCCGATGCGTTGCGGGTCGGTATGGGCGATAATGTCGCCTTGCCCGTCGATGATCATAACGTTGCCGTTGCCGCTGAACTGCAGATCGTTGAACATGCTGGAGATGACGCTTTCCTCCATATGGACAGCAAATACACCGGTGCGGTTCTGCGGACGCTCCGCGATCGGATAATAGCGGACCAGCGTCAACAGATGCGCCGCAGCATCGCCGGAGAGCCTCGCCTCGCGAGCCGTCCAGTTGTAGTAGGCGGTCGAATCGGCGAACGGAGCCAGCATCGACCATTCCGAGACGCTGTCCTTGGGAGCATGGCCCAAGTTGCTCAGCACCATCCCCGTCTTGAGATTGAGCAGATGGAAGCTATGAATGGCAGGGGTCGCGTCTTTCGTTGCGATCAGTTGGTTCTGGACAGCCCGGACCTTAAGCAAGTACTCGCTGTTCTTCGTATAAGGAGAAGCGAAATAATAGGAAGTGTCGTTGTTCTGTAAAAACTGTATGGCAGTGCGATCCACGGTATCGAGCGCATTCTCCACGCGGATGACGATCTGGTTCAGCATGTTCAAGTTGGACTGGACCGTTTCGCGGCGCAACTGCTGGGTGCCGCCGATATAGGAGACCAGGACGGTGCCCATGATGATGATGAACAGCAGAGCCGCATAGATGCCCAGCGCCCGGTAAGAGACACTTCGCCGCATGAACCGAGCCTCCTTCGGATGTTGCCGGCTCTCGCAAGTCCGGTATAGTATCTATAGTAAGCGTTGTCAAACGCGAAGGCTACTTTCATTTTGTGCCCGAGTTGTCATTTTGTATTCGGACAAGCGAATAGTGATAAATGCAAGGGTTAACGAAAGATGTCACTTGGCACGTTCCCAATCGGCTTGTTAGGGTTGAGAGAGCGGACGGTACGAATGATCGCCGCGATATACACAAGGGAGGCGCATGAAATGAAACAGGGTGTACGTTCGGCGATTGCAGGAGTACTCTTGGGCGCGGTCTTGTTGACCGCTACGGCTTGCGGCAACAACGATAACGGGAGCAACGCGCAGCCGCAGCCGACGACCGCAACGGCAGGAAGCAGCGCAAGCGCGGATAGCGGCGGAACGGAGACGGCCGTCAAGAAGGGCGGCAGCTTCTCCGCATCCGTCTACGATCGAGGGCTTGTCCCCGCAAGCGAAGGCACGTATGAGGACAATCGGTGGACCAGGCGGATGAACGAGCAATCCGGAGTCAACGTCAAGTGGGTGCCGATTCCGAGAGGGCAGGAGCAAGACAAGTTCAACGTGCTCGTCGCCTCGGGGCAAGCGCCGGACTTGATCACCTCGTACGATCGGAACATGCTGTCCAGATTCGTCAGCCAAGGCGTTGCTCAGCCGATCGATTCGTATATCGAGAAGTATAGCACCGTGTATAAGCAATACCTCGAGGAGCACCCGGAGCTGAAGCCGTACGTGACGTTCGACGGTCAGACGTATGCGGTAGCCAGCCTGCGCAATACGCGAGCGTTGACGACGATCTGGATTCGCCAGGATTGGCTCGATAAGCTGAAGCTGAACACCCCGACCACGGTCGACGAACTGTTGGAGGTGGCCAGGGCATTCCGCGACGGCGATCCGGACGGCAACGGCGTAGACGACACGATACCGATCAGCGTAGGTTCCGCCCACTCGGCCGTGCTTGAAGATCTGTTCATGGCACGCGGCGGCGAGTGGTACGTCGAAGACGGTCGGGCGACGTTATCGTTCTTCACGGATCGGTTCAAGTCCTCGGTCGACTTCCGCAAGACGCTTTACGACGAGAAGCTGATCGACAGCGAGTACATTACGGATACGAACGGAGCAAGGCAAACCCAGTTGTGGAACACGGGCCAATCGGGTATTCGCTTCGATATCTATACGGCGGGCGTGTCACTGGAGTTTTTCCAGAATCAGCCGGATGCACGAATCACCGCGCTGTCTCCGCTGGCCACGAAGTACGGTCGCAACGGCTATCAGCAGGAGGTGCCCAACTTCCTTCTCACGCTGTTCAACAAAGATATGAAGGACCCCGCCGCGGCGATGCAATTCATTGACTGGCAGATCGGCGAGGGCTGGTACGGGCTTACCTATGGAGACGAGGGCGTTCATTACGAATTGAAGAATAACGTCCCGGTCACCAAGGATGCCCAGAAATATATGGACGAAGTGCGGTGGGCGTATGAATACCGATTGGTCATGCAAGAGGAGCTGACGCCGGATTCGCTGCTGGCGCAGGCGAGCGACGACCCGCTGGACCAGAAGGTGAAGCAGGCGCAGGCGCAAGCGCTGCGGGAAAGCGCAGAAGTTGCTTATCGCAAGGACTTCCCGTACACGCCTCCCGTTACGGAGTTCACGGATATCTACGGTCAACTTCAGAAGAAGTGGTTCGAAGTGATCGACAAGGCGACGATGACCAAGGAACTGACTTCCGATTGGGCGGTCGAGCAGATTCGGGCCGAATGGAACAATCTTGGCGGAGCGGCGATCGAGCAGAAAGTGCAAGCGTGGTATGAACAGAACAAAGACCTGCTGCAATAACCGGGAACCGTTTGCCGGCCTTGTCCGCGACGTATCGGGCGGATTCGCGAAGAAACCGCCGCATGAACCGTGCCTCCTTCGGATGTTGCCGGCTCTCGCAAGTCCGGTGGTGGTCATGATGGACTCCAGCGGTTGTCCGGATCAACTGGAAAAAAGCTTAAAATCCATTTCTAAACTTATTATACGAGGAGGATGTCCACCATGAATACAGTTGCTTCAACTCGATCAAGACGGCGATTCGAAATGCTGCTAGCGGCATTCATCTCGGTTGTGATGTTGGTGGTGCTGATCCCGCACTCATTCGCGGCGCCATGGGCTGACGATGACCTCACCGTTTTTGACAGCTTCGAAGGCAACGACCTGGCGGACGAATGGCAGTCGCACATAGGCGAATGGATCGTTGAGGAGGGGAGCCTTCGTCCCGTCGGTAACGAGAATGATGCCCGAGAGCGTCTGATCACCAGATCGGACGTTGAGCTCGGATCGAGCTACATGGTAACCGCCACGTTCGATATCCTCCCCGAAGGTACCTTTACACCGTGGAATGGCCTTGCAGCTAACGTCCAACCAGACCCGAGTGGCGGGCTGCAGATGTACTTGCTGCGAATGCGGCCGAACCCGAATGTCAATGACGAGCGCAGGCTGTGGTATCAATTGTTGTACGTGAGTGGCCACGGCACGCCCAACATGAGTTTGCAAGTCTTGCGTCAGGGGTACCTATGGATCGACGCAAGTACAACGATCGAAGCAACGATCGCATCGG